>CAJYIX010000016.1 GCA_913775315.1 uncultured Sphingomonas sp. | reverse complement strand
GGCCGTCTGAAGGACTGGCGCCGTGTCGCCACCCGCTACGATCGGTGCCCAAACGCCTTCTTCTCCGCCGTCGCCCTCGCTGCCACCATCATCTTCTGGCTGTGATCAACGAGTCCTGACCCTAGGTGAAATCGTAACTGCAAAACCAATCCGACGCAGCTAAGGCCCTATAAAGGGTTCGCTTCCAGCCGTTGATGGGTAAAGATTGCTGCACGGATACCACCGCGAGATGCGCGCGGAATTGATCTACACTAAGGTCTCGGAGTGAGGTATTCCTCTGATCGATTAACGGGATAACCTCCTGCGATACTCGAGAACGATATCGCTTCCGGAGATTGCAGCTAGAGAAGTGCTGGATAATCCGCCCTCGAGCGACAGCATTCCAGTGGTTGGGCGCGTCAACATCAAAATCCACTACGACCGGAACACCTTCCCGAACCACGGCTCGAGCCCATTGCTCCGAGAAGAACATGTCTGCATCCATGTAGGGATGCAAAGGCTGCTTATCTGGTGCGACAGGGAAACTACTATGCATTCCCTTGTTGCAGACCGCGCAAGCCGGGACGAGGTTGAACGGATGGGTTGAATAAGTAGGAAAGTACGCTTTGGGTAGAAAGTGGTCTAAAGTCCCAAGCTCCCCCTCTTCGCCCATGTCGGATACGCCACCGCAATAAGGGCATTCCCCACCGGAGGAGATTTTGATCGCGTCATATATGCGTCTAGCGTCACCAGCGGTTTTGACGACCCAGGTGCTGTATAGAGAGTTAAGCTCACCTTTAGTGAGCTGGCCCACGACGAGTTGATGCTCCTGCCCCCAAAGGGCCCGCGGCAGATTGTGCCATGTCGCACCGGATGATACGCCATAGTAAGCATTGAAAGCAGGCTCAATTTCACTTCTATTTGCAGCGAACTTTGCTCTCAGGGCGGGATCAGTTATCTCTCTCGTTGCAGCATCGTAGAGGTCGAGGACGCCATAAGCAGGCAAATCAAGCTTCCGCATCCTACTCAGTTCTCATCGCGATTTATGACCAGGGCACGGAGTATTCCTTTGGCCTCATTGCCAAGCGATCCCCCAAGTCTACGTATGATGTCGTCATATGAACCGCCTAACTCTACCATTTCCGCAAGTACTGTGTGAAATCCCGAGCGCTCAACCTCAAGGCCAAACGCCTCTCGAGTAAGCGTCCCTACATTCTCTCCAAAAGTCTCGGTATCTGGACGCTTCTTCTTGGAAGCCAGCTTTGACCTGAACACCTTCCAAACACATGACCGGGGCACTTCTTGAAGGACCACCGGCGAATGAGTCGCGATTATCGCGACCGCGTTTCTAGAGTGCAGAAGTTGGCTTAAACTTCTTATCATAGCAGACAGTAGTGGAGGGTGCAGATGGCTCTCAGGCTCATCAATAAGAACCAGCGTTCTCTCCTGTAATCTTGCTACCAACTGCGTCATAGTTAAGATAACGACAGAATGACCCGAGCTCATTTTGATAAAGAGCCTTCGCGCAACAGCTTCGCGCTCGGCGATAGGCAGATCAACAAGCGCTGAAAGATTCATATCGGCAAAGTTGTCGTCACTTTGCAAAATAGTGATCGTTGTAAGCCATCTATTCTTTCGCGCCTCGTCGCTAAGGCAAATCTCCAGGGCGGCTACAAATTCGTTGATAATCTGGCGTTGCGACTTAATTATAGCCCCGTCATCACCTTCAGAATAATCGGTCATCCCAATATACGAGTAACGGCCGCGCTCGTCTTCAGCGGGAAGGTCGAATGGGTCGAATGCGCTATATGCGACCGAGACAATACTCGAAAAGTAATCTTGTGGCAGAACTAGATTACCAAAACCGGATGGAGTATAAAAGTGCGCGCGGGTTTCGTCCGGCTCGACTATCGCACGAACCATTGAATTTAACAAAGTAGTCTTTCCGACCCCATTTCTTCCGATTAGAGCATGCATATTAGAGCTCGGAAGCGAATTGGCCTTAACCTCGAATGTTAGGTCAAACCCGGCAAAACTCGGTGACTGGGGCAGTATGAACCCAAACTCGAAGTCGGTAAGAGAAACATCCCCGGAAAGAACACTGACATATTGATCTTTGATTTCCGTAAGAGAAACCGAACGCAGAAACGACGTTTTAAAGACCTCCTCATCCTTGGCCTTCTCTAGAACATCAGGCCTAAAAACTACATCACAGAGGCGGTCAAGAAAGTCTCTTCGCCAATGAACGTCGAAGTCCCTAAAAAGTGTTCGATAGTAATCTACGCTAATACCCAGGGAAAAGAATCCCGGCGGAACGCGATCAAACGTGCGGGGGAGGTTCTTGTAGGTAGGAGTATCTATTGTTTGTTTCGGAAATCCGATACGAACACTCGGCAGCTCGTGTTTTTTGCCATTTTGGTCAAACGCTATCACCTCAAAGGATGTGACGAACGAATAGTCGTTCCAGTAATCAATCCGCAGATATACAGAATTGGAGGCCGCTTGGGGCGGCCATGTACCTCGGTCGATCACGTGAAACTGCATGGTCAATCGTTCCTGTTTGTGCCGCGAAAAACCGTACCTCAGCAAATTCGAATTGCACAGCGGGCCGCTGAGGCGGCGGCGTCCGACGGCCCATCAGGCCATTCGGCTACAGCTATTGGAACGCACTACGCTAGCGAGTTCAAGCGAAGCGTGTCCAAATGGTTGGACCACCATTGCGCCATTTCGACGCGCTCAGCCCAATGCGCGCCGCGATGATATGCGCCGCGCACTCCGTCCGCCGCCTTATGCGCCAAGGCACGCTCGATCGCATCGGGATTCCATTTGCCGCTTTCATTCAACAGCGTGCTGGCCATGGCGCGGAAGCCGTGTGCGGTCATCTCGTCGCCCGCATAGCCCAGCCGTCGCAACGCCGCGTTGATCGTGTTCTCCGACATGGGGCGAGTGCCGGGATAGAGCGACGCAAACACATATTGATGGCGGCCGGTTAACGCTTGCGCCGCCCGGAAAATTTCGATCGCTTGGCGGGATAGCGGCACCATATGCGGCTGGCGCATTTTCATCTTTTCGGCGGCGATCTTCCACACGCCCGCTTCCAAATCGATTTCCGACCATTCGGCTTGCCGCAGCTCGCCCGGTCGCACGAATACATGCGGTGCGAGCTTGAGCGCGAGTTGCGTCATGGGCTGCCCTTCGTATCCGTCGATCGCGCGCAGCAGTGCGCCTACGCCCTTGGCTTCGAGAATAGCGGCATGATGCGTGGCCTTCGGAGCTACCAAGGCACCGCGCAACGCGGCGGCCGGGTCAGCAGTGGCGCGCGATGTAGCAACGGCGTAGCGGAACACGCGGCTGGCGAAGGATCGCATCCGTCGCGCCGTTTCCAGATGGCCCCGCGCCTCAACCTTCTTCAGCGCCGCCAGCAGTTCAGCCGGGCTAACTTCGTCAATCGCCCGGGTGCCTAGAGCCGGTTCCAGCAGCGACAGCAGCCATCGCGCTTTGCCTACCGTCACATCGGCGCGGCCCTCACGCTCGCACTTTTCGATATACTCGTCCGACACTGCCTTGAACGTGGTTGCCGCCTTCAGCGTCGCATCCAGCCGGTCAATCCGCTTCTTCTCCGAAGGATCGACGCCAGCCGCGATCAGCTTTCGTGCTTCAGCGCCCCGCTCGCGCGCTTCCTTCAGCGCCACATCGGGATATCGCCCAAGCGACAGCTTCTTTTCCTTGCCCGCGATCCGATACTTCAACCGCCACAGCTTTCCGCCCGAAGGCTGCACCAGCAGGAACAGGCCGCGCTCATCGGAGAGCTTGATCGGTTTGGGGCCGGGCTTGGCAGCGCGGATCGCAACGTCATTCAGGGGCATGGGGGCCACTCCAGAAGCACATTTTGAAATGGCCCCCAACGTGGCCCCCAAAAGTGCCCGGCTGAAGGCGAACAATAGCGGACGGCAGCGACCAGATCGTGCCGTTTTATCGCAGATTTCTGCCGATTTTTCAACCTGTGGCGGTCATTCGCGCACAGGGAAATGGTGCCCAGAAGAGGACTCGAACCTCCACGCCCTTGCGAGCGCCAGCACCTGAAGCTGGTGCGTCTACCAATTCCGCCATCTGGGCACGGGGTAGGCCGGCGCCTCTAGGGGAGGGGCCGCGGGGTTGTCAACGCACTTTCGGCGGAAAAATGCGGAGCCTTGCTGACGACTTGCCGTTTGGGTTGCGACGCGGCATTGCGGGCCGCGAACGACCGGGTTCGAAAGGCAGTTTCCAAGACCATGCGCGACAAGCTCATCACCCTTATCGGCGGCGGCGGGTTCGTCGGCCGCTATGTGGCCCAGGAACTGATGGCGGCGGGCGCGCGCGTCCGTATCGCCCAGCGCGACCCGCGCCGCGCCTTTTTCCTGAAGCCGCTGGGCGGCTTGGGCCAGGTGCAGTTCGTCGGCACCGACATCAAGCGGCCCGACACGATCGCGCGCGCGGTCGACGGCGCGGACGCGGTCGTCAATCTGGTCGGCACCTTCACCGACTATCAGAGTATCCAGGTCGATGGCGCACGGCTGGTGGCGGAAGCCGCCGCCGCCGCGGGGGCAGGGGCGCTGGTCCACATTTCCGCGATCGGCGCCGATCCGGCCAGCCCGTCGCACTATGGCCGCAGCAAGGCCGAGGGCGAGGCGGCGGTCAAGGCGGCGTTCCCGCACGCCACGATCCTGCGCCCGTCGATCGTGTTCGGTCGCGAGGACCAGTTCGTCAATCGCTTCGCCGCGATGATCGCCAGCCCGCTGCCGGTGATCCCGGTGTTGAAGCCCGATGCGCGGTTCCAGCCGGTCCATGTCGTCGACGTCGCGCGCGCCGCCGCCGCGGCGGTTGCCGATCCAAAGGCGCATGGCGACCACACCTATGAGCTTGGCGGGCCGGACGTGCTGACGATGCTCGACCTGCACCGCTGGATCGCCGAGGCGACGGGCCGAAACAAGACCTTCGCGCCGCTGCCCGATTTCGCGGGCTCGGCGCTGGCCAGCCTCGGCAAGCTGCCCGGCGCGCCGATCACGCGCGACCAGTGGCTGATGCTTCAGCGCGACAATGTCGTGGCGGACGGGGTCGAGGGGTTCGAGGCGTTCGGCATCGCGCCGACGCCGATGGCCGCGGTCGCGCCGGGCTGGCTGGTGCTCTATCGCCGCCAGGGTCGCTTCGGCCAGACCAAGCAGCCGGCCTGACCGGCGCACCTGATTACTGACGATCAACGCCGGCGGGGGATTGCATGGGCGAGTTGCTGACGGTCCTCCTGCTCGGAGCGATCGAGGGTCTGACCGAATTTCTACCGGTGTCGTCGACCGGCCACCTGATCCTTGCGGGGGAGCTGCTCGGGTTCAACGACGCCAGTTCGGTGGCGTTCAAGATCGCGATCCAGCTCGGCGCGATCCTGGCGGTGCTGGTCGTCTATTGGCGGCGGTTCTGGAACGTCGGCACCGGGATGATCGCCGGGCGGCCCGATGCGTGGCGGTTCGTGCGCAACATCCTCATCGGCTTCGCGCCGGCGCTCGTCATCGGCGTCGTCGCCTATAACGCGGTGCGCGCGGCGATGCAGACGCCGGTGATCGTCGCGGTCGCGCTGATCGTCGGCGGCGTCGCGATCCTCCTCATCGAGCGGATGGTGAAGCGCGTCCGGGTGAACAGCGTCGAGGGGATGCCGCTCGGCACCGCCGCGACGATCGGCGTCGTCCAGTGCATGGCGATGGTGCCGGGCGTCAGCCGCTCGGGCGCGACGATCATGGGCGCGCTCCTGATGGGCGTCGAGCGCAAGACCGCGGCGGAGTTCAGCTTTTTCCTCGCCGTGCCGACGATGACTGCCGCGACGGCCTATGCGCTCTTCAAGGATCGCGCGCTGCTCAGCTTCGACGATCTCCACGCGATCGCGATCGGCTTCGCGGTGGCCTTTGTGGTCGCGCTGCTGGTGGTCAAGGCGTTCGTCGCGCTGGTATCGCGCTACGGCTTCGCGCCGTTCGCCTGGTATCGGATCGTGGCAGGCAGCGCAGCGCTGATCTGGCTGCTGGCACGGTAGAACCGCTTCGGCCCTATTGAGGATGCGAAGGGAAGGTCAACTTGGACAAGTCGAGGCCAAGAAAACCGATTAGGTCATCATTGCTGTCATAATTGCCGTTTTGTGCGTGACAGCGCGCAATCGTGAAATTATACGCGCCCTCGAACCGAGAGGGATGCGCCATGAATGCCACGCTGAAGTTCGTCGGGACCGCGCAGGACTATCCGTCGAAGCGCGCTGCCGATGATCGCAACCGCGACTTCCGCGAGATCGCCGACCGCTTCGCCGCGCCCAAGGCGGGGGAGCAGGCAGGTCGCTGCTCGCAGTGCGGGGTGCCCTATTGCTCGGTGCACTGCCCCCTGCACAATCACATTCCCGACTGGCTGCGCCTGACCGCCGAGGGGCGGCTGCGCGAAGCGTACGAGCTGTCGAACAGCACCTCGACCATGCCCGAGATCTGTGGCCGCATCTGTCCGCAGGACCGGCTGTGCGAGGGCAATTGCGTGATCGAATTCTCGGGTCACGGATCGGTGACGATCGGTTCGGTCGAGAAGTACATCACCGACACTGCATGGGAAGAGGGCTGGGTCGAGCCGCTGGTGCCCGGCCGCGCGCGCGGGCAGTCGGTGGGCGTGATCGGCGCGGGGCCGGCGGGGCTGACGACGGCGGAGTATCTGCGCGTCGCGGGGTACGAGGTGCACGTCTATGACCGCCACGATCGCGCCGGCGGGCTGCTGATCTATGGCATCCCCGGCTTCAAGCTGGAGAAGCATGTCGTCACGCGCCGCGTCGACCGGTTGAAGGCCGGCGGCATCGTCTTTCACGAGGGGTTCGAGGTCGGCCGCGACGCGACGCTCGACGAGCTGCGTTCGCGCCACGACGCGATCCTGATCGCGACCGGCGTGTACAAGCCGCGCGCGATCAAGGCGCCCGGCGTCGGATCGGGCGGCGTGGTCGACGCGCTCGACTATCTCATCACGTCGAACCGCAAGAGCTTCGGCGATCAGGTGGCCGCGTGGGACGACGGCAGCCTGAATGCAGAGGGCAAGGACGTGGTCGTGATCGGCGGCGGCGACACCGCAATGGACTGCGTGCGGACCGCGGTGCGGCAGGGCGCGAAGTCGGTGAAGTGCCTCTATCGCCGCGACCGCGCCAACATGCCCGGCAGCCAGCGCGAGGTCACCAATGCTGAGGAGGAAGGCGTCGAGTTCGTCTGGCTCGCCGCGCCCGAGGCCTTTGACGCGGCGGCCGAGGGGCATGTCGCGGGCGTGCGCGTGACGAAGATGCGGCTCGGCGCCCCCGACGCCAGCGGCCGCCGCGCCCCCGAACCCGATCCGGGCAGCGAGGAGATGCTGAAGGCCGATCTGGTCATCAAGGCGCTGGGCTTCGACCCCGAGGATCTGCCGGCGATGTTCGGCGCGCCAGAGCTCGGCGTCAATCGCTGGGGCACGCTGCGCGTCGACAACAAGTCGATGATGACCAGCCTCGACGGCGTGTTCGCCGCCGGTGACATCGTTCGCGGCGCCAGCCTGGTCGTCTGGGCGATCCGCGACGGCCGCGACGTCGCCGACCGGATGCACGCCTGGCTGCGCGCCAAGGCAAAGGCCGCGAAGGTCGCCGCCTGATCCGATGGACTTTTGCGATCGCCCCCGCGCGATTGGAGACGATGAATGAGCCTTGAGACCGAACGCCTCCGCCTTGCCACCGAAGGCATGTATCGCCCCGAATATGAGGGCGATGCCTGCGGCGTCGGCCTTGTCGCGGCGACCGACGGGAAGCCCAGCCGCCGCGTCGTCCAGTCGGCGATCGACGCGCTGCGCGCGGTCTGGCACCGCGGCGCAGTCGATGCCGATGGCAAGACCGGCGACGGCGCGGGCATCCATGTCGACCTGCCGCACCGCTTCTTCGACGACGCCGTGGTGGCGAGCGGACATCGCGTGCTGCCCAACCGGCTGGCGGTCGGCATGGTGTTCATGCCGCGCACCGATCTGGGCGCGCAGGAAACCTGCCGCACGATCGTCGAGGCCGCGATCATCGAGGCGGGCTACACCATCTATGGCTGGCGCCAGGTGCCCGTCGACGTGTCGGTGATCGGCCAGAAGGCACAGGCGACCCGGCCCGAGATCGAGCAGATCATGATCGCCGGCCCCCTGCCGGGCGACCAGGACGAAAGCGAGTTCGAGAAGAATCTCTACCTCGTCCGCCGCCGGATCGAGAAGCGGATCATCGCCGCGCAGATCACCGGCTTCTACATCTGCTCGCTGTCGTGCCGCTCGATCATCTACAAGGGCCTGTTCCTCGCCGAGAGCCTGTCGGACTTCTACCCCGACCTCAATGACGAGCGGTTCGAGAGCCGCGTCGCGATCTTTCACCAGCGTTATTCGACCAATACCTTCCCGCAATGGTGGCTGGCGCAGCCGTTCCGGTGCCTCGCCCATAACGGCGAGATCAACACGATCCGCGGCAACAAGAACTGGATGCTCAGCCACGAGATCAAGATGGCCTCGATCGCGTTCGGCGAGCATTCGGAGGATATCAAGCCCGTCATCCCCGCCGGCGCCAGCGACACCGCCGCGCTGGACGCGACGTTCGAGGCGATCTGCCGCTCCGGCCGCGACGCGCCCACCGCCAAGCTGATGCTGGTGCCCGAGGCGTGGCAGGATCGCGCCGACATGCCCGAGGCGCACACCGCGATGTACGCCTATCTCGCCAGCGTGATGGAGCCGTGGGACGGCCCCGCCGCGCTCGCGATGACCGATGGCCGCTGGGCAGTCGCGGGGCTCGACCGCAATGCGCTCCGCCCGCTTCGCTACACGCGCACCGCCGACGGTCTGCTGATCGTGGGGTCGGAGACGGGCATGGTCGTCGTGCCGGAGACGAGCGTCGTCGAGAAGGGCCGCCTCGGGCCGGGCGAGATGATCGCCGTCGATCTGTCCGAAGGACGCCTGTTCCACGATGCCGAGATCAAGGACCGGATCGCGGGCGAGCACGACTATGCCTCGATGATCGCCGGCTATCTGTCGGTCGCCGACCTGCCGCAGGTGGAGGCCGCGGACGTTCGCTTCGACCGCGCCGAGCTCGCTCGCCGACAGGTGGCGGCGGGGCAGACGCTGGAGGATATGGAGCTTATCCTGGCGCCGATGGTCGAAACCTCGAAGGAGGCGATCGGATCGATGGGCGACGACACGCCGCTTGCAGTCATCAGCGACAAGCCGCGCCTCATCAGCCAGTTCTTCCGCCAGAACTTCAGCCAGGTGACGAACCCGCCGATCGACCCCTTGCGCGAACGGCACGTGATGAGCCTCAAGACGCGGTTCGGCAACCTTGCCAACATCCTCGATGTCGAGGCGGCGAAGGGCCGGGTGCTGATCCTAGAATCCCCCGTGCTGGTCGGCAGCGAATGGGCGCGTTTGAAGGCCTATTTCGGCGGCCAGTCGGCGGAGATCGACACGACGTTCGCGGCCGGCAGCGGGGCCGAGGGCCTGCGCGCCGCGATCGCGCAGCTTCGCGCGCAGGCCGAGCAGGCGGTGCGCGAGGGGCGGACCGAGCTGTTCCTGACCGACGAGCGGATCGACGAGGACCGCGTGGCGATCCCCGGCGTGCTCGCGGCCGCGGCGGTCCACACGCACCTCGTCCGCCGGGGCCTTCGCTCCTATGCCAGCGTCAATGTTCGGACCGCCGAGTGCCTCGACACGCATTATTTCGCGGTGCTGATCGGCGTCGGCGCGACGACGGTGAACGCCTATCTGGCCGAGGCGGCGATCGCCGATCGTCAGGCGCGCGGACTGTTCGGCGACCTCAGCCTAGCCGACTGCCTCAAGCGGTATCGCAAGGCGATCGACGAGGGGCTGCTCAAGATCATGTCGAAGATGGGGATCGCGGTGATCTCCAGCTATCGTGGCGGCTATAACTTCGAGGCGGTGGGGCTCAGCCGCGCGCTCGTCGCCGACCTGTTCCCCGGCATGCCGGCGAAGATCTCGGGCGAGGGCTATGCTTCGCTCTACGTCAACGCCAGCCAGCGTCACGAGGCGGCATTCGATGCCGCGGTCGTCAACCTGCCGATCGGCGGCTTCTATCGCCAGCGCCATTCCGGCGAGACGCACGCCTATTCGGCGCAGCTGATGCACCTCCTCCAGTCGTCGGTGTCGACCGACAGCTATTCGACCTATCTGCAATTTGCGCGCGGCGTCCGCGACCTGCCGCCCGTGTACCTGCGCGACCTCCTCGAGTTCAATTTCCCGCGCGAGGGGGTGAACATCGATCAGGTCGAGGCGATCACCGAAATCCGCAAGCGCTTCATCACGCCCGGCATGTCGCTAGGTGCGCTATCGCCGGAGGCGCACGAGACACTGGCGATCGCGATGAACCGCATCGGCGCCAAGGCGGTGTCGGGCGAGGGGGGCGAGGACAAGGTCCGCTACACCCCCTACGAAAACGGCGACAACGCCAACTCGGTCATCAAGCAGGTCGCCTCGGGCCGGTTCGGCGTGACGGCGGAATATCTCAATGCCTGCGACGAGATCGAGATCAAGGTTGCACAGGGCGCCAAGCCCGGCGAGGGCGGGCAGCTCCCCGGCTTCAAGGTGACCGAGTTCATCGCCAGGCTGCGCCACTCGACGCCGGGCGTGACGCTCATTAGCCCGCCGCCGCACCACGACATCTATTCGATCGAGGATTTGGCGCAGCTCATCTACGACCTGAAGCAGATCAACCCGCGCGCGCGCGTCTGCGTCAAGCTGGTCAGCTCGGCGGGCATCGGCACCGTCGCGGCGGGCGTGGCGAAGGCGCATGCCGACGTCATCCTCGTTTCCGGCCATGTCGGCGGGACGGGGGCGAGCCCGCAAACGTCGATAAAGTACGCCGGCACGCCGTGGGAAATGGGGCTGAGCGAGGTCAATCAGACGCTGACGCTCAACGGTCTGCGTGGCCGGGTGAAGCTGCGCACCGATGGCGGGCTCAAGACCGGGCGCGACATCGTCATCGCCGCGATTCTCGGCGCCGAGGAGTTCGGCATCGGCACATTGAGCCTCGTCGCCATGGGCTGCATCATGGTGCGCCAGTGCCACTCGAACACCTGCCCGGTCGGCGTCTGCACGCAGGACGAGAAATTGCGCGCCAAGTTCGTCGGTACGCCCGAAAAGGTCATCAACCTCATGACCTTCATCGCCGAGGAAGTGCGCGAGATCCTCGCGCGGCTCGGCGTCCGCAGCCTCGACGAGGTGATCGGCCGCACCGAATTGCTGCGCCAGGTCAGCCGCGGGGCCGAGCATCTCGACGACCTCGACCTCAATCCCATCCTCGCCAAGGTCGATGCCACAGACGCCGAGCGCCGCTTCAGCCTCGACACGTTCCGCAACGAGGTGCCCGACAGCCTCGACGCGCAGATGATCAAGGACGCCGCGCCCGTCTTCGCGCGGGGCGAGAAGATGCAGCTCACCTATTCGGTGCGCAACACCCACCGCGCGGTCGGCACCCGCCTGTCGAGCGAGATCACCCGGCGGTTCGGCATGTCGAGGCTGGCGGATGGACACGTCCATGTCCGGCTGCGCGGGAGCGCGGGCCAGTCGCTCGGCGCGTTCCTGTGCAAGGGCGTGACGCTCGAGGTGTTCGGCGACGCCAACGACTATGTCGGCAAGGGATTGTCGGGCGGGCGCATCGTCGTGCGGCCGATGGTCTCCTCGCCGCTGGCCAGCCAGGAGAACACGATCCTCGGCAACACCGTCCTCTACGGCGCGACGTCGGGCGAGCTCTATGCCGCGGGGCAGGCGGGCGAGCGGTTCGCGGTCCGCAACTCGGGCGTCAAGGTCGTGGTCGAGGGCTGCGGCGCCAATGGCTGCGAATACATGACCGGCGGCATCGCGGTGGTGCTGGGCGAGGTCGGCACCAATTTCGGGGCGGGCATGACCGGGGGCATGGCCTTCGTCTACGATCCCGAGGGCAGGTTCCCCGAGCGGGCCAATGGCGAGAGCCTGACCTGGCATCGCCTCGCCTCGGCGCATTGGGAAGGCGTGCTCAAGGACCTCGTCGCCGCTCATGCCGAGGCGACCGACAGCAAATGGTCGAACGGTCTGCTGGGCGACTGGGACCGCACGCTGGGTGCCTTCTGGCAGGTCGTGCCGCGCGAGATGCTGGAACGGCTCGAAGCGCCGATCGACGACCGGACGGCACCGGAAGTGGTGGCGGCCGAGTGACGCTCAGGCGGTGCGCGCGGCTCTTCGCCAGCGCACCGCCAGCCATCCGGCGAGGCCGAAGATCGACAGCGCCGGCCAGCCGCCATCGGTGACGAATAGATATGCCGCGCCGATCCCGGCACAGCCGATCAGCGTCGCGATCCGCCAGCCGAACGCGATCGGCCGCGTCTGCCAAAAGATGCCGGTCGCCATCGCCGCAACTGCGTTGACCGTCAGCCACAGATAGGACGCGTCGCGCCCGATCGACCCGGCGAATGGCAGCTTCACCATCGCATAGCCGCGCATCGCATTGGGAAAACAGTCGGCGGCCAGGTGGATGCCGATCCCGATCGCGAGGCCGGGGGCGATCGCTCGCCCGCCGCGCGATACCGCCAGCAGCAGCACGGGGAGCACGCTGTGCGTCAGCGCGCTCCGATGCGCGAGCATCAGCGTGAAATCGAGGTCGGGCAGCGTGGTGCCCGCCACGCACGCGAGCAGCGTCGCCGCCGCCCACGCCCAGTCGTCTGCCGGCCGCCAGCGCCAGACGAGCCACGCGCCCGACAACCAGATGATGCTTTCCACGCTCGCCTCTTCCCCTTCATCGGCGGCCCCGATAACAGACGGGCATGTGGCTTCTCTACCAGTTCCCGCTCTGCCCCTTTTCGCGCAAGGTCCGCCTGCTGCTGGCCGAGAAGGGGGTGGGGTACGAGCCGGTGCGCGAATCGCCCTGGCTGCGCCGCGACGAGTTTCTCGACATGAACCCGGCGGGTGAGACGCCGGTGATGGTGAATGCCGAGAAGCCCGGCCGCCCGATGATCGATTCGATGGCGATTTGCGAGTATCTGGAGGAGACGGTCGACCGCGCGGCGATGCTTAACGGCACCGCCGCCGATCGCGCCGAGATCCGCCGGCTGGTGACGTGGTTCGACGTTCATTTCTACCGCGACATCACCAAGCCCTTGCTGACCGAGCGGATGGAAAAGCGCCTCGTCCTGCGCACCGCGCCCGATGCGGGGCGGCTGCGCGAGGCGATGAAGGCGGCGGTCGCGCATCTCGATTATGTCGACTACCTTCTCGACCATCGTCAGTGGCTGGCGGGTTCGACGATCAGCCTTGCCGACCTTGCCGCCGCGGCGCAGATTTCGGTCGCCGACTATCTCGGCGGGATTGACTGGAAGAGCCATGAACAGTCCAAGCGCTGGTATCTGGGCATGAAGAGCCGCCCGTCGTTCCGCCCGCTCCTCGCCGAGCGCATGGAAGTGATCGCGCCGCACGCCGACTACGAAAAGCTGGACCACTGACATGCTCGAACACGTCCCCGGCTGGCTCGGCAAGGCACTGAAGGGCCTGCGCGCGGGCGAGGAGAAGCTGGCGATCGTGCAGCCGGGGCTTGGCAGCTTCGCCTCGCTCAATCTCGCCAGCCCCGCCTTCGCCAATGGCGCGCGACTGCCCGAACGGTTCACCGCCGATGGCGAGGGCGTGTCGCCGCCGCTCTTCTGGACCGGCGTGCCCGCCGAGGCGGTGCGGCTGGCGCTGCTGGTCGAGGATGCCGATGCGCCGACCCCGTCGCCGCTCGTCCATGCGGTGGTATGGGACCTGCCCGCCGGTGATGGCGAACTCAAGGAAGGCGCGATCGTCGCCGATGGCGAGGGCGGGGAGGGCGGCGATGTCGGCCGCAACAGCTATTTCGCCGAAGGCTGGCTGCCCCCCGACCCGCCCACCGGGCACGGCGTCCATCACTACGCCTTCCAGCTTTTCGCGCTGGGCGAGGGCCCCGATCTCAAGCGCAATCCCAGCCGCTCGGCAATGCTCAAGGCGATGAGCGGGCGCGTGCTGGCCGCAGGCGTCCTGACCGGCACCTATTCGCGCGGCGAGGAGAAGCCCGTGGGGCCGGCGACCGCCGCGGTCCCGGCTGCCGGCTGACCCGCCACCTCAAACCGTCACATGTGCGTGCAAGGCTGATTCTCGTGATGCGCTCCCTCCTGATCCTGCCCGCCATCCTCGCCGCCGCCCCCGCCGCGGCGCAGATCGTCCCCGTGCCGCAGCAGCCCGCCTCGGCAGAGGCGGCGCGCGGCGGGGTCGACGTGTTCTTCCCCAACGAGGGGACGGCGCCCGCCGACCCGCGCGCGCCCGACACGATCGAGGTGACCGCCGCCGACGGCAGCCGCCTGACGCTGAACCGCGATGGTCCGGCGCTGCTCCCGGTGCCCGCCGGCGGCTTCGCCCGAGCGCGCTACCGGCTGGCGGAGGTCGCGGTGGCCGAGGCCGCGCCGCCGCCGCCCGCTACCCCAGTCGCCGAAGCGGCGGAGGCGATCGAGGCCTCGCGCGAGCAGGAGGTGCTCGGCTCCGCCGGCACCGCCTCGGCGATCGCCTCGCGCTTCACGCCCTATCGCCCGACCTACGGCGTGTTCGGGCTAAATGATGCCGGCGCGAAGCTGCAGTTCAGTTTCGCGTTCCAGCCGTTCGAGACCAACGGCGCGCTCAACGGCCTTCGCTTCGCGTATACCCAGACGATGTTCTGGCGCGTGGACCTGCCCTCCGGCCCGTTCGTGTCGACCAATTACAGCCCTGAAGTCTTCTACGAGATGCCGCTGGCGCAGGATGCCGTCGCCGCGGTCGGCTATGCTCATGATTCCAACGGGCGGGGCAGTGTCGGCTCGATCGACGTCAACCGCATCTATGCCCGCGTGACGCGCAAGTTCGACCTCGGCGACGACTGGTATGCCGAGGTCACGCCGCAGCTCTGGTTCTACATCGGCGGACAGGGCGTGGCGGGCGATATCGAGCGGTATCTGGGCTATGGCCAGGTGGGCGCCGCGATTGGCCGCACCGACGGCTTAAAGCTGCAACTGACCGCGCGTGGCAATCCCGGCACCGGGCGCGGGGCGGGGGAGCTGTTCGCTTCCTATCCTCTGGCGCAGCTCGGCTGGGGCCTTGGCATCCATGCCTTCGGGCAGGTGTTCACCGGCTATGGCGAGGCGCTGGACGACTATGACCGTCGCGACACGCACGCTCGGTTCGGCATCGCCCTTAGCCGGTAATCGACAAGGGTCGCGGGCGGGCGTAGCGTCGCGCCAAATCTGGGAGAGATCGACCATGCGTATCGTCCGCACCGCCGCTATCGCCGCCGCCGCCCTGTTCGCGCTGCCCGCCGCAGCCGCGCTCGCGCCCGGCGTGAAGGCGCCCGACTTCACGACGCAGGGCGCGCTCGCTGGCAAGGTGTTCCGCGTGAACCTGGCGCAGCAGCTGAAGAAGGGGCCGGTCGTCCTCTATTTCTTCCCCGCGGCCTTCACCTCGGGCTGCAATGCCGAGGCCAAGGCCTTTGCCGAGGCGGTGCCGCAGTTCCGTGCGGCGGGCGCGCAGGTGATCGGCATGTCGGCCGATGCGGTGCCGCAGCTCCAGAAATTCTCGACCGAGCATTGCGCGGGCAAGTTCCCCGTCGCCAGCGCGACCCCGGCGCTGCTCAAGCAGTATGATGTGCTGCTCGACCGCGCGGGCATGCCGCGCCCGATGAGCGACCGGACGAGCTATGTCATCGCCCGCGACGGCAAGGTCGCCTTTGTTCACAGCGACATGAGCCCGGTCGATCATGTGCGCCAGACGCTGGCGGCGGTAAAGGCGCTGAAGGCACGCTGATCCGCGGTTTTCGGGCTTTCGCTGACGGGTTGTTAGGCATTACAGACTAGGCATCTAGTCGTGTCGAACCGGAAGGGGTCCGGGTCGTCGGGGGAGCCATGCCACAGAGAATGCCGCCGCTCGAGCATCTGCCCGGCGCCCAAGGCGGCACCGATTCGCGCGCCTTGTTCGCGCGGATCGGCGATTTTCTGTTCGCGCAGGCGCTGTCGCCCACGCCCGCCAATTTCGCGCTCGCCTATGCCGTGCTGACCGAACCGGCCAGCGAGGTGGCAAAGGCCATCGCCGATCGCACCGACGGCGGCGTGCGGCTCAGCCAGCGGGATATCGACGAACTTGGGCTGCGCATCGAGCAGAGCGCAGATCCCGTGCGCCCGGCGGCGGACGGGCCAGACCCTGCCGAGATCCTTGCCGCGCGGGCGCAGACGCAGATGGCCGGCTTCGCCGACGTCGTGGTTCGCATGCACAGCCACGCACGCGACTTCGGCCGCGACCTGATCGCCAGTGCCGATGCGATCGAGCGTAGCCGGGTCGAGCAGGGGCCGTCGCGCCTCTTCGTCGACGACGTGGCCCGCATCACCAGCGCGATGATCGACCGCGTTCGCGAGGCCGAGCAGCGGCTGGAGGCCGCGCGATCGGAGGCCGAGGAGCTGCGCCAGGCACTTGAGGAGGCGCGCGGCGATGCGCTCAGCGATCCGCTGACGGGCCTGCCCAACCGCCGCGCGTTCGAGGAAGCCTTTGCCGACCGGATCGCCGCGGGCGGCAGTCCGTGCGTCGCGGTCTGCGACGTCGATCATTTCAAAGCCGTCAACGACCGCTTCGGCCATGCGGTGGGCGACCGGGTGCTGCGCGCGATCGCCGGGACGCTGGCAGAGGCCTGCCACGGTCATTTCGTCGCGCGCTACGGCGGCGAGGAGTTCGCCATCCTGTTCGACGGCAGCATCGCACAGGCAGTGGCGACGATCGACGAGGCGCGGCAGGGTATCTCGCGCAAGCGCCTGCGCGTCCGCGAAAGCGACGAGATCATCGGGGTCGTGACCTTCTCGACCGGGATCAGCGCAGCGGCGGGCGCGGAACGGCTCGAGCAGGTGTTCGAGCGGGCGGACGCGCTGCTTTATGCCGCAAAGGCCGCGGGCCGTGATTGCATCTTTTCAGATGGCGACATTCACGACTGATTGGTGTCCTGCGCCAACTGGGTCGGCGTACACAACCAACTCGCAGGATCAACAAATCATAAAGCGCGGAATTCCTGGCTTTTTGGCAATTGGCACGCCCCCTGCAAACACTCTTGGCATCGGCACCGGATGGTCCGGCAGACCGAAGATCAGGGAGTTTTCACCATGGCGCTTCGTCTTTCCTCGCTTCAGAACTCGGTCGTCTCGCTCGTCGGCGCGTTCTTCTTCACCGCGATGCTGGTCGCGGCTTCCTCGCCCGCCGTGCATTTCGCGTGACCGCGGGCAGCCGCACCGGCCAGCGACAGGATGCGATGATCGAAAGCCTCAGGATCGGCGCCGTGTCCTTCTTCGCGACGGCGCTGGTCCTTTTCCTCGGTGCCGGGACCGGCCTGATCGGCTGACCCGGCGCTGCCTTATCCGGCGACCGGCGCGATGTTCAGCCGGCGCAGTTCGATTGCGGGACAGCGATCCATCACTACCTTGAGGCCCGCCGCCTCCGCCCGCGCCGCCGCCGCGTCGTTCACGACGCCGAGCTGCATCCAGACGGCCTTCGCACCCGCCGCGATCGCCTGATCGACGATTTCGCCCGCGGCCTCCGACCGTCGGAAGATATCGACGATGTCGATCGGATCGCCGAGCTGGCTCAGGTCGCGGAACACGAACTCGCCGTGCAAATGCTCGCCGGTGATCGCCGGGTTGACCGGGATCACGCGATATCCGTGCCGTTGGAGCGTCGCCATGACGCCGTAACTCGGCCGGTCGGGCCGGTCGCTTGCGCCCACCAGCGCGATCGTGCGCGCGCCTTCGAGCAGCGCGCGGATGTCATCATCGGTGGTGAGCGGCATGGCGCTATCCCTGTTGGTCGATCCAATCGGCCACACGGGCCGCGATCACCTCGAACGCCGCGCGCTGGCCCACGTTCCCCGCATCGGAGGCTTCGCGGATCGCCATGGCGAGCGGCACGCGGCCGAGGAACGGGATGCCCATCGCCGCCGCCGCCGCCTCCGCCCCGCCCGCGCCGAACGGGTCGGACACTTCGCCGCAATGCGGACAGGCATAGCCGGCCATGTTCTCGACCAGACCGATCACGGGGACGCCGGTCTGGCGGAACAGGTCGATCGCGCGGCGCGCGTCGATCAGCGCCAGGTCCTGCGGGGTCGAGACGATGACGACGCCTGCGGGCTTGTGCTTCTGGATCATCGTCAGTTGGACGTCGCCGGTGCCCGGCGGCATGTCGACGACGATCGTGTCGGTGCCGGCCCAGTCGCCGTCGATCAACTGGCTGAGCGCATTGGTCGCCATCGGTCCGCGCCAGGCCAGCGCCTTGTCCGGTCCGACGAGCTGACCCACCGAGAGGAGCGGCACGCCCGCCGCGGTGGGCACGGGCACCAGCTTGTTCTCGCGCGCCTCGGGCTTCACGCCCTCCACCCCCAGCAGGCGCGGCTGCGAGGGGCCGTAGATGTCGGCATCGACCATACCGACGCGCCGCCCCGTCGCCGCAAGCGCGGCGGCGAGGTTGGTGGAGACGGTCGATTTGCCCACGCCGCCCTTGCCGCTGGCGACCGCGATAAGGCGGCGGGCGGTGCGCTGGCTCGTCTGCGCCACACGTACCGCTTCGATACCCGGTACGGTGCGGGCGGCGGCCTCGATCTCGGCGGACAGCGCCTCGCGCGCGTCCTCCGACAGGCCGCTCACGTCGAGGATGATGCTGGCGCGCGCGCCGTCCACGCGCACCACCGCGCGGCCGGCGGCAAGGGGGGCGAGCAGGGCGTCGAGCTGTTCCTTGGGGTCCATGCGCGCCCATCTAGGGAATACGCCCTTTCGCGCCACTGTTAATCGGCGCGCGGCCCCTTATAAAGATCAGCATGACAGGATGGATGGGCTGGATGGGCCGCGGCCGCGTACTTCGAAACGACAACCCCAAGGGCCCGTGGGGCGGCAGTGGCGGCGGATCCGGCAACGGGAGCGGAAGCGGTGGCGGCGATGGCGGCCCGCGCAATCCGTGGGCGTTCCCGCCCGAGGGGCGCCGGCCCAAGCCCAACGCGACCTCTCTCGACGAGTTTCTGAAGCGCGCGCGTGGCGGCGGCGGGGGCGGCGGCTTTCCCGGCGGCGCCAATTTCCGGATGCCCGGCGGCCAGAATGTGTGGCTGATCGCGGTGGGGCTGGTCGTGCTGCTCTGGATTGCCTTCACCTCGTTCCATTCGATCGCGCCCAACGAAAAGGGCGTGGTGTCAGTGTTCGGCCGCTACTCGACGACGCTCAACCCCGGCATCCAGGTGACGCTCCCCGCGCCGATCGCAACGGTGCAGAAGGTCGACGTGCAGGAGGCCCGGCCCGAGGATTTCCCGCAAGGGTCGACCGAGAATCTGATGCTGACCGAGGATCAGAACATCGTCGATCTCGCCTATTCGGTGCGCTGGAATATCCAGAATGCCGAGGATTACGCGTTTCAGCTCGCCAATCCGCGCGACACGGTGCGCGCGGTGGCCGAAAGCGCGATGCGCGCCGCCGTCGCCAGCGCGACGCTCAATCAGGCGATCGGTGCCGGCCGCACCAATATCGAGGCGGACGTGCAGCAGCGGATGCAGACGATCCTCGACGAGTATAATTCGGGCGTCCGCGTGCTCGGCGTCGCGATCAAGCAGGCCGTCGCCCCGCAACAGGTGGACGAGGACTTCAAGGCGGTGAGCGCGTCGCAGCAGCAGGCGCAGGCCAACATCAATCAGGCGCGCGCCTATGCCCAGCAGATCGTCGCGCGTGCGCAGGGCGAGGCCGCGTCGTTCGACAAGATCTACGAGCAGTATCGCCAGGCGCCCGAAGTGACGCGCCGCCGCCTCTATTACGAGACGATGGAGGCCGTGCTCGCCAAGTCGAATAAGACGATCGTGGAGGCACCGGGCGTGACCCCGTACCTGCCGCTGCCCGAAGCGTCGGGACGCAAGCGCGAGCCGACGCCCCCCGCGGCGCAGGAACCCGCCCAGCCGCAGACGCCCGCCGCCACGCAGGGAGCCCAGTGATGAACGCCCGCCTGTTCCGCAATCCGATGGCGATCGGCATCCTCCTGCTGGCGCTGGTCGTCATCCTCGCCAACACCTTCGCGATCGTGCCCGAAACCAAGCAGGCGGTGATCCTGCGGTTCCAGAAGCCGATCTCGCTCATCAACCAGTACCAGCCGCGCGAGCAGTTCGGGCAGACGGGCGCGGGCATCATCGCCAAGATTCCGTTCCTTGACCGCATGGTCTGGATCGACAAGCGCGTGCTCGACATCGAGCTCGACAACCAGCCGGTGCTGTCGACCGATCAGCTGCGGCTGGAGGTCGATGCCTTCGCGCGGTTCCGCGTCGTCAATCCGCTTCAGGCGGTGATCTCGACCGGCTCGACCGCCAATACCGAGGAGCGTGTTGCGAGCCAGCTTCAGCCGCTCCTCTCGTCGGCGCTGCGCAACGAACTCGGCAAGCGCCAGTTCGCGACGCTGCTCAGCCCCGAGCGCGGCCAGGTGATGGACAATATCCAGGTCGCGCTCGACCGGGTCGCGCGCCAGTACGGCGCCGAGATCGTCGACGTGCGTATTCGCAAGGCCGACCTGCCGACCGGCAGCCCGCTCGAATCGGCGCTTCGCCGGATGGCGACCGCCCGCCGTCAGGAAGCGCTGACGATCGAGGCGCAGGGCTTGAAGGAGGCGCAGATCATCCGCGCGAATGCCGATGCAGAGGCTGCGCGCGTCTATGCCGCCAGCTTCGGCAAGGATGCCGAGTTCTACGACTTCTATCGTGCGATGCAGTCCTATCGCTACAGCTTCGGCGCAGACGGCGACGGCGAGCGCGGCGGCACGTCGATCATCCTCTCGCCGCAGAACGATTATCTCCGCGCTTTCACGCGCGGCGGCCGGGGAAACTAAGGGCGGAACCAAAGCGGGTTGGGACGAGTCAGGCAAACTGACCGTCCGTTCATATTCAAATGCAGTTCAGCATCGGTTTGCGAAAACACTTGTAAACCACAGTCTGGAAGGAACCTGATTTCGTGCGTTACGCCTACGCGATCACCAGTGCGCTCCTCCTTGGCGGCGCCGCCGCCACCCTCGCCGTCCAGCCCTCGGCCATTTCCGCGCAGACCGCGCAGAACGAGCCCGGTGCGATCAACGCCGCCGCCCCACGCGCTGGCGCGCCGATGAGCTTTGCCGACATGGTGGCAAAGCTTCAGCCCGCCGTCGTCAACATCTCGACCACGCAGCGTGTGACGGTGCCGTCGAACCCGTTCGCGGGCACGCCGTTCGAGCAGTTCTTCGGCCAGCAGGGCGGCGGTGGCCGTCCGCGCACCCAGGAGGGGCAGTCGCTCGGCTCGGGCTTCCTCATCTCGGCTGACGGCTATGTCGTCACGAACAACCACGTGATCTCGGCCGGCTCGCCCAACGCGACGGTCGAATCGGTCAAGGTGACGCTGGCCGACCGGCGTGAGTTCACCGCCAAGGTGGTGGGTCGCGACCCGACCTCCGACCTCGCGGTGCTCAAGATCGAGGGCGCGACGTTCCCGTTCGTGCGCTTCGGTAATTCGGGTGCCGCGCGGGTCGGCGACTGGGTCGTTGCGATCGGCAATCCCTTTGGCCTGGGCGGATCGGTGACGGCGGGCATCATCTCGTCGGTCAACCGCGTGACCGGGGGCGGGGCGTTCGACCGCTTCATCCAGACCGACGCCTCGATCAACCGCGGCAATTCTGGCGGCCCGCTGTTCGACATGCAGGGTAACGTCATCGGCATCAATTCGCAGATCCTCTCGCCCACCGGCGGCAATGTCGGCATTGGCTTTGCGATCCCGGCCGAGCAGGCAAAGCCGATCGTCGACACGCTGATGAAGGGCCGTGCACCGCAGCGCGGCTATCTGGGCGTCCAGATCCAGCCGATCGACGACGACCTCGCCGCCGGCCTCGGTATCGATCGGAACAAGGGCGAACTGATCGCCGGCGTTTCGCCCGGCCAGGCCGCGGAGAAGGCGGGCATCCGTCAGGGCGACGTCATCGTCAAGGTCAACAACCGTGACGTCGATCCCGACAATTCGCTCTCGTACCTGGTCGCCAATGCGGCGCCGGGAACGCGCATCCCGATCGAACTGATCCGCGACGGTCGCCGCGTCAGCGTCACCGCCACGGTCGGCACGCGTCCGAGCGAGGAGGAGCTTCAGGGCTTCCGGATGGATGACCAGAACCAGACGCCGGGCGACGATTCGACGCCGGCGGTTCCGTCGGGCGCGGCGACGCTGGGCTTGACCGTCCAGCCGCTGACGCCGCAGATCGCACGGTCGATCGGCGTCGACGCCACGGTTCGCGGCCTCGTCATCGCGGCGGTCGACCCGTCGAGCGATGCGGCGACCAAGGGATTGCAGCGCGGCGACGTCATTACGTCGGTCGGTGGACAGCCCGTGGCGACCGCCGCCGACCTCCAGCGGCAGGTTGCTGCCGCCCGGTCGGCACGTCGCCCGTCGGTGGTGATCCAGATGCAGCGCCGCGGCGTCAATCGCTATCTCGCGTTGTCGCTGACCGCGAACAACAACTGATCGGCTGCTGACTACGCCGCCATTTCCGCCTATTCCTGCTCGAAACCAGCAGGAGTGGCGGGAATGGCGGATGTCGGCGGTTCGATCTTCATCGGTTCGGGGCCGGGCGGCGCCGATCCGCAGGCCCTCGTCCTCAAGCGCGCCAACCGCCACGGCCTGATCGCCGGTGCGACGGGCACCGGCAAGACCGTCACGCTCCAGGGGCTGGTCGAGGGGTTCTCCGACGCCGGCGTTCCCGTCTTCGTCGCCGATGTGAAGGGCGACCTTTCCGGCCTCGCCATGGCGGGCTCCCCCCAAGCCAAGACTCATGCGATTTTCGCCGAGCGCGCGGCCGAGGTCGGCGACACCGGCTGGTCCTATCGCGAATGCCCCGTGCAGTTCTGGGACCTGTTCGGCGAGCAGGGGCACCCGATCCGCACAACGGTCAGCGAAATGGGGCCGCTGCTGCTTGCGCGGCTGATGGGCCTTAACGACACGCAGGAGGGCGTGCTCTCGATCGCGTTCCACCTGGCGGACGAGGAGGGGTTGCTGCTCCTCGACCTCGACGACCTGCAGGCGATGCTCGCCGAGTGCGCCAACCGCGCGGACGAGATTTCGACGACCTACGGCAATGTCAGCAAGGCGAGCGTCGGCGCGATTCAACGCCAGCTCCTTCAGCTACGCGGGCAGGGAGGTGAGCATTTCTTCGGCGAGCCGGCGCTCGACATCGCCGACTTCATGACCTCGGACGATAGCGGCCGCGGCATGGTTAACATCCTCGCCGCCGACAAGCTGATGGCCAGCCCGCGGCTCTATGCCAGCTTCTTGCTGTGGCTCTTGTCCGAACTGTTCGAAACGCTGCCCGAAGTGGGCGATCCCGACAAACCCAAGCTCGTCTTCTTCTTTGACGAGGCGCATCTGCTGTTCGACGATGCCCCGCCGGCGCTGCTCGAGAAGGTCGAGCAGGTGGTGCGGCTGATCCGGTCGAAGGGCGTCGGCGTCTATTTCGTCACTCAGAACCCGATCGATATTCCCGAGACCGTGGCCGGGCAGCTCGGTAACCGCGTCCAGCATGCGCTGCGCGCCTTCACGCCGCGCGACGAGAAGGCGGTGCGGTCGGCGGCGGAAACGTTCCGCGCCAACCCGGATGTCGACGTGGCGACCGTCATTACCGAGCTCAAGGTCGGCGAGGCGTTGGTGTCGCTGCTCCAGCCCGATGGCGCGCCGTCGCCGGTATCGCGCACGCTGATCAAGCCGCCGCGCAGCCGGGTGGGGCCGGTGACACCCGTCGAGCGCGGCGTGCTGGTCCAGACCGACGCCATCGGCACGAAATACGACACGCGCATCGACCGGGAATCCGCCGAGGAACTGCTCGCGGCCAAGGCGGGCGAGGCGGCGGCAGCGGCCCAACAGGCAAAGGCGGCGGCCCAGAATGAAAAGGCCAGGGCTGCCGAGGCGAAGGAAGCCGCACGGCTTGCCAAGGAGAACGAGCGCGCCCGTCTTGCGGCCCAGCGCGAGGCCGATCGCGCCCAGCGTGAGGCTGAGAAGGCGCAGCGGGCGGCGGAGCGCGAGGCAGCGAACTCGCCCTGGAACAAGGCGGTCACATCGGCGACGCGATCAGCTTCGTCGGCGGTGGGGCGCACCGTGGCGAACGAGGTGACAAAGGCGGTGTTCGGATCGAGCCGCGGCGGCGGCGGGATCGGCGCCAAGCTGCTGCGCGGCGTGCTCGGCGGGTTGTTCAAGGGTTAGATGAGGGAAAAAACCCGTCATCCCGGATCAACCCCGGAATGACGGGTTGTAATGGGGAGACGTCAGCCAAACCCACACCGTCACCCCGGACTTGATCTGGGGTCCCGCTATCTTTCGACGGCAACGAAGAAGAAGCGGGATCCCGGATCAAGTCCGGGATGACGGGGGTCGCAGATCAGGCCCAGCGGCGCGAATGTTCATCGTCATGCCCCTCGCGGAGCATCGCCGCCTGCTCACGCCACTGCTGCTGCGCGATGCGACCGCGGCCGAAGCCCAGGCGGTCCTCGAGCGCGGCCTCGTCCGCGGGCGTGAGCGCCTCGATCGCGGCATAGGTCTTGATGCCTTCACTCCTCAGCGCCTGTTCGGTCGGCTCGTCGATGCCGTGGATGCGCGAGAGATTGTCGCGACCCCAGCCGAAGAACCCGCCGCCGCGCGAGGTCGAACTGCTGGCTGCGGTCGCGGCCGCCGCGGTGCCGACCGCCGCCGTCGTCGCGGTCGCGGTACCGCGGTGGCGCAGCGCCTCGTCACGCTCGCGCTCCAATTCCTTGATCCGCGCGTCGCGCGTCGTCAGGCCCTCACGCGTCGTCTTGAACTCGGCTTCCTGCGTCCGGTAGCGCTCCTTCCACTTCTTGCCGCCGGGATGGCTCGCCAGGCCGAACAGCCAGCCTGCGATCAGGCACAGCGCGAGCACCGCGAACTGGGTGGGGGTGGAAAACAGCATCACATCGCCTCCTGTTACGGGGGCAGAACGGCGCGGCCCGCGCGCCGTTCCCTGAAATGTCGATGCTATCCCTTGAGCAGTGCGTCGTTGATGTCGCAGGCCGCAGGGCCGAGGATGACGACGAACAAAGTCGGCAGGATGAACAGGATCAGCGGCACCGTCATGATCGCCGGCAGGCGAGCGGCCTTTTCCTCGGCGCGCATCATCCGCTCGTTGCGGAACTCGGCCGACAGCACGCGGAGAGCGGAGGCGAGGGGGGTGCCGTATTTCTCGGTCTGGATCATTGTCGTGACGACGCCCTTCACCGCATCGAGGTCGACGCGTGTGGCGAGGTTCTCAAACGCCTGGCGACGGTCGGTAAGGAAGCCCAGCTCGATCGCGGTTAGCGAGAACTCTTCGCCGAGTTCAGGATACGCCCGGCCGAGCTCGCGCGCGACGCGGTGAAAGGCGGCGTCGACGGTCAGGCCCGCCTCCGCGCAGATGACGAGCAGGTCGAGCGCGTCGGGAAGGCCCTTGCGGATCGCGTCCGACCGCTTCTTGATCTTGTTCTGAAGATAAAGGTCGGGTGCCTTGTAAGCGCCGATGAACGTCATCGCGACGAGGCCATAGGCCTTGAGCGGCGACCAGTCGGCGAACCCGTCGGTGCCATAGACCCAGTAGAGCATCGGCCCGCCGAGCACGATCGGCATCACCAGCCGGCCGAAGATGACCGCGACGGCCCAGTCCTTCGACCGGATGCCCGCCTGCAGGAGCTTGCGCTGCGCGACCTTGAGCTGCTCGTCCTGAAGCACCTTCAGCGACGAGAGGAAGTCGCGCATCTTGTCGGCGGCGTCGTTCTTCTGGACGAGCTTGGCGCGCCGCTTGCTGGTCGAGGCGGTGATGCCTGCCTTCAGCTGTTCGCGCCGGTCGTTCAGCGCCTTGACGCGTTTGGCCATCGGGTCGCGGATGCTGACCGCGGCATAGATCGCCATGATCGTCGCCAGCGCCGCGACTGCCGACAGCAGCGTGGCGATCAGGTAGACGTCGAAGCCGAGCAGCATGGGGCCGTTTGCGGTTGGCATATCAGATCTCGAAATCAATCATCTTGGCCATGATGAACGCGCCGATGCCCATCCAAACCATGCCGCCCAGACCCGCGACGATCAGCCGCTCGTCGATGAAGAAGCGCTGCATGTAATTGCCGTTGATGAACCAGATCAGCCCGAAGACGATGAAGGGCAGCGACCCGACGATGTACGCCGACGCCTTGGACTCCGACGACATCGCCTTGATCTTCAGCTTCATCTGCCCGCGCTTGCGCAGCACGTCGGCGAGGTTGGCGAGCGTTTCGGCCAGGTTGCCGCCCGTCTCGCGCTGGATGGCGATGGTGATGACGAAGAACTGGAACTCGGGCGTGCCGAGCCGTTCGGCCGTCTCCTGAAGTGCGGCGTCGAGGGTTCGGCCGATCTTCATCTTGTCGGCGACCGCGCGAAACTCCTCGCCCACCGGACCGGGCACTTCCTGACCGACGACGCCCATCGTCTCGGTGATCGGCAGGCCCGAGCGCAGGCCGCGGACCAGCAGTTCGATCGCGTCGGGAAACTTGGCGGTGAACTTGGCGATTCGGCGTTTGATCGTCTTGCCGACGACGAAATGGGGCACGAACGCGCCGACGAAAACGCCGAAGCACAGCGCGAGGAGGAAGGGAAAACCCTTCAGCCACGCGCCCAGCGTCACCACAGCGAAGAGGCCCGCACTGGCAAGGCCGTACTGGCCGACCGTCCAGTTCTTGCCCGTCATGGCGAGCCGCTTCGCAAGCTGGGCCGGATTGGGCAGGAAGCGCATGAACGCCTGGTCCATGCGCGTCGCCTTGGCGGTGGCGATGCGGCGCATCTGCGCCTCCATCACCCCGTCCAGACCGCTATGGCGCTCACGAAGCTGGGCGAGGCGGCGGTTGCTCGCCTTGGCGGTCGAGGGACCGGTAAAGGCGAACGCGACCATGCCGAGCATGAGCACCATGCCCATCACCAGCATCAGGATCGGCATCATCTCGGGGCTGATGGTCGCCTCCCATCCGTCAGGCGGCGCCCCGAACGGTCGGGGCGGCGCGGGTTCACTTCTTCGCCTTGATCGGCAGCTTCGCGGTCAGCTTCGACATCAGCGATCCGCCCGATGCGGCCTTCTTGGCCTTGATCGGCGCGTCGCTGTCCGCGGCGGCATCGCCGATCGCCAGCAGCGCGCGCGACAGGTCGCCGAGCGGTGCCACGGTCTTCGATCCCTTTCCGGCCTCGGCGATCGGCTTGCCGAGCTTGGCGGCCTGCGCGCACAGCTTCTGGTCGTAGCCGATGACGTAGTCGACCTTGCGCTCGATCGAGCTTTCGAAGTCCTTGCGCGTGATCTCGAGGCTGGCGGCCGGGGGCACGCGGTTGGCGACGAGGATGACCTGCACGTGCGGGGCGTTCGACTTGAACCACGACAGGAGCCGGATCGCGTCGCGCGCGGCGGCCAGCGTGAACTCGGTCGTGATCACCACTGCCTGGATCTCGCTCAGGAGATGCGGGAACTGGACCAGCATCGCGCGGGGCAGGTCGACGACGGTGCATTCGAACGCCGACCGCAGCTCCTCCTGAAGCTGGTAGAAGGCGCTGCCGTCGGTCATCACCGGCGAATGGATCGGCGCCTCGGCCGACAGCACGGCCAGCTTCTCGGACGCGCGAACCATCGCGCGCTCGATGAACAGCCCGTCGATGCGGCTGGGATTTTCGATCGCGTCGGTCAGGCCGCGGCCCGGCTCCAGATCGAGCGCCAGCGCGCCGGTGCCGAAATGCACGTCGAGGTCGAGCAGTGCGGTCGAACGGCCGCCCTTGTCGCTCATCAGCCACGCCAGCGAGGTGGCGAGCGTCGAGGCGCCGACACCGCCGCGCGTACCCACGACCGCGACGGCGCAATGCGCGCGCTCGACGGTGGCCTCGCTCGGCTTGGGCGCGTTCAGAGCGGCGTGCGCCTGTGCAAAGGTTTCGCGCAGGCTGTCGGGATTGAGCGGCTTCAGCAGGTAGTCGTGGATACCGCTGGCGACTAGGTCGCGATAGAGGCGCACGTCGTTGACCTGACCACAGGCGATGACGATCGTGCCCGGCTCGCAGACCTCGGCCAGCGCGTTGATGTCGTTCAGCGGGTCGCCGCTTTCGGACAGGTCGACGAACAGGATGATCGGGCTGGCTGACACCGACAGCGTCTGGACGGCGTTGCGAAGCCCGCCCTTGTTGACCTTTTCGGCGGCCCAGCCCTGTTCGCTGGCGACCTGGCGCATCGTCTCGGCCGAGTTCTCGTCGCAGACGAAGGCGACGAACGGCTCGCGCGTACCGGCGCGCGCGGGATTCCAGGGTGCGTTCATGTCACTGCGCTCCCGTCTGGCTGGTGCGGGCGGCCTGAAGCTGGCTGTCCACTGCGGTCTTGCGGTCGCGCAGCGCCTGCACCGGCTTGGTCGCGGTCAGCGGATCGACCAGCGCGCTGCCGTTGCGGCCGCGGACCAGATCCTCGGGCTGGGCGACCATCGCGGCCAGATTGCTGTTAACGCCGCAGCCGAAATCGGACGAGGTGTGCGCCCCGAAATTGGGCTGATAGGTACGCGAGTGGTCGGGACAGCCGGGCACCGCGGCGCTTGTGCGCGTCACGACGACGCGGACCGTGCCGGGTGCCAGCGCGCCGGGGGTGACGGGCGCGCCCTCGGTCAGGATCAGGTTCTGGCGGCCGGCGACAGCGGCGACGTCCTCGCGCACGCGGCTATCGGGATTGCCGCCGTCATCGACCGCGATCCGGTCGCCATAGCCGGCGCCGAGCGCGCCCAGCCAGCCGGCCAGCCGCTCACGCTCGCCCTGCGCCAGGCCGTCGCTGCCGACGCCCATGTCGAGCGCATAGTCGGCGCGGCTGACGACCGGCTGGTGGACCGAATCGACGCTGCGGTTCTTGGTGCCCGTGCATCCCGACAGCGCCGTGGCGGCGATCAGGATGGCGGCGCTTGAAAGGCGGGTGGGCGAAAGGCGCATGGGTCGCATCCTCAATTGCTGAAGCCGGGGGCGGCGGCGCCCTTGGCGTTCTTGTCCTTTTCGCGGCGCACCGGCTGCACCGGCGCGGTCGCGGTCGGCAGCGGGGTCGACACCCCGACCGAGGGCGGCGCGGCGGGCGCCGGTGCCATCGACGGCTTGGGCCGGTCGCGATTGCTGCTCACGCTCTCGAGCTGGCCGAGCAGCACGCGCTCGACGTCGGTCGGCGTCTTGTAGCCATCGGTGGGCAGCGCGATCGTGTTGGCGTCGACCGGCTTCACCAGATACGGTGTCACGACGATGACAAGCTCGGTCTCCTGCCGGCGAAAGCCGTTGGAGCGGAACAGCGCGCCGAGGACGGGCAGGTCGCCAAGGCCGGGGGCCTTCTCGATCTGGTTGTCATGATCGTTGCGCAGCAGGCCGGCGATCATGAAGCTTTGGCCGGAGCCGAGCTCGATCGTCGTTTCCGCGCGCCGCGTGGTGAGCGCGGGGATCTGCGTGCCACCGACCACGACCGCGCCCGCGGCCGACAGCTGCGACACCTCGGGCCGGACGCGCAGCGAGATGCGGCCGTCGGCCAGCACCGTCGGCGTGTAGGCGAGGCTGACGCCGTACTGCTTGTACTGGACGTTGGTCGCGCCGAGCCCGCTCTGCGTAACCAGTGGCACTTCGCCGCCGACGAGGAACGAGGCGGTCTCGCCCGACAGCGCGGTCAGGTTGGGCTGTGCCAGCGTCGTGACCTGACCGATTGTCTCGCCGAGATCGATCGCGCCGAGGATATCGACACCCGCCAGTTTGCCCGCAAGGCCGAGCGCGGTCTGCGCGCTGCCCTTGAGGCCCGAGAAATTATACGTGGAGCCCGTGTTCGGCAGCACGAAGGTGCCGCGTTTCACGTCGAACGGCAGCGTCAGCGTGCCGGCCGGGAAGCCGTAGAGCGAGGAGGCGTCGAGCTGCGGATAGCCCGACGTGTCGACATTGCCGATCGAGCCCACCGGACGGCCGGACGCGACGTTGAACTGGAACCCGCCCGTCGTGTCGCGGGTCTGGAGGTTCGCGCCGATATTCTTCAGGAAGCTACGGCTAACCTCGGCGATCTTGACCTGCAGATTGACCTGAAGCGGCGTGGCGGTCCGCAGGCGCGAGACGACCTTGGTCTTCTCGCCCACGAACGCCTGGGCCAGCCGCTCCGCCTCCGCCGCGTCCGCGGGATTGGCGACGGTGCCGGTCAGCAGCATCAGGCCGTTCATCGGCGTCGTCGTGATGTTGGCATCGGGCATCGCCGTGCGCAGCATCATCCCGATCTGGTCGATATTGTCGCCGACGCGCAGGTTCGACGAATAGGCGACCTTGCCACCCTTGGTCACCGCATAGACCGTCGTCTCGCCCGGCGCCTTGCCGAACACCCAGAACTGGGTGGGCGAGCGCACGGTCACGTCGGCGATGCCATCGGCGGCGACGAACACGTCGCTGATCGGTTCGCGCACCGTCACCAGGCGGCCGCGGCCGGTGGCAAGCTGGAGCGTGCCCTCGGGTGCGCTGACGCTCTGCGCGGCGGCGGGCGCGGCGCCCGCGGCCAACGCGAGCGGCGCGGTCGCGAGGCAGAGTGCAGCCAGCACCCGCTTCATCGAATTGGTCGCGATGGTCACTTCTTCCCCCCAACTTCGACCGCGGTCACAGCCGTGCCGCGCGAAACCCTGACCACCGGACCCGTCACGACCGGGGCCGGTGCCCCCGGAAAGCTACCGCCCGTGGCGGCGATCTGCGGCGCGGGGCCGGCGTTGATGCCGCCGGTACCCGCGCTGCGGCCGGGCACGGTGGCGCGCTGGAAGCGCGACACGTCGGCACCGGTCGAATAGGTTGCCTTGCCCTCGATCGGGCGGGCGGCGACGCGGGCCAGCATCGCCTTTTCGGCGTTCGGGTCATTGCCCTCGGGCACGTTGACCTCGCCCGACGCGATCGCTTCCTCGAGGTCGGAGGCGTTGTCGGCGATCGAGCGCAGCGACAGCGAGAGCGAGCCGACCTGCTGCGCGACCGAGATCTTTTCCGCGATGCGCGGCGTCACTTCGAGCGTGACGGTCGAATAGGTGTTGACGACGGTGTTGCCCTTGTCATCGGTCTGCTTGTCGGCGCGCTGGTCGGTGGCGAGCACGCGCAGGTTGCGCAGCACCGTCTCCGAGGCCTTGAGCGGCGGGCCGTCGCCGCCGCCGGTCACCGACTGGGTGAGGATGAGGTCGACGCGGTCGCCCGGAAAGACGAAGCCCGCGACCGCCGACTGGGCGTTTACCGGCACCGTCACGGCGCGCATCCCGGCACCCAGCGCGGCGGCAAGGAAGCCGCGATCGCCCGGCTTCACCAGGTTGCCCTGCGTCACCGGCTGGCCGGCGGGCACCTGGAAGCGGACGACCGTGCCCATCACCATCTTCGGGTCGAACTTCGGCCCCTCGACGAAATAGGCGTTCTCGATCAGCTCTTCGGGCCATGGCTGGAACTTGACCATGTCCGGGCTGATGATCGTGCCGACCGGCAGCGCCTTGGTCGCGACCATCACCTTGGGCCCGGTCGGGACCGGCGGTGCGGGCTGGGCGGTGGCGGTGGGCGCTGGCGCGCCCATGAACAGGCTACGCGCCATGACAGCGGTGATCGCCGCGACGATGAGCGCTCCCACCAGCAGAATGATCTTCCGTGCATCCATGACGCGATTGGCCTTTCCGATTCGGGCCCGGTTTCCTGGAAGCTAACCAGTCACCGAAAATGGTTAAGGAGTGGTTCGTGAAAGGTGAGCAGCGCCGAACAGGCAATCGCCACACCATAGGGAACTTGCGGCGTCGCAGGATCGCGGCGCCATTTGCGCTCGATCAGAAGAAGTGCGGCAATGACGCCGCCGATGATCGACATGAGGATCAGCATCGAGATCATCGGTTCGATCGGCACCCACAAAGCCAGCGCGCCGATCAACTTGACGTCGCCGCCGCCGATCAGATTGAGCACCCACAATCCGACGAAGATCGCGAAGATCGCCGCGGCGATGCCGAACTGGATTGCCATGTCAGGCCAGGGCGTCATGCCCGTCGCCCACCACCAGACCGGCGCGAGCAGCGCGATCGCGCCGTTCGTCCAGTTGGCGATCTCGCGCCGGCGCACGTCCTCAATGCCCGCTGCGACGAGCAGGCACAAAAGCGCCGCCGGCAATATCAAGGCAAAGCCCACCCCCATGAGCGACAGGCCTAGACGACATGGCTTGCCAAATCGTAACCATCGCGGATGGCAGGAGAGTTGAGTTTGCGGCGCGCCTATCCGGTGGGCGCCGTCATCGGCGAGTGGCGCGGGCCCGATGGCTGGATCCATCGCCGCTTCGACTGGCCGGCGGACGGCGAGGCCCGCGGATCGATTCTGTTCCAGGGCGGCCGCGGCGACGTGTTCGAGAAATATCTGGAGGCTTTCCACCACTGGCACGCGCGTGGCTGGCACGTCACCAGCTTCGACTGGCGGGGCCAGGGCGGGTCGGGGCGCTGCGGCCCGCATCCGCATTGCGGGCATATCGAGCGGTTCGGGCTGTTCCACGACGATCTGCGTGCGTTCTGGAGCGAATGGCGTGCGGCGACGCCAGGGCCGCATGTGCTGATCGGCCATTCGATGGGCGGGTTTCTGTCGCTGCGCGGTCTGGTCGACGGGGCGGTCGATCCGGCGGCGGCAGTGCTGGTCGCGCCGATGCTGGGGCTGAAGGGCGCGATCCCGCCCAGGCTGGCCGAGCGGCTGGCGCGGCTGATGCGCGGGCTCGGCGATCCGGCGCGGCCGGCGTGGAAGGGGAACGAGCGGCCCGCGACGACCGAGACGCGCGAGAGCCTGCTGACGCATGATCCCGACCGCTATGCCGACGAGATCTTCTGGCAGCAGGCGGATCCGCGGCTGATGACCGGCCCGCCGAGCTGGGCCTGGGTCGCCGACGCCTTTGCCGAGACGCGAATGCTGCGCGAGGATGCGCGCGTCACGGCGATGCGGGTGCCGGTGCTCGGCCTGATCGCCGAGGCCGACGGGCTGGTCGATGCGAAAGCGGCCAAGGCGCTGATCGCGCGCTTGCCCCACGCTCGCACGCTTGCCTTCGGGCGAGAGGCGGCGCACGAGCTCCTGCGCGAGGCCGATCCGGTGCGCGACCGTGCGCTGGCGGCGATCGACCGTTTCCTCGACGAAAAGGCCCCGCGTTGACCTCAGCCTACGATATTGCCGTGGTCGGCGGCGGCATCGCCGGCGCGAGCCTGGCGGCGGAAGCGGCGGCACATGCCCGCGTCCTGCTGCTCGAGGCGGAGGACCAGCCCGGCTATCACGCCACCGGCCGGTCGGCGGCGTTCTGGTCGGAGACCTATGGCGGGCCGGGCGTCCAGCCGCTGACGACGGCATCGGGGCCGATCCTGACCGACCCGCCCGAGGAACTGGGCGGCAACAGCTTTCTGAAGCCGCGCGGCGAATTGTTCATCGGGCGGGAGGGCGACACCGCCGCGCTCGATGCGTTCATTGCCGAGTTCGCCGATACCGGCGTTACGCTGGAGCGGGTTGATCCGCATGCGATCCTGCCGGGGCTGCGGCCCGACTGGGTGCAGGCGGTCTATGAGCCGACCTGCATGGATATCGACGTGGGGCGGCTGCACGGCGCCTATCTCGCGCTCGGGCGGCGGCGGGGGCTGACGATCGTCACGGGTGCGGCGCTGGAGAGCGCGACGCGCGAGCGCGTCGGCTGGGCGATCCGCACGCGCGCGGGCGAGTTCGCGGCGGGCGTGCTAGTCGATGCGGGCGGCGCCTGGGCGGATCGCGTGGCCGAGGCCGCGGGGGTGCCGACGATCGGCATCGCGCCGCTGCGCCGGACGATGGTGCAGCTTCGCACCGATCCCGGCATGGCCGCTGATCTGCCCTTGGTCCGCGACGGCGCCGACCGCTTCTACTTCAAGCCCGAGGCGGGCGGGCGCGTCTGGCTGTCGCCGCACGACGAAGTGCCCGACGTGCCCCGCGACGTGGCGCCCGAGGAACTGGATGTGGCGGTCGCGATCGACCGGTTTGAGGGGGCCGTGGACTGGCGGGTCGAGGCGGTTGAGCGCCGCTGGGCGGGGCTGAGGAGCTTCGCGCCCGACCGGCTGCCCGTCTATGGCTTCGATCCCGCAGTCGAGCGGTTCTTTTGGTTCGCCGGGCAGGGCGGCTTCGGCATTCAGACCGCCCCCGCCGCCGCTGCGCTAGCCGCCGCGCTGCTGACCGGCACGGCGGCGCCCGACTGGCTCTCCGGCGTCGATCCCGCACGCTACGCCCCCGACCGCTTCCGCTGAACCCGTCGCCGCGCTAGATTGCGATTCGCTGCAATCCTTGGAGGATAAGATGGCGCACAAGTTCGTGATCGAGCGGAACAAGGCCGGCGAGTATGTCGCCAAGTTCAAGCACAACAGCGAGACGATCTTCTGGACCGAAGGCTATTCGTCGAAGGCGAGCGCGCGCAACGCCATCGCCTCCGTTTTGAAGAACGGCCCGGATGCGCCGGTCGAAGAACCCGAGTGAAGGGTGGCGGTCGCCGGCCCGCGGGCGTAGGGTCGCGAGCATGATCGATCGCCTCTTTCTTCGCCATCCCACCTCGGTGGGCGAAAGCTATTTCGAGCATATGGGCGTCGCCTTCCGCTTCGGCGGGCGGCTGCTTGCGGCGGGCGGGGCGGCGGTGCTCCACGGACTCGTCCCCGCGCTTTGCGAGCGGACCGCGAGCAAGGCGGTCAAGTCGCTCCACGCCGAACTCGCCGCGCGCCAGCCCGCACCGGCGCGCGACACCGCCTGGCTGCCCGAATACGAAATCTGAGCGGGTTCATGTTGGGTCGGGAGCATGTGCTCGTCGTCGGCGGCGGCTTTTCGGGTACGCTGCTCGCCATCAATCTCTTGCGCCATGACGGCCCGCGCGTGACGCTGGTCGAGCGGCGCGCCAACCAAGTCGCGCGCGGTGTCGCCTATTCGGCGGCGGACGACAGTCATCTGCTCAACGTGCGCGCGTCGAATATGAGTGCGCTGCCCGACGATCCCGACCATTTCGTCCGCTGGCTGGCGACCGAGGGGGAGGGCGGGCCGTCGTCGTTCGTGCGGCGGACGACCTATGGCCGCTACCTCAACGCGCTGCTGGCCGCGGCGTGCGCGGGCGCGGGCGACCGGCTGGTGGTCGAGACGGGCGACGTGTCGGCGGTCGAGGCGAACGGCGCGGTTCGCGCAGTGATCGACGGGGCCGAGCGACGGTTCGATCGCGCGGTGCTCGCCGTCGGAAACCTGCCGCCGCACGCGCCGCCGGGGATCAACGCGGATGCGCTGCCGCGAGACCTGTACTGCGACGATCCATGGGCGGCAGACATCGGCGAGCGACTAGGCGCGGACGATGCCGTTCTGTTGCTGGGGACCGGCCTCACCGCGATTGACGCCGCGCTGCTGCTCGACCGGCAGGGGTTTCGAGGGCGCATCGTCGCCATGTCGCGCCGCGGCCTGGTCCCGCGCGCGCATGTCGAGGGGCAGGCAAAGGCACCGCCCGCCGACGAAAAGCCCGCGCGCACGCTCCCGGCCCTCGTCCACGCGGTGCGCGATCAGGCGGCGGCGGCGGGCGAGTGGCGCGCCGCGGTCGATGCGCTGCGGCCGGTGACGCAGCTCATGTGGTCGGGCGCTGACCTTGCCACGCGGCAGCGTTTCCTCCGGCACCTGCGTCCGTTCTGGGACGTGCATCGCCACCGCCTCGCGCCGCAGATCGCCGCGCGGATCGACGCGATGGTGGCCGAGGGGCGGCTGGCCTTTCAGGCTGGCAAGCTCGCCGCAATCCGGCCGGAGGGCGATTGCGCCTCGGTCGAATGGCGTCCGCGCGGCGCCGACGCGCCGACGACCGCGCGATTTCGCCGCATCGTCAACTGCACCGGACCGCAGGGCGACCTGAAGCGCGCGGCCGACCCGCTGCTGCGCCGGTTGATGGCGGCGGGCGCGATCCGGCCCGATGCGGCGCGGCTCGGCATCGACGTGGCGGCGGACACGCGGGTAATCGGCGCGGACGGGCGCCCCGCCGACCGGCTCTACGCCATCGGCCCGATGACGCGTGGGGCGTGGTGGGAAGTCGTCGCGGTGCCCGACATCCGCGTTCAGGCCTGGAACCTCGCGCGCACGCTCGCCAACGCGCATTGGGTGGGCGGCGAGGGGCTCTAGCGCTTTCCCGCCGCCAGCGCGGCGTCGCTGGCGAGCTTGTCGGCGCGTTCGTTGTCGGGGTGGCCGGCATGGCCCTTGACCCACTTCCACTCGACGCGATGCGGTTCGGCGGCGGCGATCAGCGCCTGCCACAGCTCGGCGTTCTTCACGGGCTTCCTATCTGCGGTCTTCCAGCCGTTCTTCAGCCAGCCGCGCACCCATTTGGTCAGGCCGTCCATGACGTAGCGGCTGTCGGTGGAGAGCGTGACGCGGCACGGCTTCTTCAGCGCGTTCAGCCCCTGGATCGCTGCCATCAGTTCCATGCGGTTGTTGGTCGTCAGCGCCTCGCCGCCCGACAGTTCCTTCTCACGCGCGCCGTGGCGGATGAGCGCGCCCCAGCCGCCGGGGCCGGGATTGCCCTTGCACGCGCCGTCGGTGGCGATCTCAACATGGGGGAGTTCGGTCATTGGAGCGTCTTCAACAGGCTTGCGAGGTCGGGATCGTAGACGCGCAGCCGCCGCCAAAAGGCGAGCGGATCCTTGCGCGTCACCAGCGCGTCGGCGGGGGTGTTGAGCCAGTCCCACGCGCGCGACAGCGTGAAGCGGATGCACGCGCCGACGGCCAGGTCGTCGAACGCCGCGCGCTCCTCGTCGGTCAGCGGATAGTGCTTCGCGTAGCCCTCGATCAGCGCATCGCCCACCGCCGCGTCGTAATCGCGGCCGGTCGCGTCGAAGCTCCAGGCGGCATGCATCACGGCGAGGTCGTAGAGACGCAGGTCGGTGCAGGCGAAGTAGAAGTCGATCAGCCCCGTCACCCGGTCGCCGAGCATTAGCACATTGTCGGGGAACAGGTCGGCATGGATCGCGCAGGCGTCGAGCTGTGTCGGCCACGTCGCCATCAGGTCGTCGAGCGCGAAGGCGATGTCGGCGTGCAGGCCCGGCGCGATCGCGTCGAGGCTCTCGCCGCAGCGGTCGAGCAGCGGCTGCCACGTGGTGACGCCCATCGAGTTTTCGCGCGTGCCCTCGAAATCCGCGACCGCGCGGTGCATCGCGCCCATCGCCTCGCCCGCCGCCAGCGCCTGTGCCGGAGTCGGATGCGACAGCGACACGCCGGGCAGGAAGCGGATCAGGCAGGCGGGACGGCCGGCGAGTTCGTGGATCGCGTTGCCGTCACGATCCTTGATCGCCGGCGGCACGGGCAGGCCCTTGCCCGCCAGATGGTCGAGGAGCGACAGGAAATAGGGCAGGTCGCCCGCCGACACGCGCTTTTCGTACAGCGTCAGGATGAAGCGGTCCTGCGTCGTCTCGACGAGGTAGTTGGAGTTCTCTACCCCCTCGGCGATGCCCTTGGCGGACACGAGTTCGCCCACGTCGAAGCGCGTGAGGAAGTCGGCCAGAAGCTCGGCGGAAACCTGGGTATAGACGGCCATCGGCGATCCGTTCGCGTGCGGGTGGACCGCCCTAGGACAGCCTCAGGCCCGCGCGGTCAAGCCGCTTCCAGCCCACGTGGCAGCTTGAAGGCGATCGTCTCACGCGTCGTCTCGACCTCTCGCTCAACCACGTCGTACCGCTCGGCAATGCGGTCGACGACCTCGCGCACCAGCACCTCGGGCGCGGAAGCGCCGGCGGTGATGCCGAGCGCGCCGATCCCCTCGAGCCAGGCGAAGTCGAGTTCGTCGGCGCGCTGGATGAGCTTGGCGGTCGTCCCCTCGCGCTCCGCCACTTCGACGAGGCGCAGCGAGTTGGACGAATTGGGCGCACCGATGACGAGCATCAGGTCGACGCTGCTCGCGATCGCCTTGACCGCGGTCTGGCGGTTGGTTGTGGCGTAGCAGATGTCGTCGGCGTGCGGCGCGACGATGTTCGGGAAGCGTGCGCGCAGGGCCGACAGGACCGCGGCGGTATCCTCGACCGACAGCGTGGTCTGAGTGAGGAAAGCGAGATTCTCGGGGTCCGGCACGTCGAGCGCGGCGACCTGATCCGCCGATTCGACCAGCGTCATGTTCCCCTCGGGCACCTGGCCGAAGGTGCCGATGACCTCTGGGTGGCCGGCATGGCCGATAAAGATGATGTGACGCCCCGCCGCGACCAGCCGCTCGGCCTGGCGATGGACCTTGGACACCAGCGGGCAGGTGGCGTCGAGATAGGAGAGGCCGCGCTCCGCCGCCTTGGCGGGCACCGCCTTGGGCACGCCGTGTGCAGAAAAGACGACGGGTACGTCGTCGGGCACCTGGTCCAGTTCCTCGACGAAGATCGCGCCCTGCGCCTTCAGCGTATCGACAACGTACTTGTTGTGGACGATCTCGTGCCGGACATAGACCGGCGCGCCATAGCGCTCGATCGCCAGTTCGACGATGCGGATCGCGCGGTCGACCCCGGCACAGAAGCCGCGCGGGGCGGCGATGAGCAGGTCGAGTGTCGGCTTTCGGGCATCGGTCATGGCACCAGCCTCTACGCGATTGCTTGCTTGTCCGAAAGGCGGTTCCTATGGCAATCCCCCTAACGGCGGGCCGGATTGCGGCCCGTTCGCGTATGAAGATGGGAAGGGTCCGCCCCAATGAAGATCGTCCGGCTTGCCGCACCGCTCGCTGTCGCCGCCGCGCTTGCCGGCTGCTCGCGCAATGGCGAGATCAGTGTCGAGGGCGGCGTCGGTATCCAGGCGACGCGAACCGCGTGCCCGATCGTCGGCGTGCCCGCCAATACCGGCGACGTCACGCTGTTCGATCCGCCCGCCAGCCGCGACGCGGCCGCGATCGACGTGGTGGCGAACATCACCAATCTGCGGTCGCAGTGCAGCGAGAGCGGCGACGACGTTATTACGACGGTCACCTTCGACGTTCAGGCGCGGCGCAACCGGGCCGATGTCGCGCGGTCGGTCACGCTCCCCTATTTCATCGCAATCGTGCGCGGCGGCACTGCCGTTACTGCCAAGCGCGTCGCCGACGTGACGATCAGCTTCCCCGCCGGCCAGCTTCGCGGCCAGGCACAGGCGACCGTGACCAGCGTGATCGCCAAGAGCGCCGCCACCCTGCCGCAGGAAGTCCGCGATCAGTTGACCAAGAAGCGCAAGGCCGGCGAGGAAGACGCTGCGGTCGACCCGCTGACCGCGCCGGGCGTGCGCGCCGCCGTCGCCCGCGCGACGTTCGAGGCGCTGGTCGGCTTCCAGCTCACCGACGATCAGCTGCGTTACAATACGACGCGGTAAACAATCGGTGCCCCGGACGGATCGTCCGGGGCCACCCGATCACACCACGTCGAGGACGAGGCCCTTTTCCTTGGCCTCGTCGGCTTCGATGTACCAATTCTCCGGCGCGCGCCGGACGAGTTCGTCGAAATCGACGCGGCTGCCCGCGACGATCCGACGGAATCCCTCCTCCTCGATCGCGATCGAATGCTCGATCTCGTGCAGCGTCGCTTTCAGCACCGCGACGCAGGTCTTGAGCGGGCCGCTGACCTCCACCGTCTTGTTCATGATCCGCTCGTGCAGCATCAGCCGGGTGCCGCGCGTCAGGAAGCGCTTGTCGACGGGGAAGGCGGACATGAACGTCGCGCCCGCCGAATAGACCGCGACCTTGCCGAGGAACAGGAGCTCGCGCCCCTCGGCCTCGTGCAGCAGGCGCACTTCGTCGCCCATCAGTCGCGCGACTTCGGGATCGCCGCCCAGCGTCGAGATGGCGATGACGATCGCGCCGTCGCGCGGGGCGGCGGAAAGCTGGTCGCAGAAGCTGGCGTACATCGCGTGATCGACCGGCCCGGCCAGCTTGATGTGCGGGTTGGCGAGCAGCGGATACTGGTTGATCGCGCTCCGGGCGGCGGGTTGCGCCTGGCCGGTCGGCGCATCGGCGCGCGCGGCCTCGAGAACATCGTGGTCGATCGAACGGGTCTGGTCGGACATGGGGCGGGACCTTTGCTGGATATCGGCGGACGCACGGAAGGGGCTTCGGCGGCGGGGGCCGGGCTTTCGCCGGACCGGCCGGAACAGCGCGCCCAGCACGATTGCGGCGCCCGCAGCCCCCAGGGCCGCGAACGCCGCATACGCCAGCGCATCACCGATCCCCGCATCCACGTTTCACGAATGCGGGGAGGGTGAGCTTGGTTCCCGAAGGCGTTAGAAACGCCCGGCGAGCGAGACGCCGATGACGCGCGGTTCGTTGACGACCGCGGCCATGTAGTTCTCGATCACGCCCTTCAGGTTCTTCTCGTTCGTGATGTTGCGCGCGAAGACCGAGAACTCCAGCGTGTCGCCCGAGAGCGCATAGCCGGCGCGCAGGCCGCCCTCGAAATTGCCGTTCGAGGTGAACTCGTCGGTGCGATAGAGTACGAAGCTCGTATAGCCCTGCACGTTCCAGTCGGTCGCCACGAAGAAGCGATCGCCGCCATCCATCGGAATGTCGTAGCGCGCGGCGAGGTTCAGGTTCCAGCGCGGCGCGTTGGGCAGCGGGTTGCCGTCGATCTGCGCAAACACGTTGCCGTTCCGCCGGATCGTCGGGTCATAGACGTTGCACACCACCTGACCGTTGAGCGCGCAGACCTGGGCATAGACGCGGCCGTCCTTGATCTCGCTGTGCAGCGCGCTGAAGCCTGCGGTCAGCGACAGGTTGCGGACGGGCCGTGCATCCAGCTCGACCTCGACGCCGTACGCCTTGGCCTTGTCGGCGTTGAAGAGGACGCCGTTGCCGTCCGAATCATTGCCGTTCAGCTGGATGTCGCTGACGGTGTAGTAGAAGCCGGTGGCATTGAGGCGCAGGCGGTTGTCGAGCAGGCTCGACTTGGCGCCCGCCTCCCACGACACGATCGTTTCCGAATTGGCGGTCGTGAAGTCCGAGTTGAACACCGCCGAGCGCCCCTGAATCGTCGGCCCGCGGAAGCCGCGCGCGACGCGGGCATAGAGGCTGACCTCGTCGTCGAGCCGATAGAGCGCGGACAGGTCCCAGCTCGGCTCGGTCGCGTCGAGTTCGACGTCGGTGCGGCCGCGATAGGTGACGACGCCCGCCGCGGTGTTCGCGGTCTTCAGAAGGCGCGTGCGCTTCTTGTCCTCGGTGATGCGGCCGCCCGCGGTGATCGTCAGCGCGTCGGTCAGGTCGTAGCTCGCCTGGCCGAACGCCGCCCAGCTCGTGTTGACGTTGCGCAGGCGCACCCAGTTGTTTGGGTTGCGCGCGGCGGTCGTGACGAAGAAGCCGCGCTGGTAGAAGTCGGTGGTGTCGCGGCTGTCGAAATAAAGGCCGCCGACCTGCCACTTGAACCGGCCGCTGTCGTCGGCGAGGCGCACTTCCTGCGTCCACTGGTCGAGGTCGCGCAGATTGCCTTGGCTCTGGCCGAAGCCGTTGCGCACGCCGTTGACGGGATAGTCCGACGCCGCGCCGCCGTCGGTATCGCCGCGGCTGTAGCCCGAGGCGCTTTCGTACGCGGTGATCGAAGTCAGCGTGATGCCGCCGAAGTCGAAGCTGGCGTTGAACGAGCCGCCATAGGTCTCGTACGCCTGCGGGTTGTTCATTGCCTCGTCGTAGCGAACCTCGTCACGGATGACGCCCGACACGTCGTTCGACCCGCGCTTCAGCGCCGCCCGGCGGAACAGCGTCGAAGTGCCGTTGTAATCGCGGTAGTGACCCGACAGGAGGAAGCGTGTCGCCTCGGTCGGGGTCGCCAGCAGCTGCAGGCGGACGTTGCGGTCGTCGAAGCCGCCCATCGCCTTCTTGAGCGGGCGCGGCGTGCCATCGTCGCTGGGGCCGGCATAGGTATTGTCCACCCAATCCTCGCGGTGCTGGACCAGCGCCGAGAAGCGCGCCGACAGCTTGTCGCCCGCGATCGGTCCGCCGATCCCGACATCGGCGTTGACCGTGCCGTATTCGCCGACCGACACCTGGCCGCGGCCCGAGAAGACGTTGGAGGGCTTGATCGTGTCGAACTTGATGATGCCGGCGGTGGTGTTGCGGCCGAACAGCGAGCCCTGCGGCCCGCGCAGCACCTCGACCTGGCCGACGTCGAACACCGGATTCGACTTCAGGACGACATGCTCGAGCACCACGTCGTCCTGGACGATCGAGACGGGCTGCGACGCGCCGAGGTAGAAGTCGATGTTGCCGAGCCCGCGGATGTAAAAGCGCGGAAAGATGCGGCCGGTGGTCGTTTCGGCATAGAGGCCGGGAACGCGGCCCGACAGCGCCAGAATGTCCTCGCCCGCCTGCTGGAACTCACGCAGCTGGCTGCCTGCGACCACGCCGACCGAGATCGGCACGTCGCGCAGGTTCGCGGTGCGACGCTCGGCCGTGACGGTGATTTCCTCGAGCGCTGAATCGTCGGCCTGGGCGGCGGGGGCGGCAGGGCTGGTGTCCTGCGCCTGTGCGGCGGTGGCGGCGACGGTCAGCGCGAGGCCCGCGCAGGCGGAACGGAGCGCCGTGCGGCGCGCAATCGAAAGCTTCACGGAAGTTTGCCCTTTATGGAGGACGGCGGACCCCTCCGTCCGCCGCTTCGGACCCGTGCGCATGTTCCCGCGCCTCAGGCCCGCGCGCGGCATTGACCTCGAATCAAGTCAGCATCGTGACAGCCGCGTCGCGTCCGATCGCCCTTTGGGATCAAAGAAAAACCCGCCCGGACGCGGGGTCCGGGCGGGTTCGTCATGCTTGTCGGAAAAGGGGTTTAGTACACCCGCTTCTTCGGCTTGATATACTCGACCTCGTCGGTGAGCGTGTAGTCGTGCACCGGGCGGTAATCGAGCTTGCAGGTCCCGCCCTTGCCACCCCAGCCGTCGAAGGTGGCGATGGTGTGCTTCATCCAGTTCGCGTCGTCGCGATCGGGGAAGTCCTCGTGCATGTGCGCGCCGCGCGACTCCTTGCGGTTCTCCGCGCCGCGCACCGTCACGACGGCCTGGCCGATCAGATTGTCGAGCTCGAGCGTCTCGACCAGATCGGTGTTCCAGATCAGCGAACGGTCGGTCACGCCGATATCGTTCATCCCCTGATAGATGGCATCGAGCTTCTCGACGCCCTCTTTCAGGAGCGCGCTGTCGCGGAAAACGGCGGCGTGCTTCTGCATCGTCTTCTGCATCTCGGTGCGGATCTGCGCGGTCGGCGTGCCGCCCTTGGCATGGCGGAAATGGTCGAGACGGCTCAGCGCCATCTCTTCCGACCCCTTGGGCAGCGCGTTGTGCGCGGCGTTGGGCTTCAACAGCTCCTTGAGACGCAGGCCCGTCGCACGGCCGAACACGACGAGATCGATCAGGCTGTTCGAGCCGAGGCGGTTGGCGCCGTGGACCGACACGCAAGCGGCTTCGCCCACGGCGAACAGGCCGGGGACGACGGCGTCGGGGTTGCCGTCACGAAGGTGCACGACCTCGCCATGATAGTTCGTCGGGATGCCGCCCATGTTGTAGTGAACGGTCGGGACCACCGGCAGCGGCTTGCGGGTCAGGTCGACGCCCGCAAAGATCTTGCCCGTCTCGGTAATGCCGGGCAGCCGCTCGGCCAGCACCTTCGGATCGATATGGTCGAGGTGAAGGAAGATATGATCCTTCTCCTTGCCGACGCCGCGACCCTCGCGGATTTCCATCGCCATCGAGCGCGACACGACGTCGCGGCTGGCAAGGTCCTTGGCCGAGGGGGCATAGCGCTCCATGAAGCGCTCGCCCTCGGAGTTGGTGAGGTAGCCGCCTTCACCGCGTGCACCCTCGGTGATGAGGACGCCCGCGCCGTAGATGCCGGTCGGGTGGAACTGCACGAACTCCATGTCCTGGAGCGGCAGCCCGGCGCGCAGCACCATGCCGTTGCCGTCGCCGGTGCAGCTATGGGCGCTGGTCGCCGACTGATAGACGCGGCCGCCGCCGCCGGTCGCGAGCACGACGGCGTGCGCGCGGAAACGGTGGATCGAGCCGTCCTCCATGCACAAGGCGATCACGCCGCGGCATGCGCCGTCCTCCATGATGAGGTCGAGCGCGAAATATTCGATGAAGAAGTCGGCGTCGTACTTCAGGCTCTGCTGATAGAGCGCGTGGAGCATCGCGTGGCCGGTGCGGTCGGCCGCGGCGCAGGTACGCTGGACCGGCGGTCCTTCGCCCATGTTCTGCATGTGGCCGCCGAACGGGCGCTGATAGATGGTGCCGTCGTCGTTGCGGCTGAACGGCACGCCCGCATGCTCGAGCTCATAGACCGCGGCCGGCGCCTCGCGCACCATGTACTCGATCGCATCCTGGTCGCCGAGCCAGTCGGAACCCTTGACGGTGTCGTACATATGCCACGACCAGTGATCGGGCGAATTGTTGCCGAGGCTGGCGGCGATCCCGCCCTGCGCCGCGACGGTGTGGCTGCGCGTTGGGAAGACCTTGGTGATGCAGGCGGTCTTGAGGCCCGCTTCGGCCGCGCCCATCGTCGCGCGCAGGCCCGAGCCGCCCGCGCCGACGACGATCGCGTCATAGCTGTGGTCGATGATCTTGTAGGCGTCGCTCATCAGGAAACCGCTCCCGCCGCAAAGGCGAGCTTGAGGATCGAGAAGATCGCCGTGGCCCCGGCCGCGACGACGAAGAGGTTGAGGAGGACCAGCAGCACGACGCGCGATTCGGCGTGGCTGTAATCCTCGATCACGACCTGAAGGCCGAGCTTGAAGTGCATGAACACGCTGACGATCAGCAGCGCCATCGGCACCGCTGCCCAGGGGCTGGACAGCCAGGATTGGATCGTGGCGTAGTCATAGCCCGGCAGCATCGCGATGGAGGCGATGAACCAGAGCATCAGGAGCAGGTTGCTGCCCGCGGTCAGGCGGTGCGTCCACCAGTGGTGCGCGCCTTCCTTGGCGGAGCCGAGACCGCGGACGCGGCCGATGCTGGTACGCATGTTACTTCCCCACGGTCAGAAACGCCCAGAAGGCGAGGGTGGCGAGGATCGAGAAGGCGAAGGTCGCCTGCGCGCCCATTTTGTTCCGCTTCAGCTCGTAACCGGCGCCGGTGTCGAGCACGAGGTGACGGACGCCCGAGGCCATGTGCTGGAAGAAGCTGAGCGTCAGGCCGATGCCGAGGACATAGCCGACGATGTTCAGGCTGCCGTCGGCGGTGGTGAACAGGCCCCGGAACACGCCGTAAGCCTCTTCGCCCGTCGCGGCGCTGGCGAGCCAGGCGACGAGCAGGATCGAGCCGACCGTGGCCATGCCGCTGCCGGTCACGCGATGCGCGATCGAGACCGTCATGTGCGGCCCCCATTTCCAGATCGACAGATGCGGGGAGAGCGGCCGGTTCACGGGTTTTGATGCCACGAGGTCTGTTCCTTTCGAAGGCGCTAATGGCCCCCGTTCTTCGCAGATGCAAGATCGGCCCTTGGTCCGTCATCCGATCCCGGTCCGTGGCTAACCGCCTCTTAACGGATGGCGGCCTAAACCCATGGACAGGTGCGGGCGAGGGGGCCTGTTGCCATATAGATAGTCACAAGGGCCGACGACGCCATGCAGAACAAGGATTTGCCCGAGCCGGGTTCGATCGCCCGCCAGGTCGAGATCGGCGCGCGGCTGCGCGTCTTCGACTTCGACGGCGGGATGATCGACGGCGCGCGCCGCGTCTGGACCCTGATCGAGGGCGACATCCGCGCGGTGGCAGAGGCCTATTGGCGGCACTGGATCCGCTGCTTCTCGGACACGCGGACCTGGGCGCCGTACGAGACCGAGAAGATGATCGACGTTGGCGTCACCTTCCTTCGCAATCGTTTCCTCGACACCGCGGGCCATGCGTGGATCGAATCGATCGAGCGGTCAGTCGCCGCGGCCTATGCCGCCGACGTGCCGCCGATGGCGCTGTTGTCGATGATCAACGCCAGCGACCGCGTGGCGCTCGACATTCTTCTGAAGCGGGTGCCGCAGGGCGACCCCGAGCTTGCCGCGCTGATCGACACGCTGATGCGGCTGTCGGCGCTGGAAACCGACCTGACCGTGGCGATCTATGCCGAGCATGTCGCGTTCGGCAACGATCGCCAGCGCGAGAAGCTGGCGGGCGAGTTCCGCGACAAGATCGTCTCGAGCGTCGAGCGCGCGAGCCACGAGGGCTCGGCACTGCGCGGGCAGGCGCAGGCGGCGTCCGGATCGGCCCGCGGCATGCTGGGCAAGGCGAGCGAAGTTGCCGCGGCGGCCGAACAGTCGGCCGTCGCGATGCGCGAGGCGGCCCAAACCGCCGCGGGCCTGATCCGCGCGATCGAGGATGCCCGGCTGGAAGTTGAAGCCGCCGCCGACGTCGCGACCCTCGCTTCCGACCAGGCGAGCGATGCCGTGGGGATGAGCGAGGCGCTGAGCGACCATGCGAAGTCGATCGAATCGATCCTGGGCCTGATCCGCGACATCGCAGGACAGACCAATCTGCTGGCGCTGAACGCGACGATCGAGGCCGCCCGAGCCGGCGATGCCGGTCGCGGCTTCGCTGTCGTCGCGCAGGAAGTGAAGAGCCTGGCGAATCAGACCGCGCGGGCGACCGACGATATCGCCGCGAAGATCGCCGCGATCCAGTCCGCCACCCGCGTCGCTGTGGATACCAACGCTGGCATCCGGTCGACCGTCGTCGAACTACAGCAGTCCGCCGACCGCATCCGCTATGCCATGGAGGCGCAGGCGATGACGGTGACTGCGATCACTGCATCCGTCGACGAAACCGCGCTGGCGGCGGATTCGATGTCGGCGACGATCGCTGCGATCCACAGCGATACCGAATGCGTCGCGACCGATATCGAACGGCTGGGCGGCGACGTGAACCGGATCGATTCGACGCTGGCCGGGCTGCGACAGGCGGCCGACGCCTTCGTCACGCGCGAGGCGGCATAATTCGGCGATAAAAGTCTTGTTCACATGACCTTAACCAATATCAGCCTATAGCAGGGATGTGCCTTATACGGC
>CAJYIX010000015.1 GCA_913775315.1 uncultured Sphingomonas sp. | reverse complement strand
CGCTCTTCCGATCTGGATCGGCGATTCGACCGGCGCCAATCGCGGCTTCGAGGAAAGCGGCCCCGACATCGCCGCTGCGGTCGCCGCATTTCGCACGGCGGTCCCGGCCCTCACCCGGATCGTCGCGTTCGGCAATTGCGATGCGGCGAGCGCGCTGGCGCTGCACGACACGAGCGGGATCGACGCGCTCGTCCTCGCCAACCCCTGGGTGATCGAGCCGGCCGCCGACGCCCTTCCCCCCGCCTCGGCCATCCGCGCGCGCTATGCCGAGCGGCTGCGCGATCCGCGCGCCTGGGCGCGATTGCTGACCGGTGGGGTCAATCTGAAGAAACTGGCAGGCGGCCTTGCGAAGATCAGCGGCGGCGAGGCGGCAGCCCCCGAGGGGCTGGCAGCGAAGGTCGCTGCGGGGCTTTCGGACAAACCCGCGACCATCCTGATCGCGAGCCGCGACAACACCGCCATCGCCTTTACCGAGGCGTGGAAGACGCCCGCCTATGCGACCCTTCGCGAGCGGACCTCGCTCGATATCCTCGATACCGACAGCCATAGTTTCCACCGGTCCGAGGACAAGGCGTGGCTGGAGGCTCGGCTGCTGGCGGCGCTCACCGCCTGAAACGAAACACCCCCGCCGCAGCGGGGGTGTCCTAGGCTTACCGGCAGTAGCAGCGCTTGGTCGCGTGCCACTTGCGCCTCACCACTTTCCGAGCGGGGGCGCGATAGGTGACGTATTCCTCCGTCACGGTCGTCGTCGTGACGGGCACGGAATTTACCGTCACCACCGTCGTCTGTGCCGGCGGATAATACCAGCCGCCCGCGACATAGCCGCCGCCGGTCGTCGTCACCGTCGTGCCGCCCGGCGCATAGGTCGTGTAGCCGCCGCCGTGATGACGCACGGTACGGACTTCACGCTCGTCATAGCCGCGGTCTTCGTAATAGCCGTCGTCGCCCGGCACCGCCTGCACCACCTCGCGCGGGGGGGCATAGGGCGCGCCGCGGCCGTCATAGCCGGGCGGCGGCGGACCGCGGCGATCGTCCTCGGCCCGGTCGATGACCGCGCCGGCGACCGCGCCGACCCCGCCGCCGATCAGCGCGCCGGGCAGGCGATTGCCGCGCCCGGCGATCGCCGCCCCCGCGACCGCACCCGCTGCGCCGCCGATCACGGCTCCGCCCACGCCGTTATCACGACGCGGCCCGCGATCGCCGCGCTCCGCATAATCGCGGTCGTAATAGCCCTGATCGTACAGGTCGGAGCGGTAATCCTCGTCATAATCGTAATAGGCATCGCCGCCGCGATCCCAATCGACCCCGCGCACGCTGTCATAGACGCGCCCGTAATTGTCGATCATCACCGCGTCGTCGTAATAGCGATACCAGCCATAGCCCGGCTGCGGTGCCGACAGGCCATAGGCGCCGAAATCGGAGATGAAGAAGCTGGGTGCGATCCAGTATTGCGGCAGCGTCCAGCCGCGATACGCCTGGCGATAGGCGCCCCAGCCACCCGGCGCGCGCCAGCCGCCGACCCAGCGGTTGTTGAAGCGGTAGCCCCAGCGCTTGCCGTTGTTCCAGTGCCCGCCGCCGGCCCACTGGCCGCCCGGTCGCTGCCATCCGCCGGGGCGCACCATCGGCCGATGCTGCCACCCGCCGGGGCGGACCATCGGCCGCTGCCAGTTGCCGCCGGGGCGCATCATCGGGCGCTGCATCCCGCCGCCCATATGCCCGCCGCGGACGGCGACCTGCGCCTCGGCCATCGAAAGCGGCGTGGCGGCGGTCGTCGCCGCCAGCGCCAGGATCAGCATCGTTCGCATCGGCCCCGCGGCCTCCCTGTTAAAAAGCCATGTTCCTGCGCTGAACGGCGCAGATGGTTCATGGTTTCTTAACCGATCGCGAAACGAGTCGCGAATCCGCGGGCCGCGGCGAACTGTCCCGCTGCGGGTCAGGTCAGGCGGCGATCCGCGGGCCGAGCAACGACATCAGCGCCTCGCACCCTGCAGCATCCTCCGCATCGAACCGCGCGGGCTCGGGGCTGTCCAGATCGAGCACGCCGATCAGCCGCCCTTCGACAACAATCGGCACGACCAGCTCCGACCGACTGGCGGCGTCGCAGGCGATATGGCCGGGAAAGGCATGAACGTCCTCAACCAGCTGCGTCTCGCGGGTTTCGGCCGCCGTGCCGCACACGCCCCTGCCCAGCGGGATGCGGATGCACGCCGCCTTGCCCTGAAACGGCCCGAGCACGAGCTCGCTGCCGACCATGCGATAGAAGCCCGACCAGTTGAGATCGGGCAGATACTGGCCGATCAGCGCGGCGGCGTTGGCCATGTTGGCGATCGCGTCGGGCTCGCCCGCGGTCAGCGCGTCGAGCGCGGCGTGGAGGTCGCGGTAAAGCTCGGCCTTGCTGCCGGCGGCGATGTCGAAACTGTACATGCCCCGCCAGATAGGCGCGGGCGATGCCATACGGAAGCGTCAGTTGATCCAGTGCGCCGCCGCATCGGCATAACGGTCGTGCTGCGCATAGGCGACGGCGGCGGGCTGGACCGCATCTGCATTGTCGGCCGAGCGCAGGTTCGCGCCCTCCTCCGGCAGCATCGTGCCCGAATTATAGCTATAAAGCGTCTCGCCCGTCGCGAACGCGCCCAAGGCATAACCCGCCGGCACGCCGAGAATGACGCCCGGCAGCGCGACCATCATGAGCAGGCGAAGCGTGCGGATCATGCGACCATCTCCCTCGATGATCGCATAACCGTCCGATTTCGTACCGGTTCCCCGCGCGTTACTTCAAAAGCGTCGGCGCCGTCTCGGCCAGCTTCGCCTTGATCTTGCCCGCGAACATTGCAAGCATCGGCGGCAGCGCGAGTTCGGCGCGCACCCTCCCCTCGAGCAGCTCGATCTTCGCGCCGACGCGCTGGCCCATCGCCTGTAGTGTGAAGGTCATCTGCCGGTCGTTCTCCCAGTGATGCTCGCACACCTCGCCGCCGGGGATCATCGAGCCGAGCTTGCCGATGCCGCGATCGATGCGGGTGTGCAGGTCGTCGTTGGAGAGGTTGTGGGGCACCTCGACGGTTACGGGTTCGCTCATCATCCTACTCCGTGGCAAACAGTTGCGCGTCGTCGGCAAACGCCTTGAACTCCAGCGCGTTGCCGCTGGGATCACGAAAGAACATCGTCGCCTGCTCGCCCGGCTGCCCCTCGAAGCGGATATGCGGCGCGATGCCGAAGGCGATACCCGCCGCCTCCACCCGTGCCGCCAGCGCGTGCCAGTCGGGCATCGTCAGGACGATCCCGAAATGCGGGACGGGTACGTCGTGACCGTCGATGGGGTTCGTCGTCCCCGCGGGCCGCGCCGCCGGATCGAGATGCGCGACGATCTGATGCCCCCGAAAGTCGAAGTCGATCCAACGGTCGCTCGACCGCCCCTCGCGGCACCCCAGCACGTCGCCGTAGAAGGCGCGTGCGGCGCCAAGGTCGTGGACGGGAAAGGCGAGGTGGAAGGGGCGCAGGCTGGTCATGCGCCGCCCATGCCACAGCCGCGCGGTAAAGGGGAGGCAGCGCCCCGCACGTTCGAACCCGTCACCCCTTGTAAAGCGCGTCCAGCCGCTCACCATAGGTCGCCTTCAGCACATGGCGGCGGATCTTCAGACTGGGTGTGAGCTGCTCGTTCTCGATCGCGAAGGGGGCGTCGGCGATGATGAAGCGGCGCACGCGCTCGATCTGCGACAGGTCCTTGTTCACCCGCTCCACCGCCGCCGATAGCGCCGCGCGATAGTCGGGATTGCGCGACAAGGCGGCGAAATCGCAGCTTGCCCCGCCCTTTGCGCAGAATTCCTGCGTCCATTCCGGGTCGGGGACCAGCACCGCGACCATGTACGGCTTGCGGTCGCCATACACCATCGCCTGCACGATCTCGGACTGGAGCGTCAGCATCCCCTCGATCTTCTGGGGTGCGACGTTGTCGCCCTTGTCGTTGACGATGATGTCCTTCTTGCGGTCGGTGATCTTGATGCGGCCCTTGTCGTCAATGAGGCCGATATCGCCGGTGTGCAGCCAACCGTCCTTCAGCACCCGCGCGGTCTCCGCCTCGTTGCGCCAATAGCCATGCATGACGAGTTCGCCGCGGACGAGGATCTCGCCGTCCTCGGCGATCCGCACCTCGGTATCGGCGAGCGGGGGGCCGACCGTGTCCATTTTGAGCCCCGCCGAGGGGCGGTTGCACGAGATGACGGGCGCCGCCTCGGTCTGGCCGTAGCCTTGCAGGAAGGTGAGGCCCAATGCCTGGAAGAAATTGCCGACCTCCGGGTTGAGCGGCGCGCCGCCCGACACCATCGCCTTCATCCGCCCACCGAACCGCTTGGCGATCTTGGGCTTCAGGAGCCGCGAGACGGCCAGGCTGGCGGGCATGTCCGTGATCGCCGTCCGCCCGCTGGCCGCGCGCCGGCCCTCGATCGCCACCGCGCGATCGAGCAGCCAGTTCGGCACCTTGCCCTGCTTCTCGATTCCCTTGGATATCCGCTGGCGCAGCACCTCGAACAGGCGGGGGACGACGACCATGATCGTCGGCCGCGTCTCCTCGATGTTGGACGCCAGCTTGTCGAGGCCCTCGCTGTAGTAGATTTCGGCACCCAGCCCGATCGGGAAGTGCTGCCCGCCGGTATGCTCATAGGCATGGCTGAGCGGCAGGAAGGACAGGAACACTTCCTCCTCCCAGCCGAAATCCTCCGAAATGACGGTGCAACAGCCGTTGACGTTGTGCAGGATCGCCCCGTGATGCTGCATCACCCCGCGCGGGGAGCCGCCGGTGCCGCTGGTGTAGATGATGCAGGCCAGGTCCTCGCGCTTGAAGAACGCCTGCGCAGCGACCGTATCCGGTTCGGTGGGATGCGCGGCGATGAGCGCCCGATACTGGTGATATTCGAGCGCGCCCTGCTGCCCGCCGCGCAGTTCGTCGATGCCGATCACGATCTGCGCGGTACCCGTGCGGATCGCCGCGGGGAGCAGCGTCTTCGCCAGCCGCGCATTCGACACGATGATCGCACGCGCGCCCGAATTCTCGATGATGTGCTGGTGATCGCGCTCGGTATTGGTGGTGTAGGTCGGCACCGTGACGCAGCCCGCGGCCATGATGGCAAGATCGCTGATGCACCATTCGGGCCGGTTCTCGCTCACCAGCATCACCCGGTCGCCGCGCTCCAGCCCCAGCTTTTTCAGCGCGGTCGCCAGCGCCGCGACCTGCCGCGCGGCCTCGGTCCAGCTGGTCGACACCCATTTCCCATTGATCTTCGCCCACAGGAAGGGGCGGTCGCCGCGCTCCGCGGCACGCACGAAGAACATCGTGACGAGGTTGGGAAACTGTTCGAGCTTGCGCGCCATCCGCTGTCCTTCTCCTGCCCGCCCGCGCAACGCGGCGCGCGCTATGGCTTGGCCGAGCCTTCTAGTGCGATCGTTCGCCGGGGCAAACCCTCCGACGGTTGGACACGTGCCCATGCTCGGCTATCGCCGGGGATCAACGGTTCTGGAGCCTCCTGGATGCGCATCGCCGCCCTGATCGCCGCCGCCGCGCTGTCGGCCTGCGCCCCCGCCCCGCGCGCCGCGACACCGGCACCGGCAATGGCAGCCTCCGCGCGCGAAATGTTCGTCGTCGCCGCCAATCCGCTGGCGGCGGAGGCGGGGATGGCGGTGCTGCGCAAGGGCGGCAGCGCGGTCGATGCGGCGGTGGCGGTGCAAGCGATGCTGTCGCTGGTCGAACCGCAGAGCTCAGGGATCGGCGGCGGCGCGTTCATGACCTATCTCGACGCCGCCACCGGGAAGGTGCGAGTCTATGACGGGCGGGAGGTCGCGCCGGCGGGCGCGACGCCGTCGATGTTCATCGGTAGCGACGGCAAGCCGCTGCCCTTCGCCCGCGCCGTCGTGTCCGGCCGGGCGACCGGCGTGCCGGGCGCGGTCGCGATGCTCGGCCTTGCCCATCGGGAGCATGGTCGCCTGCGCTGGTCCGGGTTGTTCGGCGATGCGGAGCGGACGGCGCGGGAGGGCTTCGTCGTGTCGCCGCGCCTCGGCCGGTTTCTCGCCGGCAGCTATCCCCAGCTTCAGAGCGTCGACGCCCGCGCCTATTTCGGAAAGCCCGGCGGCGGGCTCGTCGGTCCCGGCGACCGGCTCAGGAATCCGGCCTATGCCGAGTTCCTGACGCGCCTGGCCGCGCAGGGACCCGACGCGCTCTACAAGGGGCAGACCGCCGCGCGGATCGTGCAGAAGACGCGCGCCGCCCCGCTCGAAGGGACGATGACCCTCGCCGACCTCGCCGCCTACCGGCCCGTCGAACGCGAGGCGCTGTGCGACGCCTGGGCCGGCTATCGCGCCTGCGTCCCCCCGCCGCCGTCGTCGGGAGTCGGCATGCTGATGCTGCTCAAGCTCCTCGAACGCACCGACATCGCACGCCGCGGCCCGACCGATCCGCAGGCGTGGTTCACCTTTGCCGAAGCGAGCCGGGTCATGTTCGCCGACCGCGACCGCTATGTCGGCGATCCGGGGTTCGTGCGCGTGCCGGTCCGGGGGCTGCTCGACCCCGCCTATCTCGACGCCCGCGCCAGACTGATCGGTGCCCGCGCGGGCGAACCGACGTTCGGCAACCCGGCCGGCGCGCCCGCGCGCGGCGCCGATGCGACGAAGGAGCCGGCGGGCACCACCCATTTCATCGTCGGCGATGCGGCGGGCAACGTCGTCTCCATGACGACGACCGTCGAATCGATCTTCGGCACCGGCCGGATGGTCGACGGCTTCTTCCTCAACAACCAACTCACCGATTTCAGCTTCTCGCCCACCGAAAGCGACGGGGCCCCCGCCGCCAATGCCGTCGCGCCGGGCAAGCGGCCGCGGTCGTCGATGACGCCGATGATCCTGCTCGACGGTCAGGGCCGCTTCGCCGGGGCGATCGGGTCGGCGGGCGGCAACGCGATCCTGCCCTATGTCGGCAAGTCGCTGGTCGCCGCCGTCTGGTGGAAGCTGCCGATGCAGGAGGCGCTGGCGCTCCCCAACCTCGTCGCGCGGGGCAGGTCGATCAGCGGCGAGGTGGGCAGGTTCGCCCCCGGCGTGGTCGAGGGGCTCGCGGCACGGGGCATGACGGTCAAGCCAGGCCAGGGCGAGGATTCGGGTGTCCATGCGGTGATCGTGCGCGATGGCCGGATCGACGGCGGCTACGACCCGCGGCGCGAGGGGCGTGTGCTGGTGGAGGCCGCTCAGTAAGGCGGCGCGACCTTCGCCCGCTGCGCCATCGCCGCCTCGACCCACCATTCGAGGTCGGCGGCAAATCGCGGGAAGCTCCGCTCGAGTGCCGCCCCGCCCTCGCCGGTCGGCTGCGCATCGGCATCGAGCGCGCCGCCGATCTGCCCCACGCCGATCGTGCTCGACGTGACGACCATGCCCATCTCCGACAGCGTCCCGTGCCACGCGGTCGCCGCCCGCGCGCCGCCGAGGCGCCCGGCCGAATAGCTGGCGATCGCCGCGGGCCGCCAATACCATTCCTCGAGGAAATGGTCGGTCAGGTTCTTGAGCCCCGGCTGCATCCCCCAATTATATTCGCCGGTCACGAATACGAAGCCGTCGGCGGCGGCGATCCTGTCCGCCAGCGCCTGCATGGCCGCGGGCGCCTCGCCCTTTGCATATTCCTTGTACATCCGGTCGAGCATCGGCAGCCCGACCGCCCTCGCGTCGATCAGCTCGACATCGTGCCGGCGCGCGGCGAACCCGGCGACCAGATAGTCGGCCAACCGGATGCCCATCCGGTCCCGCCGGTAGGAGCCATAGAAAACCAGCAGCTTCGCCATCGCGGCGTTCTCCAGAAATGAAAGAGGCTGCCGGACCCTTTCCCAAGGGCCCGGCAGCCTCCGACATGGTCAGCGGCCGGATGTTCCGACGCGGGAGACCATGCGGGCCGCGCGCCTGATTGGGCGAAGGCGTTGATTGGGGAAGAATATCCCCCGCCCTCACCGCGCAGGCTTAGCGGCGCGTCTCCCGAACGAACTGAACCGACCTCACTGCTGAACCATGAGACATCGGATCACCTCCTTTCGCTGGTTGAAGAACGAGTGTGGCGTCTGCCACCCCCGATACATGAGTCATGCGGGGCCGCAGAACAAGTCTTGTAATCACGCTTCGATTTTACGAAGCTTGAGTTTCCGGCCCGTGCCGGACGGCTTGCCAGCGCGCCGCCCCTCGGCCAATCATCCCGCCCGTGCTGCCGCCTTCGCCCCCGATCCGCCTCGTCATCTTCGACTTCGACGGAACGCTTTCCGACAGCGGGCACTGGTTCCTCGGCATCGTCGATCACCTTGCCCAGCGATACCGCTTCCGCACGGTGGAGGCGGGAGAGGTCGAACGGTTGCGCGGCCTGCCGACGCGCGATGTCATTCGCCACCTGCGCATCCCGGCGTGGAAGCTGCCGTTCATCGCCCGCTATGTCCGCACGCTCTTTGCGCTGCACACGCACGAGGTTCATCTGTTCGACGGCGTGACCGAGATGCTCGCGCGGCTGGACGCGGCGGGGGTGCAGCTCGCGCTGGTCAGCTCGAATGCGGAAATCAACGCGCGCCGCATCCTCGGCCCCGATAACGCGCGCCGGTTCGCGATCTGGGAATGCGCCTCCTCGCTCTATGGCAAGGCGCCGCGGTTCCGCCGGGTGCTGAAGGCCGCGGGGGTGAGCGCCGCACAGGCGCTCGCGATCGGCGACGAGACGCGCGATATCGAGGCGGCGCAGCGTTGCGGCATCCGATCGGGCGCGGTCCACTGGGGCTATGCCCACCGCGAGGCACTGGCGGCGGTCGGCCCCGATTTCGGCTTCGAGAGCCCGGATGCGGTGGTGCGGCTGCTGCTGGGTCAGTCGTAGCTCGCCTCGACGCTCACCGGAAAGGCGACCGACCGCGCGATGAAGCAGACCTTGTGGATCTCGCCATGGAGCCAATCGGCGCGGTCCGCATCGCGCGGATCGGCCAGCGTGATCGTCGGGCGCAGCACCGCGGCGGTAAAGCGCCCCGCCCCCGACGCCTCGCTCTCGCCGATTCCCAGCGGCTCGTCGCGATAGCCGGTGACGGTGATCCCCGCATCGCTGGCGAGGTGCAGGAACCACAGCATGTGGCACGCCGACAGCGCCGACAGCAGCATATCCTCCGGATTGTGCAGCCCCGGATCGCCGCCGAGCGCGGGGTCGTTGGAGCAATGGATGACGGGCTTGCCCGGCGTCGTCACGCTCCACGTTCGGTCATAGGCGCGGTAGCCGCTGGTGCCCGTGCCGTGATTGCCGGTCCATTCGATCGCCGCCGTGAAGTCGTTTCGCTTCGCCACGTCCGCTCCCCTCAGATTTCGGGCAGCACCTGATCGGCGATCCCCCACCCCTTCAGCAAGCGGCTTCCGGTCCGCTCGATCAATTCGTTGGTGTCCTTCAGCGTCCAGCGCGCGGCGGTATCGATCGCCTTGAACTCGCTCCACGCGACCGGCGCCGCCACGGGCGCGCCGGGGCGCGCGCGCACCACATAGGGGAGCACCGCGGTGGCCCCCCGCTGGTTGCGCAGCCAGTCGATGAAGATGCGGCCCTTGCGCTTCGCCTTGGTCGCGGTCGCGACGAAGCGGTCGGGATCATCGGCGGCGAGCGCGCGGGCGAAGCGGTCGGCGAACGACTTGACCGCGGGCCATTCGGCGTGCGGAGCCAGCGGCACGATGACGTGCACGCCCTTGCCCCCAGACAGCATCGGAAAGCTGGTGAGCCCCATGTCGGCAAGGACGCTCTTGATATGCTCGGCCGCGCGCTTAACGTCGGTGAAATCCAGCCCCTCGTCGGGGTCGAGGTCGAAGACGAGGCGATCGGGCCGCTCCACATCCTCGATCCGCGCGCCCCAGCCGTGGAACTCGATCGTCCCCATCTGGACGCAGGCGAGCATGCCCTCGGCATCCTCGACATAGAGATAGGGTTCGGTGCCGCCGTCCTTCTCGCGGATGTCGACGTGACGCACCTGTTCGCCGAAGCTGCCCGCGTCGTGCTTCTGGAAGAAGCATTGCTTCGCCCGCCCCTGCGGACAGCGGACCAGGCTGATTGGGCGCCGGCCGAGCCAGGGCAACATCACCCCCGCCATCGCCGCGTAATAGTCGGCGAGCTCGCCCTTGGTGATGCCGTCGCCCGGAAACACCACGCGGTCGCGGCTGCTGATCTTCACGGTCGAGACGGGCGGCAGGGCGGCGGGCTTTTCCGCGACGACCGCCTTGGCGGGCTTGTCGCCGCGCAGGCCGATGAAGCTGGCATGCCGGACGACATTCTCGGCGGTGAACTCGGCGAACGCGACTTCGGCGACCAGCGTCGGCCGCACCCACATCGCGCCCTTGGCCGCGGCGCGCGGCACCTCGACCGGCGCGGTCTTGCGGACCAGCTTCTCCAGCCTGCCCACCAGCATCGCTTGCGTGTCGGCATCGAACCCCGTGCCGACCTTGCCCGCATAGCGCAGCTTGCCGCCCTCGTTGAGTCCGAGGAGCAGCGAGCGCAGGCCGCGCCCCTTCGCGCTCGACGGCAGCCAGCCGACGATCACGAATTCCTGCCGGTGCGTGCATTTGACCTTGAGCCACGCCCTGGTTCGACCCGCGCGATAGGGGGCGTCGATCCGCTTCGAGACGATGCCCTCCAGCCCCTCGGCGCACATCGCGTCGAACAGCTTCTCGCCCGCGCCCACGACATGCTCGGCGAACTGGAGGCGCGGTTCGCCCGCCGGCAGCAACGCCGCGAGTCGCTGCTTGCGCTCGACCAGCGGCAGGGATCGCAGGTCCTCGCCCGCCTCCAAAAGATCGAAGGCGAAGAACACCATCTCGCCGCCGTTCGAAATCGCGTCCTGAAGCGTCGAAAAATCGGGCTTGCCGTCCTTCATCGCGACGATCTCGCCGTCGATCAGCGCAGGGCCGTCGATCGCGCCCGCGGCCTCGGCGACGCCGGGGAACCTGTCCGTCCAGTCGAGGCCGGAGCGCGTGAACACTCGGCTCCCTCTGCCGCCCACCGCGACCAGCGCGCGATAGCCGTCATACTTGACCTCGTGCAGCCAGCCATTGCCCGCCGGCACCGCATCAACCAGCGTCGCCAGTTGCACGTCCTGCGCCTTCGGGCGGGTGCCCTTTCGCGGCCGAGCGGCCTTGCGCGTCGGTCGCTTGCCCTCCGCGATCTCGTCCATCGTCCGGCCGGTGTCGACGCTGGTCAGCGCGGTTTCGACCAGCGTATCGGCACCGCCCGCATGCGCATCGTCGATCTTGCGCAAGAGCCAGTTCTCGCGCGTCTCCCGCCCGCGCGGCTTCAGCCGGATCAGCAGCCACTCGCCCTTCATCCGCTCGCCGTCGAGGACGAAGTGGAGATGACCCTTGTCGAGGTCCTTGGCCGACTTGCCCGCGATCGGCGCCCAGGTGCCGCGGTCCCACAGCATCACCGTGCCGCCGCCATATGCCTCGGCGGGGATGGTCCCCTCGAAGGTCGCATAGCCAAGCGGGTGGTCCTCGGTCCGCACTGCAAGCCGCTTCTCGGCAGGATCGAGGCTGGGGCCGCGCGTCACCGCCCAGCTTTTCAGCACGCCGTCGATTTCCAGGCGGAAGTCCCAATGAAGGCGCGTGGCGTCGTGTTTCTGGACGACGAAGCTGTTGCCGTGGCCGGGCGCGAGCGTGCCCGCGGGTTCGGCGGTGCGCGTGAAGTCGCGCTTCGCGTTGTAGGCGGCGAGCGGGTCCGGGATTTTTGCCACTAACGCCTCCCGTCACTCCTAATGTCACCCCGGACTTGTTCCGAAGTCCACCGCGCCGCGCAGCTAGCCGGCCGCGGCGCTTGCGGATCGGTAGACCCCGGAACAGGTCCGGGGTGACGAAGAGAAGAAACCGTCACCTCAGCGAAGGCTGGGGTCGCCATCCACGCACGCCGCCCTCGCGGCCAGCGATCCCAGCTTTCGCTGGGATGACGGTCGCTCACGCCCGCTTCCTTGCCGCCGGCTTGCGCGCGGGCGTCGCCTTCGCCGCCGGTGCCTTCTTCGCCGGCGCCTTCTTCGCCGCCGGCTTCTTCGCCCCGCCCTCGCCCGGCTTCTCGAGACTCTTCTTCAGCGCGGCCATCAGGTCGACGACGTTCGACCCGCGCCGCTCGGGCGCGCTGCCGTCATCCTCGATGATCCGGCCGCCGCCCTTCGCCTTCTTCTTGCGCTCGATCAGCCCCTTGAGCGCATCGACGTAGCGGTCGTGGAAGATCTTGGGATCGAACTTCCCTGCCTTCTTGCCGATCAGCGTTTCGGCCAGGTCGAGGAGGTCGGCATCGGGCTCGTCGTCGGGAATGTCGCGGAAATAGCCCTGCGCCTTGTGTACCTCGTCGGCGTAGCGCAGCGTTTCCAGCACCATGCCGCGACCGCAGGGCTTGAGGCTCACGACATATTCGCGCCCGCGCATCGCCAGTTGCCCCAGCCCCAGCTTCTTCGTCCGGCGCAGCGCCTCGCGCAGCACGATGAATGCTTCTTCGGCCAGGTCGTCGGCGGGGACGACGAAATAGGGCTTTTCGTAATAGAGGACGTCGATCTCGTCGGCATCGACGAACTGGGTGAGCTCCAGCGTCTTCTTCGATTCGAGCTTCACCGCCTCGATCTCTTCGGGGTCGAGCAGCACGTAATTGCCCTTCTCGACCTCGTACCCCTTCATGATCTCCTCGGCATCGACGGGGCCGACGCCGGTCACGACCTTTTCGTAATGGACGGGCTTGCCGGTCGGTTCGTGGATCTGGCGAAAGCTGACGCTCGCGCCGCTCCTCGTCGCCGAATAGATCTCGACCGGGATCGACACCAAAGCGAGCCGGATCTGTCCCTGCCAATAGGCGCGCGCGGCCATCGCCATTCCCCTCGTTGCGGAGCCGATTCAAAGCATCAGGCGGGGACTCGTTCCTCGACACCCAACGGGCGCGGCATTATGTCGCCGGGATGGCCGGAGAAGACCCCTTCAAGCTGTTCGACACCTGGTTCGCCGAAGCGCGCGAACACGAGATCAACGATTCGAACGCGATGGCGCTCGCCACCGCTGATGCCGACGGGCGTCCATCGGTGCGCATGGTGCTGCTCAAGGGGCACGGCCCCGACGGCTTCGTCTTCTACACCAACCGCGAGAGCCGCAAGGCGGGCGAGCTGGCCGAGAACCGCAACGTCGCGCTCCTCTTCCACTGGAAGTCGCTGCGCCGCCAGATCCGTATCGAAGGGTCCGTCGCGCTCGCCACCGATGCCGAAAGCGACACCTATTTCGCGACGCGCAGCCGTGATTCGCAGCTCGGTGCCTGGGCCAGCGACCAGTCGCGCCCCCTCGACACGCGCGCGACGTTCGAGGCGCGGTTCGAGGAAATAAAGGCGCGGTTCGAGGGCGGCGACGTGCCGCGCCCGCCGCACTGGGGCGGCTATCGCGTCACCCCGCGCATCATCGAATTTTGGCAGGACCGCGCGCATCGTCTGCACGAGCGGCGCGTCTTTACCCGCACCGACAGCGGCTGGACCGAAGGCATGCTCTTCCCGTGACCGAGACCGAAAAGCGCCGCATCCTCCTCAACAGCGTCGCCGCACGCGCGGCGCTGGCCAGTGTCGCGACCGCGATCTTCCTCATCTGCCTCAAGGGCTATGCCGCGCTCACGACCAGTTCGGTCGCACTGCTGGGCAGCCTTGCCGATTCCGGCCTCGACCTGCTCGCCTCGCTCGTCACGCTCTACGGCGTGCGGCTGGCGGCGACGCCCGCCGATCACGACCACCGGTTCGGCCATGGCAAGGCGGAGGCGCTAGCGGCATTGTTCCAGGTGGCGCTCGTCACCGCCTCGGCGCTGGCGATCGGCTGGCGCGGGATCAGCGCGCTCGGCGATCGGGCGCCGGTCGCCGATGCCGAACTCGGCATCGCCGTCTCGGGCGCGGCGATCGTCGCGACGATCATGCTCGTCACCTATCAGAAGCGGATCATCGCCGCGACGGGATCGGTCGCGGTTCAGGCCGACAGCCTTCATTATCAGGGTGACGTGCTGCTCAACCTGTCGGTCATCGCCGCGCTGGTGCTCGACCGCTATGTCGGGCTGCCGGGGGTCGATCCGCTGTTCGGCATCGCCATCGCCGGCTGGCTGGGCTTCGGCGCGTTCAAGGCGTCTGCACAGGCGATCGACCAGCTGATGGACAAGGAATGGCCCGAGGACGACCGCCAGCGTTATATCGCGGTCGCGGTCGCCAACCCCGACGTGCGCGGCATCCACGATTTCCGCACCCGCCGCTCGGGCACTCGCGACTTCGCCCAGTTCCACATGAACGTCGACCGCGACATCACCGTGGCCGAGGCGCACGACGTGGTCGAGGCCGTCGAAATGGCGCTTCACAAGGCGTTCCCGAAGGTCGAGGTGCTCATCCACCTCGATCCCGAGGGGCATAGCGACACCGACGATCCCTTGGTGGAGGAGGACGTGACCCCCCACTGGTTCAGGAAGCGCGCGTGAAACTCCCCTTCGCCCAGATCGATGCGTTCGCCGATCGCCCGTTCGCGGGCAATCCGGCGGCGGTGATGCCGCTCGACTTCTGGCTGGACGACGCGGTGCTGCAGGCGATCGCGGCTGAAAACAATCTCGCCGAAACCGCGTTCGTTCTGCGCGATGCGAGCGGGGCGGCGGATTACGAACTCCGCTGGTTCACCCCCGCGGTCGAGGTCGCGCTGTGCGGTCATGCGACGCTGGCGAGCGGGCATTACCTGCTGAGCCGTGACGGCGGCGAACGCGTGACATTCCGCACCCGCCGCGCCGGCATCCTCGAGGTGGCGCGCGAGGGGGACGGCTATGCAATGGCGCTCCCCGCCTATCCGCCCGCCCCCGCCGAGGTGCCGGGGCTGCTTGGCGCGCTGGGCGTGACCGAGGGCGAGGTGCTGCACCATCCCAATGGCTACGACCTCGTCGTGCTGGCGGACGAGGCGACGGTGCGCGCGCTGGCCCCCGACTATCGCGCGCTCGCCGCGATCGGCGACACGCTCAACATCGTCACCGCCCCCGGCAGCGACACGGATGTGGTCAGCCGCGTCTTCGCCCCCGCCGCGGGGATCGACGAGGACCTGGTGACGGGCTCCGCGCACAGCGTCCTCACCCCGTATTGGACGGCGCGGCTAGGCCGCCCCCGCTTCACCGCATTTCAGGCGAGCGCGCGCGGCGGCCTTGTCGATTGCGAGCTGGCCGGTGACCGCGTGATCCTGCGCGGGCAATGCGTGACGGTGATCGAGGGCGTGTTCCGGCTTTGACCGGCGCGCGGCGTAGATCCTCGGTATATGCACGGACTGCAGCCCCGATCATCGGCCTATTACTGCTGGCCGGATGCGAGCCTGAACGCGGGGTTCGCGCGGTAAGGGAAGTTTCCTCACCTGTCGACCGTGCATGCGTCGATCGCGCATTGCGAAGAGCCTTCGGCAAGATCGAACGCTGGGATTATGTCAGCGACGGAAACGACTTCCCAAACGGGACCGCGGTGGCGCAATATGCTTACCACCAGTCGGGTGACGGACGGGCGTGGGTTACGCTGCGCATCGGCGCCGTAAAGTCGCAGACCCGGATCGTGCACGAGTTCACCGGCGCAGGAAGCGAGCTGCCTCAGTCGCTGTTCCCGCCCGCCTTTCGCGCAATGGAGCGCGCGAGCGTCGTACTCTGGTCGAGCTGTCGGATTGACCTGTCCGCCTCCCGGTGGAAAGCGGTTGGGCAGGACGTGCAAATCTTAAACTGAGGCTCCGCCGACTAACGCCGCACCAGCGTCCCCACGCCCTGCCGAGTGAAGATCTCCAGCAGCATCGCGTGCGGCACGCGCCCGTCGAGGATGACGGCGGCGTCCACCCCCGCCTCGACCGCGGCGACGCACGTCTCGACCTTGGGGATCATGCCGCCGGAGATCGTGCCGTCCGCCGTCAGCTCGGCAATGCGAGCGGGGTCGAGGTCGCTCTGAAGCTCGCCCGCCTTGTCGAGCACGCCGGCCACGTCGGTCAGCAGGAAGAACCGCGCCGCGCCCAGCGCACCCGCGATCGCGCCGGCCATCGTGTCGGCGTTGATGTTGTAGGTGTGGCCGTCCACCCCCAGCGCCACCGGCGCCACGACGGGAATGACGTTCTGGCTCGCCAGCATCGTCAGGATCGAGGGATCGACCGCCACCGGATCGCCGACGAAGCCCAGGTCGACGTGCCGTTCGATCCCCGAATTGCGGTCGGGCTCGGTCCGCCGGACCTTTTCGGCGACGACAAGGCGCGCGTCCTTGCCCGAGATGCCGATCGCGCGGCCGCCGGCGGCGTCGATCCAGGCGACGATTTCCTTGTTGATCTTGCCCGCCAGCACCATTTCCGCGACCTCGGCGGTGGCGGCGTCGGTGACGCGCAGGCCGCCGACGAACTGCGATTCGACCCCCAGCCGCTTCAGCATCGCGCCGATCTGCGGCCCGCCGCCATGGACGACGACGGGATTGATGCCCACCGCCTTCAGCAAGACCACGTCCTCGGCAAAGTCGCGCGCGAGTTCGGCGTCGCCCATCGCATGGCCGCCGTACTTGATGACGAACGTCTTGCCGGCATAGCGCTGCAGGTAGGGCAGCGCCTCGGTCAGCGTCTCCGCCTTGGCGAGCAGTGCGGCGGGCGGGCGATAGTCGGTCATGCCAGCGCCTCCTTGCTGTCGAGCTTTCGGCCCAGCCCGACGAAGACGTAGATCAGCGCGGGGACGAGCACGATCGAAAGCGTCACCTTGGCGATCATCTGTCCGACGATCAGCTGGCCGATCGGGAACACGCCGTAAAAGGCGACGGTGACGAAGATGAAGGTGTCGAGCACCTGGCTCAGCACGCTCGAAATCCCTGCGCGCAGCCACAGGAGTTTGCCCCCCTGCCGCTTCAGCGCGTCGAAGATCGTGACGTTCAGGATCTGCGACAGGCCATAGGCGGCGATGCCGCCCGCCCAGATGCGCCACGTGCTGCTCATCATCAGCGTGAACGCCTCGATCCGTGCAGGCTCCATGCTGGGTGCCGAGGGGAGCTGGACGACGATCCACGACAGCGCCATCGACACGAGCAGCGGCACGAAGCCGATCAATACCAGCCGATTGGCGACCGCGCGCCCGTGCAGCTCGGCGACCGACGACGACACGACGACCAGCAGCAGGAAGGCGAAGATCCCCGCCTCCACCGCGAGTGGCCCGAGCGCCACCTGCTTGTTGCCGAGCACGCCGGCGATGCAGACCATGCCGCCATAGAAGATGGCGAGCGCGAAGAGCGAGCGGGAGATCGGCGCGGGCGTGGCGGAGTCCATCGGCGGCGGTTAGCGGAAGGTGCCCGCCGGGGAAAGGGCCAGCCCCGCCCGCACATACCCACTGGAAACGAAGCCCGCGCTGTGCCACCTCGCACGGCCATGCGTCCGGGCCGCGATCGGCCTGCCATGGAAAGCCCATCATCTTGCTTACCCGTTTCTTGATCGGCCTAGCCGGTATCGCCGTCATCCTTGGCCTTGCGGTCGCGTTGTCGACCAATCGCCGGGCGATCCGGCTGCGCGTCGTCGGCGCGGCGTTCGCGCTGCAGGCGGGCATCGCGTTCCTCGTGCTCTACGTGCCCGCAGGGCAGGCGGCGATCCGGACGATGGCGACCGGCGTCACCGCGCTGCTCGGCTATGCCAAGGCGGGCACCGACTTCATCTTCGGCCCACTCGCCAGCCCGACCATGGGCGGGCAGAGCTTCGCCATCTCCGCCCTACCCGTCATCATCTTCTTCGCCAGCCTCGTCTCGGTGCTCTATCACCTCAGGATCATGCAGTTCGTGATCCGCTGGGTCGGCGGCGCGATCGAGAAGGTGGTCGGCATCAGCAAGGTCGAGTCGCTATGCTCGGCGGCCAACATCTTCGTCGGCCAGTCCGAATCGCCGCTCGTCATCCGCCCCTATCTCGCGAGCCTGACGCCCAGCCAGCTCTTCGCGGTGATGTCGGTCGGCATGGCGGGCGTCGCGGGCACGATCCTCGCAGCCTATGCCTCGTTCCTGGGACCCCAGTCGCTGCCCTATCTGCTCGCCGCCAGCTTCATGGCCGCGCCCGGCGGCATCCTGATGGCCAAGATCATCATGCCCGACGTCGCGCCCGAGCCCGTGCTCCAGGCCGAGGGCGTAGAGGAAGCCGCCGTCCTCGCCGTCGCCGAACCCGATCCGGAGGACGAGCGCGCCGCCAACATCATCATGGCCGCGGCGATGGGCGCGCAGACCGGCGTCAAGATCGCCGTCGCGGTGGGCGCGATGGTGCTCGCCTTCGTCGCGCTGGTGGCGATGGCCAACGGCCTGCTCGGGGTCGTCGGCGGCTGGTTCGGGCACCCGGAACTCAGCTTCCAGATGCTGATCGGCAGCGTCTTTCAGCCGGTGATGTTCCTCCTCAACATCCCTTGGGACGAGGCGGGGCGCGCGGGCGGCCTGTTCGGGACCAAGCTCGTCCTCAACGAGTTCGTCGCCTTCATCGAACTAGGCAAGATGAACGACGCGCTGAGCGGGCGGACGCATGCGATCATCACGTTTGCGCTGTGCGGATTTGCGAATTTCAGCTCGATCGCGATCCAGATGGCCGCGACGGGCAGCCTGGCGCCCAATCAGCGGCCGATGATCGCGCGGCTGGGCGTGCGGGCGCTGCTGGCGGGCAGCCTCGCCAACCTCATGTCGGCGGCGCTGGCGGGGCTGATCCTGCCTTAAGTTAAACGGTCGGCGTTGTTTTCGGTAACGTTGCTGCAAAATGCCCGTCCTGTTGCTGTTCTGTTGCCCGGACGACACATGTTTCTGATAAAAAGTCAGTTTCCGGCGCAACGACCTTTACAGTTCATGTCACAAACGTGACCAATTGTGGTCAAGCGTGTCGTGCGCACGATCGCACGTGCGCGACACGTCCCAATGGGGTGATGCCACGGCATCGATGGGACACAGGTGAGGGAACAATCGTGAAAACCAGAAACTTCGACAATCGTCGGTCGCTCCGCGGCGGTGCCGCCCTGCCGGCGCTCGCGCTCCTGGGCGCTGGCGTCATCGCCGTGCCCGCCTATGCGCAGGACACCTCGACCACCACGACCACCACGACGCAGCAGCAGCTGCCCGAGACCACCGAGGACACCGGCGGCGGGCAGGAGATCGTCGTCACTGGCTCGATCCTTCGCTCCGACACGCGCACGCCCTCGCCGGTCACGACGCTGACCGCCGACACGCTCGAGCGTCGCGGCGTCCTGACGGTTCAGGAAGCGCTTCAGACGCTCGCATCGAACAACGGCCCGGCGCTCACCAACTCCTTCACCGCCAACGGCGCCTTCGCGGCGGGCGCGTCGGCGATCTCGCTGCGCGGCCTGTCGACCAACTCGTCGCTGGTGCTGTTCGACGGCCTGCGCGCCGCGTACTATCCGCTCGCGGATGACGGCAGCCGCAATTTCGTCGACCTCAACACCATCCCCGACGACATCATCGACCGCATCGAAGTGCTGCGCGACGGCGCCTCGGCTTCCTACGGTGCCGATGCGATCGCGGGCGTGGTCAACATCATCACGAAGAAGGAGGCCAAGGGCCTCAACCTGTCGGCGCAGGCCGGCATCAGCGAACGCGGCGACGGGTCGAACTATCGCCTGACCGGCACGCTGGGCTTCGGCGATCTGGCCTCCAAGGGGATTGGCGGCTACATCAGTGGCTTCTATATCCGCTCGGAAGCGCTCTACAATCGTCAGCGCCCCTATCCGTTCAACAGCTCGGACGAACGCGGTATCTGCCTTCAGGGTTCAACCGCACCGGCTGATTGCGGCCCCGACAACCGTCAGAACGGCTTCTCGCTCAATGCGGCGGGAACCGGCTATGTCTATGGCGGCCTCGACACCGCGGCGAACTTCCTCGTCCGCCCGGCAAACCTGAGCGCAACGGGCGCCAACACCGGCGTCGCCGGCACCCAGTACCAGAACCTGTCGGCCTGCGTCGGCGGGCAGCTCTACACGCTGACCGCCGCCGATCGTGCCGTCGCCACCAACGCGACCGCGCCGAACCAGGTCTGCCAGATCGATACTGTCCAGCGCTACAGCGTCATCAGCCCGCAGATCGAGCGTTTCGGCGGCTCGGCCCGAGTGACCGCCGATATCGGCGATTCGATCGAGGGCTATTTCGAGGCCAACTTCCTACAGACGCGTTCGGGCTATTCGGGCCTGCCCACGGGTCTCCGCGCGACCGCGAACACGGGCATCCTGTTCCCGCAATTCTCGACCGCCACGGCGGCGGGCGCGGTCGCCCCGGGTTCGTCGAACCTGGCGCTGCCGGTTTATGTCTGCCCGCTCAACGGCCAGAACGCGGTGCTCATCGGCGGCACCTATCAGGTGCCGGGCGGCTGTAACGTGAACACCCCGGGTGCGCGCCTCAACCCGAACAATCCGTTCGCGGCAGCGGGCCAGGCGGCGCTGCTGATCGGTCGCGACTACAACACGCCGACTTATAACGAGACGCGCAACCGTACCTATCGCGCGGCCTTCGGCGTCAGCGGCGACATCACCGACCGGATCAACTTCGACGTGGCCGGCACCGCGATGCACAGCGACCTGCGTCGTACCTTCCGCGGCTTCTACCGCATTCAGAACACGCTGAATGCGATTGCCGATGGTTCGTTCAACTTCGTCAATCCGGAACTGAACACGCCCGACGTCGACGCCTATGTCCGTCCGGACAACATCTCCGATGCGTCGTCGGATCTGTACCAGATCCAGGGCACGCTCGGGTTCAAGCTGTTCCAGCTGCCCGGCGGCATGGCGCAGCTCGGCGTCGGCGGCTCGGTCTATTACGAGGCGGTCGACGCGCCCTCGGCCAACGACGACACCAACGGCCCGACGCAGCGCTATTTTGCTCAGAACGCGTTCGGCACCGTCGGCAATCGTACGGTCAAGTCGGCTTATTTCGAGGCTTCGGCCCCGATCTTCGATCAGCTCGAGCTGCGCGCCTCGGGCCGCTACGACAGCTACTCGTCGGGACAGGACAATTTCTCGCCGAAGTTCGGCGCGATCCTGCGTCCCGTCCGGCAGCTGACGATCCGCGGCACCTTCTCGCGCGGGTTCCGGATCCCGTCCTTCGGCGAGGCCAACGCACTGCCGACCACGGGCTTCGTCACCAACTCGGCGGCGCTGTTCAACGACACCTATCTCGCGCAATATGGCTGCACCACGGCGACCTTCTCGCAGTGCCCCGCCTATATCCGCGCGGGCTCCTACGGTCAGACGACGTTGGCCAGCCCCGATCTCGAGCCGGAGAAGTCGCGTAGCTTCACCGCCTCGGTGACGTTCGAGCCGATCCGTCAGCTCTCGTTCTCGGCGGACTATTTCAACATCCGCAAGACGGGCGCGATCACCCAGCCGTCGAACGCTCCGGCGCTGCAGGCCTACTATACCAACCAGCCGATCCCCGTGGGTTACACCGTCATCGCCGACGCACCGGACATCAACTTCCCGAACGCCCGTCCGCGCGTCGCCTTCGTCCAGTCGCAGCTCATCAATGCGAACACGATCCGGGCCGAGGGCATCGACTTTGGCGCGCGCGCCAATTTCGAGGTTGGCGGCGTTGCCGTGAGCTCGTCGGCGGAAGCCAGCCTCCTGCTGACGCTCGCCACCGACTTCCCCGGCGGCGGCACCGAAGTCTATCAGGGCACGCTCGGCAACTTCAACCTGACCGCCGGGTCGGGCACGCCGGAATGGCATGGCAGCTGGCAGACGACGCTGGACTTCGGTTCGATCCTTCTGACCGGTACCGCCTACTATTTCGACGGGTACAACCTGTCGGCGCAGGACCAGGGCACCGGCTACAAGGACTGCGGTCTGACGACCGGTTACCAGCCCGGTGATCCGTGCAACGTGAAGAGCTACATCACCTTCGACCTGAACACCCAGTTCAAGGTGGCGGAGAACTTCACCTTCTCGATCAACGTGCAGAACCTGTTCGACCGTCTGCCGCCGATCGATACCGAGACCTATGGTGCGTACCAGTACAACCCGGTCCAGGGTGGTATCGGCATCTATGGTCGGTCGTTCCGGGCGGGCTTCAACGCCAAGTTCTGATCGTTGCGTAACCCTTGACGTGGGAGGCGGGCGCCCTGAACGCCCGCCTCCCTTTTTTTATGCGACGCTCAGCGTCAGCGCGCCGTCGCCCTCGTCAACATGGACCGTCTGCCCGTCCTTCACGTCGCCGCGCAGGATGAGGTCGGCGAGCGGATCCTGCAGATAGCGCTGCACCGCGCGCTTCAGCGGCCGCGCGCCGTACACCGGATCGTATCCGACCCGCCCCAGCCACGCCCGCGCCGCATCGGTCAGCTCGATGCCGATCTTGCGGTCGGCCAGCAGCTTCGCGACGCGCGCCACCTGGATATCGACGATCGGCGCCATGTGCTCGGCCGCCAGCCGGTGGAACAGGATGATCTCGTCCAGCCGGTTGAGGAACTCGGGCCGGAAGTGGCCGCGCACCACCTCCATGACCTGTGGCTCGACGCTGTCGACGCTCTGCCCCTCGCCCAAGGCTGTCAGATACTGGCTGCCGAGGTTCGAGGTCAGGATGACGATCGTGTTCGAAAAGTCGACCGTCCGCCCCTGCCCATCGGTCAGCCGCCCGTCGTCGAGCAGCTGGAGCAGCACGTTGAACACGTCGCCATGCGCCTTCTCCACCTCGTCGAACAGCACCACCTGATAGGGGCGGCGGCGGACGGCCTCGGTCAAGACGCCGCCCTCCTCGTACCCGACATAGCCCGGCGGGGCGCCGATCAGCCGGGCGACGGCGTGCTTCTCCATGAACTCGCTCATGTCGATGCGGACCATCGCGTTGGGATCGTCGAACAGGAACTCGGCCAGCGCCTTGGTCAGCTCGGTCTTGCCGACGCCCGTCGGGCCGAGGAACAAGAAAGACCCCAGCGGCCGGTTCGGGTCCTGCAACCCCGCGCGCGAACGACGGACGGCGGTCGCGACCGCACGCACGGCATCGGCCTGGCCGATCACGCGGCGACCAAGTTGCGCCTCCATTTGAAGCAGTTTCTCGCGCTCGCCGGTCAGCATCCGCTCGACCGGGATGCCCGTCCAGCGGCCGACCACCGCGGCGATGTCGTCGGCGGTCACTTCCTCGCGCAGCATCGCGCTTTCGGACGCCTGCTCGGCCTCGGCCATCCGCTTTTCGAGCGCGGGGATGGTGCCGTAGGAAAGCTCGGCCATCTTCGCGAGGTCGCCCTCGCGCTGCGCCTGGTCGAGCGCAGTGCGCGCGGCGTCCAGTTCGCCCTTCAGCGAGGTCGCCGACTGGAGCTTCACCTTCTCCGCCTGCCACCGTTCGGTGAGGTCCGCCGACTGCGCCTCCAGATCGTCGAGTTCGGCGCTCAGCCGCTCCAGCCGGTCGCGCGAACCCGCGTCGCTTTCCTTGCGCAGCGCCTCCGCCTCGATCTTGAGCTGGATGATCCGGCGGTCGAGGTTCTCGATCTCCTCGGGCTTGGACTCGACTTCCATCCGCAGGCGGCTGGCCGCCTCGTCCATCAGGTCGATCGCCTTGTCGGGCAGGAAGCGGTCGGTGATGTAGCGGTTGGAGAGCGTCGAGGCGGCGACGATCGCGCCGTCGGTGATCCGCACGCCGTGATGCAGCTCGTATTTCTCCTTCAGGCCGCGCAGGATCGAGATCGTGTCCTCGACCGTCGGCTCGCCGCCGAACACCGGCTGGAACCGCCGCTGGAGCGCGGGGTCCTTCTCGACGTATTTGCGATATTCGTCGAGCGTCGTCGCGCCGATGCAGTGCAGCTCGCCGCGGGCGAGCGCGGGCTTGAGCAGATTGCCTGCATCCATCGCCCCCTCCGACTTGCCCGCGCCGATCAGCGTGTGCATCTCGTCGATGAAGAGGATGATGTCGCCCTCGCCCGCCTTCACCTCGTCGAGCACGCCCTTCAGCCGCTCCTCGAACTCGCCGCGATATTTCGCGCCGGCGATCAGCGACCCCATGTCGAGCGACATGAGCGTCCGGTCCTTGAGCGTGTCGGGCACGTCGCCGTTCGCGATGCGCAGCGCCAGCCCCTCGGCGATCGCGGTCTTGCCGACGCCGGGCTCGCCGATGAGGACGGGGTTGTTCTTGGTCCGGCGCGCGAGGATCTGGATCGTGCGGCGGATTTCCTCGTCGCGGCCGATCACGGGATCGAGCTTGCCGTCCTTCGCCGCCTGGGTCAGGTCGCGCGCGAACTTCTTGAGCGCATCGTAGCGGTCCTCGGCCCCCGCGGTATCGGCGGTGCGCCCGCCGCGAAGCTGGTTGATCGCGGCATTGAGCGCCTCGGCCTTCACCCCCGCCGCCGCCAGCGCGCGACCCGCCGCGGTGTTCTGCGCCAGCACCAGCGCGAGCAGCAGCCGCTCGACGGTGACGAAGCTGTCGCCCGCCTTTTGCGCGACCTGCTCGGCCTGATCGAGGACGCGCACGGCATCGTTGTCGAGGCCCGGCGTCGACTGTGCCCCCGACCCGCTGACGCTCGGCACCTTGGCGAGCGCCGCGTCGGTCTCGGCGAGCGCCCGGCGGGCATCGCCACCCGCCGCGCCGATCAGGCCCGAGGCCATGCCCTGCTCGTCCTCAAGCAGCGCCTTCAACAGATGCTCTGGGCTGATCCGCTGGTGGCTGTTGCGGATCGCCACGGTCTGCGCCGATTGCAGGAAGCCCTTGGCACGGTCGGTGAATTTTTCGAGGTTCATATGGTCCCCTGTCGGATGATGGCATCGAGATAGTGTTGCGTTTGGGCAACACAAGCCATGTCACACTTCGATCTTCGTTCGGTCATGCGCGCGTCATCGCTTCGGCACCACCATGACATGCACAGGCGCTAGCGCCGCCCGTCGAACCCGACCGCCATCGTAGCGGCGGGTGCGGGGGAAACCATCATGAAGCGTTGCGCTGCCTTGCTTGCCGGCACCATATTCGCACTGCCCGTCGTCGCCCATGCCGACGATCGCGTCCCCGCCGCGCCGTCCACGGCCGAGGATCCGACAACGGAACCGCAAGACGACATCATCATCATCGGCAAGGGCGAGACGCGGCAGGTCCAGCAGCTCTCGGAACGCGACTTCGCGCTGCTGACGCCGGGCACCAGCCCGCTCAAGGCGATCGAGAAGCTGCCGAGCGTCAATTTCCAGGCGGCCGACCCGTTCGGCGCGTACGAATGGTCGCAGCGCGTGTCGATCCGCGGGTTCAACCAGAACCAGATCGGCTTTACGCTCGACGGCATTCCGCTGGGCGACGGCAGCTATGGCAACACCAACGGGCTCCATATCAGCCGCGCGATCTCGTCCGAGAATATCGGCTTGACGCAGGTGTCGCAGGGCGCGGGCGCGATCGGGACGCAGGCGACGAACAACCTCGGCGGGACGATCGAGTTCTTCTCGCGCGATCCCAGCGACACGCCGCTCGTCACCGCCAACGGCACCTATGGCAGCGAGAACACCGTCCGCGGCTTCTTCCGGTTCGACACCGGATCGCTCGGCGACAACGGTCCGCGCGCATACTTCTCCTACGGCTATCTCGACATGGACAAGTGGAAGGGCGTGGGGGCGCAGCGCCAGCACCAGGCCAATTTCAAGGCGGTCGCGCCCATCGCGCCCAATGCCGAACTGTTCGGCACCTTCAACTTCTCCGACCGGCGCGAAAACGACTATCAGGACCTGTCGCTCGAGATGATCGGGCGGCTGGGCTATGACTGGGACAATATCTCGGGCGACTATCCCCTTGCCATCCGCCTTGCCGACATCGCCGCCAATCGCGGCGACACCGGCCAGCCGCGGTTCAATCCGGCGGCGGGGACGACCTATCCCGCGCCGTTCGCGACGATCGACGACGCCTATTACGATGCCGCGGGGCTTCGCGTCGATTATCTCGCATCGGTCGGGATCCGCAGCACCGGCGACGCGCCGCTCCGCTACACGCTGACGGGCTATTACCATAACAATCGCGGTCAGGGCGTCTGGTACACCCCCTATGTGTTCTCCGCGCCCACCGGTATGCCGATCTCGATCCGTACCACCGAATACGACATCAAGCGAAAGGGCGTGTTCGGATCGGTGACGGGCGATCTCGCCTTCAACGAGTTGACGGTCGGCGGCTGGTACGAGCGCAACGACTTCCGCCAGGCGCGGCGCTTCTACGCGCTGTCGAGCCGGCTCTATCCGACGCGCGACAGCCTCGATTTCCAGGCGCTACCGTTCGCGACGCAATGGGACTTCGACTACACGACCGAGACGGTGCAATATTACGTCCGCGACAAGGTCACGCTCGGCGCGCTCACGGTCAATCTCGGCTGGAAAGGGTTCGAGGTCACGAACGAGGCCGATCCGAACGTCCGCGGCGGCTTTGCCGCCGGGCGGATCAAGGTGCGCGACTGGTTCCAGCCGCACGCGGGCGTCGCCCTAGCGCTCGACGACAATGCCGAGCTGTTCGGCGGGTTCACGCAGGTGAAGCGCGCCTTCACCGCGTCAGCCACGACCGGGCCGTTCGCGACGACGCAGGTCGGGTTCGACAATCTGGGCGGCCTGAAGCCGGAGGAATCGGACACATACGAGGTCGGCGGTCGGCTGCGCGGGCGCGGGTTCAACCTCAGCCTTGCCGGCTATCTCGTCGATTTCCGCAACCGCCTGATCGCGCAGTCGGTGGGCGCGGGGATCCAGGGCAATCCGGCGATCCTCCAGAATGTCGGCTCGGTCCGATCACTCGGGTTCGAGGCGGCGGCGGAAGTGAAGCTGCCGATGGGGTTCGGTGCGTTCGCGTCGTACAGCTACACCGACTCGACCTATCAGGACGACGTATTCAACCGTGCGGGCGCGCTGATCGCGCGCACCGCCGACAAGCAGGTCGTCGATACGCCGAAGCATCTGGTGAAGGGCGAGGTCACCTATGACGGCGAGCTGTTCTTCGGCCGGGTAGGCGCCAACTACATGTCGCGCCGCTACTTCACGTACGAGAACGACCAGTATGTCGACGGCCGCGTGCTGGTCGATGCCTCGATCGGCGTGCGCGTCCGGCTAAACGGCGATCGCGGGTTCGAGGTGCAGGGCAACGCTACCAACCTGTTCAACGAGCGGTACGTCGCGACCATCGGCTCCAACGGCTTCGGCAATCGCGGCGACAACCAGACGCTACTCGCCGGCGCGCCGCAGCAGTTCTTCGTGACGCTGAAGACGGGGTTCTGAAGTCGTTTTCGGCACCCCGGCAATAACCGGGGTGCCGATCACCGATTACTGCGCCGGTGCTGCCTGCCCCGCCGGGCGATCCGCCTTCGGTGCGGTCGGCGCGAAGAGCTGGCCGAAGCTCGAATCCTTGTACCAGCGCGGTGCTTCGGGCGCGTCGGCCAGCGCGCGGGCGATGTTGTAGTTCACCCGCGCGAACTTGGCGCCCGCATTCCAGTTGAACGGAAGCGTCACCTGGTCGCTCGGCTTGTGGTAGTGCGTCGCCAGGAAGTCCTTGAATGCCTTTTCCCCGCCATTGGCGAAGCCGGTGACGAGGAACACCGACGGCACCCCCTCCGTCACGAAACGATAATGGTCCGAGCGGGTGAACAGGTTCTCCTCCGGCATCGGATCGGGCGACAGCTTGATACCCATGTCGCCGGTCGCCTTCGCGACGATCGGCCCCATCGTCGAATGCTCGGCCCCGAACGCGACCACGTCGGTAAAGTCGTAGAGCAGCACCGGCATGTCGAGGTTGACGACGCTCGTCACCTTGGCACCGGGCAGCGGGTGCTTGGCGAGATATTGCGAGCCGAGCAGCCCGTCCTCCTCCGCCGTCACCGCCGCGAAGATGACGGTGCGCCGGGGCTTGGGATTGGCCTTGGTAAAGGCGCGTGCCGCCTCCAGCATCGTCGCGACACCCGCGGCATTGTCCATCGCACCGTTGAAGATCTTGTCCTCACCCTTGGCCTTCGGATCGACGCCCACATGGTCGAGATGCGCCATCAGCAGCACCGCCTCGCCCTTCAGCGCCGGATCGCTGCCGGGGATCATCGCGACGACATTGGGGCTGGTGAAGCGTTCCGCGGTCGAGGTCGCCTCGAACTTCACCGTGGGCTTGAGCGCGAATGCCTTGACCTTGCCGCCCTTGTCGATCGCGGCCAGCGTCTGCGCATAGCTCTGCGGCGCCCCTGCGAACAGCGCCTCGGCGGCGGCACCGCGGACGAGGCCCGATGCTTTGACCCCGGCGGCGGTGCGATAGGGTTGGCCGTCCTCGGTGGCCCAGCTCATATAGGGCTCGTCGCCGTGGTCGGCGATTTCCTTCCACGGGAAGCGCTTGGCGGTCTCGCTATCGAGCACGGTGATGACGCCCACCGCGCCATGTTCCTCCGCGATCTTGGCCTTGCGGTTGTTGAGCGCGGCGGCGACGTCGCTCGGCAGGCCCTTGGGCACGCCGTAGAACATCACCACCGTCTTGCCCTTCACATCGACGCCCGCATAGTCGTCCAGCCCGCGCGCCTGATCGACCACGCCGCGACCGACGAACACCGTCTGCGTCTCGACCGGCACCTTGCCGGAGCCGTAGAGCGTCGCCATCGCGTCGATCTTGTGCGGGAAGACCTTGCCGCCGATCGTCAGCTGGCGCGGCGCCCTGGGATCGGCGGTGACGGTGACGAAGGGCACCTGCTGATACCACTGCCCGTTGTTGGCCGGCGTCAGGCCAAGCGCGGCGAAGCGGTCGGCGACGTACTTCGCCGCGGCGTCATAACCGGGCTTGCCCGCGTCGCGTCCCTGCCGCGCGTCGTCCGAGAGCCACGTCACATCAGCCTTCACCCGATCGGCGGAGAAATCCGCCGCGGTCTGCGCCAGCGCCGAGGTCGAGAGCAGTCCGGCGCCGAGAACGGCGGCAAAGGTCATGCGCATGGGGTCAAAAGTCCCGAAAAGAAGTTGCGTCGGCAACGATGGTAGCAGCGGCGCTTGCCATCGCAAGCCTGGGACGATCCGCCGCTACTGGTCAAACTCGCTGCGTGTCTCGTCACTGCCGTGCATCCGCGCCCATAGACCTTGCGTTCCGGCTTCCTGCGCACGGTTGACGTACTGTGAGGCGACCAGCCAGCCCTTGATCGGCCTGAGTGGCAGGAGGCAGCCGAACAGCATGATCGGCACAGACGTGAACAGATGCACCCACCAGGGCGGATTGAACGCGACCTCAATCCAGACGATTACGAAGGCTAGCGGGAAAGCGATGATGCACAGCGAAAAGAACGCCGGCCCGTCATCCGGCGCTGCAAAGCGGTAGTCGAGATCGCAGACGTCGCACCGCGCCGCCACTTTGAGCCAGGAGGAGAACATGTGCCCCTCCCCGCACCGCGGACAGCGTCCACGCCAGCCGGTCGAGAGGATCCATCGCCATTTGGCGGCATCGTCTGCGGGCAGCGGATATCGGGGTTCGGCCATAGCCAACATATCGGTGCGGCTACCGGCCGGCGCCATAGGACAGATTGTCCAACTTCAATGATCTAAAGCAGCAGCCAATCCGCCGCGTCGCGCCCCACCGCGCCGCCGCCGCGTCGCCGGGTCAGTTCGGTCTGCGCGGTGAAGCGCACGTCCTCGTCGCGATCGGTCAGGAACTTCGCGAGCGATTCATTGTCGATCTCACGCCATTCCTTGCCGCGGTCGGGGCCGTAGCGGACGCGCGGCAGCAGGCCCGGCTCCTTCGACCATTGGACGAGCTGCTCGACACTCGCTTCGTTCAGCATGTCGCGCAGGTGATGCGCGGTGACATAGCTGTCGGGAAACGCCCGGTGCGCGGGCAGTCCGCGCTCGTGGACCAAGCCTTCGGGCTTGCGCCAGTAACGGAGCGACTGGTTGGAAAAGCTTGGGGAATCGGGCCAGAGCCGGAGCGCGCACTTCCACGTGCAGATCCAGTCGGCGCCGCGCGTCAGCGACGCGGTGCAGAATTGCTGCTCGAAACTCGCCCGGTGCGCGGCGAGCGCCACCCGGCGCGGCCACGGGTCGAGGATCGGGCGCGCGAGGTCGTGGAAATAGGGTTCGCCCTCGACCTGTTCCTCGAGGATGTGGTGCACCGCCTGCGTGATCGCGGGGATCGGACGGCCCGGATTGACGAACCGCGCGCCGCCCTCGCCCATCAACTCCCAGCGACCGTCCTCGCCCAGCGCCACGTCCTGCCAGCCGATCTCGACTACCGCATGCGCGGGCGGCGCGTTGCCGGTGGTCTCGAGATCGATGACACGAATGATGCTGGGCTGCGGCTTCGGGGGCATGACGCCTATGTGGCGATCCGCGCTTGGAAAAGCGAGGGACGGGAGCGTCGACGGGCGATCGACGCTCCGATCTCAGTTCGTCAGTGACCCGCCTGCGGCCCGCGCTCCAGCCCGCTTGCCGCGAGTTGCGCGTCGATCATGCCCATCAGCCGGTCGAGCCCCGCCTGATCCTTCGCCTCGGCGCGAGCGACCAGCACGTCCTGCGTGTTCGAGGCGCGCAGCAGCCACCAGCCGTCGGGCGTGTTCACGCGCGCACCGTCGGTGTCGTTGACCTCGGCACCCTCGTTCTTCAGCCGCTCCAGCACTTCGGTGACGACCGCGAACTTGCGGCTCTCGTCCACCTGAAAGCGCATCTCGGGCGTGTTGACCATCGCCGGCATCTCGCCGCGCAGCTCGGTGATCGACTTGCCGATGACGTGCGCCGAACGGATCAGCTGGATCGCGGCATAGAGCGCATCGTCGAAGCCGTAATAGTTGTGCGCGAAGAAGATGTGCCCCGACATCTCGCCGGCGAGCGGCGAGCCGGTTTCCTTCATCTTGGTCTTGATGAGGCTGTGGCCGGTCTTCCACATCAAGGGGTGGCCGCCAAGCTCGGCGATTCGGTCGTACAGCGCCTGGCTCGCCTTCACATCGGCGATGATCGTCGCGCCGGGCACTTCGCGCAGCACGGGTTCAGCCAGAATGGACAGAAGCTGGTCGCCCCAGATCACCCGGCCCTGACCGTCGATCGCGCCGATCCGGTCGCCGTCGCCGTCGAAGGCCAGTCCGAAATCGAGCTGCTTCTCGGCGACGAGCGCCTTCAGATCGACGAGGTTCTTTTCCTCGGTGGGATCGGGATGATGATTGGGAAAATTGCCGTCCACATCGGTGTAGACCGTGTGATGCTCACCCGGAATGAGTTGCACCAGCTTCTCGATGATCGGGCCGGCGGCGCCGTTGCCCGCGTCCCAGCCGATCTTGTACGTGCCGCCCGAATAACCCGCCATCAGCCGGCCGACATAATCGTCGACGATGTCGTGGTCGCTGACCGTGCCTTCGCCCTCTTCCCAGTCGCCCTCGGCCGCCAGCTTGCCGATATCCTGAATGTCGGCGCCGAAAAACGGCTTGTGCTGCAACACCATCTTGAAACCGTTGTAATCGGCGGGATTATGGCTGCCGGTTATCTGGATGCCGCCATCCACCTCTAGCGTCGCTTCGGCGTAGTAGAGCATCGGCGTGGGGCCGAGGCCGATGCGGACGACGTCGACGCCAGCGGCGGTCAGGCCCGCGACCAGCGCGGTTTCCATGTCGATCGAGCTCATCCGCCCGTCGCGCCCGACGACGACGCGCGTTCCGCCCGCGCGGCGCACGCGGGTACCGAACCCGCGCCCGATCGCCTCCGCATCGGCGGGGTGCAGCGTCTTTCCGACGATCCCGCGGATGTCGTATTCGCGCAGCGAGGTCGGGTCGAAGTTATGCGTCATGTCGGTCCCCCAGATTCAGGCGTAGCGCCGATAATCCTCGTAGGTTGCGAAAGTTGCATTCTTTCGCAGGTGCAACAAAAATCGTTCAGCGCGTACGAAGCAGGACGTCCCGTGCAGCATTGATGCGCCGGGTGAGGTCGGCCGAACCGCCCTTGTCGGGATGCACCGCGGTCACCAGCCGGCGGTGCGCCGCACGGATCGCCTCAGCGTCCGCGCCGGCATCGACGCCGAGCACCGCCCGTGCCTCCGCCTCCGACAAGGTGGGGCGGCGGGGCGGCTTGCCCTTCTTCAACAGCCACCAGATCGCCGCCATGAGAGCGAGTGCGAAAAGAAGCTTGCCCATCAGGCCGAGACGGGCAGCGCGGCGGTATCCGGCAGGGCGAGGCCGGCCATCATCTCGCGCAGTTCCTGCCGCGCGGCGACGTGGCTCAGCGCCATCTCGCCGAACTCGCGCGAATCGAGCATCGTCAGACCCTGCGGGAACAGCTCGCGATAGATGACGCGCTCGGACAGGCCGGGGACGACGCGGAACCCGACGCGGCGCGACAGCTGCTGGATCGCCTCCGACACGCGGCGCATGTTGCGCGCCTCGATATGCTGGAGCCGGTTGCGAAGGACCACCCAGTCGATCGTCGCCCCGTCGGCGCGCGCCCGCTTCTTGCGCGATTCCCAGATGAGCTCGGAATAGAAGCTCGGCCGCGTCACCTTGAAATCGTCGGGATCGACCTGCCCGATCAGGTCGAAATCGACGAAGCTGTCGTTCATGGGGGTGACGAGCGTGTCGGCGTTGGTGACCGCGATCCGCGCGAACGGATCGTCGCGGCCGGGCGTGTCGATGACAAGGAAGTCAGCGCCGACGCTCAATTCGCCGAGCAGTTCGTTGAAGCGGTCGTGGCTTTCCCCATCATGCGTCGCGTGGCGCGGCATCGGCAGGTCGCGGCCCATCCGCTTCATCGTCGCGGCGCGGTTGTCGAGATAGCGCCCCAGCGTCCGCTGGCGATGGTCGAGGTCGAGCGCGGCCACGCGCGCACCCTTCGCGGCGAGCGCGATGGCGACGTGGACCGCGGTGGTGGACTTGCCCGTGCCCCCCTTTTCGTTGGCAAAGACAATGACGTGCAAGCCGTCGGCGTGGCTGGCCAAGACGCGTACTTCCCCTGTTGATCGGCCACGTCCCCCCACATAGAACGCGCGCCCCAAGGGTCATTATCGCAAGGGACCGGCCGTGCAAACCATCCGTGACAAGGCTGCGCTCGGCGCCCTCATCGACTCGTGGAAATCGGCGGGGGAGCGGATCGCGCTCGTGCCGACGATGGGCGCGCTCCACGCCGGCCACATGGCGCTGGTGGCGGAAGCGCGTCGACGTGCGCCCCGAGTCGCGGTGTCGATCTTCGTCAATCCGATGCAGTTCGGGGCGGGCGAGGACCTCCACCGCTATCCGCGCCGCGAGCAGGCGGACAGCCGGATGCTGGCGGAGGCTGGCGTCGACCTGCTCTGGCTGCCGCCGGTGGGGGCGATGTATCCGGCGGGCTTTTCGACCACAGTCTCAGTGTCCGGCGTCAGCGACGGCCTCGACGGCGCGGCGCGGCCCGGCCATTTCGATGGCGTGGCGACGGTCGTCACCAAGCTCTTCAACCAAGTGCGCGCCGACATCGCGCTGTTCGGCGAAAAGGATTTCCAGCAGCTCGCGGTGATCCGCCGAATGGTCGCCGACCTCGACATGGGGATCGAGATCGTCGGCGTCCCGACGCAGCGCGACGACGACGGCCTCGCCCTCTCCTCGCGCAACCTCTATCTCGCGCCCGAGGATCGCGCCGCCGCGATCGCGCTGCCGCGTGCGCTCGGTGTGGCGGCCGGGGCGATCGGGAAGGGCGGCGATCCGGCGGCCGCGCTGGCACAGGCGCGCACTTCGCTCACGGCGGCGGGCTTCACGGTGGATTACGTGACGCTGGTCGATGCCGATACGCTGTCCGAAGCGATCGAACCCGGCCGGCCGATGCGCCTGCTGGCCGCCGCGAAGATCGGCTCGACCCGCCTCATCGACAACATTCCGGTCATCACCCGATAGTATGAGCGGCGTTAACCATTTGTTGGGCCTTCGCATCGCATCCTGACCTTGCCCGAAAAGGGGGCAAAAGGGGTGAATGCGACATGGGCAATAGTCTCAAGAGCGCGCAGTTCCTGATCGAGAGCAGGATGCGCGAAGCCGCGCGCGGCGATGCCGACGCGCTCTACGACCTCGGCATGGTCTATGCGAGCGGCGCGCAGGGCGCGGTCGTCGACCTGATCGAAGCGCATAAGTGGTTCAACCTCGCCGCCATGTCGGGCAGCAGCGCCGCCCAGGCCTGCCGCGCCGAAGTGGCCGACGAGATGAGTGCGGCCGAAATCGCCGCCGCACAAAAGGCAGCACGCGCCTGGCTCCAGACCGGCCGCGCCAACTAATCCACCAACCGACCTTCCCGGCCTCGACCGGATCGCGGCGGCGCACCCCTGGGTGTGCCGCCGCAAGTCGTTCGGGCGCCTGCCATTCCGGTCAAGCCGCCAGCACCAGCCGGTCACGGCCCGCTCGCTTGGCGGCATAAAGCGCGGCATCGGCGATGCGCATTACGTCGGCACGGCTGTCGTCGCCGCCGATCGCGGCGATGCCCGCGCTGACGGTCGTCCATACATGGCTGCCGTCCTCAAGCACCAGCGCGGCGCCCGCGAACTCGGCGCGCAGCCGCTCGCAGATCGCCTGCGCCTCCTCGCGGCCCGCGCCCGGCAGGACGAGGCCGAACTCCTCGCCGCCCAGCCGCGCGACGAGGTCCTTCGCGCGCGTCACCCCTTGGGCGATCTGCGCGAAGCGGGCGAGCACGCGGTCACCCGCGTCATGGCCGAAGGCATCGTTGACCCGCTTGAAGTGATCGATGTCGAAGATCGCGATGCACGCCTTCGCCCGCTCGTCGCGCGCCACGCGCTCGAGCACGAGGTCCAGGGCATCGTTGAACAGCCGCCGATTGGCGAGGCCGGTGAGCGGGTCGGTGCGCGCGGCGCGCTGCAACTCGGCCTCCACCGACTTGCGCTTCGAAATGTCGCGGATCGCGCAGACGAGTTCGATCGTCGTGCCCGCCGGCCCGCCCTCAATCGCGCGCATCCGCATCTCGATCCAGCGCTGGGCGCCCTCGGCATCGGGCCGGGTCTCGACCTCGACCACCTGTGAGGTGCCGGGATCGCGCAGCGCGTCGAGGTGCGCGCGCGCCGCCGCGGGCCGATGCTCGGGCGCCAGGAGGTTGCCCGCCGGCGATCCGAGCAACGCGGCGACGCGGTAGTCGCCCAGCCCCTCGATCGAGGGCGAGACGAACCGGATGCGCCCGTCGGCGTCGAGCGTCATGACGACGTCAGACGCATTCTCCGTCACCAGCCGATAGCGCGCCTCGCTTGCCGCGAGCCGGCGCAGCACGTCCTTGCGACGGCGCAGATCGGCGGCGGCGGGCAGCACCGTGATGACGACGGTGGCCAGATAGAACTGGACGAGATGGATACGCAGCGACGGATCCGGCGGCATCAGCGTCACCGGCCCCACCCCGCGCAGCGAGAAGAAGATCGCGATCATCGACAGGATCAGCGTCGCCACCGCCGCCCCGATCCGCCCCAGCCGGAACGTCGCGAGCGTGACCGGCAGGATCGGCAGGAACGACAGCGGCAGCACCGACTGCGCAAAGGTCCCGGCCGACACCAATGTCACGAACGCGGCATGAATGCCCGCCTCGACCCGCTCGCCCCGGGTCGCACCCGTCCACCATTGACCGAGATCGCCGCTCAGCAGCAGCAATCCGATCGGCGCCAGCGCGATCGTCCCGAGCGCATGGCCCGTCGTCCAGTTGGTCCAGTTGTGCCAGAAGCCCGTCTGAGTCACATGCGCGGCGACGAACGATGCCGGGAACGCCGTCAGTCCGGCCGCCAGTACCCCGCCGCCGATCACCACCGCGACCTGCCCGATGCTGCGCAACGCGCCGTCGTCGACGGGGGCGAACCGCCGCAGCAGCAGCGCGAGGATCGCCGCCTCGATGAAGTTGAGCGGCGCGAGCGGAATGGCGGCGACGGGGCCCAGGCCCGCGACGGCTGTCAGCGTCGCACTGACGCCGATCGCGACGATCGCGACACGCCACCACTCGCGCACCGGCACCTTCGCCAGATAGGGCGAGAGCACGCCCATCGCGAGCCACATGCAGGCGACGCCGCCGCCGAATCGGGTCAGCAGCGACACGCCGATCGCCGCGGCATAGCCCGCGCCGAACAGCAGCAGGGGGCCGGTTCCCGTCAATGAACGAACATCGCTACGCGCCATGCCCAATGGCTAGCAGCGCGAGGTTAACGGACCTTTTTACAACGCGGCGATCAGCGAGGCCCAAGCGTCGATTTCGTCGCTTCGCCGCCGGGTCGTTTCGACGTCGATCAGGCGACCGCTCGCCAGATCGACTTCCGCGCCACCTTCATGGGTGAAGGTGGCGTTGCCCGCGATCGCGACAGCCTCGATCCCGTCCGCCCCGCGCTCGGTCCGCGCGCGGACCATGCCGCCGCGGTTGCGCACGACCACGTCCTCGCCCCAGCCGATCCGCCCGGTGCGCGCCGCCGCCACGGTCGATGCAGCCATCGCGCTGCCGCAGCTGTCGGTCAGCCCGACCCCGCGTTCATAGGTGCGGACGTAAAGCCCCGCCGGCCCGGCCGTCACGAAGCTTACATTGGCACGGCCGGGGATCAGCGCGGGCGCCGCCTCGCACCAATCGCCCAGCGCGACCAGTTCGGCCTCGTCGATCGTCTCGACGAAGGCGACGAAATGCGGGTTGGGCATCGCCAACGCGTTGAAGCGCCGATCGTTCGGCAGGCCGGGGATCACCGCATCGACGAAGGGCGCGTCGCCGGTCATGAGGCCAACACCAGCGGGCGAATCGTCGATCGAGGTCACGCGCGTCTCGATCGTGACGACGCCCGGTGCAATGTCGGGCACGCGCGCGGCGAGCGCGTCGCTCTTCGGCAGGCCGACCAGCGCGTGGTCGAGCCCAGTGGCCTCGAACCCCGCGCGTGCGACGCAGCGCAGGCCGTTGAGACAAGTCTCCGCCTCGCTGCCGTCGGGATTGAACATCCGCTGCCCGAACGCCGTCTCGCCGCGGCCGGGGACGAGCAGCAGCAGCCCGTCGCCGCCGATCGGCCCCGCCCGATCCGCAAGCGCGCGGGCGACCGCCGCCCACTCGGCGTCGGACAGTGACAGCGCGCGAGCGTCGATGAGCGGGAAGTCGTTGCCCGAGCCGTGGCAGTGAATGAAGTCGAAGCGCATGGGCGCGACCTAGGCGTCCTCGCCCCGGGATGCCAGCGGCCGGATGGTTGCGGGCGCAGAAGCCCGGCTTTTCCGTTCCGTACCCCGGCGAAGGCGGGGGTCCAGTTGCGAAACGGTCGTCGCAGCGTGCAGCGCTTCACCGAGAAGCCATGCCGACTGGACCCCGGCCTTCGTCGGGGTATTTCGAGGGTGGGGTAAAGCGTTGCCTCCCCCGCCGAACGGCCGCGAAGGGTTCGACTTTCGCCGCACGCCCGCTATGCCTTGCGCTCGGCGCGCACCGCGCGCGTGGGTCGGAGCGTGTCGTTGGAGCTGTTGCTGCTGATCGCCGTCATCGGGCTGGGCCTCGTCGTCGCCGACCTGCGCCGCCGCCTGATCCGTGCCGAGGGCGAGCTTCGGGCACTCCATATCCGGACGGCCGCGCCGGAGCCCAAGGATTTCGCCCCGCGCGAGGCCGATCTCGAGGTCGTCGTCCGCCGCCGCCCGCCCCCCTTCGCCCCACCCCCTGTCGTCGCGCGCGAAGCGGACGAACCGCCGCCCGCCAAGACCGAACCCGCCCCGGCGCCACACGGCTTCGATCGCGAAAGCCTGATCGGCGGGCGGCTGCCGGTCTGGATCGGCGGCGCCGCGCTGGTGCTCGCCGGCTTCTTCCTCGTCCGCGCGGCAATCGACGCAGGGTGGTTCGGGCCGGGCGCGCGTACGCTGCTCGCCTGTCTGCTCGCCGTCGTCCTGATCGCCGCGAGTGAGGCGGCGCGGCGCCTGCCCGCGACGCGCGACGACCCGCGCATCGGTCAGGCGCTGGCGGGCGCGGGCGTCGCCAGCCTCTATGCGACGCTCTATCTGGCGGCCGCGCTCTATCATCTCGTCGCACCGCTGCCCGCGTTCGTGCTCTTGCTGGCGATCACCGGCGCGGGCCTCGCGCTGTCGCTCAGGCAGGGGCCGCCGACCGCGATCATGGCGCTTACCGGCGGCTTCCTCGCGCCGCTGGTCGCTGGCTACGACGCGGCAGGGACCGCGCCGCTGCTCGTCTATCTGGCGCTGCTGCTGGCGGGCCTGTTCGTCCTGTCGGTGCGGCGCGGCTGGGGCTGGCTGGCACTGGCGAGCGCGGCGGCCGGGTTCGGGTGGACCGCTTTCCTCGCGGTGATGCTGGAGGCGGGCGACCGGCCCATCGTCGGCGGGTTCGTCGTCCTCCTCTCGATCGGCGCTGCACTCGCCCTGCCGGCCAGCGGCACCCGGGCGCAGCCACTTCGCGTCGCGCCGCTGGCGCTCGGCCTGATCCAGTTGTTCGCGCTTGCCCCGACCCTCGACTTCTCCCCGCTCGGCTGGGCCTTCTACCTCGTTCTCGCTGCCGCCGCGGTCGCGCTGGCGTGGCGTGAACCTGCACTGTCGCCCGCGCCGCTCGTCGCCGCGGTACTGCTGCTCGCGCTGTTCGCGATCGCCCCGGCGCGGGCAACAACGGGAATCGCCGCGATCGTCGCCACCTTGGTCGTGGGCGGCGCGGGCCTGGCGCGATCGCGAGTGCATCGCGACTGGGCGCTGCTGGCGATCGCGGGACTCATCGGGCCGCTCGCCGTCCTGCAACTCGGCACACCGCAACTGCTGCCGCGCGCCGCCTGGGCACCGTTCGACCTCGTCATCGCCGCCGCCGCCGGCTGGCTGGCATGGCGCCACCGCGACCGGATCGAGGGGCGCGATGCGGGGCTGGTTGGCGGGGTGCTGGCCGCGGCCGGGGCAATCGTGCTCGGCGCGATGGCGCTGTTCGGCGAGGAGGCCGCGACCCTCGCGCTCGCCGTGGCGATCGTCGCCGTGGCCGAGGCCGCCCGCCGCCTCCGCGCGCGTTCGCTGGCCGGCGCGGCGGTCGTCCCGCTCGCGCTCGGCCTAATCGCCGCGCATCGCGAGGTTGGCGCGCTGGTCGAGGCACTGGCCCGCTCGCTCCCCGGCGAGGAACTCACCTACCCCGCGCTGCCGCCGGTTGCCGCGATCCTCACGCACCTGCTCCCGCTCGCGTTCGCCGCACTCGTGCCGCTGCGCACCGCCGAAGGCTATGGGCACTCGCGCCGCCCCGCCGCGATCGTGGCGACCGTGCTCGCCGGCGCGACGGCCTATGCGCTGATCAAGCAGCCGCTCGCCATCGCCAGCGCCGATGCGTTCGTCGCGTGGGGCTTTATCGAGCGGGCGGTCATCACGCTGGCCGCCCTCGCCGCCGGCCGTGCGCTGGCGAGCCGCGCCCCGATGGCTGCACGCGCCCTCGCGATCGTCGCCATCGCACGGATCGTCTGGTTCGACCTTTTCTTGCTCTCACCGGTGTTCGCGCCGCAAGCGGTCGGCCCGATCCCGCTCCTCAACGCCGCAGTCCTTCTTCCCGCGGTCGCGGCCGCGATCCTCTGGACCTGGGGCGAGCGACGCTGGCGCATCCCCGCGCTCACGCTGATGCTCGTCGCCGCGCTCGCCACGGTGCGACAGGGCGCGCACGGCAGCATCCTGACCGGCCCGGTCGGGACGGGCGAGAATTGGGGCTATTCGGCCGCGATGCTCGCGCTCGGCCTCGTCTGGCTGTGGCGCGGCCTGATCGGCGGCGCGCGCGACCTGCGCTTCGCCGGGCTTGGCCTTACGATGATCGTCGCGCTCAAGGTGTTCACGATCGACATCGCGCTCGACGGCATCCTGCGCGTCGTCTCGTTCCTCGGCATCGGCGTCACGCTGATCGCGATCAGTTGGGCCTATACGCGGTTCCTGAAGACGCCTGCCGAGCAGGCTAGCGGCACCGGCCCCTCGGCGTGAGCCGAACAAAAGACTCACCCGCTCAGCCCAGCGCGTAATGATCCGCCAGCCGGTCCAGCGCGAGGCCCAGCACCACCCGCCCCGCCCGCGCCGGCCAGCCGAGCGCCCGCTCCGCCGCTGGCACGCCTTCGCAGGCACAGACGACGCGCCAGAACATGTCGGACAGCCCCGGCCCCACCCCCGCGATCGCCGCATCGAAGCGGCGCTTGGCCGCGATCTGCGCGCTCGTGGGATCGAGCGCTTCGCTCCGCGCGTGCCGCCCGGTCGGCGCGGCATCCCAGCGCATCGTCAGCGACTGCGCCATCTGCGCGCGTTCGTAGTCCGTGCGCAGCCGCTCCCCAGCCTCGACCTGTCGCGCACTCAACAGCCCGCGCGCGGCGAGCCAGCCGAGCGGCGATTCGGCAAGGTTCACCGTCACCGCCCGCCGCCCGCGCGTCGGCGCCCGGCCCGTCAGCCGCCCGTCCTCGAATCCCCGCTCCGCCAGTTCGCGCATCCTGCCTCCCGTCACTGAAGCCGCCGCTTGCCACAGCGGCGCGATTGTAGGACAGACGGCGAACCCATCCGGTTAAGGGAATTGCCATGATTACCGCTATTCGCGAAGTGCGCCGCGCGCGCGGCATGACCCTCGACGACGTGGCGCGCGCCTGCGAGCCGCCGACCACGGCGCAGACGATCGGCCGGCTCGAGACGGGGACGCGCACCGTCTCGGTCGGCTGGCTCAACCGCATCGCCGCCGCGCTGGGCGTCGAGGCATCGGCCCTCGTCCGCCTGCCCGAACGGCCCGACCTGGCCGTCGCGGCGCTCTTGGGCAGCGAGGGTGCCCGCGCGCCGCAGCGGCCCGAGCATGTCGTCCCGCCCGCCCTCGCCCCCGGCCTGATCGCCGTCCGCGTCGTCTCCGGCATCGGTGACTATCGGACGGGCGACGAAATCTGGTGCGAGCGGCTGGCCCCCGACCGCTTCGCCCGCGCGCTCAACCGCGACGTGCTGGTCCCGCGCCCGGCGGGCCGCTTCGCGTTCGGCCGACTGATCGACCGCGACGGGGGGAAGCTCCACCTGCTGCCCACGGGCCATGGCGCGCGCCAGATCGTAATCGCCGATCCGCCTTGGCTCGGCCTCGCCGTCCGCCTCGTCCGGAGCCTGTGAGAAGCGGCGCGTCCGACGAACCCTGACATAGTTCTGCGACAAGCGGGGCCTAGTCGCCGGTGAAGCGTTCGCCGGAGTGACCATGCGTATCCTTGCCCTGCCCCTCATCGCCTTTGCCGCGCCCGCCATCGCGCAGACGCAGAGCGCCGCCACCGCCGCCGATCCCGCCGCGGACGAGGCGGAGGCGGCCGACACCGGCGAGATCGTCGTCACCGGCCAGCGTCCGCGCGGATCGGTGCGGGGCGACATCACCCCCGAACAGACGCTGACCCCCGCCGATGTCCGCGCCTACGGCGTCAACAGCATCGCCGAGCTCCTGACCGAGCTTTCGCCCCAGACGGGCAGCGGGCGGGGGCGCGGCGGCGAGGCGCCGGTCGTGCTGCTCGAAGGACGGCGCATCTCGAGCCTTCGCGAAATCCGCGACATTCCGACCGAGGCGATCGCGCGGGTCGAGATCCTGCCGGAGGAAGTCGCGCTGAAATACGGCTACCCCGCCGACAGCCGTGTGGTGAACATCGTCCTGCGCCGCCGCTTCCGCGCGATCACGACGCAGATCGAGGGCGGCGGCCCGACCGCGGGCGGCAGCGTGGCTGGCGGGGCGGACGTCAACTATGTGCGCGTCCGCCGCGACGGCCGGCTGAACGTCAAGCTCGGCGTATCCGCCGAAAGCGCGCTGACCGAGGCGGAGCGCGATCTGGTGCCGAACCCGTCCGGCCTGCCCACCTCGCTGACCGGCAACATCCTCGGCATCCGGCCGGGGGGCGAGGTCGATCCGGCGCTGTCGGCGCTTGCCGGTCAGCCCGTCACCGCCGCGCCGGTGCCGTCCGCCAACCCGACGCTCGCCGATTTTGCCGCGGGCGCCAACCAGCCCGGCACTACCGACCTCGCCTCCTTCCGCACGCTTCGCCCGCGCACCCGAAGTGTCGAGGGCAATGCGGTCTATTCGCGCACGATCCTCGGCGACGTCGCCGCGACCGCGAACCTCGGCTTCAACCTCAGCGACAGCCAGGCGCTGGTCGGCCTGCCCGTCGTCGACGTGACGCTGCCGGGCGCGAGCCCGTTCAACCCGTTGGACAGCGACGTTCGCGTATTGCGCTACGACGGCGCGCTCGGGGCGCTCACGCGCGAGACGCGGACGCGCGGCGCCGATGCCGGGTTCAGCGCGAATGGCGAGGCGGGCAAGTGGCGCTGGACGCTGACCGGCGCGTACAGCTATTCGGCGAGCGACACCGAAACCGAACGCCGTCTCGACCTCGGCGCGTATCGGGCGGGCATCACCGCCGGCACGCTTAACCCGTTCGCCCCGCTGCCGTCGCTGGCGCTCGCCGCGCCCGATACCGCGCGGTCGGTCAGCAATACCGCCGACCTCAACGGCGTCGCCAATGGCGATCTATTCAAGCTGCCCGCGGGCGACGCGGCGGCGACCTTGCGCGTCGGGCTCGGCAGCCGCGACCTCGATTCGCGCGCGCAAAGGCTGGCGGGCGCGACGGCGAGCGATATCACCCGGCGGAGCGCCAATGCGCAGGTCAATCTTGATCTGCCGATCGCCAGCCGGCGGCGCGACGTGCTAGGTGCGCTCGGCGACCTCACGCTCAATCTCAACGGCGCGGTCGAGCAATTGTCGGACTTCGGCACGCTGACGACGCTGGGTTATGGCGCCAACTGGTCGCCCACCCCGCGGCTTCGCATCATCGCCTCGCGCACGCATGAGGATGGGGCACCGACGCCGCAGCAACTGGGCGCGCCGTACCTGCTGACGCCGAACGTTCGCACCTTCGACTATGTGCTCGGGCAGACGGTCGATGTGACGGCGATCGAGGGGGGCAATCCCGGCCTCCGCTCCGACCGGCGCGATGCGCTGAAGCTCGGTGCGAGCTATCGCCCGGTTGCCGCGCTCGATCTCGACCTGCGCGCCGACTACACGTCCAATACGATCGACGACGCGATCGCCAGCTTCCCCGCCGCGACCGCCGCGATCCAGGCGGCGTTCCCCGACCGCTTCGTGCGCGGCGACGGCGGGCGGCTGGTGCAGATCGACACCCGCCCGATCAACTTCGCGCGGACCGAACGGTCGCAGTTCCGCTGGGGCTTTAACCTGTCGCTGCCCGTCACCGGCACGCTCCAGCGCCGCATCCGCGCAGCCCGGGAGGCGGGCGAGGACCCGCGCGCGGTCCTGCGCCAGGCTTTCGGCGATCGCGCGGGCCAGCGCCGCCCGCGCCCCGATGGCGAAGGCCCGCGCCCCGAACGCGGCGAGGGCGCACGCGGCGAAGGCGGCGGACGCGGCTTCGGCGGCGGCGGTGGCGGTGGCGGTGGCGGCCGGGGCGGCGGCGGGTTCGGCGGCGGCGGGCGCTTCCAGTTCGCGATGTTCCACACCGTCCGGCTTCAGGATCGCGTGCTGATCCGCGACGGTCTGCCCGAACTCGACCTGCTCGGCGGCGATGCGATCGGCGGGCGCGGGGGACAGCCGCGGCATCAGATCGAGCTGCGCAGCGGCTTCACGAAGGACGGCCTCGGCCTGCGCGTCAATGCCGACTGGCAGTCGCCGACCCGCGTCGAGGGCTTGAGCGCAGCGGACGACCTGCGCTTCGGCAGTCTTTTCACGCTCAACCTGCGCGCGTTCGCCGATCTGGGTCAGGTGGCGCGAAAAACCGAATGGCTGCGCGGCGCGCGCGTGTCGCTCAGGCTCGACAACCTGCTCGACCAGCGAATTCGCGTGACCGACGGGACGGGCGTGACGCCGCCGGGGCTTCAGCCCGCCTTGCTCGACCCCATCGGCCGGTCGGTACGGCTGGAGCTTCGCAAGCTCTTCTGACCGAGCCGCGGATCCAGCGCCTTGATCGGCCCGGCGGGCGCATCCTCGCCGAAGCCCGTCCGGCGATAGAGGAGCGTGATTGCCACGCGCCGGTTGCGCGGGTCGCCCGGATTCTCGAAGATCATCGGCTGGCGATCGGCCACGCCCTCGATCCGCTCGAACCGCCCTTCGCCCACGCCGCCGCGCGCCAGGCGGCGGCGCGTCGCCTCGGCCCGGCCGCTCGACAGGATCCAGTTGTTCATGCGCAGCGGATCGTCGTAGCCGAGCGAATCGGTATGGCCGCGGATCATGATCGGGTTCTCCATCCCCGAAATGCTCTCGGCAATGAGGCCGATGAGCTGGTCGGCCTCCGGCACCAGCACCGTCGTGCCGAGGTCGAACATCGAATATTTGGCGTCGTCGACCAAGTCGATGCGCATCCCGTCGCGCGTCTGGACGAAGCGGACATGCTTGGCGAGCTTCGCCATCCGCCCGTCCTGCTTCATCTTGGCCTGAAGCGTCGCGCGCATCCGGCTGAAGTTCTTGCGATCCTCCGCCATCATCGCTGACTGGTTCTTGAGCGTCCCCCTGTCGCCCGATCCGACGCTCTGCCCGCCATCGGCGGCGACCGGGATCGTCATCGACCGCGTGCCCGTCTGGCCCGCGCGATTGGGGTAGTTGTCGGGATCGGTGATGCTCGCGCCGCCGAACATGCCGTTCGAGCCGGCCGAGTTCTGCTTCAGGTCGATCAGCGTCGGCGCGAAATAATCGGCCAGCGCCTTTCGCTGCTTCTCGTTGGTCGCGCCCAGGAGCCACATGAGGAGGAAGAACGCCATCATCGCCGTCACGAAATCGGCATAGGCGACCTTCCACGCCCCGCCGTGATGGCCGCCATGGCCCTCGGCGATAATCTTCTTGACGATGATGACGGGGGGCGGCTGGTTGTTGCCGTGCGGAGCGCGCGCCATGGGATCAGCGTCCGCGCAGGCCGTCGAAGACTTCGGCGAACCCCGGCTGGTTGTGGTG
>CAJYIX010000014.1 GCA_913775315.1 uncultured Sphingomonas sp. | reverse complement strand
AACCGCTGCGCTTACGCGGCGGCCTGTTCCGGCAGGGCGGCCTTCGCCTGCGCGATGATCGCCTTGAAGGCGGCTTCCTCGTGCATCGCGATGTCGGCCAGGACCTTCCGGTCGAGTTCGATGCCGGCCAGCTTGCAGCCGTGCATGAACTGCGAATAGGTGATGCCTTCCGCGCGGACACCGGCGTTGATGCGCTGGATCCACAGACCACGGAAGGTCCGCTTCTTCACCTTGCGGTCGCGATAGGCGTACTGACCGGCCTTTTCGACGGCTTGGCGAGCGATGCGGATCGTGTTCTTGCGACGGCCATAATAGCCCTTCGCCTGTTCCAGGATCCGCTTGTGCTTGGCCCGCGTCGTAACGCCGCGCTTCACTCGTGCCATGTCTCAGCCCTCCCTTACTTCAGGCCGTACGGCGCCCAGAGGCGCACGTGACCGGCATCCGAATCCGACAGCACGCTGGTGCCGCGGTTCTGGCGGATGTACTTGGAATTGTGGCTGATCAGGCGGTGGCGCTTGCCAGCGACGCCGTGCTTCACCTTGCCCGTGGCGGTGAACTTGAAGCGCTTCTTCACACCGCTCTTGGTCTTCATCTTGGGCATTTTCGTCTCCTTATCGCGACGATCCGGAACTGCCATGGCAGCCCACACTGGCCAGGCCGTTCGTTTTTCCGATCGTGGAAGCGGCGGCGCTTATCGACCGCCGGGGGTTTTGGCAAGCCTTCAGGAGTGGTCGTGGTCGTGATCGTCGGTGCCGCGGATTGCCTCCAGCACCTCCTCCGTCCGCGCGGGGTCGCCGATGGCGAGGACATGGCCCTCGCTCGCGGCGGTCAACGGGTCGCCGTTCCAGTCGCACATGCGCCCGCCCGCCCCCTCGACCACCGGCACCAGCGCGGCAAAGTCATAGAGCTTTAGTCCGGATTCGGCGACGATATCGAGGTGCCCGGACGCCAGCAGGCCATAATTATAGCAGTCGCCGCCATAGACCGGCCCCTGCCGCGGCGCGCCCTTCGACACGGCACGGACCAGCGACATGAAATGCGGCACGTCGCCATCGGCGAACAGATGCGGGCTGGTCGTGGCGACGATCGCCCCCTCAACCGCTGGACAGAGCCGCGTCCGCGCAGGTTTGCCGTTGAACAGCGTGTCGCGGCCGGCGACCCCGGCCCAGCGTTCGCGCTGCACCGGCTGATCGATGATGCCCAGGATCGGCCAGCCGTCCTCGATCAGCGCGATCAGCGTGCCGAAGATCGCGCGCCCGACGGTGAAGCTTCGCGTCCCGTCGATCGGATCGAGTACCCACTGGCGCCCGGTAACGCCCGTCTTCTCGCCATATTCCTCGCCGACGATGCCATCGCCCGACCGCTCTGCATCGAGCAGCCGCCGCATCGCCGCCTCCGCCTCCTTGTCGGCGAGCGTGACGGGCGACTGGTCGCCCTTGGTCTCGAGCCCGAAGGCGCCGCGGAAATAGGGGCGGATGACGTGCCCCGCCGCATCGGCGAGGCGGTGGGCGAGGTCGATATCGGCTTGGCTGACGGGCATGCCCCTGCCCTAGCGGCTCGATGCCCGCCCGTCAGCCCAAAGCGTCATCCGTTGACGCTCTTATCCATTCACGACCGTGCCGCCGTTCGGGTGGAGCACCTGACCCGACATGTAGCTCGAATCCTCGCACGCGAGGAACAGGAACGACGGCGCCACCTCGTTCGGCTGGCCGGGCCGGCCGATCGGCGTTCCCTCGCCGAAGGTCTTCAGCTTTTCCTCGGTCGCCCCGCCCGAGGGGTTGAGCGGCGTCCAGATCGGCCCCGGTGCGACGCCGTTGACGCGGATGCCCTTGCCGATCAGGTTTTCCGACAGGCTGCGCGTGAACGCGGTGATCGCGCCCTTGGTCGAGCTGTAGTCGAGCAGTTCCTTCTCCCCCTGATACATCGTCACCGACGTGCAATTCACGATCGCCGCGCCGGATTTCAGGTGCGGCATCGCCGCCTGAACCATGAAGAACATGCCAAAGATGTTGGTCTGGAACGTGCGACGAAGCTGTTCCTCGGTGATGTTGACGATATCGGGATCGGGATGCTGCTCGCCGGCATTGTTGACGACGATGTCGAGCCGGCCGAACTCGGCGATCACCTTCGCCACCGCATGCTCGCACCACGCCTTGTCGCCCACATCGCCCGCGATGGTGAGCGCGCGCCTGCCCTCGCCGCGGACGATCTCCGCGGTCTTCTCGGCATCCTCATGCTCGTCGAGATAGAGGATGGCGACGTCCGCCCCCTCGCGCGCATAAAGCGCCGCGACCGCACGGCCGATGCCGCTGTCCGCGCCGGTGACGATCGCGACCTTGCCGTCGAGTCGGCCGGAGCCGGGATAGCGCGGCTGCCATTCGGGCTTGGGATCGAGGTTTGCCTCGCTGCCGGGCAGGCCGTCTTCATGAATCCGCTCGATCACGTCGCTCATCGCCGCACTCCTTGGTTTTTCAGGGGGTTGCGGCGAAGAACAGATGGCGGGCGGGGTCGTTCCCGCCTCAGGCGCCTTCGAGCAGGCGCTCCCTTGCGATCTTGTCGCGCCAAACCAGCGGCGCGAGCTGGTGGACGTTGTTCCCCTCGGCGTCGACGGCGACGGTGACGGGAAAGTCCTTCACCTCGAACTCGTAGATCGCCTCCATGCCGAGGTCCTGGAACCCGACGACCTTCGACCCCTTGATCGCGCGCGCGACGAGGTAGGCCGCACCGCCGACCGCCATCAGATAGGCGGACTTGGCCTCGCGGATCGCATCGGTCGCGGCCGGCCCGCGCTCGGCCTTGCCCACCATCGCGAGCAGGCCCTGATCGAGCATCATGCGCGTGAACTTGTCCATCCGCGTCGCGGTGGTGGGGCCGGCGGGGCCGACCACTTCCTCGCCCACCGGATCGACGGGGCCGACATAATAGATGACGCGGCCCTTGAATTCGACGGGCAGTTCCTGCCCGGCATCGAGCATGTCCTTGATCCGCTTGTGCGCGGCATCGCGGCCGGTCAGCATCTTGCCGTTGAGGAGCAGCCGGTCGCCCTGCTTCCACCCCTGCACGTCGGCGGGGGTCAGCGTGTCGAGGTCGACGCGGATCGCCGCCGCATCGGGCTTCCAGTCGACCTTGGGCCACGCATCGAGGTCGGGGGCCTCCAGATAGGCCGGGCCGGACCCGTCGAGCGTGAAGTGCGCGTGGCGCGTCGCGGCGCAATTCGGGATCATGCCGACCGGCTTGCCCGCCGCATGGCAGGGCGCGTCCATGATCTTGACGTCGAGGATCGTCGAGAGACCGCCCAGCCCCTGCGCGCCGATGCCGAGCGCGTTCACCCGGTCGAAGATTTCGATGCGCAGCGCCTCGATGTCATTCTGCGGCCCGCGCTGCTTCAGCTGCGCCATGTCGATCGGCTCCATCAGCGCCTGCTTGGCGAGCAGCATGCAATGCTCCGCCGTGCCGCCGATGCCGATGCCGAGCATCCCCGGCGGGCACCAGCCGGCGCCCATCTGCGGCAGCATCTCGACCACCCAGTCGACGATCGAATCGCTGGGGTTCATCATCTTGAACTTCGACTTGTTCTCGCTGCCGCCGCCCTTGGCCGCGACGTCGATCGACACGGTCGAGCCCGGCACCATCGTGACGTGTAGGACGCTCGGCGTGTTGTCCTTGGTATTGCGCCGGGTGAAGGCCGGGTCGGTCAGCACTGAGGCGCGCAGCTTGTTCTCCGGGTGCAGGTACGCGCGGCGCACCCCCTCGTCGACGACCTCCTGAAGGGAGCGGCTGGTGTCGTCGAGGACGCAGTCCATGCCCCATTCGACGAACACGTTGACGATGCCCGTATCCTGGCAGATCGGCCGATGCCCCTCTGCGCACATGCGGCTGTTGGTCAGGATCTGCGCGATCGCGTCCTTCGCCGCCGGGCCTTGCTCCGCCTCGTACGCGTCGCCCAGCGCGCGGATATAGTCCATCGGGTGGAAGTAGCTGATGAACTGAAGCGCGTCGGCGACGCTGTCGATCAGGTCTGCGGTGCGGATGGTGACGGTCATGAACGGTCCTATGCCGCGCACAGGCGGCGGCGGCAACGATTCCGAAACCGTTGCCACGCCATGATCCGCGATTGACGGGGGAGTGGCGTGGTCATCGGGTCGTTCGGCAAGTTTCGTGATCGCCTTCGCACGAACGAGGGACCACCCGCGGCCGTCTCCCCGACGCAGGGACAGGTCGCCCTGCGCCTGCTGCGCGAGGCGGAGGAGCACAGCGCCGGCTGGTTCTGGGAAACCGATCGCAACGGCCAGATCAGCTATCTGTCGGAAAAGGTCGCCCAGTTGCTCGGCCTGGCCGACACCGGCGCGACCTTTACCGAGCTGTTCCGACTGTCGGGCGATGCGAGCGACACCGAACGCACCCTCGCCTTCCACTTTTCATCCCGCACCTCGTTTTCGGACTATTCGCTGGAAACCGGCAGCGACGAGGCGATGCGGCACTGGACGGTGTCCGGCCGTCCGCGGTTCGACGAGTTCGGCCAGTTCCAGGGCTTTACGGGCACCGGCAGCGACCTGACCGAAAAGCGGCGGGCGGAGGCGGAGATCACCCGGCTCGCGCTGTTCGACGGACTGACCGGCCTTGCCAACCGGCAGCGGATGAAGCTGTCGCTCGACCAGACGCTGGTCAATTCGCGGCGCGGGTGGCGCAGCGTCGCGCTGCTGCTCCTCGACCTCGACCGGTTCAAGGCGGTGAACGATACGCTCGGCCATCCGGTCGGCGACGCGCTGCTCAAGCAGGTCGCACAGCGACTTCAGCGCTGCACCGCTGACCATGGCCTGGTCGGGCGACTGGGCGGCGACGAGTTCCAGATCATCCTGCCCGAGGCGCCGAATCAGGAGGCGCTGTCCGAACTGTCGCGCACGATCATCACGACGCTGTCGCAGCCCTATTATCTGGCCGGGTCGAACATCACCATCGGCTGTTCGATCGGCGTCGCGGTCGCGCCCGAGAACGGCGCCGATTCCGAAACGCTGATCCGCAGCGCCGACCTCGCCCTCTATGCCGCCAAGGCCGATGGGCGCGGCACGCACCGCTTCTATCACGAGGACATGCTGGAGGGCGCGCGCCACCGAAAGGCGCTGGAGGACGATCTGCGCGGTGCGCTCGCCCGCGGCGAGTTCCACGTGGTCTATCAGCCGGTCGTCGCCACGCGCGATGCCAGCGTCGTCGGGTTCGAGGCACTGGTCCGCTGGGAGCACCCGATCCGCGGCGCCGTCTCGCCAGGCGAATTCATTCCGATCGCCGAGGAAAGCGGCCTCATCGAATCGATCGGCGAATGGGTCCTGCGCACCGCCGCCGCCGATGCCGCCGGCTGGCCCGGCGACGTACGCGTGGCGGTCAACGTCAGCCCGATCCAGTTCGCCAACAGCCAGTTGCCGACGATCGTCGCCTCCGCCCTCGCCAACAGCGGCCTGCCCGCGCACCGGCTCGAGCTCGAGATCACCGAGGGCGTGTTCCTCAACGAAAGTGCATCGTCGGATGCGATGTTCTCGTCGCTGAAGCGGCTGGGCGTCCGGCTGGCGCTCGACGATTTCGGGACGGGCTATTCGTCGCTCGGCTATCTGCGCAAGGCGCCGTTCGACAAGATCAAGATCGACCAGAGCTTCGTGCGCGGCGCGGCCGTCACCGGCAATCGCAATGCCGCGATCATCCAGGCGATCGTCACGCTCGCCACGACATTGGGCATGGAGACCACCGCCGAGGGCGTCGAAATCCAGGACGAGATCGGCCTGATCGCCGGCCTGGGGTGCAGCCATATCCAGGGCTATGTCTATGGCCGGCCGATGCCCGCCGAGGCAGCCGCAGCCATGGCGGCGGAGGGCAAGGCGTCGCCGTCGGGCGTCCGGGTCAGCCGCGCACCGCGCCTGCGCACGCTGCGCTGGGCGCGGATGCTGGTCGGCGGCCAGTCGGGCGAGGTGCGAATCCGCAACGTCTCGACGTCCGGCGCGATGATCGACGGGATCGAGTTCCCGGCCGCGATGGTCGGATCGACGGTACAACTCGAACTGATCGAGGGCGACCTCATCACTGCCGAACTACGCTGGGCGCAGGGCGAACAGGCCGGCCTTCGGTTCGACCGGCCCTTCAACCTCGAGCGCCTGCAACAACCGGCCGCCCGCACACGCCGCGCGGGCTGACCGGCCATGTTGCTTCAGGCGTCCTGCTGCCGACTGATCTCGCCCGCCTGATCGGCGTCGCGGTTCGAACCGGGTGCCGAGGTCGAGGGCGGGTCCGATGCGTCCATCGAATCCTCCGATCCGATATCGACTGCCTCGTCCTGCTTCGGATCGCCGCTGCTGCCGGTGGCGGGCTGATCGCCGTCGCCCTTTGGATCGGGCGGCGCCACCGACAGGCTGTCGATCGCTTCGTCGCTGATGCCGTTATGTTCGGGGTCGGCCATGTCCACTCTCCTTCGCGATATGAACGAGCGCCCCGCGCCGCCTGTTCCGCAAAAGCAAAAGGGCCCGGCGGTTTCCCGCCGAGCCCCTTTCTTGGGTCCGATTGGTCGGATCAGTCGCGGCTGCCCATGAACGACAGCAGGAACTGGAACATGTTCACAAAGTCGAGGTAAAGCGACAGCGCGCCCATGATGACGACCTTGCCCATCATGTCCGTGCCCGCGACCCAGTCGTACATGCTCTTGATACGCTGCGTATCGTAAGCCGTCAGGCCCGCGAACAGCAGCACGCCGATCGCGCTGATGACCAGGCTCATCACCGGCGACTGGAACCACAGGTTCGCCAACGACGCGACGATCAGGCCGACCAGCCCCATGATGAGGAAGGTGCCGAGACCCGACAGGTTGCGCTTCGTCGTGTAGCCGTAGAGGCTGAGCGACAGGAACGCGACCGTCGTCGCGAAGAAGGTGATCGCGATCGACGCGCCGGTATAGACGAAGAAGATCGACGACATTGACAGGCCCATGACCGCCGCGAACGCGAAGAACAGCGCCTTCAGCGTGCCGGTCGACAGCTTGTTCATGCCGAAGCTCATGACCATCACGAAGCCGAGCGGTGCAAGCGCGATGACCCAGCGCAGCGGTGTGCCGAACACCGCCGCCGCCATGCCCGAATTGGCGAACAGGAGCGCGACGATACCCGTCAGCAGCACGCCCGAGGCCATATAGTTATAGACCGAAAGCATATAGGACCGCAGCCCCGCGTCGTACGCAGCGTCGCGCGACCCCGCGCGCGCGGCGTAGGGGGCGGACGAAGCGGTCCGGGGATCCGACCAGTTTGCCATCTTGAACTCCTTTGCCCGGCTCATGCCGGATGTGACGAATATCGTGGGGCGGCCGTTCCCTTTCAAGCAAAACCGGTGCCGTACCGAACGCCAGACATGTTTCGTTACACTCTTTTGCAAGCAGTTGCAGACGCGGGCCGGCGCGCGCACGTTGAGCCTCATGCACCGCCTGTTCGTCGGCCTCCGCCCGCCTCCCGCCATCCGCAAATTACTGATCGACACGATGGGCGGCGTGCCGGGCGCCCGTTGGCAGTCGGACGAGCAATTGCATCTTACATTACGCTTCGTCGGCGAGCTCGACCGGCGCACGGCGGAGGATGCGGCGCACGCGCTGGCATCGGTTTATGCGGCTCCAATCGAGTTGCGCATCGATGGCGTCGGCCGCTTCGAAAGCCGCGGGCGGGCGAATGCACTCTGGGCCGGGGTGCGCCCGCACGATGCGGTGACAGCGCTGCACAAGAAGGTCGATCAGGCATTGGTGCGCGTAGGACTGGTGCCGGAGCGGCGCGCGTACCTGCCGCACGTCACGGTGGCGCGGCTGGGCAGCGCCTCCGGCCCCACCGACCGCTGGCTCGCCGACCATGCCGGGCTGGCGAGCCAGCCGTTCACGCTTTCTCATTTCATGCTGTTCGAAAGCTATCTCGGCCAGGGCGGCGCGAGTTACGAGGCAGTCGAGCGCTATCCGTTCGGCGGCTAACCCGCCTTGTCGACCAGCAGCTTGTCGATCTTGCGCCCGTCCATGTCGACGATCTCGAACCGCCAGCCCTGTTCGGTGAAATGCTCGCCCTCGGTCGGCAGATGCTTGAGCACCGCGAGCGCCAGCCCCGCGACGGTCGCATAGTCGCGATCCTCGGGCAGTTCGATGCCGATCCACTCGGCCAGCGCGTCGGCGGGCATCTGACCCGAGACGAGCAGCGAGCCGTCCTCGCGCGTCACCACCCGCTCGTCGGTTGTATCGTCGCGCCCGCGCGCATCGCCGGCGATCGCGGCGAGCAGGTTGGCGGGCGTCACGATGCCCTCGAAATGCCCGTATTCGTCGTGGACGAACCCCATCGGCACCTCCGCCCCGCGCAGCAGCGCGAGCGCGTCCATCGCATCGACCTGATCGGGCAGCACCGGCGCCTGCTTGGCCAGCGCGCGAAGGTCGATCGCCAAGCCCGCGATCAGTGCGGCGACGACGTCGCGCGCCTGGACGACGCCGACTACCGCATCGATCGACCCCTCCGCCACCGGCAGCCGCGTGTGCGCGGTATGCAGCAGCGTCTCTCGCACCGCCGCCTCGGGCAGCGACAGGTCGAGCCAGTCGACCTCGGTGCGCGGCGTCATGATCTCTCGCACCGGGCGATCGGCAAGGCGGACGACGCCCGAGATGATCGACCGCTCATGCTCCTCGATCACGCCCGACTTGGCCGCTTCGGTCGCGATCAGGTGCAGCTCCTCGGCGGTGACGCGATTCTCCGCCTCGCGGCTCAGGCCCAGCAGCTTGAAGACGAGGCCGGTGGTCGAATCGAGCAGCCATACGAACGGCGCACAGACCGTCGCGAGCAGACGCATCGGAATCGCGATCCACGACGAGATCATCTCCGGCGAGCGGAGCGCGAACTGCTTGGGCACAAGCTCGCCGACGATGAGCGACAGGAAGGTGGTGATGAAGATGACCAGCGCGAACCCGGCGGTGTCGGCGATATCCGCCGGCACGCCGATCAGTTGCAGCCGGGCGGCGGTCGGCGCGCCCAGGCTCGCGCCCGAATAGGCGCCGGTCAGGATGCCGATCAGGGTGATGCCGATCTGCACCGTGGACAGGAACTTGCCCGGGTCCTCCGACAGGGCGAGCGCGGCGACCGCGCCGCGATTGCGCCCCTTCGCCATCGCCTCCAGCCGCGCGCGGCGGGAGGAGACGAGCGCCAGCTCGCTCATCGCAAACACGCCGTTGAGTGCGAACAGCACGACGATGATGACGACATCGATCCAGGGAAAGGGCGGGAGCGGGTCCATCGATACTGCCCAAGCCAATAGCCGTTCGGGCGGGGCTGACAACAGGCAAAGTGTTGCAATCGGTCAGCGCCGGTTCAGTGCGCAGCCGGAACAACTGGCCCGCATGGCGGTTGCCGCCACCATCCCGGACCCAAACAGGAGGAACTCTATGCGTCTCGGTCAGCGTCTCGGCCTCGTCGCCGTCATCACATCGCTCGGCGTCACCAGCGCCTGCGTCACCGATCCCGTCACCGGCGAGCAGCGCATCTCGAAGGCGGCGATCGGCGGCCTGGGCGGTGCGTTCGGTGGCTATCTGCTCGGCGATATCGTCGGCGGTCGCCGCGACCGGACCGAGAAGATCGTCGGCGCCGGCATCGGCGCGCTCGCGGGCGCGGGCATCGGCGCGTACATGGACCGGCAGGAGCGCGAACTGCGCGAGCGGACCGCCGGTACCGGTGTCGAGGTCGTGCGCCGCGGCGACGAACTCGTGCTCGACATGCCCTCGGGAATCACCTTCGACTTCGACAGCAGCACCGTCCGGCCCGAGTTCCGCTCGACGCTGGATCAGGTCGCCGACACGCTGCGCCGCTACGAACAGACCTATGTCGACGTCTACGGCCATACCGATTCGGTGGGCTCCGACGCCTATAATCAGACGCTGTCGGAGCGCCGCGCCGGAGCGGTCGCGAGCTATCTGACCAGCCGCGGCGTCCAGTCCGCCCGCCTTGCCACCCGCGGCTTCGGCGAGAGCGAGCCGATCGCCTCGAACGAGACCGAAGAAGGCCGCGCGCAGAACCGCCGCGTGGAGATCAAGCTGGTGCCGATCACCGAGGACGACGTTCGCCGCTGATCGAGCGGGGAGCGGTTCTACCGCTCCCCCACCTTACCGCCGCACGGCGAAAAAGGCGCGCAGCAGCGCCGCTGCCTCGCCCTCGCCAATCCCGGCATAGACTTCTGGCCGGTGATGGCAGGTGGGCTGGCCGAAGAAACGGGGGCCGTGCGCCACCGCCCCGCCCTTCGCATCCTCCGCCCCGTAATAGAGCCGCCTAATCCGCGCATGCGCGATCGCCCCCGCGCACATCGCGCACGGCTCGAGCGTCACCCACAGATCGCAATCTTCCAGCCGGTCGCGACCGAGCGCACACGCCGCCGCGCGGATCGCGACGATCTCGGCATGGGCGGTCGGATCGGAAAGGCCGCGCGGCGCATTGGCACCCGTCGCGATGATCTCGCCCGCCAGGGTAACCACCGCGCCGACGGGCACCTCCCCCGCCCTTCCCGCCGCCCCCGCCGCATCGAGCGCGGCGCGCATCGCGGGCGGCAGGGGAAAGGCATCGTTACTGCTGCTTGGCACCCTCTGCCTTTTCGACCTGAAGCGTCGGCACCTCGACCGTCTTGTTGGTGGTGCCCAGTTCGACCTTGCCGACATCGGCCTTGAACTCGGGCGCCTGGACGACGGCGGGGCGCGTCTGATCGATGCTGACCATGCCCGTCACCATCAGGCCGGCAAGGATGAGGGCGGCGAGCCCGAGAGCGACGAGGATGGTGCGCATGGCCAAGGCTTCCTATCTAGAAATCGAAACGTCGTCGCAACAACGCCGCGCATTGCCTGCGGTTGCGCGCGGCCTTCACGAGGGCCGAAGGTCGCGCAAGCGGTTGACGCCGCCGCCCTTAGCGGTTACTGGCGCGGCCTTTCCGGGGCTTGCCCGGGTCCGTCGAAACTCAGGATTGTCATCATGTCGCGCATTTGCGAGCTGACCGGCAAGGGCCGGCAGGTGGGACACAACGTGTCGCACGCCAACAACAAGACCAAGCGCACGTTCCTGCCCAATCTGCAGAACGTCACGCTGATCTCCGAGGCGCTGGACAAGGGCGTTCGCCTGCGCGTCTCGACGCACGGCCTGCGTTCGGTCGAGCATGTCGGCGGGCTCGACAACTGGCTGACCAAGACCAGCGACACCGACCTGTCGCTGCGCGCGCGTCGCCTGAAGCGCGAAGTGACCAAGAAGCTGGCGGGCAACGCCGCCGCCTGATCCGCGTTCGCGGTTTGGAAATGCCAAGGGGCGCCGTCCTGATTGGACCGGCGCCTTTTCGCATATGTGCGCGTCTCAGCCGTCTAGCTGGAACTTCAGCAGTAGCGTGCGCTGAAGGAAGAACTGGTTGTCGTCGCTGATGAGCCACAGGATCGTGTGACCGCGATCCTGCGTCGCTGCGATCCCCTCGAAATTGTCGTGGATCGCCGGCGCTTCCAGCCGAGCGACCTCTCGCCCGCGAACCACGGCACCCGGCCGGATCGCGCCGCGATCGATCACAATCAGGATATTGTAGAAGCCGTGCGGCAGCGCGACGCCGCGGTTGAGGACGAGGATGCGCCCGTCGGGTAGCTCGGTCGCATCCGAGGGATGCGTGCCGGCCGGCGGACGATAGCTGAACGCGAACTGCCGCGTGCCGCGTACCACCGGATCGCCCGAAAAGACGATCCCGTGGCGCAATCCCGGCCCGGCGTCCGCCCGCGTCTCCGCGATCGTCAGGAAGCGGCCATCGGCCAGCCGGACGAGGCTTTCGGGGCCGCCATTATCCTCCCATCGGGACATCGCCGGCGGCGCGACATGGCCCGTCGCCCGCGACAGGTCGGGCGTATAACGCCAGATCGCGTTGGCGCGTTCATAGCCGACCCACATCGTCCCCGTCGCCGGGTCGCGGGCCAGCGATTCGGTATCGCGATCGAGCTTCGACCACCCCCGCCCCGGCCCGTCCACCAGCGAAGCGTACCGCACGTTCGCCAACCGCTCGCCGCCTAGCCAGTCGAACGCGAGCACGGTGCCGCCATCACTGATCGTCGTGATGCGCGTGCCGGCGACCACGAGCGCCGAATAGCCACCGATACCGCGCCCGGTCTCCTTCAGGACGATGCCGTCGAGAAAGGTGAGCGCTCCGATACGCCGGCGGGCAGGATTGCCGGGATACAGGTCGACCCGCTCGGCGCGGACCGTATTGGCGAGCGGCGGTGCCAGCGGCAGCGGCAATCGCGCATCGCCCGAATAATCCTGAACGAAGACCAGACAGAGAAGGACCGACAGCGGGATACGCATCGTCCCCGGCCCTAGAAGGCGCGCTCATCCGGCTCAACCACGCGATTAGCTGAACGGCGGCTAACAGCGGCATTCAGCGTCGGCTCAATGCGAATCACCCATAAGCGGATCAACGGTGGCGGAAACTGATTCGCCCGTCGCCGCTTCGAGTTTCGATTGAACAGGGTACGAGGAGAAAGTTCATGTTCAAGCAGATCACGCTTGCAGCCGCCGCGCTGACGATGGGCACCACCGCGCTCGTCGTCCCGACCGCCCCCGCCGCCGCGCAGGGCTATTACGGCCAGGACTATTACGGTCAGCGCTATCGCGACCGCGGCTATTATGGCGATCGCGGCTATGACCGGGGCTATCGCGACCGCAGCTACTACGGCAACGACCGCCGCTACTATCGCAACCGGGCGCGTGAGCGTTGCAAGGACGGTGACGGCGGCACGATCGTTGGCGCGATCGCAGGCGGCCTGCTCGGCAACCAGATCGCGGGCCGCGGCGACCGGACGCTCGGCACGATCCTCGGCGGCGGCGTCGGCGCACTCGCCGGCCGCGCGATCGATCGGTCGGATCGTCCGAACTACTGCCGCTGACGCTCTACGCTCTCTCCAGTAGCGTAGCTGAGAGAGTCCCTCGCGTAGCGTATCGAGGGAGGGAGGCCGGTTCCTGCGGGAGCCGGCCTTCTGCTGTTTGGAGGTTTTGACGGCAAGCGGCGACGGCGAAGGCGCCGCGTCGGTCGGGGCGGCAAGGCCCGCTGGCCGTGCCGGTCGGTGCGACCGGGCTTTGCCGGTCGCACCGACGCGGGCACTGCCCGCGCCTTCGCCCGTCAGTACATGTGCTGCCCGCCATTGATGCTCAGCGTCGAGCCGGTCACGAACCCGGCGTCCTCGGCGCACAGGAACGCCACGCCGCGTGCGATTTCCTGCGCCTGACCCAGGCGGCCGACCGGCACCTTGGCGACGATCTTCTCCAGCACGTCGGCGGGGACCGCGGCGACCATGTCGGTGTCGATATAGCCCGGTGCGATCGCGTTGACCGTCACGCCGAAGCGCGCGCCCTCCTGCGCCAGCGCCTTGGTAAAGCCGTGGATGCCCGACTTGGCGGCGGCATAGTTCACCTGGCCATACTGGCCCGCCTGCCCGTTGATCGAGCCGATGTTGACGATGCGGCCCCATTTGCGGTCGCGCATGCCCGGAAACGCCGCCTTGGCCATGTTGAAGCAACCGCCGAGATTGGTGTCCATGACCTCCTTCCACATCTGGTAGGTCATCTTGAGCAGCGTGCCGTCGCGGGTGATGCCGGCATTGTTGACGACGATATCGACGGGGCCGAGTTCGGCCGCGACCTTCGCCACGCCTTCCTGGCACGCATCATAGTCGGCGACGTCCCACTTGTACGCGGCGATGCCGGTGCGGTCGCTGAACGCCTTGGCGCGCTCGTCATTGCCGGCATAATTGGCGGCGACGGTGATGCCCGCTTCCTTGAGCGCAAGGCTGATCGCCTCGCCGATCCCGCGCGTACCCCCGGTGACGATCGCGACACGTGCCATGGCTCTCTCTCCTTACGCTCCGCTTGGCCGACCATCGGCCGCTACGGATTTGGAAAGAGGCCTAGCCTTGGGAAATCCACCCGGCAAGTTCGCGCGAGATGATGCTCTGCAGCATTCGTATGCCGGTTTCGGACGCATTGAGGCATGGGAGATAGGCGAAGTGCGTGCCGCCCGCCCCCTCGAACTCCTCCTTGCCGCGGATCGCCAGTTCCTCCAGCGTCTCCAGACAGTCGGCGGAGAAGCCGGGCGCGAAGATCGCCAGCCGGCGCGTGCCGTTCTTGCCGAGCTCCATCAGCACTTCGTCGGTCGCGGGCCCCAGCCACTTGGCCGGGCCGAACCGTGACTGGAACGTGACGACCAGCTCGCGCCCCATTGCTTCGCCCAGCAGCCGCGCGGTCTTGCGGCACTGGCAATGATAGGGGTCGCCAAGCATGAGCGTCCGCTGCGGCATCCCGTGGAAGCTGGCGACCAGCACCTCGGGCTCGAAATCGAGCGCGGCGATCCCGGCCTCGATGCTTTCCTTGAGCGCGCCGATATAATGCGCGTCGTCATGATAGGGCGGCAGCGTGCGGATCGCCGGCTGCCAGCGCATCTTCGCCAGATGTGCGAACGCCTTATCGTTGGCGGTCGCGGTCGTGGCGGCGCAATATTGCGGATAAAGCGGCGCGATCAGGATGCGGTCGCAGCCGGCATCCTTCATCGCCTGAAGCCGGTCGGCGATTGCCGGCTGACCGTAGCGCATCGCATAGTCGACGAGCACGCCAGGGCCGAACGCGCCCTTCAGTGCTTCGGTCTGCTCGCGGGTGATCGACGCCAGCGGCGAGCCGTCCTTCGTCCACACCTGCTGATAGGCGTGCGCCGATTTCTTCGGCCGGGTCGTCAGCACCACGCCCCTCAAGATCGGTTGCCACAGGATCGGCGGGATCTCGACCACGCGGCGATCCGACAGGAACTCGGCCAGATAACGGCGAACCGAGCTCACGTCAGACCCGTCGGGCGTGCCGAGATTGGTCAGCAACACGCCGACGCGCGGCTGCACGATCGGCGGATGGTCGGGGGGAAGCTGCATCAGGGGTTCGCCGGATCGAGAGGAAGCCGGCGCAGCCGCTGCCCCGTCGCCGCCGCAACGGCATTGGCGATTGCGGGCGCGACGGGCGGCACGGACAGGTCGGACACGCCGCCGGGTTCGGCTTCGCTGCGGATCAGCTCCACGGTGATATCGGGCAGGTCGTCGATCATCGGCAAGCGCAAATCGGTAAGCGTCCGAGCCGCCGCAACCCCTGCCTTGTACCGCGTCGCGCACCCCAGCGCCTGGGCGAGCCCGAAGACCAGCCCGCCCTCCAGCCGCTGGAGCACGATGTCGGGATGGACGACGCGCCCGCAATCAATCGCGGCGACGAGGCGCGAGCAGCGCACCCGCCCGCCCTCGACGCTCGCCTCCGCCAGCACGGCGATGAACGAGCCGCGAAAGGCATGCGCGGCGATCCCCTGCCCGCTGCCGAGCATCCCGCCCTGCCACCCCCCGATCGAGGCGACGGTGTTCAGGCAGTTGGCGAGCCGCGGCTGCTGACCCAGCATACGGATGCGGAAATAGCTCGCGTCGAACTCAGCCCGACGGGCAAGCTCGTCGATGAAGCTTTCGGCGAAGAACGTCGTGTAGCCATGCGCGCCGCCGTGAAGATAGCCGCTGGCGGTGCCGATGTCGGCCGTGTGGTGATCGACCGCCCAGTTGGGGATGGCATAGGGCGGCTCGGCCCCCGCCACCGCCGCCGCATCGCCGGCGCGGCCGGATAGCGCCAGTGACAGATCGGCGACGCCGTCCCCCGCCATCAACCGGCTCGCCAGCTCGCGCCCGGCCGCGGGGGCGGCGATCCGGGCGTGCCACGCCATGACCCGCCCGTCGCGCTCCATCCGCGCGGTCATCGCCGCCTTTGCGGGCGCGCGAAATCGATCGCGGGCGATGTCCTCTGCCCGGCTGTAGGTCAGTTGCACCGGCCTGCCCGCCTGCGCGGCAAGCCATGCGGCCTGCTCGGCCACCAGCGTGTCGAGCCCCGCACCGAACGATCCGCCGAGCTGCATCGGAATGACGCTGACCGCATCTTCGCCGATGCCGAGCGTCCGCGCCGCCGCCGCGCGAACCGCGGCGGGCGCGAGCGTACCGATCCACAGGCGCAGCCGCCCATCCTCGAACTGCGCCGTTGCCGCCGGCAATTCGAGCGAAGCATGGATGCCCGGCGCGACCGCATAGTGTGACCGGAACAGCCGCCGCCCCGACAACGCGGCATCGAGATCGCCGGCCGCCGCCACCCGTGCCCCCTCACCCGCCAGCGCGGAATCGAGCGCCGCCGCAATGCCGTCGTCGCTGACTGGGTCGCGCGTCTCGAACCGAGGGCGCGCCGCGTCGAGCGCTCGGCGCGCGGCAAAGCTGTCGGTGGCGAGTGCGGCGATCCAGCGTTCGGTGGTGACGATCCTGACTGCGCCCGGCACCGTATCGGCAGCGGTCCGGTCCGCGGCGACCAGCCGCGTGTCGCCCAGCGGCCCCTGTCGGATCGCGGCATAGAGCATCCCCGGCAACCGCACGTCGCCGGCGAAATTGGCGCTGCCGTCGAGCTTGGCGGGGGTGTCGAGCCGGATGACGCTGGTGCCCGACAGGCGATTGTCCTCGTCGCTGCGCAGCACCGGCCGCTTCGGCGGTGTCCGCCCTGCTGCGTCGGCCGCCAGCTCGCCGAAGCGCAGCTTGCGATCGCCCGACACCACGAACCCCTCGCGCGTCGCGCACTGGGCTGCGTCGATGCCCCAGCGGCTCGCCGCCACCTCGACCAGCATCGTCCGCGCCGCCGCCGCCGCTTCGCGCAGCGGCACCTCGAATTGCCGGAGCGAACTCGCCCCGCCCGTCAGCATCTGCCGCGCGCCGTGCGCCGCCTGTGCGGCGGGCACGACCGGCAACCGCGCATCCACCCCGCCGAACAATTCGGCTGCAGCCAGCGGATTGGCGTTGGCGACACCGATCCCCGCCGGCTCGACCCCAACGGTGCGCCAGTCAGCGCCCAGCTCGTCGGCAACAACTTGGGCCAGAACGGTGAAGACGCCCTGCCCATGTTCGGCGGCGGGCACCGCGACGATCAGGCGGCCGTCCTCGGCAATGCGGATCCACGCGCCGAAGCCATGCTCGTCGTCGCGGACCGGCGCGGGGGTCGGAAACTGGCGCGGCCACAGGCCCCAGGCGACGACCAGGCCAAGGCCCGCGCCGCCGCCGGCCAACAGCCGCCGCCGCGTCACGCCGCTCATGTCGAAGCCCCCGCCATGGCGTCGCCCTACCCGGTTGCGCGCGCCCGCGCCAGCGACGTTACCGAAGCGGCTTTTCGAGCACCACGAACTCGAGCGCGGGGTCGGTCGGCACCCCGAATCGCGCGTCGCCATGCGGAAAAGGCCGCCGCTCGCCGGTCTGCACATAGCCGCACCGCTCGTACCAGGCGATCAGCTCCGGCCGCTGGCGGATGACGGTCATCTCCATCGTTTCCGCGGCGAAGATCGCGCGCGCTGCCTCCTCCGCCGCCGCGATCAGCTTGCGGCCGAGGCCCGCCCCCTGAAGGTCGGGCTTCACGGTCAGCATGCCGAGATAGGCGGTGGCGGGCGGCTTGGCGGTGATCGCAACGCAGCCGGTGGGCGTGTCCTCACCGGCGATCAGGATGCGTTGCTGCGGATCGGCGATCATGTCGGCGAGCGCGTCCGCGTCGGTGCGCTGCCCGCCGAGCAGATCGGCCTCGTGCGTCCAGCCCGCGCGCGCCGAATCGCCGCGATAGGCGCTCTCGATCAGGGCGTGAAGCGCCGGAATGTCGCTGGGGGTCGCGGTTCGAAATCGGTCTGCCGTCATGTCGATTTCCCGCGCCGCAGGCGGATGGTGGAAGGGGCTGGATTCGAACCAGCGTACGCTTGCACGGGCAGATTTACAGTCTGCTGCCTTTAACCACTCGGCCACCCTTCCGGGGTGTCACTTCGTAAAGTGAGGGCGCCCCCTAGCCGCGCTGCGATCGGCTTGTCAACGCCGTTGCGCGAATGATCCGGGCGCAATAGCAACGCGCGAAACCAAACCGATACTGGGGGAAACCAATGCGCCTGATTCACCTGCTTGCCGCGACCGCCCTCGCCTCCGCGCCGCTTGCCGCGCAGACGACGCCTCCGCCCGCGCCCGAGTTCGCGCGCATCGTCGACGAGGGGACGAATCGCAGCCAGGTGATGGTGCTGGCGCAGCAGATGACCGACGTGCTCGGCCCGCGCCTCACCAACTCGCCCGCGATGCGCAAGGCCGAGGACTGGGCGGTTGCCGAGTTCAAGCGGATGGGCCTGACCAATGTGCGCAAGGACGGGTTCGATTTCGGCCGCGGCTGGTCGATCGAGCGGTCGAGCGTGCGGATGGTGACGCCGCGATCGGTGCAGCTGACGGCAATCCCGATCGCGTGGACCCCGCCCGTGAACGCCACCGCCCCGATTGTCGTCGCGCCGATGGAAAAGAAAGAGCATTTCGCCGCGTGGCGCGGCAAGCTTGCGGGGAAGTTCGTCCTCGTCTCGCCCCCCGGCAGCCCGCGCGAGGGGACGGAGCCGGCGTTCAAGCGCCTGTCGGGTGAGGATATCGCCAAGCTCGACACCTTCCGCGAGCCGACCTGGGACCCGGCCAAGAACGCCCGCAACATGGCGGCGGCGACGTTCGAGGAAGATCTCGATGCCTTCCTCAAGGCCGAGGGCGCGGTCGGCCTGATCCGCAAGAGCTATCGCGACAACAAGCTGCTGCACGGCGAGGGCTATCAGCACCGCACCGGCGCGCAGACGCCCGGTATCGAGATCGCCAACGAAGATTACCGCCGCCTCACCCGCCTTGCCGCGATGGGCCAAGCACCGACGCTCGAAATCGTCAGCGACGTGAAGTTCGACGACAGTGACCGCCAGGCGTACAACATCCTCGCCGACATTCCCGGCTCCGACAAGTCGGGCAGCTATGTCATGGCCGGCGCGCATTTCGACAGCTGGGTCGCGGGCGACGGTGCGACCGACAATGCCGCCGGCTCGGCCATGGTGATGGAGGCCGCACGCATCATCCGCGCCTCGGGCATCCGGACCAAGCGGACGATCCGCTTTGCGCTGTGGACCGGCGAGGAGCAGTCGCTCTACGGCAGCATCTCGTACATCGAGAAATATCTGGCGCACCGCCCCGCCCCCGCCACCCCGCAAAACAGCGACCAGAACTACTACGGCCAGACGCAGCGGTTCCCGGTGACGCCGCTCCCCGGCTATCGCGACCTCGCCGCCTATTTCAACATCGACAACGGGTCGGGCAAGCTGCGCGGCATCTATGCCGAGAACAACGCGGCGGCGGTGCCGATCCTGCGCGAATGGCTGTCGCCGTTCGGGCCGATGGGCGCCGACAGCGTCGTGTTCGGCCGCACCGGCGGTACCGATCATCAGTTTATGGCGGCGGTCGGCCTGCCCGCCTTCCAGTTCATCCAGGATCCGCTCGACTATTCGAGCGTCACCCACCATTCGGGCGCCGACACCTTCGACCATCTGAAGGCGACCGACATGCGCCAGGGCGCGATGGTGCTCGCCTGGATGCTGGTGAAGGCGGCGAATGCCGATGCGCCGCTGCCGCGCAACCCGATCCCGCAGGCGCCGCTGCCGACCGATCCGTTCCAGACCCCCGACCCCAACGCCGAGTAAGTTCATCATGGCCCGCCGCGGACACCGCCCCTCGCAATCGACCGGCAATCGACCCCGTTTCTGGGGCAAGCACGCCGTCCTCGCAGCCCTCGCCAATCCCGACCGCCAGGTGCGCAAGCTCTGGGGAACGCGAGAGGCGCTGGCGCATCTCGATCTGCCGCCGGTGCTGCCGATCACCTATGCCGACGCCGCCGATCTCGGCCGGCTGGTGCCCGGCGACGCGCCGCATCAGGGGCTGGTGATCGAGGTCGATCCGCTCGACGACCTGTGGCTGGGCGAGGTGCTGGAACGCGGCACCGACGACCGCCGGCCGATCGTCGTGCTCGATCAGGTGACCGACCCGCACAATGTCGGTGCCGTGCTGCGCTCGGCCGCGGCGTTCGACGCGCTGGCGATCGTCACGCAGGATCGACACGCGCCCCCCGAAAGCGGCGCGCTGGCCAAGGCGGCGTCGGGCGCGCTCGAGGTCGTGCCATGGGTGCGCGTCGTCAACCTATCCCGTGCGCTGGAGGAGATCGCGGAGGCCGGCTTCTGGCGCGTCGGCCTGACCGGGCATACCGAGACGCTGCTCGCGGGCGCGCTGGTCGGCGCGAACAAGGCGGCGCTGGTGCTGGGAGCCGAGGGCGAAGGGATGCGCCAGAATACCGAGGCGCATTGCGACATTCTCGCCAAGCTGCCGATCAGCCCGCGGGTCGAGAGCCTCAACGTCTCCAACGCCGCCGCGATCGCGCTCTACGCGGTCGCCTCCGCGCAGGGCTGACGCGGATGGCGCGGGGGCTCCTTCTGGCGCTCCTCGCGCCGCTCCTCTTGATGGGCTGCATCGTCGTGCCCGGGCGGTTCGACGCCAGCCTCGATATCGCCGCCGATCGCAGCTTCACCTATCGCTATCGCGGCGAGATCGTCGCGATCGACCTGGAGGACGAGTTCGCCAAGGGGCTGAAGGACACCGATACGGCGCCCGAAAAGCCGAAGGGCGTCGCCTGGCAGACGGTTAAGGCCCCGACCTCGAAGGACGCCACGTTCCGCGCATTGGCCGATGCGCTACGCAAGGAGGCGGGCTATCGCAGTGTCGAATACAAGGGCGACGGCCTGTTCCAGATCGACTATGCGATCAGCGGGCGGCTGACCCACGCCTTCGTCTGGCCCTACAACGCCGATGCCGAGCTCGTCTTCCCGTTCCTGACCGTCGAACTGCGCGGGACCGACGGCGTGCGGATCAAGGCACCCGCCTTCGGCAAGACGAGCAACGCGCGGGTACCGGGCGCGGACAAGGTCGGCGACCGGCGCGAGGGCGTCTTCACGCTCACCACCGATGCCGAGATCGTCAGCCAGAACAACGAGGACGGCGCGAAACCGGCGGGGCCGAAGCGGACGATCACCTGGAAGGTGACGCCGCTCAGCAAGGATCCGCCGATGGCCGTTCTGAAGGTCGCGCCGCTCGGTTGAGGGACGGCGCGCGGGCGATCAGTCCTCCTCGGCGATCCGGACCTTCAGCCCGTCCAGCGCGCTGGTGAACTGGATCTGGCACGACAGGCGCGAGGTCGCGTCGCGGGTCGAGCTGCTGTCGAGCAGGTCGTCCTCGTCCTCGCTCATCGCCGGTAGCTTGTCGGCGAACGCAGGATCGACATGGACGTGGCACGTCGCGCACGAGCAACAGCCGCCGCACAGCGCCAGCAGCTCGTCGAAGCCGTTGTCGCGGATGACTTCCATCACCGACAGGCCGACCTCACCCTCGACGGTACGCTCTTCACCCTGGCGGGTCACGACGGTAAGCTGCGGCATCATCTTCTCCTGCGAACCGGCGCGACTTGCCGTGTGAGCGGCGGGTTTTCAAGGGACCAAAGGCATGGGTTTGAGCGCCGACCAGTTGCGCGAGGCGCTGGACGCCCTTTCGGCACGTGAGCCGGCGATCGCCGCTGCCGTCGCCCGCGTGGGCTATCCCGAACCGCGCATCCGCGACCGCGGCGTCGCGACGCTGCTGCGCACGATTGTCGGCCAGCAGGTGAGCTATCAATCCGCCGATGCGGTCTGGCGGCGGCTGGAGGAGGCGCTGGGCGGCGATGCCACCGACACCGCCGCGTGGATCGCCGCGAGCGACGAGACGCTGCGCGGCGCGGGCCTGTCGCGCCAGAAGCTCGGCTATGCGCGCAGCCTTGCCGGCTTGGTCGAGAGCAGAGAGCTCGACCTGTCCAACCTGCCCGCCGATGACGAGGCGGCGATCGCCGAGCTGGTCAAGGTGAAGGGCATCGGTCGCTGGTCGGCCGAAATCTACCTGCTGTTCGCCGAGGGGCGGCCCGATATCTGGCCGGCCGGCGACCTGGCCGTGCAGATCGAGGTCGGGCGGATCATGGGCCTGCCCGAGCGCCCGAGCGAAGCGCTGACGCGCGAGATCGCGGAGGCCTGGCGTCCGCATCGCGGCGCGGCGGCGATCTTCACCTGGCACCATTATCGCAGCGACATGGGCGTGATTTGAAGCCGACGTGCTCCCGCGAAGGCGGGAGCCAAAAGTTGCGAAAGACCGCGCTTGCGGCTCTGGGCTCCCGCTTTCGCGGGAGCACGGCGTCAGTTCCCGAACGACCGCGGATCCGGCCCCGTTCGCCCTTCGGGATCGTCCAGCCCGGCGATCGCGGCGATATCCTCCTCGTCCAGCGCCACCCCGGTCGCGCCGAAATTGTCGCGCCCGTGCGCCTCGTCCGACGCCTTGGGAATCACCGACAGACCGAGGGCGAGGTGCCACGCCAGCACCACCTGTGCGGGCGTCACGCCGTGCTTGTCGGCGATGCCGGTGATGACCGGATCGGACAAGAGCCCGCCGCGGCCGAGCGGGCTCCAGCTCTGAGTCACGATGCCCTTGTCCAAATGGAACGCCCGCGCCTCGGCCTGCTGAAAGCGCGGATGCAGTTCGATCTGGTTGAGCGCCGGGGTGACGCCGGTCTTCTCGATCAGCCGGTCGATCTGCTCGGGCAGGAAGTTGGACACGCCGATCGACCGGGTCTTGCCCGCCTCGCGCAGGCGGATCATCGCTTCCCACGCGGTCAGATACGCCTCGCTCCCCGCCACCGGCCAGTGGATCAGATAGAGGTCGACATGGTCGCGCCCGAGCAGCGCCAGGCTCTCGTCCAGCGCCGCTTCCGCATCCTCGTGCCGATCGTTCCACAGCTTCGTCGTCAGGAACACGTCCTCGACGCTCGCCAGCCCCTCGCCCACCCCGCGCTCGTTCTGGTAGATCGCGGCGGTGTCGATCAGCTTGTAGCCGATATCGGTCGCCTTGCGGACGATCAGGCCGGCATGCGCGTCGGGGATCTGCCACGTGCCGAAACCGAGCGCGGGAATGCGGTTGCCGTCGTTGAGGTCGAGCATGGGGGAATCTCCAGTCGCTGAAGTCCCCCCGTCAAATGCCTCAACCCCGGCTTGGTTGCCCGTGGAGCCAACCGAGCGGATCGGCCAGTCGCGCGGCCCAGGCATTCTCCTCATGCGGCGCACCGGGATATATGCGAGAGGTGAAGTCGCGCCCCTCCCGCCAGCCGAGCCGCAGCAACGCCGCATCCACCGCGGCCTGATAGGGGGCATAGAGCCGGTCGAGCGTCGCGGTGCCGTGGTCGAACCAGATGCGTCGGCCCGCCGGCTTGCCCAGCGCCTCGCCCAGCCATCCGGTCCAGGCGCGGATCACCTCGGCGCGATAGGGCGCCTCGCCCTGCCCCTCCGGGATGAACAGCGGCCAGTGGCTGGACAGGCATCCCGCCGCGCCGAACACCTGCGGGTGCCGAACCAGTGCGTAGAGCGAGATAAGCCCGCCCATGCTCGAGCCCATGACGAAGGTATCGGTGGGGCCGGGCCGCGTGCGGTATTTCCCGTCGATCGCCCCCTTGAGAGGGCCGGTCAGGAAGTCGAGATACGCGGCCGACTGCACCGCGCCGCCGATCCGGTCCGCAAGGCCCGTCGTCACCGCAGCGGGCAGGCGATCGACGATCGGCTGCGGAAGATAGGAGCGGAACCGCGCCGCTCCGGGGTTCCACACCCCGACGACGATCGGTGCGCGCGGGCCGAGCTTCAGCCGCTCGACCGCGCGATCGACTTGCCATACCTTGCCGTATCCGCTGACCGCCGGGTCGAACAGGTTCTGCCCGTCATGCATGTATAGCACCGGATGGCGCCCCCGCCCGCGCGCATGGCCGGGCGGCGTCCAGACGCTCACGCGCATCGGCCCGATGCCCGCCGCCTCGAAGCGCAGATCGTCGAGCGCCGGCACATCGGCAGGCCGGGCCGCACCTAGCATCGCAGCGCCCGCGATCAACCCGATCGCCTCGCGCCGCGTCGTCATCCCAGCCGCGCGACGAACGCCGCGTGCGCGCCCAGTGTCGCTCCGTCGATCTCGCCGGTGGAGGCCAGGATGCGATGCGGCGGCAGCGGCGCGGTCACAGGCTCGGTCCCGAAGTTGAACGCGCACAGCAGCGGCGCGCCCTCCGCCGGCCGGCGTTCGAACACGAGGAGATCGCCTTCGGCCATCCGCACCTCGATCGACCCGTGCGCGAGGCTCGGCTCGTCATGGCGAAGCGCGATCAGGCGGCGCGTCCAGTTGAGCAGCGAGCGCGGGTCGCCGGTCTGGATGTCCACCGCCAGCGCCTCGTGATCCGGCCCGTGCGGCAGCCACGGCTCGGCCGATCCGAACGCACGGTCGGGCCCGCCCGCGGCCCCCGGCCTCGGCGGGCGCCCGCC
>CAJYIX010000013.1 GCA_913775315.1 uncultured Sphingomonas sp. | reverse complement strand
GCATCCAGCTGCGCCTTGGCCGCCTGGCCCTGCGAGCGGGCCTGGTCGACCTGCGCGTTCAGCGTGCCGATCCGGCGACGCGACGCGGACAGCGCGGCATTGGCCGCCGCGACCTTGGCATTGGCCTGACGCGCCTGGTTCTGAAGCTGGGACAGGCGTTCGCGGCTTTCCGCACCCGATGCGGCAAGCGGAGTATAGCGCGCAACCTCGGCCTGGGCGAAGGCGGCGTCGCTCTGCGCGGCGCGGAGATCGGCCTCGGCGCGATCGATCGCCGCCTGCTGTTCCTTGATCTGCGCCTGGACACCCTCGGCATTGGCACGGGCGACGCCGATCTGCGCCTGGATCTGCGCAGTCTGCGCGCGGTAATCGCGGGTATCGATCTGGAGCAGCGGCTGGCCCGCCTGGACGTTCTGGTTTTCCGCCACAAACACCCTGTCGACATAGCCCGAGACCTTGGGCGCGACGGTCACCGCATCGGCCTGGATGAAGGCGTCGTTGGTCGCCTGCATATACTGGCCGACGCTCTTGTAGTTCGCGTACCAGAAGACGCCGCCGACGATTGCGACGGCCGCCACGACCAGCAGGATGATCCGAATGCGCCGCTTCTTGCCCGGCGAGACGGGAGTGCTGTCCTCCGCCTCGGCGGCGTCGTGCGTGCCCTCGTCCTGCCCCTCATTCACTTGGTGTGCGTCGGCCATCCCGGCCTCCCTGTCGATGGAATCAATAGAACTCGATGGTGCATTTGCTCGCACTTGCACAATAAGGCAAGACCATTTATTGAGCTACCTCATATTATGCATGATCTTCAAACACTGGCCCTCCGCTACAGTCAGATTTATCTGCGCTTCCATCGGCTGCTCGACCGGCAGATGGCGGCCCAAGGCGCGTCGCTGGCGCGGACCAAGATGCTGCATTTCATCGCCAACAATGCGCCGGTGCGCGCCGCCGATGTGGCCGAATGGTTCAATCTTGCCCCCCGCACGGTAACCCAGGCGGTCGACACGATGGAGCGCGACGGGCTGGTCGTGCGCGTTCCCGACCCGGCGGACCGGCGAGCCAAGCGGCTGGACATTACCGACCACGGCGAACATGTGCTCCGCCAGACCGAGCCGCTCCGTCGTTCGCTGATCGCCCAGGCCTTCGGGCTGCTGACCGATGCGGAAATCGCGCAGTTCGCGTGCATCCTCGACAAGATGGAACAGGCGATCGAGGAGCCGGTTGCGGCGGAAGCCCAGGCCGGGTGATCGTCGTCCGTCGCTCAACCCTGCCCCCATCACTGCCCTGCCCTTTGGAGAATGACGGGATCGGCCGTCCCGCTCAGCATCCCTCGCGATAGAATTTCAGCGCCGCCGGCGGGTCGGCCGGTCGGTCGCCTTGCGCGGCGCAATAGGCGGCGCGAACCGCCGCCCCCAGCGTTCCGGCGCGGAACGGCTTGGCGATGCAGCCGATGACCAGCGGATGCCCCCCGCGCTCGGGGCAATTGCCGCTGAGAAAAATGCAGGGAATGCCGCGATCGGCCAGCAACTGCGCGGCGGTAAGACCGCTGTCGCCGTCGGCCAGCTTCACATCGCACAGCGCCAGATCGGGCCGTTCCGCCTCCGCCAGGCTCATGGCTGCGGCGACCGTGTCGGCGATGCCGATCACTCGGTGGCCATGAAGCGTCAAGGCATCCTCGACCAGCATGGCGACCAATGCCTCGTCCTCGATGATCAGCAGATTGAGCGGATCGTCAGCGGCGGTGTCCGCGTTACCCGTCGTGTCAGTGCCCGTGTTCGCCGCCATCATGCGGCATGACCAAGATCAGGCACCCGTCATCCTCACTCGTCACGGTCGCACGCATTTGGTGGCAAAGCCGCGCCACCAGTCGATCCTGTTCGACCAGACCCGCGATCCGTCCCCATCCGACGCCCTGAAACGTGATATGCAGCATTTCGTTCCCGCCCTGCATGACAGCGGCAAAGGCAATGGCGGGCGTCCCCACGGGCTGTGCCATCATCGCGTCGAGCAGCAACGCGGCAGCGACCGCGCGTTCGACCGGCACCGCGACCGGGCCGTCCGCCGCGATGGGCGCGTCCGGCCCGTCGCTCCGCACCTGGGCGATGACGTCGCCGAACAGCGCGGGCAGGTCGACCAGGCCCGGATCGGCGGTGGCATAGAGCGGGCGGTGTGCGCTCGCCAGCACCTGCAACCGCTCCGCCGCGCGGCGCAAGGCCGACCGCGTGTCGGGATCGGCGGCTTGTCGCCCCTCATGGGAGACCAGACCGATTGCGATCTGCAGGGCGTTGCGCACCCGGTGGTTCAACTCCGCCAGCAACCGTGCCTGCGTGTCGAGTCCGTGGCGCAGCGCCTCCTCGATGCGCAGGCGGTGCTGGGCCAGAGCCGCATAATGGCACAGCAGCGACAGGAGCCGCTGCTCCTCCTCGTCAAAGGGGCGCGCCGTGCGTCGCCCGAAACCCAGCGTGCCTAGCATCTCGTCACCATGCAGCAGCGGCATGCACAAATAGACTTGGATGCCCAGCGTACGCACGAAATCGGTCAGCGCCTCGTCCACCTGCTGGATATCGGTCAGGTGCAGCGGCCGCCGCTCACGCATGACCAAACCGCTGATCGACATGTCGACGTCCAGCATCGCCATCGCCTGTCGCTGCGCGCGGGTCAGGCCACCCGACGTATCGAGCCGCACGACATCCCCGTCGCGCCGGAAGTGGAAGAACACATCGAGGCGCAGTTCGTCACGGATCAGCGCGAACAGCGAGTCGATCATCGCAGCCGGATCGTCGGCCGCCATCAACCGCTCGGTCGCGGCGGTCACCAGCGACAGATAGCGGCGCGCATCGGCAGGATCGATGGCCGCCACCGCACCGTCGGCGTTCACCGGCAAGACGGGAGCCGAAATTGGGGAGGAAGGGGGAGACACAGATCGCAGGATAACGAGACCGGTTTGTCGGACCAAGGGCCTCCGGCCCCCGATGCGGCGAAGCGCACCATGCCGATGGCGGGAGGGGAAAACTCCCTCCCGCCAAAGGGTTTAGCGGGCGATCACCGCCGACTGATCGACCGGCACCACCGGCAACCAGACGCGGCTGGCATTGGCACCACCGCGCTCCAGCGTGATCGTCGCCTTCTTATAGTCGCTGGCCTTGGCCGTGAAGATATTGGGCACGAAGGTCTGCGGATTGCGGTCATAGAGCGGGAAAAGGCTCGACTGGACCTGGATCATGATCCGGTGCCCCGGCTGGAACACATGGTTCACGGTCGGCAGGCGGAACTTATATTCCTGCACCTTGCCCGCCGGGATCGCGGTGGGGTTGGCGAAGCTGTTGCGATAGCGGCCCCGGAAGATGTCGAGGCTGATCGGCAATTCGTATCCGCCCATCTTGGGATCGATCGCATTTTCGGGCGGAAGCACGTCGATGATCTTCACCACGAAATCGCCGTCGGTGCCGGTCGTGCGCGCGAACAGGTCGGCGATCGGCGCGCCCGACACGCGCACCGCCTTGGTCAGGACCGGCGTCGTATAGGTCACGACATCGGTGCGACCATCGGCATGACGCTGGTCGCTGACCAGCCAGTCACCCCAGCGACCGTCGTCGAAATTGACGGGCCGCGAGAGATGCGGGACCGGGTTGGCGGGATCGGAGACATAGGCGTCCGCCCCCGCACCCGGCTTGTCGAAGCTCAGCCCCTTGTCATCCGCCAGATAAAGCGGGGTCAGCGGCGTCGCGCAGCCGCTCTGGCAGGCGAGCGGCCACTGGGTCAGCTTGTCCCAATGGTTCTCGCCGGTGTTGTAGATGGCGGCGCTGGGCAGGTTGGCGGCGGGGCCGTCCTTCAGATACTGATTGAACAGCGGCAGGACCATGTCCTCGCGGAACTGCTTGGCGGTGTCGCCATTCCACTGGAACGGCCCGAGATTGGTGCCGGTGCGATTGATCTGGCTGTGCCGCCACGGGCCCATCACCAGGAAGTTGTTGCCCAGCTTGCCCTTGGCCTTCAGCGCCTCCCACGAGGTGATCGCGCCGTACATGTCCTCCTGGTCCCACAGGCCCTGTTCCCAGATGGTCGGCACGTTGGAGGGGTTGGCCGCCAGCAGCTTATCGAGCGCCTGGCCCTGCCAGTAGAAATCGTACGAAGGATGCTGGACGATGCGCTGCCAGAAGGGCAGCTGGTCGTAACCCGACTTCTTCGCCCAGTCGTTCGCCGAGCCATATCGGAAATTCTCGTAATCGTCATAGCCGCCGCTGGATGGCGCCTTGCCCTCGCCCTTGTAGCCGGTCTGCGCGCCGATCCAGCCGATATTGGCGAGGCGGAACGCTCCGTAATGGAACCAGTCGTCACCCATCCAGCCATCGATCATCGGGCTTTCGGGCGCGGCTACCTTCAGCGCGGGGTGCGGGTGGAGCAGCGCCATGACGACGGTAAAGCCCTCATAGGACGATCCGATCATGCCGACCCGGCCGTTGGATTCCGGCACATTGGCCTTGTTCACCAGCCAGTCGATCGTATCATAGGCATCGGTTGTGTGGTCGACCTTGGTCGCGTTCAGCGGTCCGATGACCGGGCGCGTCACGACATATTCGCCCTCCGAGCCGTATTTGCCGCGAATGTCCTGATAGACGCGGATATAGCCTGCCTTCACGAACGGCTCGTCAGCGAGCGGCAGCGTCGAGAGGAGGTGCGGGCTGTCCATCCGGTTGGCCCGGCCCGACGCGTCATAGGGGGTGCGCGTCAGCACGATCGGCGCGTTGGTGACGCCCTTGGGATAGACGATGACGGTGTGCAGCTTCACCCCGTCTCGCATCGGGATCATCACCTCGCGCTTCACATAGTCGCGTGCGTCGATGGGCGGCGTGAAGGTCGCGGGAATGTCGCTGGGCGGGAATTGCTGCTGCGCGCCGGCGGGCAGCGCGGAGACGAGCGCGAGGGTGAGCAGCGGGAGCGAACGCAGACGGGCCATCGGACGGGACCTTTGCCGGGGGAGAAAACGGGTCGGGGCGAGGTGTGCGCCTGTCGCGGGCGCGTCGCAATCCCCCCTAGCGATGCCGCATCGCACGGGCGTTGAGCGCGTGCCCGGCGGCGAGGAGCAGCGAGCCGGCAACGGTGATCGCGGTCTCAGCCGCCTCCGACAACGGGGCAAGCGCGCCGAGACCGATCGCGGTCAGGCCGAGGAGTGCGACGAGCGCGGGCCGCGTCCGGTGGTGGCGGCGATAGCCCAGGCCAAGCGCCGCGGCGCTGGTCGGGACCGCGAAGGCGAAGGCGAGCGCGTGAAACCCGTCCGGCACCGACAGGAACACCGACAGCGCGGGGATCGCGACGAACAGCGCCGGGAGCGCGAGGCAGTGGATCAGGCAGAGCGTCGAGGCGCCGATCGCAAGGCGGTCGAACCAATCCTGGCGCAGCGTTGCCATCGAAACCTCCATCGCCCGGCAAGGAACGCCGCCGGGCGATGGCAATGATACATTATCACATCCACGTCAAGCCGTGCTCAGCTGGCGGCCAGATAGGTCTCGATCCACGAGGTCGAAGGGCTGTCCCAGCCGAGCTCCAAATGATTGACGGCAACCGTCTGGCTGCCGCCGTGGTTGGTGATGCCGACCGTGTCGCGGCAGCTTTCGATGAAGACGACGCCGTCGGACGGGCCGGTATGCTCGTTGTGGAGAAGCGTGATGTCGGGCTGGTTGCCGCAGATGTTGTGAACGCGAACGCCGGCGGGCGAGGGCGCATTGCGGATCGTGTCGATCAGCGAAGCACCGAGATACGCACCGATCCCCGGCCCCGCGCTGTAGAAGCCGGTGCCACCGTGGAAGGTAGTGTACCAGTCCTGCTCCGTCGTCGGGAGCGGGAAGCGATCGACCCAGCTCTTCAGCAATTGCGCCGATCCGGGGAAATAGGGCGAGCCATAGGTCCAGGCATCGCCGTTCTGCCACACGCCGTAGCAGACGAGCCGGTTGTGCGGCGTCGGCCCGTTGATGACCCCGCCGCAGCCCGGATAGACGGTAAGGCTGAACGTCCAGCCGTGCCGGAACGACAGGTCGATGCCGTTGTTGGCCGAGCCGAGCAGGATCAGCCGCCGCACATCGCCGCGATAGGCGGTGCCCCACGACTTGCGCACGTTCGAGACGTACATGCGCGCGTTCGACGCGGCCTTCGACCAGGCGACGACGTCGACGCTTGCCGCGCCCGTCCGCTGCTTGATGATCGAGATGGCGTTGGCGATCTGTTCGGCCCAGCCATAGCCGTCGCCGTTCTTGTGTGCGAGGCCGAGCGCGAAGACGCGGTAACCCTTGCCCGACAATTGCTGCATCAGGCCGCTGGTGGGGCAGGTCGACCGGCCGCAGCCATAGCTGCCCGCCTCGTTGGGATTGGCCCAGGCGAGGTCCGCGTCCTGATTGGCGCCGTGGACGAGCAGGACCGGAACCTGACGCGCGCCGCTGTTCCAGCCGGGCGCGTAGTAGAGCAGCATTCTCGACGCCGCCGGCTGGGCCGAGCCGAAGAAGGTCGCGCGCTGGCCGCTCTGGTTGCCGCGGCCGTCGGTCGGGAACGCCTCCGTCGCGATGCCCCCGGTGCCGTCGCGCCATCGTTCGACCTGCGCCCAGCCATTCGCCGGCGACATGAAGGTCTGTTCCCAAACCGGCGCCCCGGCCGCGGCGGGTGCGGCGGCGAAGAGCGCGAGGATGGCGGCGGCTAGACGGCGCATGACGGTTCCCCTCTCGTTGTTATCCCTTGGTCAGCATCTCGCGCGCTGCATCGGCGAGCATCCGGCGCGCGTCCTGCGCCACGTCGAGCACCCCGAACGAGGCGAAGGCGTGGATCGTCGAGCCGGCGCAGTGATAGCGGCTGGCGACGCCCGCGCGCTCGAGTTGCGCATGATAGGCCGCCGCCTCGTCGCGAAGCGGGTCGTGGCCTGCCGTCAGGACGAAGGCCGGCGCGATGCCGGCGGGGACGGGCGCGTCGAGCATCGAGATGCGCGGGTCGCCGGGGCGCGCGTCGCTGCCCGCCAGATAGGTGTCGCGGGCAAAGGCGATGCCGGCATTGGCGAGGAAATGCTGCCCATGGCCGTAGAGCATGCGCGATGCGAAGCGGTCGTCGGGCGAGACGACGTCGGTCATCGGATAGACGAGGATCTGCCCCTTGAGCCGCGTGTCGCCCGCAAGCGCCAGTTCGCGCGCGACGACGGCGGCCAGGTTGCCGCCCGCGCTGTCGCCCATCACCGCCACGCGCGTCCGGTCGCCGCCGAACATGCCGGCATGGTCGAGCAGGTGGCGCGCCGCCGCGAGCGAATCGTCGAGCGCGGCGGGAAATCCGTTCTCCGGCGCGAGGCGATAGTCGAGCGCGGCGACCGCACAGCCGCTGAGCGCGGCAATCGACATGGCGAAGCCGGCATAGCTGTCGAGCCCGCCGAGCGACCAGCCGCCGCCATGGAGGAACAGGATCACCGGCACCGGCCCGTCGCCGCCAGGATGAAAGAGGCGCGCGGGCCGTGCGCCCGCGCCGCCGGGCAGGCCGAGCCCCTCGATCCGCGGGGGCACCACGTCGCGCTCCGGCCCGCGAAAGCGGTCGAACACCGCGTCGGCAAAGGCGCGGCTGGCGCCGATCCCCTCCGCCATCACGCGCTCAATCCAGCCGGCCTTCATCGCGTCGTATTCGGCAAGAAGGGCGCGGGACTGGTCGTCGAGGACGATGCCGGGCTCGAGGCCGGTGGGCACGGCGTCGATCATGGTTGCAGGGTTCGCCATCGTCAGTACCGCAGGATCAGGCGCAGGTCGTAGGTGCGGGGTGCTGCAAAGAAGCCGAGCTGGACGCCCGGAAACTCGCTGAGGTTGAAGCCCTGCACCCGCACTGCCTGGTCGGTCAGGTTCTCGACGCCGGCGCGCAGCTCCCACCGCTTTTCGGGGCCGACGACGCCGATGAAGGCGTTGATCTTCTCGTAGCCCGGCTGGCGCAGCAGCGGGCTGTCGGTGATCTCGGTCGCGACGGTCGAGCGATAGGCGCCGTCGATGTGGAACACGCCCGACACGTTGCCGCCTCCCAGCGGCCGGGTGTAGGTTAGGCCGACACTGGCATTGAAGTCGGGGGCGTTGACGACGCGGCGGTCGCTGACGTCGGTGACGACGCCGCCGACGAGCTGGTCGAAGCGGCGGTATTTTGCGTCGAGCAGGCCGATCGAGCCGGTGAGATCAAGCCCGTCGGCCAGCCGTGCGGCCATCTCGAACTCGAGGCCGAAGGACCGGGCGGCGGCGGCGTTGGTGAACAGGCTGGCGAAGACGCCGGTGACCGGATCGGCGCCGAACGAGGTCACCTGCTGGTCGGTATAGTCGTTGTAGAAGGCGGCCAGGTTGGTGGTCAGGCGCCCGCCCGCCCAGCTCTTCTTGATGCCGCCTTCATAGGCCCAGACATATTCGGGGCGGAACGGGCGGAAGCCGAAGTCGCTGTTGGCGCGCCCGTCGAATCCGCCGCTCTTGAACCCGCGCGAGGCGGAGGCATAGATCAGGAGGTCGCGATTCGGCTGGTACGAGATCGAGGCGCGCGGGGTAAGCGCGTTGAAATCGGCGCTCCCCGCAATCGGCACGCCGGCGATCCCCGCACCCTGAAGGAAGGGCGGCGGGTTGCCGCCGATGACGCTGACCCGCGGATCGAAGAAGAACTCGAACGCGCGCGACGAGGACCGCTTCTCGTGCGTGTAGCGTAGGCCCGCGCCGAGGCTGATCTCAGGCGTGAGCTCGACCGTCGCATCGGCGAACGCGGCATAGCTGTCGGTCGTCTGGCGCGTGTCGGCAAGGCTCGACGTCGGGAAGCCGAAGGCGGTGACGGGAAAGCCGAACAGCGTCGCCGCGCCGTCGTCATAGCCCGACAGCGTCACGTCGCGGTCGTGGAAATAATAGAGCCCCGCCGTCATCGCGAACCGATCGGGCACGGCATAGGTCGCGCGCACTTCCTGGCTGAACTGGTTCTGGCGCTGCTTCAGATAGATGTCGAGGATTGAAAGCGGCGAGCCGTCGGTGTCGAGATTAAGGTCGAAGTCGAACCGGCGATAGGCGCTGATCGCCTCGATCGTCAGCGCCTCGCTCGCGTTCCAGCGGGCGGTGAGCGACGTGCCCCAGCCGGTCTGATCGTTGAGCCCGTTGGCGTTGGTATCGACGCGGTACGGGTCGGTCGCGGCGGGCAGGGTGACGAGGCGGCCGTTGGCAAAGCCCGTGATCGGCGTCGCGCGCACCGGGCTGCGCGACGTGTCGGGGCGGTCGAACTTCACGTCGCCGGTCAGCAGCACCTCGAAATCGGAGCTCGGCTCGAACAATAGCGACGCGCGGCCGCTGATCGTGCGTACGTCGCCATCGTCCGCGCCCCTGGTCGTGTTGTAGGCATAGCCCGTCCGCCGCTGCCATGAATAGGCGAGCTTGCCGCTGACGGTGTCGGACAGCGGGCCGCTGATCCGCCCCTTGGCCAGCACCGAATCGTAATTGCCGATCCCGCCCTCGAAATAGGCGGAATAGTCCTTTGTCGGGCGGGTCGAGACGAACTTGATCGCGCCGCCGATCGTGTTGCGGCCATAGAGCGTTCCCTGCGGCCCGCGCAGCACCTCGATCCGCTCGACGTCGAACACGTCGAGGAACGCTGCCTGGCTGCGCGCGATGAACACGTCATCGACATAGACGCCGACACCGGGGTCGGCGAAGGCGAGCGAATCGTTCTGCCCGACGCCGCGGATATAGATCACCGCGTTCCCGGCATCGCCCTGATCGAGATAGAGGTTGGGCGTCGCATATTGGATGCCCGAGAGCTGGTCGGCCTGAAGGTTCGACAGCGCGGTCGAATCATAGGCGGAAATCGCGATCGGCACGTCCTGAAGCGATTCGGCGCGGCGGCGGGCGGTGACGACGATGTCGCCGGGCGCGGTTTCCTCGGCCGCCGGCTCGGTGGCAGGCGTCTCTTGCGCCATGGCCGGTGCCGAAAGTGCGATCGCCGCGCTCGCCAGCGCGAGGCCGGCGATCTGCCGGCGCGCGAAACCCGTTGTCCTCATTGCCTCTCCCCTGTCCGGTCTCGGCCGGATGCGGAAGAGCTAGCGCCCGTCCGCGCTCAGCGTCGAGGACAGAGGCGGTCAAACTGACGGGACATCTTCGCTCAGAGGCGGGGGCGGCGCTGCGCGATACTGGCCCGGCGAGACGCCGTTCCAGGCCTTGAACGCGCGTGCGAAGCTGCGTCCGTCGGCAAAGCCCAGCGCCTGGGCGATGTCGGCGGAGGGGTGGGCGGCGGCGAGCATTCGGCGCGCCGCGTCGTTGAGTGCGTCGGCGCGGATGTCGCGAAAGCTCGTCCCCGCCTGGTCGAGGCGGCGGCGCAGCGTCGCCGGGCTGAGACCGAGGCGGCGGGCGACCGCGGCCTGATCCTCGGCCCCCGCGTCGATCGCGGCGCGGACGCGGGCGGCGATGTCGCGGCCGGCGGGGTCGGCATCGGCGAGCGCGATCGCTTCGGCAAAGACCTCGGCCTGGCCGAACCCCTCGAAGCGCGGTGCGACGGGTAGGTCGGCGGTCTCGATCCGATAGTCGAGCCGCCAGACGCTCGCATTGTGACGGATCGGCGCAGCCCAGAAGCGCGCGATTTCGCCCTCGTCCCGGCCGGGCGAGCGCGCATGGACGGCGCGCAGCGAGGGGCGAAGATCGCGGCCCGCGACCAACGACAGCATCGTGTGGACGAGAACGAGGACCAGCGCCATCGCCTCGAACGCGGTCGCCGGCGTCACATCGTCGCCATAGGGGAACTGGCGATCGTCGACGACATAGATGAAGCGGTCGGGGCGCAGGTCGACGCGGTTGTAGTGCCCGGCATGGACGACGTTATACGCGTGGGCGATCCGGCGTGCCGCCTCGCCCACGGTGCCCGCATCGCGCAGCGTCTGGCCGATGAACGCGGTCGTCCCGCGCGCCAGCGGGCGGCGCGACAGGTGCCAGGTTTCGTCCGCCGCCGCCGCCGCGGCGCGCGCCGCCCCCTCGATCGCTCGCTTCAATTCCATTGGGGATCAGGCTATCCGCGGCACCGGCGGGCGGCAAGACGGCGGCTTGCCACGGTCGGCTCCGCTGGCTACTCGATCTCGACAAAATGATTTGATTATGGGGGATGTCCGATGGTCGCGACTTCGTCGGGGACGGTGCATAGCGGCAGTGCGCCCGCGGGGGCGGCGACGCGGGTCGCCTTTGCGGTCATCACGACGTTGTTCTTCGCCTGGGGCCTCATCACCTCGCTGATCGACCCGCTGGTGGGCGCGGTGAAGGGGGTGTTCACGCTCTCCAACCTTCAGGCGCAGCTCGTCGCCTCCGCGTTTTTCGCAGCCTATTTCTTCGTCTCGTTTCCGGCAGCGGCGTTGGTGTCGCGGGTCGGGTCGATCCGCTCGATACTGATCGCGCTTGGCGCCATGATCGCCGGTTGCCTGACGATGCTCATCGCGGCGAACCTTGCCGTCTATGCCCTCGTCCTGCTGGGGCTGTTCACGCTGGCGGCGGGAATCACCGTGCTGCAGGTCGCGGCCAATCCGCTGGCTGCGGCGCTCGGCGATCCGAAGCGCAGCCATTTCCGCCTGACGCTCAGCCAAACGTTCAATTCGTTCGGCACCTTCATCGGCCCGATCGTCGGCGCGCACCTGTTCCTCAACGGGATCGAGGTGAAGCCCGGCGCCGCGGTCGATCCGGCGGCGCGGGCACAGGCGCTGGCGGGGATCGACACCGCGTATCTGTGGCTGTGCGGGATGATCGCGGTGCTGGCGCTGTTCTTCTTCTTCTTCGGCAAGCGGGTGATCGCCGCCGCTGCGCCCGCGGCGAGCGGGACCGGCGGGATCGGCGCGGCGCTGCGCTCGAGATGGGCGCTGTTCGGCGCGGCGGCGATCTTCCTCTATGTCGGGGCCGAGGTATCGATCGGCACGCAGATGGCGCTGTTCCTCAATGACGACAGTGTCTGGGGCCGGTCGGATGCGGCGTTCGGCGTGCCGCTGCTCGGCTTTGCGATGGGGTCGGACGGGGTGCCGGGCGTCTCGCTTCAGGAAGCGGCCAAGGCGGTCGCCTTCTACTGGGGCGGGGCGATGGTCGGGCGCGCGATCGGGTCGGTGCTGCTGGCGCGCGTCTCCGCGACGAAGCTGCTCGCCGCCGCCACCGCGATCGCGGCGGCGATGTGCGTCTATGTCGCGGGTGTCGGCGGCGTGACCGCGGGCTTCGTTGCGCTGGCGATCGGGTTGTTCAACTCGATCATGTTCCCCGTGATCTTCACCCTGACGCTGGAGCGGTCGAGCGCCAGCAGCGAGGCGACCGCGGGGCTGATGTGCACCGCGATCGTCGGCGGCGCGATCCTGCCGCTGGCGGTCGGATCGCTGGCAGACGTTGCGGGCTATGCCGCGGCGATGCTGGTGCCGGCGGCCTGCTATGTCGTTCTTTGCGCCTTTGCCTTTGCGGCGGGACGGGTCGCCGCGCGTTGAGCGGTTGATTGTTATCGCGGAAAGCGCATGGTTCGGGTCGGCGGGCAAAGGATGACGAATGGACGGACGTGAGCGATCGGCGTTGCTGGCGGGGGCCAACATCGAACACGCCGGTCAGCACAACCAGCGCGTCGTCCTGCATGCCATCCGCGTCAACGGCACCGTCACCCGCGCTGACATCGCCGCAGTCACCGGACTGACGCACGCGACGGTCACGAACATCACAAACCGGCTTCTCGACGACGGCCTGCTCGCCCGCGCCGGCCAGCGGCGCGGTGCGCGCGGGCAGCCGGCGATGCGGCTGACGATCAATCCGGCGGGGGCCTGCTCGATCGGGGTCAACGTGGACCGCGACCACCTGACGCTGGTCGCGGTCGATTTCGGCGGCGCGGTGCGCGCGCGGATCAGCCGCGACATGGCGTTCCCGATGCCCGCCGACGTGCGTGCCTTCTATCGCGAGGAAGTCGACCGGCTGCTGGCGGTGGCAGGGATCGGGCGCGAGCAGGTGGCGGGCGTCGGCGTCGCGCTGCCCGACCAGATCGGCGAGGTCGAGCTGCCGGGCCGCCCCGCGGGCTATGGCGAATGGGCCGAGACCGACGTGGCGGCGCTGTTCGCCGAGCCGCATCCGCTGCGCGTCTGGGTCGAGAACGACGCCGCCGCCGCCGCGATCGGCGAGATGCAGTTCGGCCTTGGCCAGCGCTACGGCAGCTTCTTCTACCTGCTCGTCACCTATGCGTTGGGCGGCGGGCTGGTCGTCAATTCGCTCTACGATCGCGGAGCGAACGGGCGTTCGGGGGAGATCGGCTTCCTGATGGTCGACGACGGGACGGGGCGGCAGGTGGCGCTCCAGAACCTCGTCTCGCTCGCCGGCCTCGCCCGCCGGTTCGAGGCGGCGGGGCTGGAGGGGGCGAGCGTGCGGTCCCCCGATCAGGCGAATCCGGCGGTCGCGCGCGAGGTGCAGGCCTGGGTCGAGCAATCGGCGCGCGCGCTGGTTCAGCCGCTGATCGCGGTCAACTGCCTGATCGATCCCGAGACGGTGCTCATCGGCGGGCGGCTGCCGGTGGCGATCGTCGATCAATTGGCGCAGCGGACCAACGCGCTCCTTCGCATCCATGGCCGCAACGCGCCGGTGCTGGCGCCGGTACAGGCAGCGGCGCAGGCGGAGGATGCGGCGGCGGTCGGCGCGGCGCTGTTGCCGTTCGAGGACCTGTTGCTTCCCGCCGATGCCGGCGCGGCGCGGCGGGCATCGCTGGTCGCGGCATGACCAATTAAGCAATCAATTTTCACTTTTCGATTGAGCCTTTCCCAAGCTCCGTTATGACTTGCACCCGATGCGCGGCGCAAAGCCGTGCGGCGGGGAGGGGTGAGAATGGCGGGATCGGTCGCGTCGCTGCAGGCGACGACTTCGATCATGGCGGACGTGGGCACGCGGATCGCGGGTGTCGAACTTGGCGGGACGAAATGCGTCTGCACGCTGGCGACCGAAGATGGCGTGATCCTCGACCAGGCGACGGTGCCGACGACCACCCCCGACGCGACACTGAGCGCGATCGAGCGGACACTGGACGGCTGGCAGCGAGCGCCGGGATTCGGCGCGCTCGGCATCGCGTCGTTCGGGCCGGTGCGGCTCGATCCGGCGGCGCCCGACTGGGGCTATATCACCTCGACGAGCAAGCCCGGCTGGCAGCAGACCGATGTCGGCGCGCGGCTCCGCGATCGCTACGGCGTGCCGACCGCGTTCGACACCGACGTCAACGGCGCGGCGCTGGCAGAGGCGCGGTGGGGCGCAGCGGCCGGGCTGAGCGACTTCGCCTATGTAACGCTCGGCACGGGTGTGGGCGTCGGGCTGATCGTGCATGGCCGACCGACGCGCGGAATCGGGCATTGTGAGATCGGGCATATGCGGGTGGCCCGGCTACCGGGTGACCACTGGCCGGGGAGTTGCCCGTTCCACGGCGATTGCGTCGAGGGCCTCGCCTCGGGCACCGCGATCGCCGCGCGGCTGGGCGACGTGCCGGTGGCGAGCATCGGTGCGGACCACGAAGTCTGGGACGAGGTGGTCGAGACGGTGGCGCAGCTTTGTCAGGCGGTGGTGCTGGCAACGGGTGCGGCACGCATCCTGATTGGCGGCGGGGTCGCCAACGGCCAGCCGTTCCTGCTGCCGCGCGTCGAGGCACGGCTTCGCGCGATCGTCGCAGGCTATGTCGAGTTGCCGCCCGAGGCGTTCGTGACCCCGCCCGCGCTGGGCGACGGGGCGGGGCCGCTGGGGCCGATCGCGATGTCGGCGGCGATGCTCGAAACCGCTTGATCGGCGACGACGCATTTCGCACAACCGGACCAATCATAAAAACGATCGAATAAAGGGAGGCTGCTGGCCGATGGGCATGTTCTCGAAGCTTCTGCTTGCCGGGGCGGCGCTGCTGCCGCTCGCCGCGACCGCGCAGCAGGTCGCGGGGCCAACCAATGTCGGGCCGTACAACGCCGCGTTCCTCGAGGGCGGGATCGGCATCGACCGGCCGCTGGAGCGCGCCGAGGCGCTGGTGGCGGCGGGTGCGCCCTACACCATTTCGACGTGGGTGAAGCCCGAGGCGCGCCAGCCCGGTGAGGCGGTGCTGGTGGCGCTCGGCGATCCGAGGGGCGCGTGCCGATGCCTGTCGCTCGACGACGGGCGGCTGAGCCTGCGCGACGGTGACGCCCGCGTGGCGGCGCGGACCCCGGTCGCGGTGGGGCGCTGGACGCACGTCGCGGCGGTGTCGGACGGATCGACCGTTACGCTCTACATCGACGGTAAGCGCGCCGGCGGCAGCTCGGCCAAGGCTGCGGCGGTTGCCCCCAAGATCGCCATCGCCCCGCCGGGGGCTCGCCACTTCGGCGGCACGCTGATCGAGGCGAAGGTGACGCCGGGCGCGATACCCGCGCAGGGCGTGGCGGCGCTGGTGGCCGCGCGGCCGCAATTCGATCTGGTGCAGGTCTGGCATGTCGGCGTCGGCTGGGAATGGCAAAAGCAGGCGAACACCGGCTATTGGCGCCAGCAGGATCCGTGGACGCTGCCGCAGTCGAAGGTCGCCTACAGCCCGCCCATCGCCAAGCCGGTGCCGAACCGGCCCGCGCTCCAGCCGACGGGCGCCGGGCGGTGGCAGATCAACGGCTGGCAGCTCGCCGCCGCGCCTGAGGTGAAGGACGGCGGCGCGGCACTGTCGCGGCCGGGCGGCTCGGTCAAGGGCTGGGTGGCAGCGACGGTGCCGGGCACGGTGCTCCAGACGCTGGTCGATCGCGGCGTCTACCCCGACCCCTATTATGGGCTCAACAACCTCAAGATCCCAGAGAGCCTAGCGCGGCAGGATTACTGGTACCGCACGTCGTTAAGAGTGCCCGCGGAGGCGGCGGGCAAGCGCACGACGCTGGTCTTCGGCGGCATCAACTATGCGGCCGAGATGTGGGTGAACGGGCAGCGGCTGGGCGATACGCGCGGCGCGTTCATCCGCGGGCAGTTCGACTTTACGCCAGTCGCGGGCGAGAACGTCATCGCCGTGCGCGTCTCGCCGCCGCCGCATCCCGGCATCCCGCACGAACAGTCGATCGCCGCGGGCGTGGGCGAGAATGGCGGCCAGCTCGCGATCGACGGCCCGACCTTCGTCGCGACCGATGGATGGGACTGGATTCCCGGCATCCGCGACCGCAACACCGGCATCTGGCGCCCGGTCGAGCTGGTCGCGCATGGCGACGTGCGCATCCTCGACCCGCAGATCGTCACCGACCTGCCGCTGCCGCGCACCGACAGCGCCGACGTCTATCTGAACGTCCCCGTCCGCAATGAATCGAACGCGGCAAAGGCGGTGACTGTCCGCGCGACGTTCGACGGCGTGTCGGTCGAAAAGACCGTGACGATCGCCCCCGGCGACGGCATGGTTCGGTTCACCCCGACCGAGTTCGCGCAGCTTCGCGTGCGCAACCCGCGGCTGTGGTGGCCGAACGGCTATGGCGACCCCGCGCTCTATGACATCGCGTTCGAGGCGGTGGTCGATGGCACGGTGTCCGACACGCACAAGGACCGCTTCGGCATCCGCGAGGTCAGCTACGACCTGTCACTGTTCGACCGCGCCGGCAAGCTGCGCCGCGTCAACGTGCAGACCACCGATGGCGGGTTGAAGCGCCAGAAGCTCATCGACGTGACGCACGCCGCGATCAAGCAGAGCCCGACCGGCTGGGCCGAATCGCTGACCGCGGCGGGTGAAAGCTCGCCCGCCGTCACTGCGATCGGCGACGACCTGCCGGAGCCGCACCTGACGATCCGCGTCAACGGCGTGCGGATCGCCGCGCGCGGCGGCAATTGGGGCATGGACGACGCAATGAAGCGCGTCAGCTACGACTGGCTCAAGCCCTTCTTCCGCCTCCAGAAAGAGGCGAACATGAACGTCATCCGCAACTGGATGGGCAACAATAGCGAGGAGGAGTTCTACGATCTTGCCGACGAGAACGGCATGATGGTGCTCAACGACTTCTGGCAGTCGACGCAGAACTTCCAGGTCGAGCCGCAGGACCCCGAGCTGTTCCTGAAGAACGCGCGCGACACGATCGTGCGCTATCGCAACCACCCCTCGATCATCCTGTGGTTCGGCCGGAACGAGGGCGTGCCCTATCCGGCGCTCAACGAGGGGCTGGACGACGCCGTGTTCGACCTCGACGGGACGCGGTGGTTCACGGGCAGCTCGAATGTCGTGAACCTGCAAGGGTCGGGGCCGTACAACTACCGGCCGCCCGCCGGCTATTTCACCGACCTCGCCACCGGCTTCTCGGTCGAGACCGGGACGCCGTCGCTGTCGACGCTGGAGTCGGTGCGCAGCTACGTGCCGCAGGCGGACCGCTGGCCGCTGTCGGACGTGCTCGCCTATCACGACTGGCACTTCGCCGGGAACGGCGACACCAAGACGTTCATGCAGGCGCTCGGTACCATGTTCGGCCCGGCGACCAGCTTCGAGGATTTCGAGCGCAAGGCGCAGATGATGAACCTCGAAACACACAAGGCGATGTACGAGGGGTTCCTGGGCCATCTCTGGACCAAGAACAGCGGGCGGCTCCTGTGGATGACGCATCCCGCCTGGCCGTCGAACGCGTGGCAGATCTATTCATGGGATTACGACACGCACGCAGCGTACTACGGGGCGAAGAAGGCGACGCAGCCGCTGCATGTCCAACTCAACCTGCCGGGCAACGAACTGGTCGTGCTCAACACGACACAGGGCGATGTGAAGGGGCTGGCGGTGCGCACGCGCGTCGTCGGGCTCGACAATCGCGAGTTGTTCGCGCGGGAGGACAAGCTCGACGCGCTCGCCAATCGCGCGACGCCGCTCAAGCCGGTGCCGCTCGGCCAGTTGTTCGCGGCCAATCCGATGGTCTTGGTGAAGCTTGAGCTGGTGAATGCCGGCGGCAGGGTCGTCGCGGACAATTTCTATTGGCGCGGTGCGAACGAGGCTTCTTACCAGGCGCTTAACACGATGGGCGCGGCCACGGTCGAGGCGGTGGGCGCGTCGCCGACCACGGAGGGTGAGGATCGCGCGGTCGCGGTCACGCTGACCAATCGCGGTACGGTGCCCGCGCTCAATGCCAAGCTGACGCTGACCGACGACAAGGGCGTCCGCATCCTGCCGGCCTATTACAGCGACAATTACGTCGCGCTGCTGCCGGGCGAGAGCCGGACGATCACCGTCCGCTATCCGGCGAGCGTGACGGCGCCCCCGCGCCTGTCGCTGCGCGGCTGGAACGTGGCCGAGGCGGGGGTCGCGATCCAGTGAGGCGGCTCCTCGCGCTCCTGCTCGCGCCGTTCATGGTCGCGGCGGCCGATCCGCCCGTCGTCGCTGTGACGGGCGGGCGCGTTGTCGGTAGCGCCGAGGCCGATCGCTTCGTCTTTCGCGGCATCCGCTATGCTGCGCCGCCGCTCGGCGACCGGCGCTGGCGTGCGCCTGAGCCCGTCGAGCCGTGGCGCGGGGTGGCGGATGCGACGCGGCCGGCCCCTGCCTGCTTCCAGAACGATTATAGCTGGAACCGGCCAAACCATGTATTCGCGAGCGAGGATTGCCTGACGCTGGAGGTGGCGACGCCGGCACTGACAGGCGCGCGGCCGGTGTTCGTGTGGATCCACGGCGGCAGCAACCGCGCGGGATCGGGCGCGGGGATGGGCGGCACGCCGATGGTCGGCAAGGACATCGTCGTCGTGTCGATGCAGTATCGGCTCGGCATCTTCGGCTTCTTGGCGCATCGCGGCGCGGTCGAGGGTGGCCATGCGGGCAATTACGGGCTGATGGATCAGATCGCCGCGCTCCGCTGGGTACAGTCGAACATCGCCCGCTTCGGCGGCGATCCCGCGCGCGTGACGATCGCGGGCGAAAGTGCGGGCGCGCAGGACGTCGGCCTGCTCGTCGCCAGCCCCGCTGCGCGCGGGCTGTTCGCACAGGCGGTGATGCAGTCGGGCACGCCCAATTTCGGCCTGTCGCCACGCCCCCTCGAGGAGGCATTGCGGCTCGGCGATCAGGTCGATGCTGCGCTCGGCACCGACGGGTCGATCGGTGCGCTGCGGTCGGCCTCGGCGAACGCGCTGCTGGCGGTGGACCTGAAGCTGCATGACGCGGCGCTCACCGCCGACGATTACATGTGGCTGCGCACGACGATCGACGGCGCGGTGATCCCCGCCGATCCGGTGCGGCTGATGGCCGAGGCGCCCGCGCGGCCCGCGATCGTCGGCTCCAACCGCTTCGAGCTAGACCTGCCCGGCGGGCGACCGGCGCGCGATGCGTTCGTGGCGCTGAGCTTCGGCGCGAACGAGGAAGCGGCGCGGGCGTTTTATGGCCTCGGCAAGCCCGATTCCGCCGCCGATCCGCGAATGGGGACGACCGATCAGCAGATCGCAACCGACGCCACCTTCCGCTGCCCCGCCGGGCGGATGGCGACGGCGATGGCGGCGAAGGGCGCGCTGGTGTGGCGCTACGACTTCGACGTGTCGGCTGATGGCGGGCGGACCGCGCATGCGGTCGATGTCGGTTATTTCTGGGGAACGGCGAAGGCGGGCGGGCTGTCGCTCCTCGATTACTGGGCAAACTTCGCCAAGACCGGCGATCCCAATGGCGACGGCCTGCCGGCGTGGCCGCGCTTTGAGGCGGGCGCGCAGCGGCATATCGTCTTCGGAAACGGGGGCGTCACCACCGGCGCGCGCCTTCGCGAGCCCATCTGCCGGTTGACGGAGGCCTTGTGATGAACCGACGCCAGCTTTTTGCCGCGGGTGCCGTCCTGCCGCTGATTCCCGCCGTGGCGCGCGCCGACGATGCCGCCGACCGCCGCCTGCGCGAGGATTGGGCATGGCTCGGCCGCTATGCCGAGGAGAATGCGGCGCTGAAGGCACGCGGTGCGAAGACCGGCATCGTCTTCATGGGCGATTCGATCACACAGGGGTGGCGCGAGAAGCGGCCCGACTTCTTCCGCGTGGGGCGCGTCGGGCGCGGGATCAGCGGACAGACGACGCCGCAGATGCTGGTGCGGATGATGGCCGACGTGATCGCGCTTCGCCCGCGCGCCGTGCACATCATGGCCGGCACCAACGACATCGCCGGCAACACCGGGCCGATGACGCGCCAGCAAAGCTTCGACAATCTTACCGCGATGGCGACGCTGGCGCGCGCCAACGGCATCGCGGTGATCCTGGCGAACGTACCGCCCGCCGCGTCCTTTCCGTGGCGGCCGGGGCTGGAGACCATAGGCCCGATCGCCGAGATCAATCGCTGGATCGCGGACTATGCGCGACAGACGCGGGCGACCCATATCGATTACGGCCCCGCCCTGACCGACGGGCGCGGCGGTATCCCGAAGGCGCTCGCCTATGACGGGGTCCACCCGACGCCCGAGGGCTATGCCGCGATGGAACGTTTGCTGTCGCCGGTCCTCGCTCGGCGCGGGCTTTGAGTCTGACTTAATCCAAAAATAATGCTGTTTATTTGGGCGTTCTAGCGCTTGCAGCGCGTGTCGACGCTTGACAGTTTGACGCCCGGCGTCAGATAAACAAATCGATTTTAATAAAGGCGCGTCAGTCGCCGAAATCCGGGAGAAGGTGATGAAGGGGATGACCGTTCGCCAGACGTTGCTGCTCGCAACGTCGGGACTTGCCATGCTGGCGACGCCGGCGTTCGCACAGGAAATGCCGCCCGCCGGCGATCCGCCCGCCGCCGCCGAGCCGCCGGCCGATCAGGTGGGCGCCGAGGACGACATCATCGTCACCGGCATCCGCGCCGCACAGGCGCGCGCGATCGACGTGAAGCGCAATGCATCGAGCGTGGTCGAGGCGATCAGCGCGCAGGACATCGGCAAGCTGCCCGACGTCACCATCTCCGACTCGCTCCAGCGCATCTCCGGCGTCCAGATCCGGCGTGAGGCGGGTGAGGGCGGCGCGATCAACATCCGCGGCCTGCCGCAGGTCAACACGCTGATGAACGGCGAACAGTTCCTGGGCGCCAACTCGGTGACGACGGTCCAGCCAAACTTCAATGACATCCCCTCGCAGCTCTTCTCCGGCGCGACGGTGTTCAAGTCGCCGACTGCCTCGCTCCAGCAGGCGGGCCTGTCGGGCACGGTCGACCTGCTGACGCGTCGCCCCTTCGACCTGAAGCAGGGCCTGACGATCGCGGGCGCGGCGGAGGCGCAGTATGGCGACAAGGTCAAGAAGTGGAACCCGTCGTTCAACGGCCTGATCGCCTACAATAGCGGCCGCGTCGGCCTGCTCGTGTCGGCGGCGTACAGCGACCTTACGCTGTCCAACAGCTATCGCGGCATCCAGGATTACGGCGTGGCGCTGCGCAACGAGGGCGGCAGCGCGACCAACCAGGGCGACTTCGCGACGGGCAATTATCGTCGCGATGCCGCCGGCAACATTCTTTACGACACCACGCCCAACACCGACAACAACGCGGCCACCTCGTGCATCGTCCCGTCCGCGGCGACCAGCGTGGTGCCCGCGATCGGCGGCACGCGCTGTGCTCCGCTGACCGTCAGCCGTGGCACCCCGGTGCGCAATGCGCAGGGGGCGATCGTCGGCTACGACGTCAACGGCGACGGCGACGCCAACGACACCTTCATCACGCCCCAGTCGCACACCGCCTGGAACCGCATCACCAGCCGCGAGCGGTTCGGCGCCAATGCCTCGCTCCAGATCGAGCTCTCCGACGCGCTGAAGCTCACCGCCGACGGCTTCTACACGCGCCAGACGCAATATGACCGGACCGCGGGCTTCCAGTTCCAGATGGTCGACTGGCAGTCGGCGCCGTACCTGCCAACCAATTCGCGCGACACCGGCGCGGTGGTCGGCGGCTACAACCTCAACACCGTCCAGACCTACAGCTACGATCTCGCCAATTTCGACAGCTATGCAGAGACGTTCCGGATCAAGTCGGAATCGCAGAACTACAATCTGCAGCTCGACTGGGACAACGACAGCAACTTCAAGGCGACGCTGCGCGGCGTCTATGGCAAGGCGAGCCGCAAGAGCGATCAGAGCTATGCCCAGTTCAGCCTGACCGATGGTTATCAATGGGCCTATGAGGGCGTCGGCAACTATCCGGCCTCGGTCGGCGGCGACCGGCGCTTCAACCCGACCGGTTACCGCGTCTACAGCCAGAAGGCGACGGTCGACTATTCGTCGGGCGCGCCGGTGTTCGGCTTCTCCGACGCGTTCCTCAATCAGGTGCAGGACGTGAGCCGCTATGGCCTGAAGACGATCTCTTCGGAGAACAACGTCTATCAGGACGGCGACCTGTGGGCGGTGCGCGGCGATGCCGAGTGGAAGGCGAACGACGCCGTCACGCTGAAGTTCGGCGCCCGTTACGGCGAGCGGTCGGTGGAGCAGTTCACCTTCGAGCGCGTCTCACCCTTCTATGCCGGTAACACCGACAATCCGGGCAACCCGGCGGCGGGGTGTCTGGTCAAGTGGAAGGCGTTCGACGTCAACCTGAACGATCAGAACTGCCAGGTGCGCGACGCGGCCGGCGTCCCCTACACCGCGGGTCTGACGCGGCAGGGCAACGACCCGGCATTTGCGGGCCTCTTGAAGCAGTACGGCCTGCCCGCGTCGGGCGCGCCGAACATCTATGTCCTCGATCCCAAGGCGATGGACGATAGCGAGGCGTTCCAGAACAAATTCTATCCGGGCAGCATCAACAACGTGAACCCGGCGGACTCGTTCGGCATCAATCTTCAGCAGATCTCGGGCTATCTCCAGGTCGATGGCGAGGGCGAGCTGTTCGGGATGCCCGTGCGCGTCAACGGCGGCGTGCGAATCGTCAACACCCGCTTCCAGGTGCGCCAGAATGTGGTCGGCGCGCCGCAGCCCTACGGCGTCTCGGGCGTCGACGGCGGCGACGTGACGGTGGAACGCAACTTCACCGACTTCCTTCCCGCCTTCAACGTTGCGTTCGACATCACCGACAAGCTCCGCCTGCGCGCTGCCTATTCGAAAACGATGACGCTGCTCGACTTCCTCCAGTGGGGCGGTGGTCTGAACATCAATTATGCGATTCAGACCAATCCTGGCGGCGGCGCGCCGATCTTTGCCGCGACGGGGGCCAATTCGCGCGGCAATCCGCAGCTCGATCCGTGGCGGTCGGACAATGTCGAGGCGAGCCTCGAATATTATACCGGCCGGTCGAGCCTGATCGCGGTCGGCGCCTATTACCTGTCGGTCGAGAGCTTCATCGAGAATGCGACGATCAACCGAAACGACATCCCCGACAATGACGGCGTCATCCGCCGGACGGTGCCAGTCAACACGATCGTCCAGGGTGCCGGCGGGACGCTGAAGGGCCTTGAGGTTTCGGCGCGTCAGTCGCTGTCCGATTACGGCGTCGACGGTTTCTTCGGCGGGTTCGGCGTGGACGCGAACTACACGCTGTCGCTCGGCGATACGGGTCGCACCGACCTCGCCGGCAACAAGCAGCCGTTCCAGGACAATTCGAAGCATCAGGCGAACGTGGCGCTCTGGTACGAGAAGTACGGCCTGTCGGCGCGCGTCGCGTACAACTACCGCTCGGAGCGGCTGGTGTCGTCGGACTATGCGGGCATTACCGGCCTGGCCCAGTATCAGAAGCCGACCCACTATCTCGACGCCTCGATCGCGTACGACATCACGCCGCAGATCACCATCTATGGCCAGGCGTCGAACCTGACCGCCGAGACCGAGCGCTATTACCTCACGTTCGAGGATCAGGTGCTTTGGGAAAACCTGTACGAGCGGCGGTTCATCGCGGGCGTGCGCGCGCGCTTCTAAGGCTCTTCCCACTGGGTCCGTCGTCGCTCTAGACCAGCGGCGGCGGACCGTCTTTTTCGGGGAGGACCAGCGGCAATGCAGATGGGCACGGACGCCGTCCGAAGCATCGTCATCGTCGGCGGCGGCACCGCCGGCTGGATGTCGGCCGCCTATCTTGCGCGGCGGCTGTCGCATCTGTCCGTCACGATTACCGTCGTCGACAGCGCCGAGATCGCCACGGTGGGCGTCGGCGAGGCGACGGTGCCGGCGATCCGCGATTTCCTCGCCGCGGTGGAATTGGGGGAGCCCGACGTCCTCGCCGCGACCGAGGGGACGATCAAATACGGCATCCGGTTCGAGGGCTGGGGCGGCGCGGGGCACGGCTTCTTCCATCCCTTCGGCCTTTATGGCGTTCCCGCGAACGGCGTCGCCTTTCACCATTACTGGTTGAAGCTGAAAGCGGCGGGCCACGACCTGCCACTTGCCGACTACTGTCTGGCCACGCAGCTGGCAGAGCGCGGGCTGTTCCTGCCGCCGTCCAATCAGCCGGGCAGCGACCTTGGCGTCTTCAACTTCGCGCTGCATTTTGACGCGACCAAGTTCGCGCATCTGTTGCGGCGGTTGTCGCTGGCGAACGGCGTCGCGCATGTCGATGGACGGATCGTTGATGTGACGCGGGGCGAGGCGGGGGTACGGTCGGTACGGCTGATCGACGGGCGCACGGTGGAGGGCGACCTCTGGATCGACTGCTCGGGGTTCCGCAGCCTGCTGCTCGGCGAGGCAATGGGCGTGCCTTATGTCGACTGGCGGCACTGGCTGCCCTGCGATCGGGCGATTGCGATCCCGTGCCGCAGCGCCGGGGTGCACCGGCCGTTCACGACCGCGACCGCGCACGATGCGGGCTGGCGCTGGCACATTCCCCTCCAGCACCGCGTGGGCAACGGCATCGTCTATTCCAGCGCACACCTGTCCGACGAGGATGCGGAGATGCGTCTGCGCGCCGTGCTGGAGGGCGAGCCGATTGCCGAGCCCAACCGCCTGCGCTTTGTCACCGGGCATCGGGCCGAGTTCTGGGCGGGCAACGTCGTCGGCGTGGGGCTGTCGGGCGGCTTTCTCGAACCGCTCGAATCGACGAGCATCGTCCTCATCCAGTCGGCGCTGGAGCGGTTCGTCGCGCTGTTCCCCGACCGCGGCTGCGACCCGCGGCTGGCGGCGACGTACAACCGGCAGTCGGTGCTCGAGTTCGAGCGGATCCGCGACTTCATCCTGCTGCATTACTGGGCGAACCGGCGGCCGGGTGAGCCCTTCTGGGACGCGATGCGTGGGCTCGACCTGCCCGATGCGCTCGCGGAACGGATCGAGGCGTGGCGCGCGGGCGGGATGTTCGTGCGGCGCGAGTGGGACACGTTCCAGGACCCGAGCTGGCTGAGCCTGTATGCCGGCTTCGGCCTGTTGCCCGACCGCGTGAGCCCGATCGCCGACCAACTGGGGGAAGCCGAATTGCTGACGGCATTCGCGCGGATGCGCGAGGCGATCGACCGGGCGGCGCGAACGGCCGAGCCGCACGCCGACTTCCTTGCTCGCCAGGGCCGGCGCGCGGCATGAGCGTGCAGGGACGCGCGATCGGAGCGATGGCGCTGGGCGGACTGTTGTTCGGGTTCGACACGGCGGTCGTCGCGGGCGTGACCGAGGCGCTGCGCGGCGGCTTCGCGCCCGATGCGGTGTCGATGGGGATCGCGGTGTCGTCTGCGCTGTGGGGGACGCTGGCCGGCGCGCTGCTGAGCGGCGCGCCGGGCGACCGCTATGGCAGCCGGACGGTGCTGCGCGGGGTGGGACTTTTCTACCTCGTCTCGGCGATCGGCTGTTCGCTGGCGACGGGGCTGTGGGCGTTCGCGGCGTTCCGTTTCATCGGCGGGTTCGCGATCGGCGCCTCCTCGGTGCTAGCCCCCGTCTATATCGCCGAGATCAGCCCGCCCGAGCGGCGCGGGCGGCTGGTGGGGACGTTCCAGCTCAACATCGTCGTTGGTATCCTCGCCGCCTATCTGGTCAACGGGATCATCGGCGCGGTGGTGCCGGGCGATCTGGCGTGGCGCGTGAAGCTGGCGGCGGCGGCGTTGCCCGCCGCGCTGTTCCTCGTCCTGCTGGCCGGCGTGCCGCAGAGCCCGCGCTGGCTGAACACACGTGGGCGGCGGGCAGAGGCGGCAGAGGCGGCGGGGCGGCTGGGCGTGGATCTGACGATGCCGGATGCGAAGGAGGGGAGCGGCCGGCTCGACTGGCGGCGGCATCGCGGGCCGATCCTGCTGGCGGTAGCGGTGGGGCTGTTCAACCAGCTCTCCGGCATCAACGCGATCCTCTATTACCTCAACGACATCTTCGCCGCGGGCGGGTTCGAGGGGCTGTCGGCGGATACGCAGGCGGTGGCGGTGGGCGCGGCCAACCTGGTCGCGACGCTGGCGGGCATCGCTATCATCGATAAGGTGGGGCGCCGGCCGCTGCTGATCGGCGGCGGCTTCGGGTGCGCGGCCGCGTTGCTGGGTGTCGCGCTCACCTATGCCGGCGTGCTGGGGGCGGGGTGGCTGCTGCCGCTGCTCGTCTTCTTCATCGTCGCGTTCGCCATGTCGCAGGGCGCCGTGATCTGGGTTTATCTCAGCGAGATCTTCCCCACCGACGTGCGCGCGCGGGGTCAGGCGATCGGCAGCGCGACGCACTGGATCGCCAATGCGGTCATCGCGTTCGTCTTCCCAATGCTGACCGTCGCGGGGCCGGCGCTGCCGTTCTACGGCTTCGCGGCGGCGATGCTGCTCCAGTCGTTCGTCGTCTGGCGCTTGTTTCCCGAAACCAAGCAACGGACGCTCGAGGCGATCAGCGGCTGACGGGTTCGATCCAGCGGCCGTGCGGGTGGCTCGCGGCGAGGTGATGCGTCTCGCCGCCGGGCCAGAGCGTCGCATGGACCTGATGCCGGGCAAGGTCGCGATCGGGTTCCAGCCGCACCCAGGCGAGCGGGCGGTCGGGCGCGGCGCGCTTGCCGGCGGCATCGAGCGCTTCCGCAATGCGCCGCTGTCGCTCGGGGCCGAGATATTGCCAGACGACCGAGTGCATCAGGACGCGGGTGTGGCCGGCCGGTTGCGGTTCGGCGAGGCGCGTCTCGACCCAGTCGGCGGCATCGCCCCGTTCGAGCAGCGGCGGGTCGGCGGCGAACATCGCGATCGCCGCATCGAGGCGTTCGTCGCGGTCGGGATGGTCGGCCCAGACATAGGCGCGCAGCCGATCGGCGTCGGCATGGTCGGTGAGGTCGAGCGGGGCGATGTCGACGCCGCGGGTCGAGGCGACCGTGACCGCGACGGATTCAGGCGGCGCGCCGCGCCACTCGGGCCGCAGCGTGACGGGCGACGGCGGACCGACCAGCGTGCCGCCGAGGTCGTAGGCATAGCGGCCGATCAGGAGGTTGAGGCCGGCGCTCGACCCGATCTCAAGCAATTCGAGCGGCTGGCCGAAGGTGCGCGCGGCGAGCATCAGGCCGAGCATCAGCGCGGCCGAGCGGCCGGGCTCGTTTGTCTGCGGCGGGCCGTCGAGCCAGGGGAGGAGCGCGGCGTCGTGGTCGCGGAGCGCGGCGGCAAGAATGGGGACCGGATCGCCGCGCCCCTCGAACAGCGCGGCAAGGTCGGCCGCTATGCCGTTAAGGGTTAGCGCGCGTAGGCCGCCGACGAGGCGGAGCGGCAGCGCATCCTCGATCGGGTTGCCCAGCCACGCCAGCACGCGGCGGCCGGTTTCGGTCGTGTCGTCGAGCGCCTCGGCCAGCGCCGCCGCCACGCGGCCGGTAAGCGGCGCGTCCATGGTGGCGCAGAACCCGGCCTGCGCAAGGAAGGCGCTGCGGACGCGCCGCTCGCTCATGCGAGGGTTTCGGTGAGCAGACGGGTCATCGCCGCCCAGCTCGATACGTCGGCAGCGGCGTCGTAGCCAAAGCCGGGACGGGTCGAGCCTTTCATCGAGGCATCGGTAAAGCCATGGCCGGCATGGCCATAGGCGTGAAGCTGCCACCGGGCGCCCCCCTCGGTCAGTTCGGCGGCGAGTGCGGTCACGGCGTCGGGCGGAGCGAGCGGGTCGGCCCAGCCGTGGCAGACGAGGATACGCGGGCGGATCGGGGTGACGTTCGCATAATCCGGGCGGTCGAACAGGCCGTGGAACGCGACGACGGCGCGGACATTCGCGCCCGATCGCGCGAGGTCGAGGACGCACTTGCCGCCGAAGCAATAGCCGATCGCGGCGGTGCGCTCGGCATCCACCTCCGGTTGCGCCTTCAGCGCGTCGAGGCTGGCGTGGAGGCGATCGCGCAGTAGGGTGCGGTCGGCGTTGAGCGCGTTCATGTGGACCGCCGGGTCGGGCGACTCGCGCGTCGTCCGGTTGCCCTGTCCGAACACGTCGGCGGCGAACCCGACATAGCCGAGGCCGGCGAGCCGCTCAGCGACGAGGTTGTCGGCCTCCTTCTGGCCGAGGACGTTGGGAATGATGAGAACGCCGGGGCGCGGGGCGGTGGCGTCGGCGTCGAAGGCGAGGACGCCCTCGAACGGGCCGCCGGGGCCGTCGTACACATGGGTGCGCCGCTCGATCGTCATCGCCGTCCTCCGGTTTGCCAGTCGCGCGCCAATCGGTATGGACGGGGCCGATCATTCACGGGGAGCAGCTATGCCGACACTTGTCCTCATCCGCCACGGCCAGTCGGCCTGGAACCTCGAAAATCGCTTCACCGGCTGGTGGGACGTCGACCTGACCGAACAAGGGACGCGCGAAGCCTGGGCGGCGGGCGAGGCACTGGCGGCGAAGGGCCTCGATTTCGACCAGTGCTTCACCAGCTTCCAGACGCGGGCGATCAAGACGCTCAACCTCGCGCTCGAGGCGATGGGGCGGCTGTGGCTGCCGGTGGAAAAGGACTGGCGGCTGAACGAGCGGCATTATGGGGGGCTCACCGGCCTGGACAAGGCGGAGACGGCGGCGCTGCACGGCGACGAGCAGGTCAAGATCTGGCGCCGCAGCTTCGACATTCCGCCGCCGCTGCCCGAGGCGGGATCGACCTTCGATCTGTCGAGCGACCGCCGCTATGCCGGCATCCCGATCCCCGCGACCGAGAGCCTGAAGGACACGATCGCGCGCGTCCTGCCCTATTGGGAAGCGCGGATCGCGTCCGAACTGCGCGCGGGCAAGCGCGTGCTCGTGTCGGCGCATGGCAATTCGCTGCGCGCGCTGGTCAAGCATCTGTCGGGGATCTCGGACGAGGACATTGCGAGCCTCGAGATTCCGACGGGCCAGCCGATCGTTTACCAGCTCGACGACGATCTGAACGCGGTCGACCGCTACTATCTGTCGGAACGCTGAGGCGGGCGGGGGTTCTCGCCCCAAGCGATCAGCCGGCGGCTGATCTGCGGGTCGAGGACCGCCATCACCGCATAGGCGGCGGCCTGCTTGAGGCGGGTCCAGGGGGTCATCGCGGCGCGGTGATCCTCTCGGGTAATTCGCTTCGAGGCGGCGATCTCGCCATCGACATAGGCGCGGACATGCGCGGTGAAGGCGGGGTCCTCGATCCGGAGCATCAGCTCCAGATTGAGGAACAGGCTGCGGATATCGAAATTGGCCGAGCCGATATGCACTGCGCCGCCGATCGCAACGAGCTTGGTATGAAGCTTCGTCGGCTGATACTCCCAGATACGCACGCCCCGACGTAACAGCCCGGCATAGGTGAAGTGCGACGCCCAGATCGCCATGTAATTGTCGGTGACCGCGGGCAGCACGACGTTGACGATCCCGCGCCGCGCCGCGCGCTTCAGCCGGCGGAGCATCGACGGTCCGGGCGCGAAATAGGCGGCGATCAGGTCGATGCGCTCGCCCGCCTTGGCCGCGGCGTGCATCTCGCGCCGGAGTGCGCGGGCGAAGGGCGACAGGCGGCGGGTCGGGCCGCCGAGCAGCCAGCGAACCTGACCCTCATGCTCGCTGTGGCGGCGCAGCACGCGGGCGAGCGCGCGGACGGGGGCCTTTTCCTGTCGGCTCCAGCGGGCGAGCGCGTCGAAATAATGCGCGAGGCGGGCGGCGGCGGGGCCATCGAGATGAAGGCCGAGGTCGCGCCACGCCTCTCCATCGTCGCCCGGCACGCCGAAATAATCGGCCTTGATGTTGAAGCCGCCAATGATGACGCGCGCATCGTCGGCGAGCGCGAGCTTCTGATGATTGCGCAGCAGGTATTTGCGGCCGAAGCGCGGGATGAAGCGGCAAACCTCGACCCCCGCAGCCTCCAATGGCGCGAAGAAATGCGCGCGGGCGGCGGGTTCGCTGCCCAGGCCGTCGACGATCAGCGAGACGCGGACGCCGCGCGCGGCGGCGCCGATCAGCGCGGCGCCGACCGCGCGCCCGGCCTCGTCATCCTCGTAGATATAATAGAGGACGCGCAGGCTTTCGCGTGCACCGGCGATCAGGTCGAGGAGCGCCTGCATCCGGCGCGGGCCGGTGTCGAGGAGGCGAATGGCGTTGCCCGCGACCTCGAATGTCGGCTGTTCGATAGGCGCGGCCATGCCGTACCAGATGGCCCGTGCCGAGGTGACAAGCAACGCGGGTGCGCAAAATCTTGACTTTGGCGGGCGCCCGCTTTAGCTGGCACGCTTTCCCGAACCCATCGGTATCAAGCGAAGGAAGCGTTCATGGCGCGCGTCACCGTCGAGGATTGCGTCGACAAGATCCCCAACCGGTTCGACCTGGTGCTGCTCGCGGCCCAGCGCGCGCGCCAGATTTCGGGCGGTGCCGAACTACTGCTCGATCGTGATCGCGACAAGAACCCGGTCGTCGCGCTGCGCGAGATCGCTGAAGAGCGGGTCCGTCCGGATGCGATGCAGGAAGCGCTGGTCTCCAGCCTTCAGCGCGTGCAGATCGACGACGAAGAAGCGCCGGATGAGATCGGTTCGCTGTCGGCCTCGGCGGAGGCGCTGCGCCTCACCGCCGCCGCCCCGCCGCGCAACCAGAATGCCGGCGGCGACTACGACGGTTGATCGCCGGATCGTCGCGTTCGAAAAGGGCCGCGCCTCGTTGAGAGGTGCGGCCCTCTTGGTTTCAGGCGGCGCGGGGCTTGACGATGAGGGCGGCCGCCTTTTCCGCCTGCGCGACGTAGCGGTTTGCCATTTCGGCGTGTGCCTTTCGCGCGGCGACGTCGGTGCAGCGTGCGGCGATCGCGCGCTCCTGCTCGGCGCGGGTCAGGAAATAGCTGCGGTCCTGCGGTTCCATCACGATTCTCCTCGTCCAAGCGGGAGCGCGGTGGGTCTCTCAGCCGCCGGCCTGCTCGGATGAGTCGCGGTGCCGACGATGGAGTTTGTCTATCAGCGTGATCGGCAAAGCGCCCTGATCGAGGATAAGTAGCTGGAAACCCGGCGCATTGATGCACCGGCCCGGCCCGTGATGCGAGTGGTTCGCGCTGGAAACCGGCGCTGGAAAGGCGTAATGGCGCGCCATGATCGAGGCGCGTAACCAGCCCCCGGCGGTCGATTATGGCCGTGTCTTCGCCAATGCCATCGACCGGCTGCATGCCGAAGGGCGCTACCGCGTGTTCATCGATATCCTGCGCAACAAGGGTGCGTTCCCCAATGCGCGTTGCTTCGCCGGGCATAATGGGCCGAAGCCGATCACCGTCTGGTGCTCGAACGACTATCTGGCGATGGGCCAGCACCCGAAGGTGATCGCGGCGATGGAGGAAGCGCTCCACGATGTGGGCGCCGGCTCCGGCGGCACGCGCAACATCGGCGGCAACACGCATTACCATGTCGATCTGGAGGCCGAACTTGCCGACCTGCACGGCAAGGAGGCGGCGCTCCTTTTCACCAGCGGGTACGTCTCGAACGAGGCGACGCTGTCGACGCTGGCCAAGGTGCTGCCGGGCTGCGTCATCTTTTCCGACGAGCTCAATCACGCGTCGATGATTGCGGGCATCCGCAATGCGGGCTGCGAGAAGCGGGTGTTCCGGCACAACGACCTCGCGCATCTCGAGTCGCTGCTGGCGGCCGAGGACCCGTCGGTGCCCAAGCTGATCGCGTTCGAGAGCGTCTATTCGATGGACGGCGACGTGGCGCCGATCCACGCGATCTGCGACCTGGCCGACAAGTACAATGCGCTCACGTACCTCGACGAAGTACACGCGGTCGGCATGTACGGCGCGCGCGGCGGCGGGATTTCGGAGCGGGACGAGGCGGCGCATCGCCTGACGATCATCGAGGGGACGCTGGGCAAGGCGTTCGGGGTGATGGGCGGGTATATCGCCGCCGACCAGACGATCGTTGACGTGATCCGCAGCTATGCGCCGGGCTTCATCTTCACCACCAGCCTGTCGCCGGTCCTGGTCGCGGGCGTGCTCGCGAGCGTGCGGCACCTCAAGGCCTCCAGCGTGGAGCGCGACGGGCAGCAGGCCGCCGCCGCGCAGCTGAAGGCAATGTTCGAGGAAGCCGGGCTGCCGGTGATGGCGACGACGACGCACATCGTCCCGCTGATGGTCGGCGATCCCGTGCGCGCCAAGCGGATCAGCGACATCCTGCTCGCTGAGTACGGCGTCTACGTCCAGCCGATCAACTACCCGACCGTGCCCCGTGGGACAGAGCGGCTGCGGTTCACCCCCGGCCCGGCGCATGACGAGGGGATGATGCGTGACCTGACCGCCGCGCTGGTCGAGATCTGGGGCCGGCTGGAGATGCGCGCCGCCGCCTGATAGCGTCCGCCCTCGAGGGGGATCGGGGGCATGGATCGGGGACCGACGCGGGCTTTGCCGCCGCTCAGGCCACGGGCAGCGCGGATCGCGGGACTGGGATGGCGACTGGTCGCGGCGGCGGTGCTGCTGCTCGCGCTCGCTGGTCTGTGGCGCGGCTGGGTGGCGAGTTATCGCATCGAGCCGGCGTTCGCGGCGCGGGGGCTTGTCGTCGATGCCGAGGACGCGGCGCGGATCATGGTCGGGCCACGCGATGCATTCGTCGCGGGCGTACCAGCAGACGGCGCTCGGCTGATCGCGATTGACGGTACGGCGGTGACGAGCGGCGAGGATGCAGCCGCGCGTCTGGCCGGTGACGGGCCGGTTCGACTGAAGCTGGAGGTGGCGGGCAAACGCACGGTCGTGACGCTGGCCCGAAATGCAGCGCTGGCCACCGCTGCTGCCGCGGGATCGGGGGCGCCGGTCGTGCAGTTCCTGGCGCTCTATGCCCTTCAGTTCGTCGCGATCCTTGGCCTGCTCGCGGGCGGGTTGATCCTGGCCGAGCGGCGACCGGACGATCCGGTGTCGATGCTGCTTGCCTATGCCTTTGCGATGGGCGCGGCGGCGCTGCCTGTCACCGCGACGGCGCTTGCGTGGCTTGGCTGGTATGATTTCAACGATCTGGCGACGGCGGGGTTCTTCGCGCTGTTCCTCGTCGCGCTGCCGGCCTTTCCCGACGGGCGGTTCGTGCCGCGGCGCGGGCGCTGGCTCGCGCTATGGGCGCCGGTGCTGTTCGTCCTGATCGTCGCGGATGCGTTACCGCTGCCGGTGATCGCGTCCCTGTCGTTCGTAAGCACGCTGGTTGCCGGGCTGATGCCCGTGATGCGCTTTCGCCGCACGCCGCCGGGGATCGAGCGGCAGCAGCTCAAATGGGCGGGACTGGGCTTCACGCTTGCCTTTGCCGTGTTGCTGGCGGGGGCGGGGCTGGTGATGGTCGGGCCGGAGGTGGGGCCGTGGATGGCGCTTGCCGGGATGATGCTGTTCAACCTCGGTTTCCTCATGCTGCCGGCGGGCGTGCTGGTGTCGCTGATGCGATATCGGCTGTGGGATGCCGATCGGGTGACGGCGAAGTCGGGCATGGTCGGCATCGTGACGCTGACGATGGGCGCATTGTGGGCGGCGGCGCAGGAGGTGGCGAAGATCGCGGTGGCGCAGATCGACCCGAGCTTCGATGCGACGACGCTGGCCGCGCTGTCGACCGCGACGGTGGCGATCCTGTTCCCGCCGGTACAGTCGAGGATCGACCGCTGGACCGAGGCACGGCTGGAGCCGCGGATCGGCCGCCTGCGCGCGCTGCCCGAGATGCTGGGCACGCGCGCTGGGCGGGCGACGAGCGGGCAGCTTGCCGAGGCGGCGCTGGCCGAGGCGGTCGAGGGCGCCGCGGCGGCGGGCGGGACGCTGTCGATGGAGCGGGACGGCGTGGCGGTTCCACTTGCCGCGCGCGGGGTGCCGCCGGGTGACGATGCGTTCGAGGTGCGCGGCGGCGAGGTGTTGTTGCGGCTAGCGGGGCGACCCGATGAGACGCCGCTGCCCGGCGGGGTGCGCGCGCTGCTGGCGGCGCTGGACGCACCGCTGGCCGAGGCGTTCGGCGCTGTGCTGGCGCGCGAGGATCAGGCGCGAGCGATCGCAGGGCTGGCCGCGCGTGTCGACGCGCTCGCCGGTCAGGTGGCGGCGCTGTCCGCGGGCGGGGCGAGCAGCGCGCGCACCTCCTCGATGAAGCGCAGCACCGAGATCGGCTTGGAAACATAGGCGGTCGCCCCCGCGGCGCGGATGCGTGCTTCGTCGTCATGCCCCGCATAGGCAGTGACCGCCATGATCGGCACATGTTTGAGCCGGGGGTCGGCGCGGAACCGCTGGATCAGTTCGAGACCGGTGACGTGCGGCAACTGGATGTCGGTGACGATCAGGTCGGGTGCGGTTTCCCGCGCCTTTGCCACCGCCTCGCGCCCGTCGCGGACCGCGGTCGGCACGAAACCATGCGCGCGCAGAAGGTCGCAGAACAGCTTGAGGTTGAGCTCGTTGTCCTCGACAACCAGCACGGGTCGCGGCAAGGCGGCGTCTTCTTCCATCGAGGTTCGTCCTATCCGATGCCGATCCGCGAAACAAACGCCGAACCCGATCCGAAAGCGGTGGCGCTAGGGGCGCTTGGCTGGGCGGTGAGCGACGGCACGCGCGCTGACCGGCTGCTGGCGACGACGGGAATCGACCCTGCCGACCTGCGCGCGCGAGCGGGCGAGCCGGCCGTGCTGGCGGCGGTGCTCGGCTTCATCGAGGCGCACGAACCCGACCTGATCGCGTGCGCCGACGCGCTGGGGATCGAGCCGGCGATGCTGGTTCGCGCGCGGATGCGACTGGAGGGCGAATGAAGCCGCTGCTGATTACCGACTGCGACGAGGTGCTGCTGCACATGGTTCGGCATTTCCGCGGCTGGCTGGACGAGGCGCACGCGATCGACTTCACCTTCACGCAGGATTTCGCGAACGCGATGACGCGGGCGGACGGGTCGAAGCCGACACAGGCGGAGATGTGGGCGCTGCTCGGCGGCTTCTTCCCCGAACAGATGCATCGTCAGACGATCGTGCCCTACGCGCGCGAGGCGCTAGCGCGGATCGCGGAGACCGCGGAGATCGTCGTGCTCACCAACCTCGAGGATCATTGCCAGACGCACCGCGTCGACCAGCTCGCCGCGCAGGGCATCGCGCACCGGGTCGAGTGCAACCAGGGCGGCAAGGGTGCGGCGGTCGCACGGCTCGTCGCCGAGCATGGCCACCCGGTGACGGTGTTCGTCGATGATCTGGGCGTCCACCACGCCTCCGTCGCGGAGGCTTCGCCGGGCGTGCATCGGCTGCACATGGTGGCCGAGCCCGATCTTGCGCCGCTGGTGGACAAGGCGCCCGCCGCACACGCCCGGATCGACGACTGGCGCGAGGCAGCGGACTGGATCGAGGCGCGGTTCGCTTCGGGCTTGCCGGCTGATGCGCCCGCGGGCAGAGCGACGGCATGAGCACGCGCATCGAAACCCGCCTGGCCGAACTCGGCCTTTCGCTTCCCGAAGCCGCCGCGCCGGTCGCCGCCTATGTGCCGGTGGTCGAGCATGGCGGGCTTCTCCACATCTCGGGCCAGCTGCCGTTCGACGACGGGGCGCTGATGATGGGCCGCGTCGGCGAGGACCGCGAGCTGTCCTTTGCGCAGGAAGCGGCCAAGCGGTGCGCGCTGATGATGTTGGCACAGGCAAAGCGCGCGCTCGGCGGCGACCTGTCGCGGATCGAGCGGATCGTGAAGCTGGGCGTGTTCGTCAACTCGGCGACCGACTTCACCGATCAGGCCAAGGTCGCCAATGGCGCGTCGGAGCTGATGATCGAGCTGATGGGCGATATCGGCCGTCATGCGCGGAGCGCCGTCGGCGTAGCGGTGCTGCCGCTGGGCGCGGTGGTCGAGATCGACGCGATCATTGCGGTCCGCTAATCGGTAACACGCGTAACTTTTGTTGCGCGTTTCCCACAGCAAGCCTTCTTTTGTGACAGTTCGTTTCCGACTCGCCTTGTGCGCTGCGGCATGATGCGGCACACAAGCCGGGTCGGTGAACGACCGCGCGTGCTTTCAGCACCTCAGACAGATGCGGCATCCCGGCAGCAGGAGAGAACCATCGCCTCTTTATGAAAGGGCCTACGATGCGGTTCTCTAATCTCGGGCTCCCGGCCCTGTTTCTCGTCTGTGCCACCCCTGCCCTTGCGCAGGAGGAAACCGCCCCGCCGTCACCGATCACGGTGTCGGGCAGCGCGTCCATCACCTCCGACTATCGCTTTCGCGGCGTTTCGCAGTCGGACAAGGAGATGGCGATCCAGGGCGGCATCACCATCACGCATGAAAGCGGCTTCTATGTCGGCACCTGGGGCTCGAACCTGGCCGGATGGGGCACGTTCGGCGGCGCCAACATGGAACTCGACCTGATCGGCGGGTTTAAGACGCCGATCGGCGGCGGCGGCACGCTGGACGTCGGCGTCACCTGGTATATGTACCCCGGCGGCGCGGACAAGACCGACTTCGCCGAACCTTATGTGAAGCTGTCGGGTACGACCGGGCCGGTCACGCTGACCGCGGGCGTCTTCTACGCGCCGCAGCAGGAGGCGCTGGGCAACTGGTACTTCACCGGCGCCGACGCGGTTGCGGGTGTGCCGAACGATCCGGGCGACAAGGAGGACAACCTCTACCTGTCGGGCGATGCGGTCGCGGCGATCCCGAACACGCCGGTTTCCTTGCGCGCGCATATCGGCTATTCGGACGGCAATCCGGGGCTGGGCCCGAACGGCACCAGCGTCGCGCCGACGGGGAAATACTGGGATTGGACGCTCGGCGCCGATTTCACGTACAAGAACCTGACGCTCGGCCTGTCGTACGTCGACACCGACATCAGTCGTGCGGACGGGGCGTATCTGCTCCCCAACTTCTCGAAGGGCGGGACTGATCCGATCGCCGATGGCGCGATCGTCGCGTCGCTGACCGCGGCGTTCTGACGCTCGGCTGAGGCACGAAAAAGGGGCCGCGCTTCATGGCGAAGCGCGGCCCCTTTTTACTGGGCGGAAGCCCTTAATTCTTGGGCGGGGTGGTTGTGGCCGGCGCGGGCGTACCCGCGACCGCGCGTGCGTCCTGACCGTCGCCTTGCGGGGCGGCGACGACGTCGCGGACGGTGGTGCCCTTGTCGATGACGTTGGTCGAGGGATCGCCCGCGCCCGAGCGGATGCCGGCATCGGCGGTATTGCCGCCGGCCGCGCGGATTGCCGCGCTTTCGCCCGCGCTGCGCGGGGCGGGGCCGCCGAACAGCGCATCGGCCGCCTGGACCGAGGGGCTGACGTCCTGCGGACGCGGGGCGCCCGGCTGCGGCGGCACGAGTGCGAAGTCGGGCGGGATCACCAGCGGCGCCTGTCGCGCGGTGGCGAACTCATCCGGCCTGTTACGATCCAGGCCGCTCTTGCCGCAGCCGGCGAGTGAGAGGGCCACGAGGCCGAGCGCGAACATCTTACGCATTGGGTTTCTCCACGGGAGCGGCCGTCGCCGGTTTGCCTTCGCGCACGAACAATGCGCGGATCAGAAGGATGACGACGCCGATGGTAATCGCGGCATCGGCCACGTTGAAGACGAGAAACGGGCGCCACTCGCCGAAATGCAGGTCGGCGAAATCGACCACGTAACCGAAGCGAATCCGGTCGAGGATGTTGCCGAGCGCACCGCCGAGGACGAGCGCCAGCGCCGCCTTGTCGCGGGGGTTCTCCTCGCGCCGCATCCAGATCGCGACGCCGACCGCGATCGCGCCGGTCAAAAGGACGAGCGCCCAGCGCATCCAGCTCGAATCGGCGGGCAGGAGCCCCAGCGACACGCCGACATTGGGGACGAAGCGCAGGTCGAAGATGCCGATCAGCGGCTTGACCGCGCCGATCCGGTCGACGCCGAGCGGCCCGGTCACCAGCCACTTGGTCAGCTGGTCGACCAGGAACACCAGCCCCGCGATGCGGAAGCCCCAGTTACGTGCGGACGTCATCACTTCACCACCTCTTCGCAGCGGTGGCACAGCGCGCCGTCCGCTTCAACCTCGGGCAGCAGGCGCCAGCAACGGCCGCACTTGTGATGCTCGCTGCGGGCGATGGCGATGCCCTCGCCGCCGGGATGGACGGTCGAGGTGATGAAGAGTTCGGCGAGGTCGTCGCCGGGGAGCGGCAGTGATGGGAGCGTCACTTCGGCCTCGAGGCTCGATCGCACGGTCTTTGCGCGGCGATAGGGCTCGATCGCCTCGGTCACCGCCTGTCGCAGGCGCCGCAGCTCCGCCCATTGCGCGTCGTCGACTGCGGGCGCGGCGGGGAGGTCGGGCCATTCGAGGAAATGGACCGAGCCGTCCTCCGACGGGAAGCGCGCCTGCCACACTTCCTCGGCGGTGAAGGCGAGGACCGGGGCGGCGTAGCGGACGAGCGCGTGGAACAGCGTGTCGAGGACGGTGCGGTACGCGCGCCGCTTCGGGCTGTCGGCGGCGTCGCAGTAGAGCGAGTCCTTGCGGATATCGAAGAAGAAGGCCGAGAGGTCGTCGTTGGCGAAGTCGGCCAGCGCGCGGGTGTAGCGGTTGAACTCGAACGCCTCCGCCGCCGCGCGCAGCTCGGCGTCGAGGCGCGTCAGCTCGGACAGGATATAGCGTTCGAGCGCGGGCATGTCGGCCACCTCGACCCGCTCGGCATCGGTGAAGCCGTCGAGCGCGCCGAGCAGGTAGCGGAAGGTGTTGCGCAGCTTGCGATAGGTATCGCCGGTGCCCGCGAGCACTTCCTTGCCGATCCGCACATCCTCGAAATAGTCGGTCTGCGCGACCCAGAGGCGGAGGATGTCGGCGCCCGATTCCCCGATGATCTTGAGCGGATCGACGACGTTGCCGAGGCTCTTCGACATCTTTCGCCCGTTGCCGTCGAGCGCGAAGCCGTGGGTAAGGACGGCGTCATAAGGCGCGCGGCCGCGGGTGCCGCAGGATTCCAGCAGCGACGACTGGAACCAGCCGCGATGCTGGTCGGAGCCCTCGACATAGAGGTCGGCGCGGACGCCCTCGCCGTAACGTGCCTCGACGGTGAAGACGTGGGTCGAGCCGCTGTCGAACCACACGTCGAGGATGTCGTTGACGACCTCGTAGTCCGACAACGCGTGATCGGGGCCGAGCAGCGCCTGATGATCCGCGGCGAACCACGCGTCGGCGCCGCCCGCCTCGAACGCTTCAAGGATGCGGGCGTTGACCGCCTCGTCCCGAAGATAATCGCCGGTCCTGCGATTGACGTAGAGCGGGATCGGCACGCCCCAGGCGCGCTGGCGGCTGATGACCCAGTCGGGGCGCCCCTCGACCATCGAGCGGATGCGGTTCTGCGACCGGGCGGGGACCCAGCGCGTGCGCTCGATCGCGTCGAGCGCGATTTCGCGGAGGGTGGGGGCGTTGGTCGTGGGCGACGGCTCGCTTTGCGAGCCGACCTCCGCGCTGCGACCTGCCCCCGGCAGGTCGCTGTTCGCGCTCCGGTCCATGGGAATGAACCATTGCGGGGTGCAGCGGAAGATCACGCGTGCCTTCGAGCGCCAGCTGTGCGGGTAGCTGTGCTTGAACGGCGCGGCGGAGAGGAGCGCGCCGGCCGCGCGAAGGTCCTCGCAGATCGGGCCATCGGGGCCGGTGAACTTCTGGTTGATGACGCTGCCCTGACCGCCGAGCCAAGCCCAGTCGTCGCGGTACTTGCCGTCGTCGGTGACGGCGAAGACAGGATCGATCCCCGCCGCCTTGCACAACGCGAAATCGTCCTCGCCGTGGTCGGGCGCCATGTGGACGAGGCCGGTGCCCGCATCGGTGGTGACGAAGTCGCCGGCGAGAAACGGACGGGGCTTGGCGAAGAAGCCGCCGAGATGGTGCATCGGGTGGCGGGCGACGGCCCCGGCGAGGGCTGAGCCTTTGCCGCGCCAGATCACCGTCCCGGGAGCTAGCGTCGTATCAGCGCGCGCCCGAAAGGTTTCAAGCAGTGGTTCGGCAACAACGAAAATGTAGTCAGCCATTTGGCCAACAGTGCCGCTTGGTTCGACTTCAATTGCCCGCGATTTCGTTGAGCTCACGGCAACGTAGTCAATCTCCTCCCCGTAGGCCAAAGCCTGGTTGACGGGGATCGTCCAAGGCGTTGTCGTCCAGACGACCGCGTGCGCGCCGACCAGTTCGGGGGCATTGGGCGCCTCGACGATCTCGAACGCGACGTCGATCTGGGTCGAGGTGACGTCTTCGTATTCGACTTCGGCCTCGGCCAGCGCGGTCTTCTCCACCGGCGACCACATCACGGGCTTGGCGCCGCGATAGAGCTGACCGGACATGGCGAATTTGAGCAGCTCGCCGGCGATCGCGGCTTCGCTGGCGTAATTCATCGTGAGGTACGGGTTCGCCCAGTCGCCGGCGATGCCCAGCCGCTCGAACTGCGCGGCCTGTACGCCCACCCATTTGGCGGCGTATTCGCGGCATTCGGCGCGGAACTCGGCGGCGGGCACCTCGTCCTTCGACCGCTTCTTGGCGCGGTACGCCTCCTCGATCTTCCACTCGATCGGCAGGCCGTGACAGTCCCAGCCGGGGATGTAGGGCGCGTCCTTGCCCATCAGCGACTGGCTGCGGACGATGATGTCCTTCAGCACCTTGTTCATCGCATGGCCCATGTGGATGTCGCCGTTTGCGTAGGGCGGGCCGTCGTGGAGGATGAAGCGTTCCCGCCCGGCGCGCTGTTCGCGCAGGCGATCGTAGATGCCGATCCGCGCCCAGCGGTCGAGGATCGCGGGCTCCTTTTGCGCGAGGCCCGCCTTCATCGGGAAGTCGGTCTTCGGCAGGAAGACGGTGTCGCGCCAGTCGCGCGCGGAGTCGGGGGTATCGGTCATGGGTGCGCGCGGCCTTACGGCCTTCGCCCCCCCTTCGGCAAGCTAGGCGCGTGCGAGGATGCCGCGCGCCTCGTCGCAGTCGCGGGCCATCTGATCTTTGAGCGCGTCCAGCCCGTCGAACTTCTGTTCGGGACGCAGGAACGCGATCAGCGCCACGTCGATCGTCTGGCCGTAGAGGTCGCCCGAAAAGTCGAAGAAATAGGGCTCAAGCAGCTCCACCGGCTCGCCCTCGATCGTCGGGCGGATGCCGAGATTGGCGGCGCCATTGAGGACCGTGCCGTCGGAGAGCGTCCCGCGCACCGCGTAGATGCCGTAGCGGGGGCGCAGGTAATTGCCGAGGCGAAGGTTGGCGGTGGGGTAGCCGAGCTGGCGGCCGAGTTTGGCGCCGTGCTCGACCTCGCCCCGGATCGTGAAGGGGCGGGTGAGGAGGCGGGCGGCGGCCTCCGGCTCGCCGGCGATCAGGTGCTGGCGGATGCGGCTCGATGAGACGGGCTCGCCGTCCAGCGTCACGGGGGCGACGGTGTCGGTCGAGAAACCGTGATCGCGGCCCAGTTCGGCGAGGCGCGCGACGTCGCCCGCGCGGCCCTTGCCGAAGGTGAAGTCGGTGCCGGTGACGACCCCGCCCGCGCTGATCGTGTCGGCGAGATAGGCGGCGAAATCCTCCGGCGTCTGCGCGGCGAGCGCGGGGCCGAAGGGGAAGACCAGCATCGCGTCGGCGCCGGCCTGGCCGAACAGTGCCTGCCGCTGGTCGAGCGTGGTCAGGCGGAAGGCGGGCGTGTCGGGCCGAAAATAGCGCATCGGGTGCGGGTCGAAGGTCGCGACGATCGCGGTGCGCTGTTCTGCCCGCGCACGCTCGACCGCGCGGCCGATCACCGCCTGGTGGCCGAGGTGAAACCCATCGAAATTGCCGAGCGCGACGATCCCGCCGCGCAGGCCCGCCGGCACCGGCGAGCCGCCGTCCAGACGCTCCATCGGCGGGCCTATACGGGGGCGTTCGCCGGCGGGGAAGGGGGACCAAGGGGCCGCATCCCGGCGCGCAGCAGGCGGATGACGTTGCCGCCCATCACCTTCGCGATATCGGCGTCGGAGAAACCGCGGTCCTTCAGCGTCTGCGTGATGACGGCAAGGCGCGAGGTGTCGAAGCCCGTCGTGACGCTGCCGTCGAAATCGGAGCCGAGGCCCACATGGTCGATGCCGGCGACGTTGCGGACATGCTCGATCGCGGCGACGATGGCTTTCGGCGCGGTAGAGCAGACGGCGGCATCCCAGTATCCGACGCCGATGACGCCCCCGGTGCGGGCGATGCCGCGGATTTCCGCATCGGTCAGGTTGCGGTTGACGGCGCAGGTGGCCTGGACGCCGCCATGGCTGGAGACGACGGGGCGGCGGGCCATGGCGAGGACCTCGGCGACGGTCCGATGGCTCGAATGCGCGACGTCGACGATCATGCCGAGCGCCTCCATCCGCCGGACGACCTGTCGCCCGAGCGGGGTGAGGCCGCCTTTCCCGAGGCCGTGCATCGAGCCGGCGACTTCGTTGTCGAAGAAGTGCGCGAGGCCGGCCATGCGGAAACCGGCGGTGTAGAGCTTGTCGAGGTTGGCGACCTTGCCCTCGATATTCTGGAGCCCCTCCACCGACAGGATCGCGCCGACCACCTTTCGGCCGCGCGCGCGGTCGGCGAGGAGGGCGTCGAGCTCGGCGGGGTCGTTGATGATGCGGAGGGTGCCGTTCGAGCGTGCCTCCGCCCGTTCAAGCTTCGTGGCGTGCCAGAGGCTGCGTTCGAGGAGGGAGGTCCAGGTTTTCACCGGCTGGAGCTGGCCGATGGCGAGCCAGCGGATCTGGTCGGTGTCGGCGCCGTTGGCGTCGTAATTCTGGCCGGCGGGGGTCTTGGTGACCGAGGAGAAGACCTGGATCGCGACGTTGCCGGCGATGAGGCGGGGGATGTCGACATGGCCCTGGTCGGAAGGCTTTGAGATGTCGCGTTTCCACAACAGGCTGTCTGAATGCAAGTCCGCGATCGTCAGGCGGTCGTGGAGGGCCTTCGTCTGGGTCGTGACGGTGGGCAGGGGGGTGGGGGCGATCCTGTTCATCGACCGCTCGGCGATGCCGGGGGCGAGGAGGAAGAAGGCGGCGATCCCTGCGATCAGTAGCGCGAGGGCGATGAGGGCGGCGCGTTTCATCGCGTCAGGGTCACGAAGCTGTAGGCGGGGCGGGTGCCGTCGGCGGGGTGGCCTTCGCGCGCGGTTTCGCGCCAGTCGGTGAAGGGAGGGACGGTGGCGTCGCCCTCGGGCTCGGCGTGAACCTCGGTGAGTTCGATGCGGGTGGCGGCGTCGCGGTAGATGGCGAAGATTTCCGCGCCGCCGATGATCGCGATCTCGGGCGCGTCGGCAGCGAGGGCGAGCGCGGCGGCGGGGGTGTGGGCGGTTTCGGCGCCCGGCGCGGACCAGTTCCGGTCGCGGGTGAGGACGATGTGGCGGCGGCCGGGCAAGGGCGCGGGAAAGCTCTCGAAGGTCTTGCGGCCCATTACCATCGGCTTGCCCATGGTGAGCGCCTTGAACCGCTTGAGGTCGGCGGGCAGGCGCCAGGGGAGGTCGCCGTTGGCGCCGATCACGCCGTTCGTCGCGCGCGCCAGATAGAAGACGATTTCCTGCAAGCCCGGCCCCCGTTGTCCTTTCGCGCTAGCATGGGGCGCAGGCCCGCGCTTGGCAATCGGCGGTGGCTGGGCGAAGCTGGCGGCAAAGGGGAGTGGCATGACGCATTGGGTTCTGGCGGCGGCATTGGTGGCGGCGCCCGCCGCGGCGCAATTGGGGGAGGGGGCGCGGCCCGCCTATCCCGCGGTGCCTTCCTTGCGCGAGCGGGCGGCGGCGGTGGATGCGTCGCTAAAGGATCGGCTGGAGACCGTCGTGCCGGCGATCATGCGCGAACGCGGGGTCGACATGTGGATCGTCGTCGCGCGGGAGAATTTCGAGGAGCCGGTGATCGCGACGATGCTGGACGCCGAGAGTTTCGCGGCGCGGCGGCGGACGATCCTCGTGTTCTACGATCCGGGGAAGGGCAGGCCGGTCGAGCGGCTGACGGTCAGCCGGTACGGGATGGGCGGGCTGTTCGCGCCCGCCTGGGACCCGGCCAGGCAACCCGACCAGTGGAAGGCGCTGGCCGCCATCGTCGCGGAGCGGAAACCGAAGCGGATCGCGGTCAACAGCTCGGCCGCGTCCGCCTATGCCGACGGGATGACGCTGTCGGCGTGGGAGGAGATGAACGCCGCGCTTGCCCCCGCCGACCGGGCACGGGTGGTGCGCGACGATATGCTGGCGATCCGGTGGCTGGAGAGCCGGTCGGCGCGGGAACTGGCCGACTATCCGCGGATCGTTGGAACGGCGCAGGCGATCATTGCCGAGGGGTTTTCCAACGCGGCGATCCGGCCGGGGCGGACGACGAGTGCGGACCTCGTCTGGTGGTATCGCGAGAAGATCGCTGCGCTGAAGCTGGAGACGTGGTTCCAGCCCTCGGTCGGGATTCAGCGGGCGGGGGCGAAGGGCATGCTGGAGGGCGATACCGTCATCCAGCCGGGCGACATGCTGTGGGTCGATTTCGGGATCGTGACCGAGCGGCTGGCGACCGATACGCAGCATCTGGCCTATGTGCTGAAGCCCGGCGAGAGCGAGGCGCCGGCGGGGCTTCGCGCGGGCCTTGCCGCCGCCAACCGGTTGCAGGAAATCACCATGGCGTCGTTCCGTGCGGGCGAGAGCGGCAACGCGATCCTTGCGCGGGCGCGCGCGGCGGCGATCGCCGAGGGGCTTGTGCCCAGCATCTATTCGCACCCGATCGGCTTTCACGGCCATGCGGCGGGAAGCGCCATCGGCTTCTGGGACAATCAGGCGGCGGACCCGCGCGGGGCCGGGCCGGTGCGCGCGCGCACGACCTGGTCGATCGAGCTGATGGCGAAGGCGCCCGTGCCCGAATGGGGCGGGCAGGTCGCCGAGTTCCGGCAGGAGGAGGATGCGTTCTTCGACGGGCGGCGCGTGACGTGGCTGAACGGGCGGCAGACGGGGTTTTATCTGGTGCGGTGAGCGGGGGGATTCACCAACCGGACCAAAGCAATAGTCAACCAGCCTGCCTGTCGAAAAAATTCGCTGACAGCGTAGAAAATTCTGGACAAGCGCTCCCAAGCGGCGCATCAGAGTGTCATCGCAGGTCAGGAAAGGGGATAGTCACCACACATCGAGGGTCAAACCTCGCGGAACATGAAAATGTTCTAACTCTAAGGCCGTTAGTGCGAGAGCGCGAGTGGCCCCGGCGCGGTCCCGATGGCGGGGACCGCGCCAGGTGATCAGGGTCAAGACGTTCCTTCCCCGCCTTCACGCCAAGGTGGCAGACCATTTCCGATGGTCGGTGTGGAAGGAGGACTGCAATGTCAGATCAAGACCGCGAAAAGGAACGTCGGGCGAAGAATACTGGGACTAGGCGGAAGTGGGCGAGCCTCTTGGTAAATCCCATCACGCTGAAAGCGGTACTGGCGACGGGGCAACTGGCAGTAAAAATTGTCCAGGTGAGCCTAGAGTTGGTTAAGTTGTTCAAGGACTAATCCCCACCCTGCTTCACACTCACATTCAAGTCGGGATTTTAAATGTTAGGAGAAGCTCTCAGGCTCATTCGTGTATATCACGACCTGAAGCAGAAGGAGCTGGCTGGGCGCCTCAAGATTTCTCCTCAGTATTTATCTGAGATCGAGAAAGGGCACAAAGTTCCTACACTGGATGTTATCCAGCGCTACTCAGACACCTTCGGCCTCCCTGTATCCTCGATCATGTTCTTCGCTGAAACGGTGGAGGGCAAGACCCCCCTAGATCGCGCCCGCGCATTCGTCGCTGGGAAGATGGTCGGGTTGCTACAGTTTCTGGAAGCGAGGGCGGAGAAGGCTCATGCCGATTAAGAAGCGCTATGCGCTGAATCAATCGCCCCTCTACAAGCTGGGAAGCCGCCCCAAACTCGCGCGCCTGCTAGGTGTGACCAACGGAGAACTGAGGCGACTCGCCGCCGGGGATGCACTCTACAACGAATTCGACATCCCCAAGAAGTCAGGCACTGGCTTCCGCCACGTCGAGAACCCGGTTCGCCCTCTCAAGCTACTCCAAGCCAAGCTGGCGCGGTTGCTCGCGCGGATCGAGCCGCCCGACTTCCTGTTCTGCCCAGTGAAGGGCCGCTGCTACATCACAAATGCGGCGGCGCATCGCGGCAACCGAATGGTGCAGTGCCTTGATCTGGAGAAGTTCTTTCCAAGCACGACGCAGAAGCGGGTGTACTGGTTCTTTCACAAGATCATGCACTGTGACCGGACCATCGCAGCTCTGCTCGCGCAGCTATCATGCTATCAGCAGCACTTGCCCACCGGCAGTCCGCTGAGCCCCATCGTCGCATACTTCGCTTACTATGACCTTTGGCACAACATTGATCAGTTCTGTCGGGAGCGCGGGTATGTATTCACCGTCTATGTCGATGACGTGACCATTTCCGGCGTGCGCGTCCCGGAGAGCGACGTTTGGCAGGTCAAGCAGATGATCCATCGGGTCGGCTTGCGCTACCACAAGGAAAAGACGTTTGTGGACAGAGCGGCTGAAGTGACGGGTGTTGTCCTCCGCGACGGGAAGCTCGTGGCACCCTTCCGGCAGCACAAGAAGCTTCACGAAACGATGTTGGCGCTAAGCGCCTCGACGGAGGAATTGCGGGTGTCGCTACTTGGTACGCGGAACGGCGTCGCGGGCCAGCTCAAGCAGATTGCCGCTAAAAATTGAAACAATGCCGACAATGCCTGATAACCCATCTGGCACATTTCGCTTGACAGCGCGACGCTGATCTGGCACTCCTCCTAATGCTGGAGAATTGCGAATCGGGCCGGGGCGGGGACGCTTTCCGGCCCGTTTTCGTTGGGGCGGGGGCCTTTTCATATGGCGGATGCGGTGATCTACAGCGGGCCGGATCGGGCACCGCAGGTTCGGATGCGGACGACCGGCTGGACGCGGGAGCGGCGGCAGCGATTTCTGGATGTGCTGGCGGCGTCGGCCAATGTCGCGCTGGCGGCGCGGGCGGTGGGGGTTGGACCGGGAAGCGCCTGGGCGCTTCGCAAGCGGGACCACGCCTTTGCCGAGCTGTTCGCCGAGGCGATGGCGCAGGGGTATGACGCACTCGAAGGCGCGCTGCTCGAACGGGCGCGCGGCGGGGTCAATGCGATCGAGGTCGAGGGCCTGCCGCTGACGCTGACGGGCGATGCCGAGGACCGGCGGCTCAGCCATGACGCGGCGCGGATCGTCGACGGCCGGGTCGAGATGGACGTGAAGCTCGCCATGTGGCTGCTCGAGCGGCAGGACAAGCGGGGCGCGCGGGCGCTGATGGGGAACGCGATGCTGGGTCAGGCCCCCAGCCGCGCGGCGGTGGAGGCGAAGATCGCGCGCAAGCTCGATGCGCTCGCCAAGCGGCCGAAGAAGTGACGGCGGGGGACGGCGGCGACCTTTATGCGCGGCTGAGTGCGCTGGATGCCGACGACCGGCGACTGGTGTTCGATATCCTGAAGGAACGCGAGCTCGACGTGCTGGACGAAGCCTGGGAGGCCTGGGCGCATGATGGCCAGCTGGCGCCGCCGGGGGACTGGGGGATCTGGCTGATCCGGGCGGGGCGCGGGTTCGGGAAGACGCGGGCGGGGGCGGAGTGGGTGAGCGCGGTGGCGCGGGCGAACCCGGAATGCCGCATCGCGCTGGTCGGCGGGTCGATCGACGAGGTGCGGCGGGTGATGGTCGAGGGGCCAAGCGGGCTGCTCGCCGTCGCGCACGCGGCCGAGCGGCCGGGGATGAAGGTGGTGGGCGGCGTGCTGCGCTTTGCGAACAAGGCGGAGGCGCATGTCTATTCCGCCGCCTCGCCCGAGGGGCTGCGCGGGCCGGAGCACCATTTCGCCTGGGCGGACGAGCTGGGGAAGTGGCGGGCGCGGAGCGGGTCGGTGGCGTGGGACAATCTGCGCCTGGGGCTTCGGCTGGGGGAGCGGCCGCGGATGCTGGTGACGACGACGCCGCGGCCGACCGCGCTGATGCGGCGGGTGATGGCGCTGGATGGCCTGGTGCAGACGCTGGGGCGGACGCGCGACAATCCGCACCTGCCGGCGAGCTTCGTGGGGGCGATGATCGCCGATTATGGCGGCACGCGGCTGGGGCGGCAGGAGCTGGACGGCGAGATGGTCGAGGATGTCGCGGGCGCCTTGTGGACGCGGGCGCTGATCGAGGGCTGCCGGGTGCGGGCGGCGCCGGCGCTGGTGCGGGTCGTCGTGGGGGTCGATCCACCGGCGGGGACGGATGGCGATGCGTGCGGGATCGTCGCGGTGGGGCTCGGCGCGGATGCGCGCGGCTATGTGATCGAGGATGCGAGTGTCGTCGGCGCCTCGCCCGAGGGGTGGGCGCGGGCGGTGGTGGCTTGTGCCGCGCGCCACGATGCGGAGCGGGTGGTGGCCGAGGTGAACCAGGGCGGGGCGATGGTGGCGAGCGTGCTGCGCGCGGTCGATGCCGCGCTGCCGGTGCGCGGGGTCCATGCGACGCGGGGCAAGGCGGCGCGGGCGGAGCCGGTGGCGGCGCTCTACGAACAGGGGCGGGTGGCGCATGTGGGCGCGTTCCCGGCGCTGGAGGACGAGCTGTGCGGGCTGGTCGCGGGCGGGCGCTACGAGGGGCCGGGGCGGTCGCCGGACCGGGCGGATGCGTGCGTGTGGGCGCTCAGCGAGCTGATGCTCGGGCGGCGCGGGGGCGTGGGGGTGCGGCCCTGCTAGGCGGGCGTCGCTTCACCCTCTCCGAGCTGCGCTAGCCGCTGAAGCGGCAAGCTTCGCTATCCTCCCCCCTCAAGGGGGAGGGAGACAAACAATCAGGAGAACCAAGAATGAAATGGTTCGGTCGCAAGGCCGGGCGCGAGGATGCGCGTCCGATGCAGGGGAGTGCGCGCGAGGGCGCGCGGCTGGGGGAGTGGCCGGCGGCTTATGCCGATCAGGTGCGCGAGGGGTACTGCCTCAATCCCGTCGCGCAGCGCGCGATCCGGCTGGTGGCGGAGACGATCGCGCAGGCGCCGGTGGATGCCAGCGACGAGGCGATGGTGGCCCTCGTCATGGAGCGCACCGGCGGCCAGCCGCTGATCGAGACGCTGGCGGCGCATGTGATGCTGCATGGCAATGCGTTCGTGCAGGTGCTGGGCGATGGGGAGGGGGGCGTCGCTGAGCTGTTCGCGCTCCGGCCCGAGCGGGTGAGCATCGAGACCGACGCCAATGGCTGGCCGGTCGCCTATCGCTATGCGGTGGGGGCGCGGGTGATGCGGTTGCCGGCGGAGGATGCGGGCGGGCGGCCGAGCGTCATCCATATCCGGCATTTCCATCCGCTCGACGATCATCTGGGGCTGGGGTGCCTGGTCGCGGCGATGGGCGCGATCGCGATCCACAACGCGGCGACGCGGTGGAACAAGGCGCTGCTCGACAATGCCGCGCGGCCGTCGGGCGCGCTGGTCTATGACCCCGGCGACGGGTCGAGCCTGTCGGCGGAGCAGTACCGCCGGCTGAAGGACGAGATGGCGCTCGCCTATCAGGGGGCGGGCAATGCCGGGCGGCCGATGCTGCTCGAAGGGGGTCTCAAGTGGCAGGCGATCAGCATGACGCCCGCCGACATGGATTTCGTGGGGCTGAAGGCGGCGGCGGCGCGGGAGATAGCTTTGGCGTTCGGGGTGCCGCCGATGCTGATGGGGCTGCCGGGCGACAATGCCTATGCCAATTACCGCGAGGCGAACCGCGCGCTGTGGCGGTCGTCGGTGGTGCCGATGGCGGACAATATCCTTGGCGCGATCGCCGAGGGGCTGCGGCCGTGGTTTCCGGGCGCGACGCTGAAGGTCGCGATCGAGCGGGTGGCCGTCTTGAGCGAGGAGCGCGCGGCGCTCTGGGCGCGGATCGGGGGCGCGCCGTTCCTGTCCGACGCGGAGAAGCGGCGCATCCTGGGGATCGACGCATGAGCGCGCTGTTGGCCGAACTGATGCGGCAGGCGGAGGACGAGGGCGCGAGCCTGTCGGTCTTGCGCGGGATCGCCGAGGAAGCGGGGGAGACGGCGGCGGCGCGGGCGCTCGCGCGGCTGGGGTTGGCCGATGCGGGGGCGGCCAAGGACATGGGGGAGCTGCGCGAACTCCTCGGCGCCTGGCGCGATGCCAAGCGGTCGGCGCTTAGGGCGGCGCTGGCGTGGGTGACGCACATGCTGACGGCGTGCGTGCTGGTCGGGCTGGCGGTGAAGCTGGGGTTTTCGGGGTGGGTGAAGTGAGCGTGCTTCGCTTTGCCGGATATGCTGCGATCTTCGATCGGGCGGATCGCGGGGGCGATGTGGTGCGGCGGGGGGCGTTCGCGGGGGCGGGGCCGGTGCCAGTGCTCTGGCAGCATGGCGGGGCGCCGGTGGGGGCAATCGAAGAGGTGTTCGAGGACGCGCGGGGGTTGGCGGTCGTCGGGCGGATCGTGGAGCCCAAGCTGGCGGCGATGGTCGCGGCGGGTGCGCTCACCGGCCTGTCGTTCGGATACCGCGCACGGGCGGTTCGTCAAGGAACATATCGTGAACTGATCGGGCTGGACCTGCACGAGGTCAGCCTGGTGGCGCAGCCGATGCAGCCGCTGGCGCGGGTGACGGCATTCGAGTGGTTGAAGGAGGACGAGACGGCATGACCAAGATCGACATGAGCTTTGCAGGCATTCCCGCCGCCGATGCGCGGCCGATGCTGGAGGGGGCGCGGGCGCCGGGGGGCTCGGGCGCGTTCGCCGGGTTCCTGCGCGCAGGCACGGGGATGGCGGAGGCCAAGGCCTTTACCGGCATCACCGGCCCGGAGGGCGGCTACACGGTGCCGCGCGAGATCGACCAGCAGATCGACATGGCGCTGAAGGCGGCAAGCCCGATCCGCGCGCTCGCCAACGTGGTGCAGGTGGGGTCGAACGGCTATCGCAAGCTGGTCACGACGGGCGGCACGCCTTCGGGCTGGGCGAGCGAGGGCGCCGGCCGGCCGGCGACCGCCACGCCGACGTTCAACGAGATCGCGCCGCCGATGGGCGAGCTCTATGCCAATCCGGCGGCGAGCCAGGCGATGCTCGACGATGCGGGCTTCGACGTTGAGGCGTGGCTGGCGGGCGAGATCGCGATGGAGTTCGCCAAGGCCGAGGGCGGTGCTTTCATCAACGGCAACGGCATCGACAAGCCCAAGGGGTTCCTGTCCCAGCCGACCGCGGCGACGGGGGATGCCGCGCGGGCGTTCGGGACGCTCCAGCATGTCGCGACCGGCACCGCGGGCGATTTCGGCGCCAATCCGCAGGACAAGCTGATCGACCTGATCCAGTCGCTGCGCGCGCCCTATCGTCAGGGGGCGGCGTGGGTGATGAACGCCGCGACGCTGGCGCGCATCCGCAAGCTCAAGACCGCGGACGGCGCGTTCCTGTGGGTGCCGGGGCTGGTGGCGGGGCAGCCCGACACGCTGCTCGGCTATCCGGTGACCGAGGCCGAGGAGATGCCCGACATCGCCGCGGGCAGCCTGTCGATCGCGTTCGGCAACTTCAAGGCGGGCTATGTCATCGCCGAGCGCGGCGAGACGCAGATCCTGCGCGATCCGTACAGCAACAAGCCGTTCGTCCACTTCTACGCGACCAAGCGCGTGGGCGGCGCGGTGAGCAATTCGGAGGCGATCAAGCTGATGAAGTTCGCCGCGGCCTGACGGTCCCCTGAGCCTTTCCCCGTCCGGTCCGCCGGGCGGGGAAGTTTTTTGCGGGAGACGGGGGATGGAAGAAGCGGATCGGGCCGCGGCGGTGGCCGCGGTCAAGGACTTGCTGCGCGTCGGATCGACGGCGGAGGACGGGCTGCTCGGCGCGCTGGTGGGCGAGGCGTTCGACCTGGCCGAGCGGTTTACCGGGCAGGTGCTGATCGAGCGAGTGGTGAACGAGCGGATCGCGGCGGACGGGAACTGGCGGCGGGTGACGGCGACGCCGGTGCGGGCGATTTCGGGGGTGAGTGCGCAGGGTGTCGCGCTGTCGGCCGATGCTTTCGCTGTCGATATCGACGGGGATGGCGACGGCTGGGTGCGGGTGAGCGGGGCGCCGCGCGTGGTTTCGGTGGCGCTTACCGCCGGGCTGGCGGGCGCTTGGGACGAGCTGCCGTCCGCCATTCAGGGCGGGATCGTGCGGTTGGCGGCGTTCCGGTTCGACGCGCGTGACGGCGGCGAGGCGGCACCGGCGGCGGTGTCGGCGCTGTGGCGGCCGTATCGCCGGCTGCGGCTGATCGAGGGGCGGCAAGCATGACCGCGCGGGTAGAGCGGATTGCCGAGCGGCGGGCCGTGGGGGTGCGCGAGCGGGTCGCCGCGATGCTGGGCGGGACGGTGGAGGGCGAGACGGTCGTCGTCGAGCGGCGGGTGGGTGTGCTCTCGGGCGACCTTCGCTGGGTGGCGGGGGCGCTGAAATGAGCGCGGCGCGGTTGCACGAGGCGATCTTGGCGGCGCTCAGGGCGCATCCGGCGGTGGCGGACGGGGTGAGTGCGGTGTTCGCCTCGCCGCCGGTGCGGTCTGCGGCGCCCTATGCGCTGGTGGCCGAGGCGGTGGTCGCCGACTGGTCGACCAAGACCGCCGCCGGGATCGAGGCGCGGGTGGCGGTCGAACTGCACGATGCGCGCGAGGACGGGGCGGTGGTGCGCGCGCTGGCGGGTGCGGCGCGGGAGGCGATCGAGGCGATGGCGGGCGATCTGGGAGGGGGGTGGCGGATCGTCAGCCGTCTGTTCGTCCGCCAGCGCATCGTCCGCGCGAAGGGCGAGTGGGTGGCAAGCGTCGAGCTCCGGGTGCGGGCGATGGCCGGGGTTTGAGGGGGCGTTGAGGACGGCGGCGGGCCGACCCACCCCCGACCCCTCCCTTCCAGGGAGGGGAGGAGCGAGGGAGACTGTAAATGGCGGCGGAAAAGGGAAGCGCGTTTCTGTTGAAGGTCGGGAACGGGGCGGTGCCGGTCGTCTATGCGACGGTCGCGGGGCTGAGGACCACGCAATTGTCGATCAACGGCGAGGCGGTGGCGATCACGTCGAAGGATTCGGGCGGGTGGCGCGAGCTGCTCTCCGGGGCGGGGGTGCGGCACGTCAGCGTGGCGGCGGCGGGCATCTTCACCGGATCGGCGGCGGAGGGGCGGATCAAGGCGAGCGCGCTCGCCGGCACGATCGACGATTACCGGCTGAGCTTCGAGAGCGGCGAGACGATGACGGGGCGGTTCCTGGTCACGCGGCTGGACTATGCCGGCGATGTGGGCGGCGAGCGCAGCTACACGCTGGCGCTGGAGAGTTCCGGCGCGGTGGTGAGCGCGTGAGCATCGCTGCGAACGGGGCTCGAGCGGAGGCGTCGATCCGGGTGAACGGGGAGGTGCTGGTGCTGCGGCCGAGCTTTGCCGCGCTGGTCGCGGCGGAGGGGGAGCTGGGGCCGCTGTTCGCGCTGGTCGAGCGGGCGGCGGCGGGGGGGCTGGGGCTTGGCGAGATGGTGGGGCTGTTCTGGCACTGCCTGAAGGACCCGGCACCGATGCCGCGAGAGGCGTTTGCCGAGGGGGTGGCGGCGGGCGGGCTCGCGGCGGCGACACCGGCGCTCAAGGTGCTGCTCGGGCAGATCCTGGCGGGGCGGTGATGTTGTTCGCCGATGCGGCGGTGCGGCTGGCGGGGATGGCGGGGGTCGCGTTCGGGTGGTCGCCCGATGCCTTTTGGGCCGCTACGCCGGCCGAACTTGGGGCGCTGGTGCGCGCGCTGGCGGGTGACGAGGGGCCGGTCGCCGATGCGGGCGACCTTGCGCGACTGATGGAGGCGTTTCCCGATGGATGAGGAAATCGAGCGGCTGGTGGTGAGCGTGCGCGCCGATACGGGCGCGTTCGCGCGCGACGTGGCGGCCATGCGCGAGGGGCTCGAAGGGCCGATGGAGGCGGGGGCGGCACGCGCGGGGCGGGCGATCGACACGACGCTGTCGCGGGCGATCCGGACCGGCAAGCTGGGGTTCGAGGATCTCGGCCGGATCGCGACCGCGGTGCTGAGCGAGATCGCGGTGAGTGCGGTGCAGGGCGGGCTGGGCGCGCTGCTGGGCGGGGCGAAGGGTGGGGGCGGATCGGGGCTGCTGTCTGCGCTGGCCAGCGTCCTGAGCGGCGCGCCGGGGCGGGCGACAGGCGGGCCGGTATCGCCGGGTCGGCCATACTGGGTGGGCGAGCGCGGGCCGGAGCTGTTCGTGCCGATGAGTGCGGGGCGGGTCGAGGCGAACGGCGCGGGTGGCGGCGGCGGGCGGGCGGTGCGCGTGGCGATCACCGTCAACGCGCGCGGCGGCGAGGCGCCGACGGCACTGGCGCAATCGAGCCGGCAGGTGGCGCGCGCGGTGCGCGCGGCACTGGCGAGCGGGGATTGACCCCGTACCCCGGCGGAGGCCGGGGTCCATTTGGGGACGGCGGGGCCTGATCGAAACCGGCCGTAACAGGACTTCGGCCTTCGTCGAGGTGCAACTCTGCCGGGGTGCCGGCGGCTTTCCATCAAATCAGAGTTAGGAGCCTTTCATGGGGCATTGGCTGGCGGCGGCGCGGAGCGTGCAGGCGACGGGGCATCTGACGCGCTTCGATCCGCGGTTCTGGACGGTCGATTTCCCGCGACCGATGATGGCGAGCGTGGTCACGACCGCGCACGATGCGATGCGGGTCGATGCCGTCTTCTATCGCAAGGGTGATCTGGCGGGGCTAATCTGGGACAGCGTCGATCGCTGGGACCATCCGCTGACGAGTTACGACACCGATCGCGACTATCACGGCTGCGTGCTTTCGTTCCGGTGGCGGTCGGGCGGTGTGGTGGCGCTGGATGCGATCGATGGCCCGACGCTGCCGATCGAGGGGCGGGGTGCCGACGGCGCGGGGCGGGCCTGGTACGTGCGGCTGTGGAACTATGCCGAGGGTTCGCCCGAGGATGCTCGGGTGACGATCGACTTCGATGCGGTCGTCGGCGGATTCACGTTGCCCGGCGAGGCGGACCCGGTGTTCGCGGGCGATATCGACCGGATGTTCTTGTCGCTGGTGCCGCCGGGCTACGACGCCGGGAGCGACGCGCCGATCGGGCCGGTCGAGGGGTGGGCGGAGCTCACCGACATGAGTTGTACCGGGCCGCGGTCGGTGCTGACGGTCGGCGAGTGCATCGTGCCCGAGCATCGCCTCCGCATCGCGACGGGCTATGACGACGCCTACAACCAGACGCCCGCGCGGGTGATGCGCAACGTCGAGCTGCTCGGCTATCGCGGGGTCATCAACCACTATGTCGGGATGAGCCACTATTTCCGGCTCGAGCATGCGGCGGGCGGGCTGTACGCGAGCCTTGGCGGGGGCGTGCTCAATGGCCCTTGCCTTGCTTGGCATCGCGACTTCGCCGCGCTGGCGAAGGCGAGCGGGCGGTCGGTGATCTGGTCGCTGAGCTACGAGCTGTTCGACGAACATTGCTGGGACGACTGGAAGCAGCGGGCGGCGGACGGCAGCCCGGCGCTAACCGGATGGGTGCCGCCCTCGACGCTGCTGAGCCCGGCGCATGGCGGCGCGATGGCGTATCTGCGCGCGGTGGCGCGGGCGTTTGGGGGGATCGCGATCGCGGCGGGCCTCGACATGCGGTTCCAGGTGGGCGAGCCGTGGTGGTGGGTGCGCGCGGACGGGACGCCGTGCCTGTACGACGATGCGGCGAAGGCGGTGTTCGGGGGCGATCCGCCGGTGATCGCGAGTCTGAAGGCGCCGCTGAACGCCGGCGAGCGCGCCTTGCTCGATGCGGCTGGAGCGGTTCTGGCGGCGTCGACGGCGGCGCTGTGCGCGGGCGTACGCGAGGTGGCGCCGGAGGCGGAGACGCTGCTGCTCGCATACCTGCCGACGATCCTGAATGCCGCGATGCCCGAAGCGAAGCGGGCCAATCTGCCGGTCGGGTGGGCGAGCCCGGCGTTCGATGTGCTTCAGCTCGAGGATTACGACTGGGCCGCGACGGGCAATGTCGGGGCGAGCGCGCGGGGTGCGGCGGCGGCGACGGTGCGGCTGGGGTATCCGGTCGAGCGGCAGCATTACCTGGCCGGCTTCGTGCTGCGCGCCGATCAGGCGGACCAGTGGCACGCGATTGCCGCCGCGGTCGAGGCCGGGCGGGCGCGGGGGGTGGCCGAGACGTTCGTCTGGGCGCTGCCGCAGGTGCTGCGCGACGGCTTCGTGCATTTCGATGAGGAGGAGAGCGACGTGCAGGCGTTCGACGATGTGCGCTTTCCGCTGGCGCTGGGGCGCGAGGCGGAAGTGATGCCCGAGACCTCGACCGCGATCCTGACGAGCGGCGGGGGGCATGAACGGCGGAGCGTTGCCTGGGCCGCGGCGCGGACACGCTACGATGTCGGCGTGGGCGTGCGGTCGGAGGGGGATATCGCCGTGCTGCTCGACTTCTTTCGAGCGAGGATGGGGCCGGCGCGGGGGTTCCGGTTGCAGGACCCGTTCGACCATCGCGGGGTAGACGAGGCGATCGGGACGGGCGACGGGCAGGCGATGCAGTTCGCCCTTGTGCGCCGTTATGGCCAGAGTGTGCGGCGGATCACGCGGCCGGTGGTGGGGACGGTCGAGGTGCGCGTGGACGGTGCGGTCGAGGCGGGCTGGACCCTCGATCCCGGCGGGTGGGTGACGTTCGACGCGCCGCCCGGCGTGGGGGCAGCCATTACCGCGAGCTTCGAATTCGACGTGCCGGTGCGCTTTGCCGAGGACCGGCTCAGCGTCGCGCGCGCGACGTTCCTGGCGGGCGAGGCGCCGTCGGTGCCGCTGATCGAGGTGCGGGAGGCATGAGCTGGCTGAGCGAATCGTGCGCCACCATCGCCTTTTGCTGGCGGGTCGAGCGGCGCGACGGGGTGGCGATCGGGCTGACCAGCCACGACCGCGACCTTGTCATCGACGGGATCGTCCACCGGGCGGCGCCGGGGATCAGCCCCTCGGCGATCAAGCGGTCGGACGGGCTGGAGGCGGACAGCATGGACGTGACGGGGGCGCTGACCCACGATGCGATCGGGGAGCGCGACCTAATCGCCGGGCGTTGGGACGGGGCGCGGGTGGCGATCAGCGCGGTCGACTGGACGAACGGTGCCAACCGCGCGGCGCTGGGCGAGGGGACGATCGGGGCGATCGAGACCGCGGACGGCGGCTTCACCGCTGAGCTGCGCGGGGTGACCGCGGCGTTCGATGCGCCGGTGTGTGAGGTGACCGCGCCCGAGTGCCGCGCCGAACTGGGCGATGCGCGCTGCCGCGTGGCGATAGCGGGCCGGCGGCGGATCGTGCGGGTGGTCGCCGTCGAAGGAGAGGCGCTGACCATCGATACGGGCGAGCCGACGGCGAATGCGTACGGGAGCGGACGGTTGCGCTGGCTGGACGGCGCAAATTCTGGGCTGGAGTCGGTGGTCGACCGGAGTGAGCGCGCGACCGTGGTCCTGCGTGAGCTGCCGCGGCTGCCGGTTTCGGCGGGTGACCGCTGCGAACTGATCGAGGGGTGCGACAAGCGGCTGGAGACTTGTGCGACGCGGTTCGCGAACGCGGCGAACTTTCGCGGCGAGCCGTTCCTGCCGGGGATCGACCTTTTGACACGCTATCCCGGCGCATGAGGCGGGGGATGGCGGCGGCGGAGGCCGCGCGGGCGCTGGTCGGCGTACCCTTTCGCCTGCACGGGCGCGATCCGGCGACGGGGCTCGACTGCGTGGGTGTGGCGGCGTGCGCGCTGGGGGGAGCGGCGCCGCGCGACTATGCGGTGCGGACGGGGGATGCCGACCGGGCGGCGACCTGGATCGCGGCGGCGGGGCTGGCGCGCGTGCCAGAGGGGCGGCCAGGCGACGTGGTGCTGATGCGCACCGGGCCGGGCCAGCTTCATCTGGGGGTGCTGACGGCGAGCGGGATGGTCCACGCCGACGCGGCCCTGCGCCGCGTGGTCGAACGGCCAGGGGCGCCGGCATGGCCGGTTCTGGGCTGTTTTCGGGGGGAATGACATGGCGACACTGATCCTGACCGCGGTCGGCACGATCGTCGGCGGGCCGATCGGCGGTGCGATCGGCGCGATGGCAGGCCAGGCGATCGACCGCGAGCTGTTCGGGCCCGGCCCGCGGCAAGGCCCGCGGCTGCGCGAGCTGGCGCTCCAGACCTCCTCCTATGGCAGCGAGATCCCGCATCTGTTCGGGACGATGCGCGTGGCGGGCAGCGTCATCTGGGCCACCGACCTCATAGAGACGCGCGATCGCGAGGGCGGAGGCAAGGGGGCGCCGGACACGATCCGTTACAGCTATGCGGCGTCGTTCGCGGTGCTGCTGTCGGCGCGGCCGATCCGCGGGGTGGGGCGCATCTGGGCCGACGGCAAGCTGCTCCGCGGCGCGGGCGGGGACTTTACGGCGCGGACGGGCTTTCGCTTGCATCCGGGCGGCGAGGATCAGGCGCCGGACCCGCTGATCGCCAGCGCGATCGGGGCCGCGCGCGCGACGGCGATGCGCGGACAGGCCTATGCCGTGTTCGAGGGGCTGGCGCTCGCCGATTTCGGCAATCGCATCCCGTCGCTGACGTTCGAGGTGCACGCCGACGAGGCGGCGGTCGATCCGGCGGCGATCGCCGCGACGATCGGGGGCGGGGGCGTTGCGACCGGCGAGCCTATGGCGCCGCGGCTCGGCGGGTTTTCGGCCTATGGCGGGAGCCGGCGTGCGGTGCTGGAGACGCTGGCGAATACGAGCGGCGGCTGGTTCGGGGCCGACGGGGACCATGTGACGCTGCGCGGCGGGGCGGGGCCGGCACGCGACCTTCCCGATGCGGGGCTGGGCGGCGGGCGCGGCGTGCGGCGCATCGCGCCCGCGGATCAGGCGCCCCGGTCGGTCACGGTCGGGCATTACGACGCCGCGCGCGACTATCAGGCAGGGTTGCAGCGAGCGACGCGGCCGGGCGCGGGATGGCGCGAGCAGCATGTCGAGCTGCCGGCGGTGCTGTCGGCAGGCGTGGCCAAGCAGGTCGCGGCGTCGATGCTGACGCGGATCGATGCCGATCGGCGACGGCGGCGGGTCGCCTGCGGCTGGGAAGGGCTGACGATCGCGCCCGGGGACCGCGTTCGCGTGGCGGGCGAGGATACGCTGTGGCGCGTCTGCGGCTGGAGCCTGGAGGCCATGGCGGTCGAGCTCGACCTGGTCCCCGTCGCGCTGGCGACCGCCACGGCGCGCGCCGATCCGGGGGCGGTGGTTGCCGCGCCGGATCGCCCGCGCGGGCGCACGGTGATCGTGGCGGCCGAACTGCCGCCGCTTGGCGAGGGGCTGGCGACGCAGCCGCAACTGATCGTCGTCGCCGGGGGGACCGAGGCCGGCTGGCGCGGGGCGACGCTGATGATGAGTACGGATTCGGGCACATGCTGGTCGATAGCGGCGACGCTGCCGACCGGCGGCGTGGTGGGGAGCGTTGTCGTACCGCCGGGTGCGGCGCCGGCGGCGATCGAGGATCTCGGCGGGTCGCTGACGGTGGAGCTGGCGAACGACGCGATGACCCTGTCGGGCGCTGATGCGGCGGCGATGGACGGCGGCGCCAACCTGGCGATGGTGGGCGAGGAACTGATCCAGTTCGGCGTCACCGAGCCGGTCGGTCCACGACGGTGGCGCCTGTCGCGGTTATGGCGCGGCCGGCGCGGGACCGAGGCCGCGACGGGGACCCATCGGGCGGGCGAGGGCTTCGCGCTCCTGTCGACGGCCAGCGCGGTCGTCGTGCCGATCGCAAGGCCGATCGGGACGCGGCTGCTCCTCGCCCCGGTGAGCGTCGGGGATGGCGATGAGTTGCGCCCCGTCGAGGTGGTCCTGACCGGCGCCTCGGTCGCGCCGCCGTCGCCGGTGCATGTCCGCGCCGCCCGGCGGCCGGACGGGGGCATCGACCTTCGCTGGATTCGGCGCAGCCGGGCCGGGTGGCAATGGTCGGACCGGATCGACGTGCCGCTTGCCGAGGAGCGCGAACGCTATCGGGTCGAGGTCGATACGGCATCGGGCGGCACGCGGTCGGCGGCGTGCGGGGAACCAATGCTGTCGCTCGAAAGCGACGCTCTCAGTGTCCGGGTGATGCAGATCGGTACGCACGCCGCGTCGCCCGCGCGAACCATCATGCTGGAGGATTGATCGATGGCCGAGGAACAGACCGACCGTCATGGCCTGCCGCTGCTGCAAGCGGGACAGGCGCAGAAGGAACTGACTCATAACGAGGCGCTGGTGCTCGTCGACATGCTGGCGATGGCGTCGGTGCTGGGCGTGCGCGACACGGTGCCGACGACGCCCGCGCCGGGCGACTGCTGGATCGTGGGGCCGGCACCCGCCGGCGAATGGGCCGGCGCGGCGGGAAAGCTGGCATGCTGGACCGCGAGCGGCTGGCGCTTTGCCCCGCCGCGGGACGGGATGCGGGTCTGGCGCGCGGACGAGGGTGTCGATGCGCTGTGGCAGGGCGGGGGGTGGACCACGGGCATGGTCGCGGCCCGGCGGATCGTCGTCGGCGGCGAGCCGGTGGTGGGTGCGCGGCAGCCGGCGATCGACAGCCCGGAAGGCGGCGGCACCGTCGACGTCGAGGCGCGCGTGGCGATCGGCCGGATCATCGCGGCCATGGCGGCGCACGGGCTGGTCGCGCCGAGCTGATGTTGCGTTCCTGCAACAGTCCCCGACTTTGTTTCGCTTGCGTGGAAACCAAGCCAAATGTAGTGAGTTTGCGCTGTCCGTAGTGACAACCGTGAAAGGGGAATTTTTTATGCGGAAGCTTGCCGTAGCAGTGGCGCTTGCGACCACTGCTCTTAGCACGCCTGCCCTCGCCCGCGACAATGCGTGGTATGTGGGTCTCGAAGGCGGCGCGATGATCGTCGAGGATATCGACTTCACGCTGGCCGACACCAACACGCAGGTCCTGAGCACCGACTCGGACTATGGCTGGGATGTCGATGGCATCGTCGGCTATGACTTCGGTGCGTTCCGCCTCGAAGCCGAAGTCGGCTATCGCCGCGCGGCTGCCGAAGAGCATCAGACCTCGGTCGCGCTGGCTGGCATTCCCGCCGGCATCTATGGCAACGACCGTGCGTTCGGTCGCGCCTCGGCGCTCAGCTTCATGCTGAACGGCCTTCTGGACTTCGGTCCGGACGATGGCGTGCAGGGCTTCGTCGGCGGTGGTGCCGGTGTGGCGCGCGTGAAGTACGAGCAGTACGGCATTGCGCCGGTCACGCTGCTCGACGACAGCGACACCGTCTTCGCGTGGCAGGCTCTGGCGGGCGTCCGCGCGCCGCTGAGCGACAACATCGACGTCTCGCTAAAGTATCGCTTCTTCAACGCCGACAGCGTGACGGTGCAGGCGAACAACGGCGCGCTGCTCGACTCGCGCTTCCGTTCGCACAGCCTGCTCGGTGGCGTGACGTTCAACTTCGGCGAGCCGACCCCGCCGCCGCCGCCGCCGCCGCCGCCGCCGCCGCCGCCGCCTCCCCCGCCGCCCCCGCCGCCGCCGGTCGAGACCGTCTGCACGCCCGGGCCGTACATCGTGTTCTTCGAGTGGGATCGCTCGGACATCACGCCGGAGGCTGCCAGCATTCTCGACAACGCCATCTCGGCGTATCAGAACTGCGGCAACGCGCAGGTCATGCTTGCCGGCCACGCCGACAAGTCGGGTGCCGCTTCGTACAACGTCGGTCTGTCGCAGCGCCGTGCTGACTCGGTCCGCTCGTACATGTCGGGCCGCGGTATCCCCGACGGCAACATCTCGACCGAAGCGTTCGGTGAGACCCAGCCGCGCGTCGACACCGCCGACGGTGTGCGCGAGCTGCAGAACCGCCGCGTGGAAGTCACCTACGGTCCCGGCGCGGGCATGTAATCGCGCCGGTCCCCGACGGGACTGGAAAGAATTGGGGGAGGCCGGGCAACCGGCCTCCCCTTTTTCTTGCGTGGAGAAGAGAGGGGCGAATGAAGCGGCTGGCTGGAAAGATCTGCATCATCACCGGCGGCGCGCGCGGGATCGGTCGGGCGATTGCCGGGCGCATGGCCGCCGAAGGGGGCAAGGTCGTGCTGACCGACATCGACCGTGAGGCCGGACAGGCAGCGGCGGCTGCGATCGGCTGCACATTCGAACCGCTGGATGTTCGCGAGGAAGCCGACTGGACCCGACTGGCCGCGGCCGTTCCGCGCGCCGACGTGGTGGTCAACAATGCCGGGATCACCGGCTTCGAGAACGGGCCGGTCGCGCACGATCCCGAGCATGCGACGCTCGAGGACTGGCGGGCGGTCCATCGGGTCAATCTGGACGGGACGTTTCTGGGCTGTCGCTACGCGATCGGCGCCATGAAGGCAGCGGGGACGGGATCGATCGTCAACATCTCGTCGCGATCGGGGCTGGTCGGCATTCCGGCGGCGGCCGCCTATGCCTCGTCCAAGGCCGCGGTGCGCAATCATACCAAGTCGGTCGCGCTCTATTGCGCGCAGCAGGGCTGGGCGATCCGCTGCAACTCGATCCATCCCGCCGCGATCCTGACACCGATGTGGGAAGCGATGCTGGGGACGGGGGAGGATCGCGAGGCGCGGATGGCGGCATTCGTCGCGGACACGCCGCTCCGGCGCTTCGGCACGGTCGAAGAGGTGGCGGCGGTGGCGATGATGCTCGCGTCGGACGAGGCGGGCTACGTGACGGGAGCGGAGTTCAACATCGACGGCGGCCTGCTCGCCGGATCGGCGGCTTCGCCCGGCTGAGCACTAATGAAAGTCGCGCGATTTCTGGCGGATCGCATCCTCCGGATCGCAGCCGTCGCGGAACGCCGGGTGATAGAGACTGCGGCCCTTGGGACGCCATTCCGGGTCGCCGCGATCGGGTGAGCCGCCCCCGCCGGGCCGGCCGAGGCGGGGCATGTCGATCTCGCCGATCGAATGGAGCATCGGGCTCAGATCCTCCAGCGTGTCGGCGATGACGTGGATCACCTCGCCCTCGCGCTGCATCCGGCCGCGTACGCCGAGCATCGCCGCCGACATGACGGTGCGGCGATTGGCCTCGAACCGGTCGGGCCACAGGATGATGTTGGCGATGCCGCTCTCGTCCTCCAGCGTGATGAAGAGGACGCCCTTGGCACTGCCGGGCTTCTGCCGGACGAGGACGATGCCGGCGAGTTCGAGGAAGCTGCCGTCCTTCATCCGCCTAAGGTCGCCGCAGCGGGTCATCCGGCGGCGGGTGAGTTCGTCGCGCAGGAAGGTGAGCGGGTGCGCGCGCAGCGACAGCTGGGTCGCGCGATAATCCTCCACCACCTCGCGCCCCGCGGTCAGCGGGTCGAGCGGAACGGCGGCTTCGTCGAGTTCGGGACGCGTCGCCCCTTCGCGCGCATCGGCGGCGGCGAAGAGCGGAAGCGGCGCGGCGCCGAGGCCCTTGATCGTCCACAGCGCCTGTCGCCGGTCGAGGCCGAGCGCATGGAACCCGTCGGCGCGCGCGATCCGTTCCAGCGCGGCGAGCGGCACACCAGAGCGGCGCCACGCATCTTCGATCGACATGAAAGGCCGGTCGGCGCGGGCGGCGACGATCGCCGCGCCATGCTCGTTCGACAGCCCGGCGACGACGCGCAGCCCGAGGCGGAGCGGCAGTCGCTCGCCCGTGCCGATGAGCCGCGTGTCCCAGCGACTGTCGTTGATGCAGACCGGGCGGATGTCGACACCGTGTTCACGCGCGTCGCGGACGATCTGGGCGGGGGCGTAGAAGCCCATCGGCTGCGCATTGAGCAGCGCGGCGCAGAACACGTCCGGATGATGGCACTTCATCCAGGACGAGGCATAGGCGATCTTGGCGAACGACGCGGCGTGGCTTTCGGGAAAGCCGTAGCTGCCGAACCCTTCGATCTGCTTGACCAGCCGCTCGGCGAAGTCGAGCGCGATGCCGTTCGCCTGCATGCCGGCGATCAGCTTGTCCCGGAACTCGCCGACGCCGCCGGTGAATTTGAAGGTTGCCATCGCGCGGCGCAGGCGATCGGCCTGGTTCGCCGAAAAGCCCGCGCCCTTGATCGCCACCTGCATCGCCTGTTCCTGGAACAGCGGGACGCCCAGTGTCTTTTCGAGGACTTCGCGCAGGGCCTCGCTCGGATAGTCGATGACGGCGTTGGGGTCGCGGCGCTTCAGCTCGCGACGCTTCAGATAGGGGTGGACCATGTCGCCCTGGATCGGGCCGGGGCGGACGATCGCGACCTGAATGGCGATGTCGTAGAAATTGGTCGGCTTCATCCGCGGTAGCATCGCCATCTGCGCCCTGCTCTCGATCTGGAACACACCGAGTGTATCGGCGCGGCGGATCATCTCGAACGTCGCAGGGTCGTCGTCCTGCAGCGCGGGCGAGGCGAGGGTGAGCGCGGTATTCTTGTGATCGGCGAGCAGGTCGAAGGCACGGCGCATACAGCCGAGCATGCCGAGGCCGAGGATATCGACCTTCATGAAGCCTAGTTCCTCGATATCCTCCTTTTCCCATTCGACGACGCGGCGGGCCTCCATTGCGGCGGGCTCGATCGGTACGAGATCGTCGAGCCGGTCGCGGGTCAACACGAAGCCGCCCGGATGCTGCGACAGGTGCCGCGGCGTGCCGATCAGCTCGCGTGACAGATCGAGCGTGAGGGCGATGCGCGGGTCGGTGGCGTCGAGATTGAGCGCCTCGGCATGGCGATCGGCCACGCCCTCCGACGACCATCCCCAGATCTGACCCGCCAGCGCGCCGGTCAGATCCTCGGGCAAGCCCAATGCCTTGCCCACTTCGCGCACCGCGCCGCGCGCGCGAAAGCGGCTGACGACGGCGGTCAGTGCGGCGTGGTCGTGGCCGTACGTCTCGTAGATCCACTGGATCACTTCCTCGCGCCGCTCATGCTCGAAATCGACGTCGATATCGGGGGGCTCGGCGCGATCCTCCGAAATGAACCGCTCGAAGAGCAATTTGTGCTTCACCGGGTCGATCGAGGTGATGCCGAGGACGAAGCAGATCACCGAATTGGCCGCCGACCCGCGCCCCTGGCACAGAATGTCCTGGCTGCGCGCGAACTGGACGATCGACTGGACGGTGAGGAAGTAGCGGGCATAGCCCATGCGCTCGACAAGTTCGAGTTCATGCTCCAGCAGCTTGGTGTAAGCCTCGTCAGGGGCGCCGTCGAAGCGTTCGGCGAGTGCGCGGCGGGCCATCAGCGCCAGCGCTTCCTGCGGACTTTTGCCCGACATCACGATCTCGTCGGGATATTGGTAGCTGAGTTCGCGTGGGCTGAAGCGGCAGCGTTCGGCGATGGCAAGGCCGCTGGCGAGCGCATGCGGTAGCTCGGCGAAGCGGCGGGCCATGGCCTCGGGCGGCAGCAGGTGGCCGTCGCCGATCCGCGCGCGGCGAGTGCCGAGCGCTTCGATCGTCGTCTTCTCGCGGATCGCCGTCACCACGTCGTGGAGCATCCGGCGGTCGGGATGGTGGTAGCGCACGTTGCCGGTCGCGAGCGGTTTCAATCCGTGCGAGGTGGCCGCCCGGGCGAGCGCGTGCAGACGGCGCACATCCTCGGGCCTGCGATGCGCGGACAGCGCGACATGGCCGTCGGTGCCGAAGAGATCGGCGACCCAGCGCATCCCCGTTTCGTCTTCGAACTCTGCGGGGCGGGGGACTAGCGCGGCGACGAGGCCGGCGGCGTGGGCGGCGACGTCCTCCCAATGAAGGAAGCACTGCCCCTTTTCGCCGCGACGGCGGTCGGCACGCGATTTGCCGAGCGTAAGGAGGCGAGTGAGGCGGCTCCAGCCGGCGCGATCCTCGGGCCAGACGAGCAGCGAGCGGCCGTCGACAAGGTCGAGGCGGCAGCCAGCGACCAGGCGGATCGGGTGGGCCTGTGCGCTGACCTTCTCGGCGGCGACCATCGAGCGGACGATGCCGGCGACCGAGTTGTGGTCGGTGATGCCGAGCACGGCGTGACCCATCTCGCTGGCAGTGGCGAACAGTTCTTCGGCCGAGGAGGCGCCGCGCAGGAACGAGAAATGTGTCGCGACCTGGAGCTCGGCATAGGGGGCGTCAGCGGCGGGCATGGCAAGGCATGAGCCGGGCCACATATGCGCGAACAGCCATATCCATGGCCCTACCCCGGCGCAGGTCGGGGTCCGGTTGGCATGGCTTCTCGACAGAGCGACGCGCCTTGCAACGACGGTTCCGTAACGGGACCCCGGCCATCGCCGGGCTACGGAGCTGGGCGCGCATCATCCGAACAGCCCGTGCAGCCACCAGCTCAGATCGCCAGAGACGCTGCGTATCCCGTCGCCGCGGCGGTAGAGCCAGTAGCGGCGGCCCGCTTCGTCCTCGACGCGGAAATAGTCGCGGACGGCATGCGCCTCGCCCAGCCGACGCCACCATTCGCCGTGGATGCGCTCCGGCCCATCGGCCCGCACGACGCGGTGGCTGACGCCGCGCCAGGTGAAGCGAGCGGGCGGGCGATCGGGGAGTTCGGCGACGACATGGTCGAGCCGCTCGGGCCTTTTGAGCAGTCGGGCAGGACGCGGCCAGGCGGGATGCCAGGCGGGGACGTCGCCCCCATCGCCCAGACGACGCACGTCGTCGGCGGCGAGGCATGGCGGGGCGGCGGCATCGGGCGCGAGCGGCGGGGCCGTCCCGACCGAGCGTTCGGGCACATCGCTTTCGACTGCGCGCACCCGCCACAACCGGGCCATGCCGATGCGGTTGGCGATCGCGTCGATCAGCGGCGCGAGATCGGGCGGCGCCTCCGCATCCAGCCGCTCGTCGAAGGGGACGGGGCCGAGCGGTTCGGCGCGGCGGACGTGGAGCGTCATCGCGTCGATGCCGTAGCCGGGTTCGATCTCCTCAATCCGGCGGGCGATCAGGCGCAGGATGTGCGTAGGGTCGCGGCTGGCGCGGGCGAGGCCGATGCGCATCCGCTGCGGCACATGATCGACGCGCTCGGCCGCCAGCTCGATCGCGCGCGCGCCGAGGCCGGCGGCGGCGAGTTCGGCGGTGAGGCGCGGGACGAGGGCGCCCAGCCAATGCGCGATCCCCTCCGCCGTCGAGATGGGTTCGAGAAACCCCTGCCGGCAGGCGATCGCGGCGCGCGGAATGACGGGATCAAGCGGCTCGGCCACGCGGCCACGGGCCTGATCGAGGCGTTCGAGCGCGCGCGCGAACCGGCGCGCGAGCGGGCAGCGCGGCAGGTCGGCCAGCTGGCCGATCCGCTCGATCCCGAACCGTCGCAGCATCTCGACATCGGCGGGGTCGAGGCGAAGCGCGGCGGCGGGGAGGGGGGCGAGCCAGGCGGCATCCTCACCCGGCGGACAGACGATGACGCTGTCAATCGACGTCTCAATCGCATTCTCGCCGCGCTTGATCCTCGCGGCATAGGGATTGCCGTCATCACGAGGGTGCCGGATGCGCAGATCAGGCGCATCGGCCAGTCTCGCCTGTCGCATCCCGGCATGGCGTGGGCGCGGGGCGGTGAAGCGGGCCGACCCCGGCGGTGCGCCGTGTCGGACGAGTGCGGCGGCGGCGCCCGGCGTGCCCGCGACCGCGATCCGCGCATGGTGTCCCGCACGCGCGAGTACCGCGACGATGCGCGCGGCCATCGCCGCCTCTCCGCCGAACAGATGCGACGCCCCGGTGAGGTCGAGGAAGATCAGGTCTTCGCCCCCCACCGCCACCTGCGGGCTCCATTTGCGCGCGAGCGCAATGGCGAGGCGGCGCAGGCCCTCGGCATCGCCTGCAGGATCGGCGGGATGGACGATCAGGCCCGGCACCATCGCGCGCGCCGCGGTGAGCGCCATGCCGCGCCTTAGCCCCTGTGCGCAGGCGGCGGGACAGGCGGCGTGGATGACGACCTTCGCCCCTTCGCGCAGGCTGGTGACGATCGGCGGGTCGGCCGGCACCGGCTTTGCGGTGCGTGGGCGCTCGCGGCGGGGCGGGGCGGGCGGCTGGTCCTTCAGCGAGAACGGCACGTGGCCGCGCGCCTCGTCGGGGCGGAGCGCGCGGAACGGGTGGTCGGCGGCTTCGCTGCGCCGGCCGAGCTCGCGCATCGGTGGCCGTTGATGCAACGGCAGCGCGTCGATCTCCGCCTGCAACGCCTCGCGCGATTCGGACCGGGCCCAGCGCGCGCCGGGTCGCCAGCCGGGCGTGTTCGGTACCGAACATTCGTTCGCGCGCTCGTCGGCGACTGCCGCCGCCAGCGCCTGTGTATCCGCGACGCCGCGCTCAGGCGGCGGCGCGGGAATCATGCCCTGCCGCCGCAGCCGGTCGATCGACCAGTCGGGCAGGCAGAGCGCAGCGACCCGTCGCATCGCAAGCCTCCAATTGCCATTCACCGCTTTCGCCGCCGCGCTGGCGCACCAGCGCCGCGTGCCATCGCGCGCGCCCCACCCCCTCCACTGGCAGCGGGGTCGAGGGCGCGCAGCCGATCCGCCAGCGCGTCACCGCCGCGGACGGCACGCCCAGCGGATCGACGCCGCTGCGCCCATGCCGCTTGAGCATCAGTGCGATCGTTCGCCCGCCTTCGGCCGCCAGTTGCAGCCGCCGCGTGGCGGGCAGGCCGACACGCTTCACCTCGCCGATCACGGCGCCCAAACCGCGGTGCCGCAGCCCCTCCTCCATCAGTGCCAGCACTTCGGCATCGTCCGCCGCTTCGGCATAGAGCACGCGCTCGGTCGCCAGCCCCGCCTGTGACAGGCCGGGGGCGAACAGGTCGCGGCGGCGGACGATCCAGAGCACCGTGCCCCACGCGCGCGCGGCGATGCCCGTCAGGAACAGCGTTGCCGCCGCATCGTCGGCGAGGTCGGGCGTCGCCCCCACCACCTCGTGCAGCCCGTCGAGGCGTAGGCCGCCGCCCGCCAGCTTCGCATCGATCGCGCCGATGCCGAACGGCAACGCCGGACGACGGCGATACCCGCCGCCCTCGATGGCGTTCAGCGCTTGGCGCAGTTCGGCTAGGGTGGCGGACATGACGACTCGATTGAACCAGAATGTTCCTATTCTGTTCCAACCTGCCCTCGAGTCAACCGGGTTCGCACACTTGGTATCGCCTGTGACGATTGGGCACTCGCCAAGCGCGTTGTAATTTTATAATAGCGCGGCAACGATGACTCGGCGCCCGTTCGCAAAGGGCCGGCGCGATCTGGAGAGTATGGTTTGACCGGCGCCCCCGCCAATCGTCCGCCCCTGTCGCTGCATGTCCCCGAGCCACGGTTCCGGCCCGGCGATGCCGTCGATTACACCCATGTCGAGGTGCCTGCCGCGGGCTCCGCGCGCCGTCCCGAACCGGGCGATGCGGCGGCGAGCTTCCACGAGCTGTCCTTCAACCTGGTCCGCGTACTGGACGAAGAGAATCGCGCGGTCGGCCCCTGGGCGCCGCGCCTGTCGCCCGACATGCTGCGGCAGATGCTGCGCAACATGGCGCTGGTCCGCGCGTTTGACGAGCGGATGTTCCGCGCGCAGCGACAGGGCAAGACCAGCTTCTACATGAAGTCGACCGGTGAGGAGGCCGTATCGGTCGCTGCAGCGATGGCGATGCAGCGCGACGATATGTGTTTCCCCAGCTATCGCCAGCAGGGCATCCTCATCACCCGCGACTACAGTCTGGTCGAGATGATGAACCAGATCTACTCGAACAAGGGCGACAAGCTGCAGGGCAAGCAGTTGCCGATCATGTATTCGGCGAAGGATTACGGCTTCTTCTCGATCTCCGGCAACCTCGCCACGCAATATCCGCAGGCGGTGGGCTGGGCGATGGCGTCGGCGGCGAAGGGTGACAGCCGGATCGCCGCGACGTGGTGCGGCGAGGGGTCGACGGCGGAGGGCGACTTCCACTCGGCGCTGACCTTTGCCACCGTTTACCGCGCGCCGGTGATCTTCAACGTCGTCAACAACCAGTGGGCGATCTCGAGCTTCTCGGGCTTTGCCGGCGCGGAGGCGACGACGTTCGCGGCGCGTGCGGTGGGCTATGGCATCGCCGGGTTGCGCATCGACGGCAACGACGCGCTCGCCGTCTACGCCGCGACCGAATGGGCGGCCGAGCGCGCGCGCACCAATGCCGGCCCGACGCTGATCGAGCATTTCACCTATCGCGCGGAGGGGCACTCGACCTCTGACGATCCCAGCGCCTATCGCTCCGCCGACGAGGCGACGGGCTGGCCGCTCGGCGACCCGATCCGGCGGCTTCGCGACCACCTGATCGCGCTTGGCGAATGGGATCTCGATGCCCATGCCGCGCAGGACCTTGAACTCGCGGAGAAGGTGAAGAAGGCGCAGAGGGAAGCCGAGACAAACGGCATCCTCGGCCACGGCCTGCACCAGCCGCTCGACACGCTGTTCGACGGCGTGTTTGAGGAGATGCCCTGGCACCTGCGCGAGCAGCAGGCCCAGATGCTGGCCGAGGAAGAAGCCAGCGGCCGTCCGTGGGCAAGGAAGTGAGCATGTCGGACGTGATAACCGAAACCGCCGCCCCGGCCGAGGGCGAGACCACGCGCATGAACATGATCCAGGCGATCAATTCGGCGCTCGACGTGATGATGGGCCGCGACGACGACGTGCTCGTGATGGGCGAGGACGTCGGCTATTTCGGCGGGGTGTTCCGCGCGACCGCGGGGCTCCAGCAGAAATACGGCAAGACGCGCGCGTTCGACACGCCGATTACCGAGATCGGCATCATTGGCGTGGCGATCGGCATGGGCGCCTATGGCCTGCGCCCGGTGCCGGAAATCCAGTTCGCCGACTATATCTATCCCGCGCTCGACCAGCTCGTGTCGGAGGCCGCGCGGCTGCGCTATCGTTCGGCGGGGGAGTTCACTGCGCCGATCACCGTCCGCTCGCCCTATGGCGGCGGCATCTTCGGCGGGCAGACGCACTCGCAGTCGCCCGAGGGCATCTTCACTCACGTGTCGGGGATCAAGACGGTGATCCCCTCGACGCCCTATGACGCCAAAGGGCTGCTGATCGCCGCGATCGAGGACAACGACCCCGTTCTCTTCCTCGAGCCCAAGCGCATCTACAACGGCCCGTTCGACGGCAATTGGGATCGCCCGGCCAAGAACTGGTCGAACCATCCGGCGAGCGCGGTGCCCGGCGGCTATTACCGGATCGAGCTCGGCAAGGCGGCGACCGTGCGCGCGGGTGCCGACCTCACCATCCTCGCCTATGGCACGATGGTGCATGTCGTGCAGTCGGTGGTCGAGGAAGCAGGCGTCGATGCCGAGATCATCGACCTGCGCACGCTCGTGCCGCTTGACATCGAGGCGATCGAGGCATCGGTGAAGAAGACCGGCCGCTGCATGATCGTGCACGAGGCGACGCGGACCGGCGGCTTCGGTGCCGAGCTCTCGGCGCTCGTCACCGAACGCTGCTTCCACCATCTGGAGGCGCCGGTCGAGCGCGTGACCGGCTTCGACACGCCCTATCCGCACAGCCTCGAATGGGCATATTTCCCCGGCCCCGTGCGCATCGGCCAGGCGCTCAAGAAGATCATGAAGGACTGACGATGGCGCTGTTCAAGTTCCGCCTGCCCGACATTGGCGAGGGCATTTCCGAGGCCGAGATCGTCGCGTGGCATGTGGCTGTCGGCGACCGAGTCGAGGAGGATCAGAGCCTCGCCGACATGATGACCGACAAGGCGACGGTCGAGATGGAATCGCCGGTCGCCGGCACCGTCGTCGAACTGGCGGGCGAGGTCGGCGACCAAGTGCCGATCGGCTCGACGCTGGTGGTGATCGAGACCGAGGGCGCGGACGAGGCGGCCGAGGCCCCCGCCGCGCCGGTTACCGAGGCGGTGGTCGAGGCGGAGAATCCCGGCGTCGAGGAAGTCGTCGAGAAACCTGCCCCGGCGCCGACGCCTGCGCCCGCCCCGGTCGTTGCGGCGCCCACCGCATCCGAGCCCACCCGTGTCGAGGACGAGCGCAAGGTCCTCGCCAGCCCCGCCGTCCGTGCCCGCGCCAAGGACCTCGGCGTCGACCTGTCGCAGGTCCGGCACGAGGGGGCGCATGTCCGCCACGCCGATCTCGACGCGTTCCTGCGCTACAATGGCGCGCAGGGCTATCACGCACCGAACGCCAGCCGCGCGCGCGAAGATGAGGCGGTGAAGGTCATCGGCATGCGCCGCCGCATCGCCGAGAACATGGCCGCGTCGAAGCGCGCGATCCCGCACTTCACCTATGTCGACGAGATCGACGTGACCGCGCTGGAAGCGATGCGCGGCGATCTCAACGCCAATCGTGGCGGTCGGCCCAAGCTCACCATGCTGCCGTTCCTGATCGTCGCGATCTGTCGGACGCTCCCCGATTTCCCGATGCTCAACGCGCGCTACGACGACGAGGCGGGCGTGGTGACGCGCTCGGGCCGCGTGCACATGGGCATGGCGACGCAGACCGATGCCGGGCTGATGGTCCCTGTGATCCGCGACGCGCAGGACAAGAATGTCTGGCAGCTCGCGAGCGAGATCGGCCGGCTGGCCGAAGCCGCGCGCACCGGCAAGGCGAAGTCGGAGGAGCTGTCGGGCTCGACGATCACCGTCACCTCATTGGGCCCGCTCGGCGGGATCGCGACGACGCCGGTCATCAACCGGCCCGAGGTCGCGATCAGCGGGCCGAACAAGATCGTCGAGCGCCCGGTCTTCGCCAAAAATGACTTGGGGGGCGACGACATCCGCCGCGCCAAGCTGATGAACCTGTCGATCAGCTGCGACCACCGCGTCGTCGATGGCTGGGACGCGGCGAGCTATGTGCAGGCGGTGCGTAAGCTCCTCGAGACGCCGGTGCTGCTCTTCGCCGATTGATCTATTGGCCGCTCGCCCGCTCGACCGTGACGATGACACGGGCGTAGCGGGTGAGCGGCGGTGATCCCTTGTCGGTGACGCGCAGGATGAAATGCGCCTCGCACCGCCGGTCGAACGCGGGGATGGTGATCGACCGTTCGTAGAGACTTTCCGCGCCCGACAGCTTGATCCCGCCGGGGCAGGTGCCCGCCTCCGGATAGGCGAACCAGTGATAGCTGAGGCTGTCGCCGTCGGGATCGTTCGTCCCGCGCGCGCTGAGCGTCAGGCGATCGCCCGCCCTTGCGGTCAGCCGCTCGGCATGCCCGAGCCGCACGACGGGCGGATGGTTCGCCTCACCCGGTGCGCGCGTCGTCCAGTCCATCCGCGCGGCGAAGTCGTTCTGGAAATCGTCGCGCCAGCGCCAAATCGTCTCGCGATGGCCCTCGTAAGAGCGCTCGCCGGGCCTGATCGCCGCGCCATAGGGGCTGGCGATCGGCGGCGTCACCTTGTCGGCGGTGTTGGTCCAAATCGGCCGCGTCTCCGCAGTGATCGGCACGCCGCCGTTGAAGCCCTTGGGATCAAGTTCGGCAAGCGGCGGGGTGCGCAGCGTGTAGCGACCGCCCCAGCCACCCCAGTCGGGCCGCTCGGGCACGTTCAGGCCGTTGGGGATGAGGCCGAGGAACGAGGGCGTATCGCCTTCCATGCCATAGGCGACGTCGGGATAGGCGGCGCCCAGCGGCCCGTGCCCCTGCTGGATGTTGGTGGCGAGCCAGTCGTTCGAGATCGTCCTGTTGTCCGCCCCCTCCACGACGGCCATCATCCCCGTCCACGTCGCCGCGCCATAGCCGCCGGGGCTGACGATATAGAACAGCCCGGGAAACTCGCGCCGCATCCACGCGCCCGAATCGTCCTGGTCGGAAATGGTGTAGACGCGCAGCTTCGCGACCAGCCGCTCGACTTCCGCCGCGGATCGCGTCGCGCGCAGCGTGTGCAGCGCCTGTGCCAGCGTGTTCGGCCCGCCCCATGCCGTGACCCAGAGCGGCCGCGGATCGGGCCGGTCGAGTGCGGCGATCAGCCGCCGCGATCCCTCACTGTCCTTCCCCGCGCCAACGCCGCCCATGCCATAGGTCGTCTGCCCCCGCGCCACGAGGCGGTCGAGCGCCGCCGCCGCCAGATAGCCCGGCGCGTGCCGCGACAGGTTCGGCTGCACCTTGGCGTATTCGCCGATGATCCGCCGGATCGTCTCGGGCGCGGTGCGTGTCTTCATGTGGACGGAGGTGGTGGCGACCAGCCCCTCGATATCGATCTCGTTCGAATAGAGCAGCAGCCGGATCAGCGACTGCGTGTCGTCGGGCTCGTTCTCGATATCGGTAAGGACGAACAGGCGCTGCTTCGGCGTCGCCGACGGTTGCGCTGACGCGGGAGTCGCCGCCGCCGGGACGAGACAGGCGATCGCCAACCATATGCGCAGTCCCATCGCCCTCTCCCCATCGTTATCGCTATCATCCGCGGAAACGGAACCTCGCGTCAATCGGCCTTGAATGCCTCGAGGATCGGGCAGGGGCCGGGGCCTGCCGCGCCGCATGCGCTGGCGAGACCCGCAAGCGCCGTCCGTGCCGCGCTCAGCGCCGCGATCTGTTCGTCGAGCGCGGCGATCCGTGCGGTCGCCAATCGCCGTACGCCCGCGCGATCGCTTGCCGCATCGAGCGCGAGCAGTTCGCCGATCTCATCCAGCGTGAACCCCGCTGCCTGTGCCGACCGGATGAAGCGCAGCCGCTTGAGATCGCCCGAACCATAGCGGCGGATGCCGCCGCTCGATCCGCCGCCCGCCGGACGATCGGGCAGGCCGATCAGCCCGCGGCGCTGGTAATAGCGCACCGTTTCCACCCCGACGCCGCCGGCTTCCGCCAGCGCGCCGATCGTCATCGCTTGATCCCGTACCATGGTACGGACCCATATGGGATCGGCCAGCCAGTCGGAGAAGGACGATGACCCGCACCGCAACGCTCCATCGCATGGTGATGCCCGACCACACCTGCCCCTATGGGCTGAAGGCGAAGCACCTGCTGCGCCGCAAGGGCTATACGGTTGACGATCACTGGCTGACGACGCGCGCGGAAACCGACGCGTTCAAGGCGAAGTACGGCGTTGCCACCACGCCGCAGATATTCATCGATGGCGAGCGGATCGGCGGCCATGACGATCTGCGCCGCTTTCTGGGCCTCAAGGTTGCCGATCCGAAGGCAACGACCTATCGCCCGGTCGCGGTCCTGTTCGCGCTCACCGCACTGATGGCGCTGGCGGCGAGTTACGCGGCTTTTGGCGATGCGCTGACTGTGCGCGCGGGCGAATGGTTCGTCGCCTTCTCGATGGTCGTGCTAGCGCTGCTCAAGCTCCAGAATGTCGATCGCTTCGCGACGATGTTCCTCAATTACGACCTGCTCGCGCGCCGCTGGGTGCCGTACGGCCATGTCTATCCCTATGCCGAGGGGCTGGCGGGGCTGTTGATGGTCGCGGGCGTCGCCGTCTGGGCGTCGGTGCCGATCGCGCTCCTCATCGGCATGATCGGCGCGATGTCGGTGTTCAAGGCGGTATATATCGACAAGCGCGAGCTCAAATGCGCGTGCGTCGGCGGCGACAGCAACGTGCCGCTCGGTTTCGTATCGCTGACCGAGAACCTGATGATGATCGCGATGGCACTGTGGATGACGGCGGGCGCGCTCGGCTGGACGCCGCACGCCGCGCAAATACCCGCGCACGAAATGGCGATGGCGACGAACGGCGATCCCGACACCGCCTTCATGCAAGGGATGATCCCGCATCATCGCGGCGCGATCGACATGGCGAAGGTCGCGCTACGCGACGGCAAGGACCCGGAGGTTCGCGCACTCGCCGCCGACGTTATCCGTGCACAGGATGTCGAGATCGCGCAGATGCAGGCTTGGCTCGCCCGTCGCGGCGAGCGCGAGGGCGCCATGGCGCACTGACACGCGTTCGCTTAAGGTCGCGCGAATGGCCGAGCCCTTGCCCATCGCCTTTGCCCGGCACCTGACGCGCGACCGCCGGCGCTCGGCGCATACCGTGCGTGCGTATCAGGCGACCGCAGAGCGGCTGCTCGCCTTCCTGCGCGATCATTGGGGCGGGCCCGTCGAGGCCGCCGGTCTGACGAAGGCGACCGCCGCCGACCTGCGCGCGTTCCTGTCAGTGCGGCGCGGGGAGGGGCTATCCAACACCTCCGCCGCGCGCGAATTGTCGGCGGTGCGCGCGTTCCTCGCCTTTGCCGGCGCGCCGCCGCCGCGGCTGGCCGGACCGCGCGTCAAGAAGGGCGTGCCGCGTCCGATCGCCCCGGCCGAAGTGATCGCGCTGGCCGAGGAAGTGTCGGAGGATGCCGCCGAACCCTGGATTGCGGCGCGTGACTGGGCGGTGCTCCTCCTCCTCTACGGCGCGGGGCTGCGCATCGGCGAGGCGATGGCGCTGACGCCCGCGATCCTGCCGCTTGGCGAGACGCTGCGCGTCACGGGCAAGCGCGCCAAGACGCGGATCGTGCCGCTGCTCCCCGCCGTTCGCGTTGCGGTCGAGGCCTATGTTGCCGCGTGCCCCTATGCGCTGACGCCCACGGCGCCGTTGTTCCGCGGGGCGAAGGGCGGGGCGCTGTCGCCCGCGATCATTCGCCGGTCGGTGCGCGCGGCGCGGGTGCGACTGGGCCTGTCCGACCGGACGACGCCGCACGCGCTGCGCCACAGCTTCGCCACGCACCTGCTCGGCCGCGGCGCGGACCTGCGCGCGCTGCAGGAATTGCTCGGCCATGCCAGCCTCGGCTCGACGCAGATCTATACCGCGGTCGATGCCGCGCATCTGCTCGACGTCTATCGCAACGCGCATCCGCGGGCGTGAGGGGCAGGATGTTCATTGGCACGGCGTTGGCGATGGTCCTGCTCGGCTCGGCCCCCGCCGCGGCGCAACAGGTGCCGCCGCCGCCCCCGCCCGCGCACATCTACGATCCCGTTCCGGGGCCGTATTACGTCTTTCTCGATGCCGAGGGCGGCATCGTCGACCCCGGTGTTCTCGACAATGCAGCGGCGGGATGGGCGGGGCCTGCGCTGTCGGCCTTCAGCGTTTGCATTCACCCGGGGAGGGTGCCACCCGGCAACGCCGTCTCCTACGATGCCTTGCGCCGCGTCGCGAGCGAGTTGCACCGCCGCGGGGCCGAAATCGTATTGATCGAACCGGCTTATCGGTGTCCGGGGCCACCCATTCCGAAGCTTGCGGCTTTCACCTTTGTCGAAGTCCGTGGCTTGGTCCGTTCGCGGCCGCGTCCTTGACTCGCCAGCTCGCCTTTATCCGCATCGCCGCGGACGGCACGCGTGATGGCGTGGCGCGCCCCGTTGCTGACGAGGTGCCGATCGCGATCGAGTTCAACGGCATCGGTTACGCCGTGCTGATGGCGACGCCGGCAGACCTCGACGACCTCGTCACCGGCTTCGCGCTGGCCGAGCGGCTGGTCGAGCGGGCGGACGAGATGCCGGAGATCGACGTCCACCGGACCGATCGCGGCATCGTCGTGCGCGCGACGCTGGTGCCCGAGCGTGCCGTGCGCGTCGCCGACCGGGTGCGGCATCGCGTGTCCGAAAGCTCGTGCGGCCTCTGCGGCATCGAGAATCTGGAGCAGGCGCTGCGCCCGCTCCCGCGCGTGACCGCGACCAGCGAGGCGGGGGATGCGGCGATCTTTGCGGCGCTGACGGCGCTTCGCGATCATCAGCCGCTCAATCGTGCGACCGGCGGCGTCCACGCCGCGGCACTGGTGGCTCGCGACGGCACGATCCGGCTCGCGCGGGAGGATGTCGGGCGGCACAATGCGTTCGACAAGCTGATCGGGGCGATGGCGCGGGCGGGGCTTGGCTGGGACGGCGGCTTCGCGCTGCTGTCGTCGCGCTGCTCGTTCGAGCTGGTCGAGAAGGCGGCGCTGGCGAACTGCCCTCTTCTCGTCACGGTGTCGGCACCCACCGCGCTCGCGGTCGAGCGTGCGCAGGCGGCGGGGGTGCGGCTGGTGGTGCTCGCGCGATCCGACGCCGTGCTGGCGGTGGGTCCATGATTCTCGGCGCGGTGCTGGCGGGCGGGCGGGCGAGCCGGTTCGGCGGCGACAAGGGCGCGGCATTGTTCGAGGGGCGGGCGCTGATCGACCACGCGCTGTCTGCGCTCGGCCGACATTGCGATGCGCTGGTGGTCGTGGGCCGCGGGTGGCCGGGCACCGCCAGCGTGCCCGACCGGCCCGCGCCCGATCTCGGGCCGCTCGGCGGGCTGGCTGGCGCGCTGCATCATGCTCACGCGATCGGGGCGGGGCGGGTGCTGACGCTCGGTTGCGATACGCCGCTGGTGCCCGACGCGCTGCTGGCCGACCTCGCGGCGCGGGAGACGCCCGCGTTCCTCGAAGACCTGCCCGTCATCGGTATCTGGCCGGCGAGCCTGTCGCCGCTGCTCGACGCGTTCGTCGCGACCGATACGCGGCGATCGGTCCGCGGCTGGGCGGCGCGGTGCGGGGCGGAAGCGCTTGCTGCGCCCCCGCTCCCCAACATCAACACCCCCGCCGATCTCGATCGGCTGGGTTGAGCCTTACTGCGCCGCCGCCGGCGCAGCGTTCGACCGGTACTTGTCGAACCACGCGAGAATCGCCGACGCCTTCGCCGCCGATTGGCTGGGCCGCGCGGTGAAGCCGCCATGGCTGGCGCCGGTCACCTTGACCAGCGCGGTCGGCACGCCGCGGATCTGTAGCGCGGCGTAATATTGCTCGCTCTCGCTCACCGGCGTCCGGTAGTCCTCGCTGCCCACGACCACCAACGTCGGCGTCTTGACGTTGCCGACGAGGCTCAAGGGCGAGCGCGCCCAGTAACCCATCGGGTCCTCCCACGGCTGTTTCCTGAACCAGTAGCGCGAGGTGAAGCCGGTACCGTCCATCGTCAGCGCCTCGCTGATCCAGTTGATGACGGGCTTCTGCGTCGCCGCCGCCTTGAACCGGTCGGTCTTGCCGACGATCCAGCTCGTCAGCACGCCGCCCCCCGACCCGCCGGTGACGAACAGGTTGTTCGGATCGGAATACCCTTGCGCGATCGCGGCATCGACCGTCGCCATCAGGTCGTCATAATCCTCGCTCGGGTAATTCTTGTCGATGAGGTTGGCGAACTCGGCCCCGTACGAGGTCGACCCGCGCGGATTGGCATAGACCACTGCATAGCCCGCCGCGGCATAGAGCTGGTAATCGCTGGCGAACACGGGGGCATAGGCGGTGTGCGGCCCGCCATGGATTTCCAGGATCGTCGGCACGCGCGTGCCCGGCTGGTAGTTGGGCGGCAGCACGATCCACGCGTCGATCTTGCGTCCGTCCTTCGACGTGACGGGCACGGGGCGAAGGTCGCCCATCGTCTTGCCCGCCATCCACGTCTCGTTGAGGCGGGTGAGCGGCTTGCCGCCCAGATACACGTCGGCCGGCTTCCGCCAGTCGCCGCCGGTATAGGCGACCTGCCCCCGGTCGGAAACGCTGAACGTGCCGCCGGTATAGGGCCGGTCGAGCCCGCCGCCCGCCAGCCCGCCGACCACTTGCGTCATCCGCCCGTCGAGGCCGATGCGCGCGACCTTCTTCTCGGCATGATCGTCGTAGCTGACATAGATACTCCGCCCGTCCTTCGCCCAGACGGCGGTGTCGATCTCGCGGTCCAGACTGGCGGTCAGCGAGCGCGGGTTCGAGCCGTCCGCATCCATGACATAGAGCTGTGCCGGCTCGTTGCTGCGATACTTGTCGTCATAGCCGAGATAGGCGATCTTCGTGCCGTCAGGCGACAGCGCGGGCGACTGGTCGGGGCCGTAACGCTTCGTCAGCTGGCGCAGGCCGCCCGACGCCACGTCTACGCTGAACACCTCGCTGTCGTTCGGTTCGCGCTCCCAGTCGGCGCGGCGATTGCCGGAAAAGACGATGCTGCGCCCGTCCTTCGACCAGCTCAATGGCCCGCCGTCCTGGAAATTGCCGAAGGTCAGCTGGCGCGGCGCGCCGCCGTCGGCCGACACGACGAACAGGTGGTCGAAGCCGGGCTTCAGATAACCCGCCCCGTCCGCGCGGTACGTTACGCGGTCGATGATCTCCAAGGGCTCGGCCCATTTCGCCCCCTCGGGCTTGGGCGGCGCCTTGCCGAGCTTCATCCCCTCGCCCGGCACGCGCATCGTATAGGCGATCTGGCGGCCGTCAGGGGACCAGGCGAGCGCGTCGGGGCTGTCGGGCAGGCCGGTGACGCGCGCGGTCGCGCCGGTCGCGATCCAGCGGACGTGGAGCTGCGGTGCCTGCCCCGGCTCCGCCGCGACATAGGCTAGGCGGGTACCGTCCGGTGACCAGCGCGGGTTCGATCCGGTCGCGGCGAGCGGCGTCTGCTGCCCGGCCGCGGTGTCGATCAGCCAGATCGCGCTCGCCATCCGGTCGGCCATGATGTCGCCGGTGCGCCGGACATAGGCGATGCGGCGCCCGTCCGGGCTGATCTGCGGGTCCGACGCCTGTTCGAGGTTGAACAGGTCGCTGCCGGTGAAGACGCGGCTGGGCGCGTCTTGTGCGAGCACCGGAAGCGCGGCGCCGGCAAGCAGCAGCGCGAGGGCGTGGCGAAGCATCGGTCATTCCTCCCTTGGTCGGGGCGGAACGTCGCGCGGCGCTCGCCTTCGCGCAAGCGGTTTCGGCAGTGATCAGTTACGGAAGACGACCGTCCGATGCCCGTTCAGCAGCACCCGATCCTCAAGGTGATAGGCAACCGCCGCGGCCAGCACCCGCCGCTCGATATCGCGGCCCTTTCGCACCAGATCGTCGGGCGTGTCGGCGTGGCTGATCGGCTCCACGTCCTGCGCGATGATCGGCCCTTCGTCCAAATCCTCGGTCACGTAATGCGCGGTCGCGCCGATCATCTTGACGCCCCTCGCATGCGCCTGGTGATAGGGCTTGGCGCCCTTGAAGCCGGGTAGGAAGCTGTGATGGATGTTGATGCAGCGCCCCGACAGAAACGCCGACAGATCGTCGGACAGGATCTGCATGTAGCGCGCGAGCACGACGAGGTCGGCGCCGGTCTCCTCGACGATCGCCTTCACCTGCGCTTCCTGCTGCGGCTTGGTGTCACGGGTGATCGGCAGATAGTGATAGGGCGTGTCGCCGACCACCGACACATGGAGCGCCGATTGCGGGTGGTTCGAGATGATCGCCACCACGTCCATGTCGAGCTCGCCGATGCGGCGGCGATAGAGCAGGTCGCCGAGGCAGTGGTCGAACCGCGAGACCATCAGCACCACCCGCTGCCGCTCGCCCGCGGCGCGCAGCTTCCACGCCATCCCGTGCTGCGCGGCAATATCCGCGAACGCCGCCCGCAGCGCCTCGACCCCGCCGTCGAGTTCGAAGACGACGCGCATGAAGAAGCGGTGCGTCATCCGGTCGTCGAACTGCTGCGCATCGACGATATTGCCGCCATGGCTCGCCAGAAAGCTCGCGACCGCGGCGACGAGGCCCGGCTTGTCGTCGCACGACAGCGTCAGCGTGCAGATCGTCGTCACTGATTTCTCCCCCGTCAGCGCGTGCGCGCCGGATAGCCGTTGATCCATTCGACCGTGTTAACGAGGCCGCCGAACGGATAGAAATGCAGCCGCACCGGCCCGTGCGCGGGCATCAGCCGCGCGGCGAGCGCATCGACCAGCTTGTCCGGCCCCGCCTTGCCCAGAAGCTGCGTGATCGAAACCCCGTACTTGGTCATCACCGCCGCCGACGCGCCGACGCCGCAGCGCGCGGCGAAGCGGAGCAGCGTCTTGATCCCCGCAGGACCGGGCACGCCGATGCGGACGGGCGCCATGATCCCGCGCGCGCGAAGCTCGGTCAGCCAGTCGATGAACGGATCGGCATCGAAGCCGAACTGCGTGACGATCAGCGCGCCGAGCCCGCGTTCCTCCAGCGCGTCGAGCTTGGCGGTCAGCGCATCCCACAGTGCCTCGCCGGCCATGTTCGGATGCCCCTCCGGATGGCCCGCCACCCCGATCGCCCGAAAGCCGTGCTTTTCGAGAAGGCCGGTGCGGATGATCGACAGCGTATCGGCGAACGGCCCCGCCGGCTCGGGCGGGTCGCCCGCGACGATGAATGCGCGCCGCGCTCCCGCCTCGTCCGCTGCGCGGCCCAACATCGTGTCGAGTTCCTCGATGGTCGCGATCCGCCGCGCCGACAGATGCGGCATCGGCTCGAACCCCAGCTGGCGGACGGCAGCGGCGGCGGCGACGCGCGCTTCGATCGTCTCGCCGGGAAGGAAGGTGATCGCCACCGGCGTCTCAGGCGCGATGCCGGGGGCGGCTTCGTGCAGCGCGTCGAAATCCTTCGCCGTCATCTCCAACGAATAGCCGTCGGTCACGACCGCGGGCATCGTCGCCCAGGCGGGGTGCAGCGCCTCGCTTGCATCGACCATCTTCGCTCTCCTGCAGGCTGCTTCGATCGCGTCGTCGCGAATCCTCTATCCGAGGTCTGATAATTCGTATAGGCGAAAACTTCGCAAGAGCGAATGGAGGTCCAATCGGTGTGCTGACGTCCTTGCCCCTATTGATGGTGCCGGGTCTAATCTGCGACGCGCGGGTGTTCGCAGCGCAGATCGGCGCGTTCGACGGCGCGATCGCCGCCGCCGGCCACGGTACGCAGCGCAGATTGGGTGCGATGGCGGAGACGATCCTTGCCGCCGCACCGCCGCGCTTTGCGCTTCTGGGCCATTCGATGGGCGCGCGGGTCGCGATCGAAATGTGGCGGCGCGCACCGGCGCGGATCGATCGTCTCGCGCTCGTCAACACCGGCACGCACCTGCCCCGGCCGGGCGAGGCGGAGAAGCGGCACGCGCTTCTCGATCTGGGCCGCGCGAACGGCATGGCGGCGCTGGTCGATGCCTGGATGCCGCCGATGTTCGCCCCCGAACATCGCGACGACCCCGCCGTCACCGAACCGCTGCGGACGATGTGCATCGACCAGGGGGTGGACGCCTATGCCGCGCAGATCGCGGCGCTGCTGGATCGTCCCGAGATCGACAGCCTGCTGCCCGGCATCGACGTGCCGACGCTCGTCGCGACGGGCGAGCATGACGGCTGGGCGCCGCCCGACCAGCATGCGGCCATCGCCGCGCGCATTCCGGGCGCGCGGCTCCGCATCCTTCCCGGCGCCGGTCACATGCTGCCCGCCGAGGCACCCGACCCCTTCAATCAGGCGATCCGCGACTGGCTCGCCGCCCCCCATTCACATGGAGAGACCCAATGACCGACCAGAGCCTGCAATCGATCCTCGACGAAAGCGGCGACATCGTCGACCTGCTGCGCAATCAGCAGGTCGGGCCCAACGTCTATCCGGGCGTTCCTGCCGAATATTCGAACTGGCGCAGCGAGCAGATTGCCTGGGCCAAGACCGCGGTGCTGTTCAACCAGTCGTTCCACATGGTCGACCTGGAAGTCAGCGGCCCCGACGCGTTCGCGATGCTCAATCACCTCGGCATCAACAGCTTCAAGGGCTTCGTCCCCGACCGCGCCAAGCAGTTCGTGCCGGTGACGCCCGACGGCTATGTCATCGGGGACGTCATCCTGTTCTACCTCGAGGAAAACCGCTTCAACCTCGTCGGGCGCGCGCCGACGATCGAATGGATCGAGTATCACGCGGCGACCGGCGACTGGGACGTGACGGTCGAGCGTGACGAGCGCACCGCGGTCCGCCCGGACCCGGAGAACCGCAAGAACTATCGCTTCCAGCTTCAGGGGCCGAACGCGATGGCGGTGCTGGAAGTGGCGATGGGCAAGACGCCGCCCGACCTCAAATTCTTCCACATGGCGCGTATCGAGATCGCCGGCGTCGAGGTGCGTGCGCTTCGCCACGGCATGGCGGGCCAGCCGGGCTACGAACTGTTCGGCCCATGGAAGGATTACGACACCGTCCGCAACGCGCTGATCGAGGCGGGCAGGGATCACGGCCTGACGCTGGTCGGCGGGCGCACCTATTCGTCGAACACGCTGGAGAGCGGCTGGATCCCCTCGCCGCTGCCCGCGATCTACACCGGCGAGGCGCTGAAGCCCTATCGCGAGTGGCTGAAGGCCAACAGCTACGAGGCGAAGGCCTCGATCGGCGGCAGCTTCGTTCCCGACAGCATCGAGGGCTATTACCTCACCCCGTGGGACCTGGGCTACGGCCCGTTCGTCAAGTTCGACCACGACTTCATCGGCCGCGAGGCGCTGGAGCGGATGGCGGGCGTGCCGCAGCGCCGGAAGGTGACGCTGGCGCTCGACAATGCCGACGTGATGCGGGTGATGAGCTCGGCCCTCCAAAAGGGCGACCGCGCCAAGTATATGGAGTTCCCGAGCGCGGTCTATTCGATGCACCCCTATGACGCGGTGCTGAAAGACGGTCGGACGATCGGCGTATCGACCTGGATCGGCTATTCGGCCAACGAGGGGACGATGCTGACGCTGGCGATCGTCGAGGCCGATTTCGCCGAGCCGGGTACTGAAGTGACTTTGCTCTGGGGCGAACCCGATGGCGGCACGCGCAAGCCCACTGTCGAGCGCCATGTGCAGACCGAGATCAGGGCGATCGTGAGCTCGGTGCCGTATTCGGAAGTGGCGCGGGATAGCTACGCCGAGGGCTGGCGGACCAAGCAGACGGCGTGATCCGGGCGGGGGAGGGCGGTGCGGAGCCGCCGCCCTTACCGCTTCTGCGGCCGCGCCAGTGCCGAGAGCATCCCGCGCACGGTCCGCACCTCACCCGCGGTCCAGGCCGGCTTGGTGAGCAGCGTGCGGATCATTCGCTTGGTCGTCGGCACCTTGTCCGGCGGGAAGAAATAGCCCGCCCCCTCCAGCATCGCGTCGAACTGCTCGATCATCCCGTCGAGCTCACCCTGCGGCGCGGGCGGGTCGAGCGCGGTATCGGTCGGCTGCACCAGCGCCACATGCTTCGACCACTCGTAAGCGACAAGAATCACCGCTTGGGCGAGGTTCAGCGAGCCAAACTCGGGATTGATCGGTACGGTCAGGATCTCGCGCGCGATCGCCACGTCGTCGGTTTCAAGGCCCGACCGCTCCGGCCCGAACAGGATCGCCGAACGGCCGGTGCGGCCATGGATGCCGCGCGCGGCCTGCTCCGGCGTTACGACGGGCTTGGTCACGCCGCGCTTCCTCACCGTCGTCGCATAGACATGCGCGCAGTCGGCGACCGCGGCGTGGACGCTCTCGAATACCTCGGCCTTTGCCAGCACCACGTCCGCGCCGCTCGCCGCCGGCCCCGCGGCGGGGTTTGGCCAGCCGTCGCGCGGGGCGACGAGCCGCATCTCGGTCAGCCCGAAATTGAGCATCGCCCGCGCCGCCTTGCCGATATTCTCGCCCAGCTGCGGGCGGACGAGGACGATGACGGGGGGCGGGGCAGCGGGTTCGGTCATGCCGCGCCGACTAGCGCGCGTTTCACCCGCGCGCCACCTCGCTCACGCTGCCGGCGAATTCCTCGAAATCGCGGGCCTCGCGGAAATCCTTATAGACGCTGGCGAAGCGGATATAGGCGACCGAATCGAGCCCCTTCAGCCCGTCCATCACCATCTCGCCGATCCGCGTCGAGGTGACTTCGCCTTCGCCCGCGGTTTCGAGCTGGCGCTGGATGCCCGAGACGAGCTGTTCGATCCGCACTTGGTCGATCGGCCGCTTGCGGCACGCGATCGAGACCGAACGGAGCAGTTTCTCGCGATCGAACGGCTCGCGCCGCGCGCCCTCGGTCCCCGACTTCACGACAACGAGGTCGCGAAGCTGGATACGCTCGAACGTGGTGAACCGCGCGGCACAGGCCGAGCATTGCCGCCGCCGCCGGATCGCCGACCCGTCCTCGGACGGGCGGCTATCCTTCACTTGGCTGTCGTCATGGCCGCAGAAAGGGCAGCGCATTCAGCCCCGCTTGTTCCGCTTCCAATAGGCATAGGTCGCGCCCACCACCGCGCCGAGCGGCATGGTGAACGGGAGCGGGATGGCGACGACGGCGCCCAGCGCCGCCCATTTCGCCATCGACTTGCCCAGGCCCGGGGTGTTCTTGACCGTCTCGGGGACGGCGTTGATCTTGTCTTCGAGGCTCATGTCCGGTTCCTTCAATAGATCGGGAAGCGCTCGCACAGGGCGCGCACGCGGCCACGAACGTCCGCCTCGACCGAAGGGTCCCCGTGTTCGCCCTTGGCCTTGAGGCCACCCAGCACGTCGGCGATCATGTTGCCGATCTCGCGGAACTCGGCGGTGCCGAAGCCGCGGGTGGTCCCCGCCGGGCTGCCGACGCGAATGCCGCTGGTCTTGACCGGGGGCAGCGGATCGAAGGGGATGCCGTTCTTGTTGCAGGTGATGGCGGCGCGCTCCAGCGCCTCGTCCGCGTCGCGGCCGGTGACGCCCAGCGGCGTGAGGTCGACCAGCGCCAGATGCGTGTCGGTCCCCCCGGCGACCAGGTTCGCGCCGCGCTCCGCCAGCGTGGCGGCCAGCACCTTGGCATTCTCGACCACGGCGGAGATGTAACTCTTGTAGTCGGGACGCAGCGCCTCGCCGAATGCCACCGCCTTGGCGGCGATGACGTGCATCAGCGGGCCGCCCTGAAGGCCGGGGAACACCGCCGAGTTGATCTTCTTGGCGATATCCTCGTGGTTGGTCATCACCATGCCGCCGCGCGGGCCGCGCAGCGTCTTGTGCGTCGTGGTCGTCACCACATGCGCATGCTCGAACGGCGAGGGGTGGAGCCCGCCCGCGACGATGCCCGCGAAATGCGCCATGTCGACCATGAACTTCGCGCCCACCTCGTCCGCGATCGCGCGGAAGCGGGCGAAGTCGATCTGGCGCGGATAGGCCGAACCGCCCGCGATGATCAGCGTCGGCTTATGCTCCTTCGCCAGCTTTTCGACCTGGTCGAAGTCGATGAGGTGATCCTCGCGCCGCACGCCGTACTGGATCGCGTTGAACCACTTGCCCGACATGGCGGCCTTCGCGCCGTGCGTCAGGTGGCCGCCGGCATCGAGGCTCATGCCGAGGATCGTGTCGCCCGGCTTGGTCAGCGCCAGCATCACCGCGCCGTTCGCCTGCGCGCCCGAATGCGGCTGGACGTTGGCGAAGCCGCAGCCGAACAGCGCCTTGGCCCGCTCGATCGCCAGCGTCTCCACCTGATCCGACGGCGCGCAGCCCTGATAATAGCGCTTGCCGGGATAGCCCTCGGCGTACTTGTTCGTGAATACCGACCCCTGCGCCTCGAGCACCGCCTTCGAGACGATGTTCTCGCTGGCGATCAGCTCGATCTGGTGCCGCTCGCGGTCCATTTCGCTTTCGACGCCGGCAAAGACTTCGGCATCGGCCTCGGCCAGGGTGCGGGTGAAGAAGCCGTCGAACTGGACATCCGCCAGCGTGCGGGGGTTGGTGCTCATCGCCAAGGGGCCTTTCCGAGTCGGTGGGGCAGGGCGGCCTCCCGCCCGTTCGGCGCCCACTTAAAGACTGGCGAACGCGAATGCCACCTCCCATGATGGCGGTATGGACCAGAACGCCCGCCCGACATTTCGCGACCGCTGGAACGAGGTGCCGGCACCGGCGAAGCTGCTGGGGCTGGCGGGATTGCTGCCGCAGGCGGCCGCGGCGCTGCTGGTGGTCGGCGGGCCGCTGGAATGGCGGTTCACCGCGCTGGCGCTGGCGTTCGCCTATGCCGCGCTCATCCTCAGTTTTCTGGGCGGGCTCTGGTGGGGATTGGCGGCAGCGGCGCGGCGAGTGCCCGACTGGCTCTATTGGGCGGCGGTGGCGCCGAGCCTGTTTGCGCTGGCAACGTGTATTCCGTGGTCGATCGGTACCGACTGGCCGGGGCCATCGCTGGTCGCGCTGGGGCTGGCCATTTTCGCGAGCCTGCTGGTGGATTTCAGGCTCGACCGCATGGGGATTGCACCGCGCTGGTGGCTCGGGCTGCGGATCTCGTTGTCGGTGGGGCTGGGCGGATTGTCGCTTATTGCGGGGATCGCGGCCTAGGCCGGCGGGTTCGACAGCTTGTCCACGCGCGGGCCATGCCGCCCGCCGCCGAACGGCGTGGCGAGAAAGGCCGACACGCACGCCTTTGCCATGTCGATGCCGGTCAGCCGCGCGCCCATCGCGATGACGTTGGCATCGTTGTGCTCGCGCGCGAGCGCCGCCGACAGCGGTTCGTTCACCAGCGCGCAGCGGCAAGCCGGTTGACGATTGACCGCGATCGAGATTCCGATCCCCGATCCGCACAGCGCGATGCCCACCGCATCGTCGTCGGCCGCGACCGCCGCCGCGAGCTTATAGCCGTAATCGGGATAGTCGACCCGATCCGCCGTATCCGGCCCCAGGTCGCGCACCTCATGCCCCTCGGCCGCCAGCCAGTCGGCCAGCGCCGCCTTCAACTCGATCGCGGCATGGTCGGAGGCGAGCAGGATCGTCTGTGGCATCGGTGCGTCCATCGGCAGCATGGGTACAAGGAGGCCCTAGCGCCCGCCGCCCCGACTGCCTAGCTTGCCTGTTGATCGAAGGAGTGACGAAGATGAAGCGCATCGCCCTGATCCCGGCCCTGGCCCTGTCGCTCGCCGCGTGCAGCGGCGCGAGCGAGGCGCCGAACGCGACCGACAATGCGGCGGCGGCGGCGGAGAACAAGGCGGGCCTCGACGGCGACGTCGTCGAACTGCCGGCCGGGGAAGGCGAGGGCGAGGGCGCCATCGTCAACGAAGCGGTCAAGCCTGGCGCCGGCGAGCCCGATGCCGCCGCGACCGCGCGCGCCGACAAGTGGGTCGGTCGCTGGCGCGGGGTCGAGGGGCTGAACCTCGTCATCGCGAAGGACAGTGCGCCCGGCCATTACACGCTCGACATGCAATATTCGCTCGACGAGAAGGGCAAGTTCACCGGCGTCGCGACGGCGGCGGGCATCGCCTTCACCCGCCCCGACGGCGAGAAGGTGCTGCGCCCGACCGACGGCGACGCCACTGGCCTCAAATGGCTGGCGGGCAAGAAGGACTGTCTGACCGTCGCATCGGGCGAGGGCTATTGCCGCGACTGACGTAAAAGCGTCGCGGCGGTGACATAGACCCGTCACCGCCGCGGCATCGGCCGGTCATAGTGCGGGTCTAGGCCGCGGCCATGCTGCAACCCGCCAGAGCCCCCGCCAATCGTGCCGTGCGCGGCGCGGTCCATCGCCACGATCACCTGAGCCGCCAAGGCCTGCTCGAGCGCGCCTTCACCTTTGCGTTTCGCGGGCTGGTCTACGCGCAGATCTGGGAGGACCCGGAGGTCGATCTGGAGGCGCTGGCGCTGACCCCCGATTGTCACCTCGTCACGATCGCGAGCGGCGGGTGCAACGTGCTCTCCTACCTCACCGCCGATCCGGCGCGCATCACTGCGGTCGACCTCAACACCGCGCATATCGCGCTGAACAAGCTGAAGCTCGCCGCCGCGCGACACCTGCCCGAACATGCCGCCTTGCACCGCTTTTTCGGTCAGGCGAACCGGCCGGGAAATGTCGACGCATACGAACGCCATGTCCGCCCGCATCTCGACGAGCCGACGCGGCGATATTGGGAGGGGCGCGACCTGATCGGGCGCCGCCGGATCGCCGGCTTTGGCCACGGCTTCTATCGCAAGGGCCTGCTCGGCGGGTTCATCGGCGCGGCGCACCTTGTTGCGAAGCTGCACGGGGTCGACCCGCGAGAGATGCTGGAAGCGCGCTCGATCGAGGAGCAGCGCGCGATCTTCGAGGCGCGGCTGGCGCCAGTATTCGATCGGCCGTTCGTGCGCTGGCTGACGCATCAGCCCGCCTCGCTCTTCGGCCTCGGCATTCCGCCCGCGCAGTACGAGGCGCTGGCGAGCGACGACCCACAGGGGATTGGCGCGGTGCTCCGCCATCGGCTCGAAAAGCTCGCCTGCGACTTCTCCCTTCAGGACAATTATTTCGCCTGGCAGGCGTTCGGTCGCGGCTATGGCGAGGGGCCGGCCGCGCCGCTGCCGCCCTATCTGCGCCCCGAAAGCCATGCCGCCGTCCGCGACCGCGTCGACCGGGTCGAGGTGCGGCACGCCAATATGTGCGACTATCTGGACGCGATGCCCAATGCGTCGCTCGACCGCTATGTCCTGCTCGATGCACAGGACTGGATGACCGATGCGGTGCTGACGCGGCTGTGGACCGCGATCACGCGGACCGCGAAGCCGGGCGCGCGCGTCCTGTTCCGCACCGCCGCCGCGCCGACGCTGCTGCCGGGGCGGGTGCCGGACGCGGTGCTGAACCGCTGGGACTATCGCGAGGCGGAATCGCTCGATTTCACCCGCCGCGACCGTTCGGCGATCTATGGCGGCGTGCATCTCTATGTGCTGCGGGGATGAGCACCGCCGCTCATGCCGCGCGGATGGACGCGATCTATGCCGGTCAGCGGCACATCTATGACGCGACGCGCAAATACTACCTCCTCGGCCGCGACCGGCTGATCGCCGACCTTGCCCCGCCGCCCGGCGGGCGGGTGGTCGAGGTGGGGTGCGGGACTGGCCGCAACCTCATCCTGGCGGCACGCCGCTGGCCGCAGGCGCAGTGCTTCGGCTTCGACATTTCGGACGCGATGCTGGCGACCGCGCGTGGGAAAGTAGCGGGCCGCGCAATCCGCCTCGAACGCGGGGATGCGACCGCGTGGGAACCCAGGGGGCTGTTCGGGATCGAGGCGGCCGACGCGATCTTCATGAGCTACACGCTGTCGATGATCCCCGACTGGCGGGGCGCGATCGCGGCGGCGTGCGATGCGCTGGCGCCGGGCGGCGCGCTCCACATCGTCGATTTCGGTCAGCAGGAGCGGCTCCCCGCCGCCTTCCGCCACGCGCTGTTCGCATGGCTCGCCCGGTTCGACGTGGAACCGCGTGCCGATCTGCCGCGAATGCTCGAGGAAGCGGCGGCGGCGCGCGGCCTGTCGCTTGCCTTCACGCCGCTCTATCGCGGCTATGCCTGGCGGGCCGTGCTGCGACGGCCCGCCTGACGCGTCAGTTCTGTGCGCTCGCCGTCGGATCGGGGCGTGCGGCGGTACGGACCAGACCCTCGGCCGGCATGCCGCACTTCTTCACCTGCCACTCGTCCTTGCGCCAGCACTGGGCATTGGCGAAGTCGGGCAGGCGTGGCTGGAAGTTCGACAGCGTGTAGCTGTACCCGCCATAGGCGAACTGCTGCTCGCCCCACGACATCAGCGCGCCGCGCATCTCGCGGATACGCTCGGCGGCGAGATCGGCGAGCTTGCCGCGCGGCGTGTGCACGACGTCCTCGCCGATATTGCCCGCAGTCTGACAGAAGATGCGCTGCGCCGATACGGTGGAATAGCCCGAATAGACCTTGGTCCCGTACTGGTCGAACGCAGTCTGGCCTTCCTTGGGCGTCTTGTTGACGCGGCGGAAATACTTGCCGAGCGTCGCGAAGCTGGCGGCGAGCTCGCCCTCGTGATCCTTGAGCATCGCGTTATAGTTGCGCAGCGTCAGCAGGGTCGGCTCGAACTGGCACTGGAGCGCGGCGACGTTGAGCGCGGCGCGCATGTTCCAGACCATCGCCGCGTCGAGCTCCTCGCGCGTCGCACCGGGCAGCGGTGCGCCCAGCATGCCGGGCTCCTCGCCGGTGATGCGCCCGGTCGGCAGGACCTTCGGCTTGAAATAGAATTGTGCGCTGGCCGGCGTCGCCGCCATGCCCAATACCGCCGCCGCCACGGCGCCCCCGATAACCGCGAACCGCTTCATTTTATCCCCTCGGCACTGAACAGGCCCATGACAGGCGAGCCAAATCGTTAAGGCTTTTTTCCGCGTGGCAGAAGGGTTTTTTAGGCACGCCAGCGCAACGATTGCTGCGCAAAATTGGGGCGGGCGGCGGGAGCCACGAAAAAGGGGCCGCCGCACCGTTGGTGCCGCGGCCCCCTTCCGAACTCGCCAGCCGCGCGAAATGCGCGGCCGAACGCGATTACATCGCGTTCGTGGTCGCCATCGTGTCGTTCGACATCATCATGTCGTTCGACATCATGGTGTCGTTCATCATCATCGCGTCGTTGCCCATCGTCGCGCCGCCGTCGACCGCGGTCATGTTGTCGGTCATCGTGCCGTCCATCATGGGGTCGGTGGTGTTCAGGTCAGTGACGACGGTGTTGTCGGTGGTGTTCTCGGTGTTGCCGCCGCAGGCCGACACGAGAAGCGCCGCGCTGGCGATCATCGAACCGGTAACGACCTTGGAGATGAGTGCACGCATTTAGAGCTCCCTAGAAAAAGGATTTGGCTGGCCTTTTCAGCCGTTAATACCCAAACCGAGATAGACATTAATCGCTATGCGGACGCCCCTCAAGCCTACAAATCGGGGCGACGCCGTCGAGCGCCCGCAAGAACGCCGGCAACGATAACGCCAGTGCCTCGTCAAAGGTTGCAGGATTAACGTTCTTTCCGAGCAACTTGGCGCTGGTGACCGGAAATTCGGGCAGTCCGCACGGTACGATTCCCCCGAAATGGGCAAGGTCGGGGTCGAGGTTCACCGAGAAGCCGTGCAGTGTCACCCACTGCTTCACGCGCACGCCGATCGCGCCGATCTTCGCCTCCGGCCCGCCGTCGGTGGTCCAGATGCCGACGCGCCCGTCGACCGCGAACCCGGTGATCCCGACATGGCCGAGGGCGGCGATCACCCATTGCTCCAGCGCGTGGACATAGCAGCGAACGTCCCGCCCGCGCTTCGTCAGGTCCAGCAGGACATAGCCGATCCGCTGCCCCGGTCCGTGATAGGTATAGCGCCCGCCACGCCCGCTCTTGAACACGGGGAAGCGCGGGTCGATCAGCTCGGCCGAATCGGCGCTGGTCCCGGCGGTGTAGAGCGGCGGATGCTCGATGAGCCAGATCAGCTCGCGCGCGGTGCCTGCCCGGATCGCGGCGGCGCGCGCGGTCATCGTCTCGACGGCGGCGTCATAGTCGACGAGGCCGGGCTCGACGCGCCATTCGATCTCGTCGGGAATGCCCGCGGGCAGGGGTGTGGGCGGTAGTATCGACATGCGGCTTGGGCTAGGGCTCGGCAAACGGGGCAGGGGTGCCCGATTCAAGTGAGGGGGCGTGGCGTGACGGTCAAGATGACGCGCGTGTGGGATGCGACGACCGAGTTTCTGAACGAGCGGGCGAGCGCCGTGTTCGCGGTCGCCGCTGGCATGATCTTCGCGCCCGCATTGGTGTCGGGGGTGCTCGAGCGATCCGTGGCGCCCAATACGCCGGGCATGGCCGCGGTGCAGCTCATCGGTATCGTGCTGTCGCTGGTCACCGCGGCCGGCGCGCTGGCGATCACCGCACTCGCGATCCGGCCAATCCGCGCGGGCGAGGCGGCGGGCATCGGCGCCCGGCGGCTGCTTCCGTTCCTCGGCGTGTCGATCGCGGTGCTGGCGGTCGTGTTCGTCGCGGTGATCCCGGTCGTCGCGATCCTGATCGCGGGGGGCGTCGATCTGGAGGCGCTGGCGGCCGGCTCGATCGCGGCCCCCGGCATGGGCACCGGTATGACGTTTGCGCTGCTGGGCTACATGCTGGTCGCCTTTGCCGTGGCGATCTGGGTGTCGGCGCGGCTGGTGGTGCTGTTGCCGGTGATCGTCGCCGAACGGCGCGGGCTGGGGGCGATCGGCCGTGCCTGGCACCTCACGCGCGGTCATGCGCTAAAGATCGTCGGGCTGCTTTTGCTCTACGGTATCGTCGCGGCCGTGCTGAGCGGCGGGATCGGTGCGGCGGTCGGGGCGATCGGCACGCTGCTGGGCGCGGGCCAGCCGGGCCTCAGCGTCGGCGCGGCGCTCGTCGCGGTCGTCCTGGCGGTCATCTCGACCATGCTCAGCGTTGTTCAGAGTGCCTTCACCGGCAAGCTCTACACCGCGCTCGCACCCGCCGGCGATCTCGAGGACATCTTCGCTTGAAACTCAATCTCGGCCGGGTCTTTGCCGCGGCAGGCATGCTGTGGCGGGCCGAGCGCGCGCTGATCCTGCCGCTTGCCGGCCTATTCTATTTCGTGCCGACGCTCGCGCTCCTGTTCCTGCTGCCCGAGGCGCAGCCGGTACAGGGGGGGAACGACGAGGCGGCGGTGCAGGCGCTGCTCGCCTATGCGCGCGCCAATGCCGGGCCGATCCTGACCGTCAACCTGATCCAGCTAGCGGCCAGCGCGATCCTGTTGTCGCTGTTCCTCGCGCCCGAGCGCCCGTCGTTGGCGCAGGCGCTGCGGCTGGCGGCGGGGCGGATGGTCGCCTTCGTCGCGGCGGGGCTGTTGATGTGGGGGGCGCTGATGATCGGCGCGCTGCTGATCCTGCCCGCGCTCTATCTGATCGGGCGCTTCTTCCTCGTCACCTCGGTCCTTGCGGCCGAGCCGCGGACGGGGCCGGTGGAGGCGATCGCCCGGTCCTTCGCGCTGACCGCGGGGCGCGGCTGGTGGTGCTTCGTCGCAACCGCGATCCCGTTCTTCGCCGGTCAGGCGGCGACGTCGATCGCGGCGGGCATCGGCCATGCCTCGGGCGACAATGCGGTGCTGGGCGTCGTCTTCGACGGGGCGGCGGCAGCGGCGACGACGGCGACCTGGGTCCTCCTGATGCTGGTCAAGATCGCCGTCTATCGGGCACTCACCAGGGGGACGTGAGGGGCGGCGTCGGCAGGCAGCACGCCGATCAGCCGCGGGTCGGGAAACGTCTCGACCGACCGCGACACCGCCTCGAACCCCTGCGCACGGTAGAAGCCGAGCGCGCGCGGATGGTCGAGCGAGCAGGTGTTGACGCGCACCAGCGAGACCCCCGGCTTCCACGCGAGCGCCATCGCCATCGCCATCAGCCAGCGTCCGTGCCCCGCGCCGGTCAGCGCGGGCACCAGCCCGAAATAGTCGATCGAGCACCAGTCGGGCTCGGAATGCGTGAGCTCGAGCATCCCGACCTCCAGCCCCTGCCGGTCTTCGACCACGTGCAACTGCGTCCCCGCCCGGTGCGTGGCGGCAATCAGCCGAGCATCGTCCATGACGAGGCGCGAGTACCAGAGCCACGGCCCGCCCACCCGCTCGAACAGCGCGCGGTATTTGACCGGGTCGGGCGCGGGCCAGCGGACGAGACGCAGCGCTGAGGGCGGCATCGGCCGCGCCCGCGGACGTTCGCGCATCTCCAACGTCGTCACCACCGCCGCGACATGCCCCGGCGGGACGGGGATCAGCCCCATGTCACGACCAGGTGGCGAGCGGCGGCAGGCTCATCAGGATCGCATCGATATTGCCGCCGGTCTTCAGCCCGAACAGCGTGCCGCGGTCGTAGACGAGGTTGAACTCGGCATAGCGCCCCCGCCATTCGAGCTGGCGCGCGCGGTCGGCCGCGTCGTAGGGCGTGTCCATCCGCCGGCGGACGAGCGCGGGATAGATGTCTAGAAACGCCTCGCCCACGTCGCGGGTCAGCGCGAAGGCGGGCTCGAACTCGCCTTCCAGATGATCGTAGAAGATGCCGCCGACGCCGCGATGCACCTTTCGGTGCGGCAGCCAGAAATAATCGTCGGCCCATTTCTTGAACCGCGGATAGTCGCCGACGCCTGGATGCGCGTCGCACGCGCGCTTCATCGCCGCGTGGAAGTCGGCGGTATCCTCGTCATAGGGGATCGGCGGGTTGAGGTCGGCGCCGCCGCCGAACCAGCGCTTCGTCGTGACGAGGAAGCGCGTGTTCATGTGGACGGCGGGAACGTGCGGATTGGCCATGTGCGCGACCAGGCTGATGCCGGTGGCGAAGAAGCGCGGATCCTCGCTTGCGCCGTTGATCGACTTGGCGAACTCGCCCTCGAACGTGCCGCCGACGGTCGAGACGTTGACGCCGACCTTCTCGAACACGCGGCCCTTCATGACGCCGCGCACCCCGCCGCCGCCGGGCTCGCCCGACGGGTCGACGCGGTCCCAGGGGGTGTATTCGAACGCGGCGTCGGACCCGGCCTCCCGTTCTATGCCCTCGAACGCGGCGCAGATGCGATCGCGCAGGCTTTCGAACCAGTGGCGGGCGGCGGCTTGCTGTTCGTCGAGCGGTGGCATGGGCGAAGGTGTGGGGCATGGCGGCGCGGCAACGCAAGGGGGCGTTTTGTCCGACATCGTTACGCCCGTGGCCAGCCCCGCGTCTGACGCAGCGCTTCGGCCGCGACGATGCCGGCGCTGACCGCGATGTTGAGCGATCGCATGCCCGGCACCATCGGGATCAGCACGCGCGCGTCGGCGCGGTCGTGGACATGGGGCGGCGCGCCCGCGCCCTCGCTACCGAACAGCAGGGTGTCGCCGGTCTCGAACACCGCCTCGTCCAGCCGGACGGCGCCCGTCGTGGTCGCCAACACGATGCGTCCGCTTGTCGCGACGACGAAGGCGTCCCAATCGGCATGGCGCCGCACGTCGACCGCGGCGGCATAGTCCATGCCCGACCGCGCCAGCGCCCGTGTGCCGAAGGGAAAGCCCATCGGCTCGATCAGGTCGACACCGAGGCCGAGGCACGCGGCGGTGCGCAGGATCGTGCCGACATTGCCCGCGATGTCGGGCTCGTAAAGGGCGATGCGCACGCGGGCGGGGCCTTGGGCTTAAGTGACCGGGACGAAAAGGGGTGTTGGCAAACCGCACCGCCCGTGTCTATCAGGCCATGGCGCCCGGTTTCGGAGCCGAACCGAGCGTGCGTCCTTTTGCCGCCGGGCCTTTGGGAGCCCCGGACACCGCGGCAGATGGGACGCGATAACAGACGATTTCAAGGGCTGAGGCATGGCAAGCGCTGAAAACACGGTTCCGCCGGGCGAATCGCCCCGCGTACATGAAGACACCATCGCCGATCCGCGCCGCCGCGATTACCTCGCGATCGGCGCCGTCGCATGGGCGGGTGTCGGTGCGGGCGTGATCGCCCTGCCGCTCATCAATTCCATGAGCCCGTCGGCCGACGTGCTCGCGCTGTCGACGACCGAAGTGGACGTTTCGGCGATCCAGCCGGGCCAGGCGATCAAGGCCAGCTTCCGCAAGCAGCCGCTGTTCGTGCGCAACCTGACGCCGGACGAGATCAATCAGGCCAACGCCGTCGACGTGTCGAGCCTGCGCGATCCTGAGGCGCTCAAGGACCGGACGAAGGCGGGCAAGACCAACTGGCTCGTCACGCTGGGCGTCTGCACGCATCTCGGTTGCGTGCCGCTCGGCGCCGGCGAGGGTGAGAACAAGGGGCCGTTCGGCGGCTATTTCTGCCCCTGCCATGGCTCGGCCTACGACACCGCGGGCCGCGTGCGCGCGGGCCCGGCGCCGAAGAACCTGGCGGTGCCCGAGTACGTATTCTCCAACGACACCACGATCGTGGTCGGCTGAGGACTGGCAAGATGAGCTTCCCCTGGGCCAAGCATTACGAGCCGAAGGCGCCGGTCATGAAGTGGCTGGACGACCGCCTGCCGCTCCCGCGCCTCGTCTATAACGCGGTCGGCGCCGGTTATCCGGTGCCGCGCAACCTCAACTATTTCTGGAACTTTGGCGTGCTCGCGGGCGCGGCGCTGGTCATCCAGATCGTCACCGGCATCGTGCTCGCGATGCACTATTCGACCGACGCGAACACCGCGTTCGATTCGGTCGAGGCGATCATGCGCGACGTCAACGCCGGCTGGTTCCTGCGTTATGCGCACGCCAATGGCGCGTCGATGTTCTTCATCGTCGTCTACACCCACATCTGCCGCGGCCTCTATTACGGGTCGTACAAGGCGCCGCGCGAGATGGTGTGGCTGCTCGGCGTCGTCATCTTCCTGCTGATGATGGCGACCGCCTTCATGGGTTATGTCCTTCCCTGGGGTCAGATGAGCTTCTGGGGTGCGCAGGTCATCACCGGCTTCTTCTCGGCCATTCCGGTGGTCGGCGAGACGATCCGGGTCTGGCTGCTCGGCGGCTATGCCCCCGACGCCGCGGCGCTCAACCGCTTCTTCTCGCTCCACTATCTGCTGCCGTTCGTGATCGCGGGCGTCATCATCCTTCACATCTGGGCGCTGCACATCCCAGGGTCGTCGAACCCGGCGGGCGTCGAGGTGAAGGGGCCGCAGGACACGGTGCCGTTCCACCCCTATTACACCGCGAAGGACGGCATCGGCCTCGGCGTCTTCCTGCTCGTCTTCGCGCTGTTCCTGTTCTTCGCGCCGAACATGCTGGGCCACCCGGACAACTACATCCCGGCCAACCCGCTTTCGACGCCGGCGCACATCGTGCCCGAATGGTACTTCCTGCCCTTCTACGCGATCCTGAAGTCGTTCACGGTCGACTTCATCATCCCGGCGAAGCTGTGGGGCGTGCTGGCGATGTTCGGCTCGATCCTGCTGCTGTTCTTCCTGCCCTGGCTCGACACCAGCCCGGCGCGGACCGCCAACCATCGTCCGCGCTACCGCATGTTCCTCATCATCCTGCTCGTGGACGTGCTGATCCTCGGCTATGTGGGCGGTGCGGAAGCGTCGAAGACCAACGTGCTGATCGGTCAGATCACGACGGCCTATTACTTCCTCCACTTCCTCGTCATCCTGCCGATCGTCTCGGCGACCGAGCGTCCCAAGCCCGTCGCCAATTCGATCACCGAGGCCGTGCTCAAGGGCAAGGGCGGCACCGCCCCGGCCAAGAGCGCGATCGAGGGCAGCCCCAACCCGATGCCGGCCGAATAAGGACGCGATAACGACATGACCCGCATCATCGCACCGCTCATCGGGCTGGGCTTCGCCTTCGTCCTCGTGCTCGGCCTGTTCGGCACGATCACGACGGCGTCGGAGCCGGCGACGGCCGAGCACGAGTTCCACCTGGCCCCCAAGCCGCTCGACCTCGCCTCGAACGGCGTCTTCGGCAAGTTCGATCAGCAGCAGCTCCAGCGCGGCTTCCAGGTCTACAAGGAAGTCTGCTCGGCCTGTCACTCGATCCACCGCGTCGCGTTCCGCGACCTCGCCGACCTCGGCTATAACGAGGGTCAGGTGAAGGCGATCGCCCAGCAGTGGACGACCGAGCAGCCGAGCACCAACCCCGAGACGGGCGAGCCGGCGACGCGCAAGAACCTGCCCTCGGACAAGTTCCCCAAGGTCTATGCCAACGACACCGCCGCGCGCGCCGCGAACAACAACGCGATCCCGCCCGACCTGTCGCTGATGACCAAGGCGCGCCCGAACGGCCCGGCGTACATTCACTCGTTGCTGACCGGCTATGGCGAGAGCCCGGCCGAGGTGCAGAAGGAGTTCCCGAAGTTCACGACCCCCGACGGTCTGTACTTCAACCGCTACTTCCCGACGCTGAACCTCGCCATGCCGCCGCCGCTCGCCAGCGACGGGCAGGTGACCTATGCCGACGGTACCAAGTCGACCGTCGACCAGATGGCCAAGGACGTAACCGCGTTCCTCGTCTGGACCGCCGAGCCCAAGCTCGAAGCGCGCCACACCGCGGGCCTCGCCTCGGTAATCTTCCTCCTGATCTTCATCGGGCTGACGATCGGCGCCTACAAGAGCGTCTGGCGCAACGTGAAGCACTGATCGGCCGCGCCGATCCTGATCCGGCCCCGGAGTCCAGCGACTCCGGGGCCTTTTCTTTCGTAGCGAGACGATGATGACCGACGATCCCGCCACGCGGCTGGCCGCGATGATCCGCACCATCCCCGACTTTCCCAAGCCCGGCATCCAGTTCCGCGACATCACCACGCTGCTGCTCGATCCCGCCGGGCTACGGCTGGCGGTCGAGACGATGGCGGCGAAGATCGAGGGGCCGGTCGACCTCGTCGCCGGGATCGAGGCGCGCGGGTTCGTCTTCGCCCCTGCGCTCGCGCTGCACCTCAACGCAGGCGTGCTGCTGATCCGCAAGGACGGCAAGCTGCCCGGCGCGACGATCGCCGAGGACTACGCGCTCGAATACGGCACCGACCGGATCACGATGCATGCGGACGCCTGTGCCCCCGGCGCCCGCGTCCTCCTCGTCGACGACCTGATCGCCACCGGGGGCACCGCGCGCGCCGCCGTGCGCCTGATCCGCAAGGCGGGGGCGGTGGTCGATCAGGCGGCGTTCGTCATCGACCTGCCCGACCTTGGCGGGGCGACGGCGCTGGCGGGGAACGGCATCACCGTCCATGCGCTGACGGCGTTCGCGGGACACTGACGGAACCAAGTCGCCGTCGCGGCGCTTCGAGTCCCAGCAGCGACGGTTCACGCCGCATTCAAGACGAAGCGTGCCTGATCGACCGTCACTCCTGCGTATCGAGGAGGTTCAGGATGTTCGCAAGGCAAGTGAAGATCGCCGGCATCGCGATCGCCGCCGCGCTGGGACTGTCGGCATGTTCGGACTATGGCTACGGCTATGGCGGACTCAACGTCGGCTATGGCAGCGGTTACGCTGGCGGCTATTATGACGACCCCTATTATGCCGGCTATGGCGTCGGCGGGTTGGGCAACCCCTATTGGGGCTGGAACGACGGCTATTATTATCCGGGTACCGGCTATTACGTCTATGACAGCTACCGCCGGCCCTATCGCTGGAACGGCGCGCAGCAGCGTTATTGGGAGGGGCGCCGGCAGGGCTGGCGCGGCAACCCGCGCGTGGCCGACAACTGGCGCGACTTCCGCCGCGACCGGCGGCAGGACGACCGCGCGTTCCGGCAGGACCGCTTCCGTGACCGTCAGGCGTTCCGCAACGGGCAAGTGACGCGGCCCGAGTTCCGCGCCGAGCGCCGCGACGACCGCCGTGCATACCGGCAGGAATATCGCAGCGACCGACGCGAGCTTCGCCGTGAGAACCGCATCGATCGCGGCAATTGGGGCGCCCGGCGCGAAGGTTTCGGCAATCGTGGTGGCGGGCGCGGCGACCGTGGCGCACGCGGCGGCTTCAACCGCCCACGCTGACGGTGTCAGGCGGCGGGGGCGGCGTCCCCATCGCCGCGCCGGCGGATCAGCGCGTTGGCGATGAAGGTCATCACCGGCTCGTCATGCTGGTTGAAAACCGTCATCCGCTGGCGGGTAAACCCGACGTGCGGCTTCGTCGCCGACACGCGCTTGTCGAGCAGTTCGGTTTCGCAGCGTAGCGTGTCGCCCGGATGGACGGGCTTCAGCCAGCGCAGTTCGTCGATCCCGCCCGCGCCCAGGCTGGCGGTCGGCACTTCTTTCATCTGCGCGACCAGCATCGCCATCGTCATCGCGCAGCTGTGCCAGCCGCTCGCCGCCAGCCGCCCGAAATGCGTGTCGGCCGCACCTTCGTCCGAGAGGTGGAAGGGTTGGGGATCGTAGCGGCGTGCGAAGTCGAGCACTTCCTCGCGCGTCACCTCATACCGGCCGAACGATGCGGTCTCCCCGACCGCCATGTCTTCGAAATAGCGCATCGGATCAGTTTCAGTTCGAAACCGGCCCGTTGCAAGCGCTATTTCAGCACGCGCTCGAACGGCGCGAGCGTCCCGTCGATCCCGGCGGCGGGCGGCATCCCGATCAGGCGGCGGACCAGCGCGTAGACATCGACGTTGCGCCCCTCGACGGTCCCGCGAGCGAAAGCCGGCCCGCTAGCGACGAAGCCCGCGCGCATCAGCGGATCGGCATTGTCGTATCCGTGCGCGCCGCCCTTGATCGGCTCCTTGGGCGGCTTGGACAGGATCATCCAGCCGCTGTCGGCGATGCAGAGGAAACGCGGCACCCGTGCGTTGCGGCCATAGGCGAGCCGCGCGGGCAGGTCGGCCTTCTCCCCGCAGCGCATGTGCGGCCCGGCGCTGGCGAGTGCGGCGCGGACGACGGCGTCCTGCCCAGGCATCGCCTCGAACGCGGCATAGGGGCCGTCCTCGATCACGCGCGTCGATCCGGCTGGGAAGGCGGCGTTGAAGTCGATCGTGCGGCTCGCGTCGATCGGGGCCATGCCGTGGTCGGCGGCGACGATCAGGTTGACCGGCTGCCCCATCGCGGCGAGCTCGCCCAGCATCTCGCCGATTCGCGCATCGACGCCGCGCATCGCCGCGCGAACCTCCGGCGAGTCCGGGCCGAACTTGTGCCCGGCGGTATCGACGCTGTCGAAATAGAGCGTCAGCAAATGCGGGCGCGTCGCCGCCGGCCGGCGCAGCCAGTCGACGATCGCGGCGATGCGGTTGCGCTCGGGCATCGCCTGCGCGAACTGCTGCCAGTCGTCGGGAAAGCGGCCATGGATGGGGACGTTGGAGCCCGGCCAGAACATCGTCGCGGTGCGGATACCGGCCTGTTCCGCGCTGACCCAGATCGGCTCGGCCTCGTCCCACCAGAAGGCATCGGTGGTCGCCATGGTGAAGGTTTCACCGGGCCGGCGCGCATCCTCCATCTTGTTGGCGACGATGCCGTTGCGGTCGGGGTGCAGGCCCGTGACGAGCGCATAATGGTTCGGAAAAGTCTTGGTCGGGAAGGACGGCTGCATCGTGCCCCGCACACCCTCGGTCGCCAGCCGCGACAGCACCGGCGTATCGCCGCGGTCGAGATAGTCGGGCCGGAACCCGTCGATCGAGACGAGCAGCGTGACGGGCGCGCGGGTTTCGGCGACCGCACGGGTGGCGGGTGCCTCGACCGGCGGCGTCATGCACGCCTGAAGCGCAGCGAGCGCGGCCAGGGCGAGGAGGCGGGGGAGGAGCTTCATGGTCGCGCTTCCGGTTCAGACGTTCGCTCGATCGTGGTCAGACGTTAAAGCGGAACAGCATCACGTCGCCGTCCTGAACGACATATTCCTTGCCCTCCTGGCGCAGCTTGCCCGCCTCGCGCGCGCCGGCTTCGCCGTTCAAGCGGATATAGTCGTCGAACGCGATCGTCTCGGCCCGGATGAAGCCCCGCTCGAAGTCCGAATGGATCTCGCCCGCCGCCTGCGGGGCCTTGGCGCCGACCTCGACGGTCCAGGCGCGCGCTTCCTTCGGCCCCACCGTGAAGAAGGTCTGGAGCTTGAGCAGCTTGTACCCGGCGCGGATCACGCGGGCGAGGCCGGTTTCGGTAAGGCCCAGCTCGGCGAGGAATTCGGCGCGATCCTCGGCCGGCATCGTCGCGATTTCCGCCTCGATCGCGGCAGAGACGACGACCGCTTCGGCCCCCTCGGCCTTCGCCTTCTCGAACACCCGCGCGGAATAGGCGTTGCCTTCGGCTGCGTCCTCCTCGTTGACATTGCAGACGTAGAGGACGGGCTTGCCGGTCAACAGCTGCGCCTGTTCCAGATGCCGCGCCTCGTCCGGGTCGGCGGGGACCGCCAGCCGCGCGGGCTTGCCGTCGCGAAGCAGGTCGAGCGCGCGGCCGAGGATGACGGCGGCGGCCTTGGCCTCCTTATCGCCCTGCTGTCCTTTCTTGATGAGGTTCGGCACGCGCTTTTCGAGGCTGTCGAGGTCGGAAAGCATCAGCTCGGTCTCTACCGTCTCGGCATCGGCGATCGGATCGACGCGGTTGTCGACATGCTGGATGTCGTCATTCTCGAAGCAGCGCAGGACATGGACGATCGCGTCCACCTCGCGGATGTTGCCGAGGAACTGGTTGCCCAGCCCCTCGCCCTTCGACGCACCGCGCACCAGGCCGGCGATGTCGACGAACCCGAGTTGCGTCTCGATCACCTTGGCCGACTTGGCGATGTCGGCCAGCTTGACCAGCCGCTCGTCGGGGACGGCGACGTTGCCGACGTTCGGCTCGATCGTGCAGAAGGGGTAATTGGCCGCCTGTGCCGCCGCCGTTTCGGTGAGCGCGTTGAAAAGCGTCGACTTGCCGACGTTCGGAAGCCCGACGATGCCGCAGCGAAAACCCATGATGCCGTCTCGATGATGTGAAAGGAAAGTTGGCGTCCCGTTAGCGGCAAGCGGCGTGCAACGCCAGCGTAGGCCGCTGCGTTGGCGGGCCATGAAGATCGTCGAGACATTGAAGGACACGGTTTCGGCGATCGAGGCGGCGGACCTGCGCGTCACCCGCGCGCTCGCCCCGCAACGCCACAAGCCCGAGGTGAAAGAGGCGGGCCGATGGAGCGAGATCGCCGACCAGCCGCCGCTGATCGCGCTATCAGCCGCGGTACTGGTTGCGGGGCTGGCGGCGCGCCACGCTGGCGTCGCGCGGACGGGCGGCCGGATGCTGGCCGCGCATCTGCTAGCGACGTGGGTGAAGACGGCGATCAAGCGCTCGATCGACCGCACCCGCCCCGACGAAGCGCTGGACGACGGCTATCGCGCCGAACCGGGCGACAGCGAGGCGCACGAACTGTCCTCCTTCCCCTCCGGCCATACCGCGGGCGCCGTGGCGGTGGCAGAGGCGGTGGCGCGTGAGGCACCGGGCCTCGCCGCGCCGATGCGGCTCTTCGCGGCGGCGGTGGCGCTGGTACAGTTGCCGCGCGCCAAGCATTTCGTCAGCGACGTGGTGGTCGGTGCGGCGATCGGTTGGGCCAGCGAGCGGATGGCCTCCGCCGCCATCGATGCGGCCGAACGGCGGCTTACATCCGGTAGTTGAAGCTCACGCTGATCCGGTCACTCTTCGCTGCATTCGGCATCACCTCGTGCCGCAGCCAGCTTTCCCACAGGAAAACGCTGCCCACCGCCGGCTCGGCATAGACGAAGGGCCGCAGCATTTCCGGGGCATCGTCGGTGCGGCCGGGGGCGGCCATCAGCATCGGCAGGCGCGGGTCCTCGAGCTTTAGCGCGCCCGACCCCGGCGGCACGGCGATATAGACGGTGCCGGAGACGACGCTGTGCGGATGGATATGCCCCGAATGCGCGCCGCCGGGCTTGAGCACGTTCACCCACAGGCTGTCGAGCTTGAGCCGTCGCCCGCCCAGATCAAACGCACAGTCGCGCGCGAATGCCGCCACATGCTTGTCGAGCGCGCGCTTGAGGTCGGCGAACACCGGGTCGCGCACCGACAAGTCGTCGAGCGACGCATAGCTCGTGTAGCCGCGATACCCGTTCGCCTTCGACCAGCCGCGGCCGGCGCGGTCGTCCTCGGCCAGCGCGCGGACGCTTCCCTCGACCTCTGCAATCAGGTCGGCGTCGTCGATGCGGCCTTCGTAAAATTGGGTGGCGAAAAGCGAGCGGGTGGGCATGGGCGGCCCCTACACCACGCCGCCGCCCGCCCGCTAGAGCGGCAGCCCGATGTAATTCTCCGCGATCGCGGTCCGCGCCGCTTCCGACCGGGCGATATAGTCGAGCTCGGCAACCTGGATGCGCCGGTCGAACGCCGTCTGCCCCGGAAAGCGGTGCATCAGCGTCGTCAGCTGCCAGCTGAACCGCTCCGCCTTCCACACTCGCGCCAGCGCGCGGTCGGAATAGCCGGCCACGCCCTCGTGGTCCGCGCGGTTGAAAAAGCCGGTCAGCGCCTCCGCCAGATAGGCGACGTCGGAGGCGGCGAGGTTCAGGCCCTTTGCCCCCGTCGGCGGGACGATATGCGCGCTGTCGCCGGCGAGGAACAGCGAGCCGTGGCGCATCGGCTCGAACACGAAGGAGCGTAAGGGCGCGATCGACTTCTCGATCGACGGCCCGCGCGTCACGCACCCGCCCGCCTCCGGCCCCAGCCGCACGATCAGCTCGTCCCAGAAGCGGTCGTCGGGCCAGTCCTCGACCTTTTCGTCAAGCGCCACCTGAACGTAATAACGGCTGCGCGTCTCCGACCGCATCGAGGCGAGCGCGAAACCGCGGTCGTGATTGGCGTAGATCAGTTCGTGGTCGCACGGCGGCACGTCGGCGAGGATGCCGAGCCACCCGAACGGATAGACTTTTTCGTACGTCCGCCCGACGCTCGCCGGGACCGCCTTGCGCGAGGGACCATGGAAACCATCGCAGCCGACGATGAAGCGCGCATCCAGCCGCTGTTCGGTCCCGTTCTTCGTAAAGGTCAGGTACGGCGCGTCGCTCTCGATCTCGTGCAGCGCCACGTCGCCCGCGTCGTAGATGACCTCGAGCCCGCGTTCGGGCGCGGCGGCCATCAGGTCGCGAGTCACCTCGGTCTGGCCATAGACGGTGACGTTGCGGCCGGTCAGCGCCTTCACGTCGATGCGGATCAGCCGCTCGCCATCCGCCAGCATGAAGCCGTCATGCGGCAGCCCCTCGGCATTCAGCCGCGCGTCGATGCCGAGGCGATGGAGCAGGTCGGTCGTCGTCCGCTCGAGCACGCCCGCGCGGATGCGGCCGAGGACATAGTCGGGGCTCGCCCGCTCGACGATCGTCACCGCGATCCCCTCGGCGCGGAGCAGATGGCCAAGCAGCAGCCCCGCCGGCCCGGCCCCCACGATCGCAACCTGCGTCTTCACAGGCCGCGCGCCTTCAGCAGGGCATCGAGGCGCGGGAAGACGCGGCGCGCGTTCCCCTCGAAGATCGCGTGGCGCTGATCCTCGCTCACGTCGAGCGCGTCGACATAACGCTTGGTGTCGTCGAAATATTGGCCCGTCTCCGGGTCGATGCCGCGCACCGCGCCGACCATTTCCGACCCGAACAGGATGTTCTTCGAATCGATCACCTTGGCGAGCAGGTCGACGCCCGGCTGGTGATAGACACAGGTGTCGAAGAACACGTTGTTCATGACGTGATCGGCGAGCGCCGGCTTCTTCAGCATGTCGGCCAGCCCGCGATAACGCCCCCAGTGATAGGGCACCGCGCCGCCGCCATGCGGGATGATGAAGCGCAGGGTGGGGAAGTCCCTGAACAGGTCGCCCTCGATCAGCTGCATGAACGCGATGGTGTCGGCGGCGATGTAGAAGGCGCCGGTCGCGTGCATCGCCGGATTGCAGCTGCCCGAGACGTGGATCATCGCCGGTACGTCGAGCTCGACCATCGCTTCGTAAAAGGCATACCAGTAGCGATCGGTCAGCGGCGGGTGGCGGAAATGCCCGCCGCCCGGATCGGGGTTGAGGTTGCAGCCGATGAAGCCGAGCTCGTTCACGCAGCGGCGGAGTTCCGCAATCGAGCCGTCGAGGCCGGCCTCCGGCGACTGCGGCAGCATGCACACGCCGGCGAACACCTCCGGGTACAGGCCGACGACGCGCGCGATCAGGTCGTTGCACGCGCGCGCCCAGGCGCCCGATACGCCCTCGTCGCCGACATGGTGCGCCATCGCCGAGGCGCGGGGGGAAAAGATCGTCATGTCCGCCCCGCGCTCGCGGATCAGGCGGAGCTGATTCTGCTCGATCGTCTCGCGGATCTCGTCGTCGCTGATCGCGGGGTAGGGGGGCGGCGCCTCGCCCGCCTTGAACGCGGCCTTCTGCGCCTCTCGCCACTGGTTATGCGGCTCGGGCGCCGTCGTGTAATGGCCGTGGCAATCGATGACGAGCGTCACGCGAACCTCTCCCTTTTCGGACGGTCCGCTGGTGCCGCGCGGGTGGCAATCACGCCAATCGGTAGCGGCGTTCCATTATTGATTCGCCGAAAGTGTGCGCGTCGCGGCCAGCTCGCGCAGGCTGGCGATGAAGCGCGCCTGCGCCTGTGTGGGGTGCCAGGCGGCGCGGGTGGTGATGCCGATGACGCGGGTGCTGCCCGGCACATCGGCGATGCGGGTCAGGATCCCCGCCTCGATCTCCACCCACAATTGCTCGGGCGACAGGAGCGTGAGGTAATCACCCTCGCGCATCAGGTTGCGCAGCATCATCACCGACCCGCACTCGATCCGGACGGGCGGCAGGGGAAGCCCCGCGAACAACCCCTCCCACAGCGCGCGCAGCGGCGTACCGGCGCGGGGCACGAGCCACGGCTGCCGCGCGAGCGTCGCCGCATCGGGCACGCTGCCCGCCAGCGGATGGTTCGTACGTCCGAAGATGGCGAGGCGGTCGACCAGCAGCGCCTCCTGCGCGATATCCGGTCCGGGCGAGGGATCGCGGATCGCGCCGACGAGCAGGTCGAACTCGCCGTCGCGCAGGGGTTCGAGGAGTTCGGCATGCGACCCCTCCGCCACGTCGAACGCGACGCCCGGCTCGGCCGCATGGAAGCGCGCGATCGCGGTGGGGAGCAGCCAGGCGCGCGCGAGTGGCATCGCGCCGATCGCGATCCGCCCCTCGTCCCGCCCGTCGATCGCCGCGATCTCCTCGACCGCGGCGCGCAGCTCGCCCATCGCGAGGCGACAGGCACGCGCGAGGCGGATGCCCGCCGGGGTCAGCGCGACGCCGCGCCCGCGCCGCTCGACCAGCACCACGCCGCAGATCCGCTCCACATCGCGGATCGCGCGGTGGATGGCGGGCTGCGACACGCCCGTCGCGGCGGCGGCGGCGACGTACGAGCCGCCGCGCGCGATCGCCACCAGCGCGCGCAGCTGCGCCATGGTGAGCAGGAGGTCGGCACGCGCGAACCCGCGCGTCCCCTTGCGCAGCCCCTTCATCGCCTCGGCCAGTAACCGCTGCACCGCCTCCACGCGGCGGGCGAGCGCGAGGCCGGCGGCGGTGGGCGTCATCCCGTCGGGCCGGCGGGTGAAGAGCGAGGTCTGGAGCGCCGCCTCCAGCCGCGCGAGCCCCTGCGTCAGCGCCGGTTGCGACAGGTTGATCGCGTCCGCGGCGGCGATGACCGTCCCCGTCTCGACGACCGCGAGCGCGGCGCGCAGGTGGCGCAGGTTAAGGTCGTGGACGGGCGTGCTCATCCCCGGACATAAGCGAAACTTATGCCCCGATGGCAATTCAGAATTGTGGCGTCCGGTGGCGGGGGGCAGGACGGGCGGGCAATTTGGGACAGGAGCGGATCGGATGGGCGTCGTCGTGCAGCATATCGAGCGCGCGGACCTTTCGGTGATCGACGGCCTCGCCGCCGCGGGCGTGGCGACGGTGCACGAGGCGCAGGGCCGCACTGGGCTGATGGCGCCGCACATGCGCCCCATCTATCCCGGCGCGCGGATCGCCGGGTCGGCGGTGACGATCTCGGCCCCGCCCGGCGACAACTGGATGGTGCATGTCGCGATCGAGCAATTGCGGGAGGGCGACATTCTCGTCCTCGCGCCGACCAGCCCCTGCACCGACGGCTATTTCGGCGATCTGCTCGCGACCTCGGCCATGGCGCGCGGGTGCCGGGGGCTGGTGATCGACGCGGGCGTCCGCGACGTGCGCGACCTGACCGCGATGGGCTTTCCCGTCTGGTCGAAGGCGGTGCATGCCCAAGGGACGGTGAAGGCGGTGCTGGGCTCGGTCAACGTCCCCGTCGTCGCGGCGAACGCGCTGGTGAACCCCGGCGACGTGATCGTTGCCGACGACGACGGCGTCTGCATCGTCCCCCGCGCAGAAGCCGCTGCGGTGCTGGAGAGGGCGCAGGCGCGAGAGGCGGCGGAGGAGGCGAAGCGGGTGCGGCTGGCAGCGGGCGAACTCGGTCTCGACATCTACGACATGCGCGGGAAGCTCGCGGCGATGGGACTGCGCTATGTCTGAGGCCATTCGCTGCATGTGGATGCGCGGGGGCACGTCGAAAGGCGGATATTTCCTCAAGGACGACTTGCCCGCCGATCCCGCCGCGCGCGACACGCTGCTGCTGCGGATCATGGGCTCGCCCGACCCGCGTCAGACCGACGGGATGGGCGGCGCCGATCCGCTGACGTCAAAGGTTGCGGTCGTTTCGAAGTCGGACCGAGAGGGCGTCGACGTCGACTACCTCTTCCTCCAGGTCTTCGTCGACAAGGCCGTCGTCACCGACCAGCAGAATTGCGGCAACATCCTCGCCGGCATCGGCCCGTTTGCGATCGAGCGCGGGCTGGTCGACGCGCAGGACGGCGAAACGCGCGTCGGTATCTTTATGGAGAATACCGGCCAGATCGCCGTCGCGGCGGTGCAGACGCCGGGCGGGCGCGTCACCTATGCCGGCGACGCGGCGATCGACGGCGTGCCGGGGACCGCGGCGCCCGTGCCGCTCGAATTCCGCGACACCGCCGGCTCGACTTGCGGCGCGCTGCTGCCCAGCGGCAATGCGGTGGACGAGGTGGAGGGCGTGCGCGTCACGCTGATCGACAACGGCATGCCGTGCGTGGTGATGAAGGCCGAGGATGTCGGCATCACCGGGTACGAGGATCGCGAGACGCTCGACGCCGACGATGCGCTGAAAGGCCGGATCGAGGTGATCCGGCTGGCGGTCGGCGAGGCGATGAACCTCGGCGACGTGACCGACAAGTCGGTGCCGAAGATGATGCTCGTTGCGCCCCCGCGGAACGGCGGCGCGGTGACGGTAAGGAGCTTCATCCCGCACCGCGCCCACGCGACGATCGGCGTGCTCGGCGCGGTCAGCGTCGCCACCGCCTGCCTGCTCCCGGGCACCCCCGCCGCGGAGGTCGCACATGCGGGTGAGGGGCAGCGCCGCACATTGTCGGTCGAGCATCCGACCGGCGAGATGACCGTCGTCATCGAACTGGACGACGAGGGTCAGGTGGCGACCGCGGCCTTGCTGCGCACTGCGCGGAAACTGATGGATGGAGAGGTGTTCGCGTGACCGCAGATCGTATCGTCAGCTGGCACCCCGACCCCTCGGTCCCGCGCTACACCCCGCCGCCGGGCGCGGTCGACGCGCATTGCCACGTGTTCGGCCCCGCCGACCGCTTCCCCTTCTCGGCCAAGGCCAAGTATCTGCCCGCCGATGCGGGACCGGACATGCTGTTCGCGCTTCGCGACCGGCTGGGCTTCGCACGGAACGTCATCGTGCAGGCAAGCTGCCACGGCACCGACAATGCCGCGACCCTGAACGCCATCGCCGCCTCGAACGGGCGCGCGCGCGGCGTAGCGGTGGTCGATCCGGCGATCGGCGATGCCGAGCTTGAGGCGCTGCACGACGGCGGCATCCGCGGCGTGCGGTTCAATTTCCTCAAGCGCCTCGTCGACGATGCGCCCAAGGACAAATTTCTCGACATCGCGCGCCGGATCGCCCCGCTCGGCTGGCACGTCGTCATCTATTTCGAGGCGGACATTCTCGAGGAACTCCGCCCGTTCCTCGACGCGATCGAGGTGCCGGTCGTCGTCGATCACATGGGCCGCCCCGACGTGACGCAGGGACCGGACGGCCCCGACATGCGCGCGTTCCGGGCATTGCTCGATGCTTGCGACGACATCTGGTTCAAAGCGACGTGCCCCGACCGGCTCGACCCCGCTGGCCCGCCCTGGGACGCGTTTGCCGCGGCGGTCGCGCCGCTGGTCGCCGACTATCCGACCCGCGTGCTCTGGGGCACCGATTGGCCGCACCCCAACATGCAGGACGCAGTTCCCGACGACGGTGCGCTGGTCGACATGATCCCGCGCATCGCGCCGACGGCCGAGCTTCAGCAGGCGATGCTGGTGGACAATCCGATGCGGCTCTACTGGGCCGACTGAGCCGCGCGGGCGGCGTTACTTCACCCCCGCCCGGCTCTTGTCGCGGATCGCGCGGAATTCGTCGCCCGGCTTCCAGTTCGGCCATTCGGTGGTGCTCGCCAGCGCCCGCCCGACCGCGGCATAAAGATCGAGGTCGCGCTGCACGCCCGCGTAATTCCAGTTGGGGTCGAACTCGTCCTTCGGCCCGTGATAGGCGTTCTTCTCATACGCCTCGGCATAGGCCTTGCCCGCCGCCTTGCCGCCCTGGACCAGGTCGTCGCCGCCGTCGAAATAGAGCATCGGCACGCCGTGCTTGGCCAGGCTGAAATGGTCCGAACGATAGTAGAAGCCCTTTTCGGGCGTCGGTTCGGGGCTGGCGACGCGGCCCTGTGCGGCGAGCGCGCGGGTGAGATAGCCGTCGAGGTCGGACTTGCCATAGCCGACGACGACGACGTTCTTTGCCGGCCCCGCCATCGACAGCGCGTCCATGTTGACCCCACCGACCGTCTTGGCGTGCGGGAACACCGGGTTCTTGCCGTAATAGTCGCTGCCGAGCAGGCCCGATTCCTCGCCCGTCACCGCGATGAACACCTGGCTGCGCGGGGTCGCGCCCTTCGCCGCCTCTTCCTTGGCGATCGCGATCAGCGCGGCGGTGCCCGTCGCATTGTCGATCGCGCCGTTGCAGATGTCGTCGCCGTCGGGCGCCGCCTCGCACCGGCCGAGATGGTCCCAGTGCGCGGTATAGAGCACCACCTCGTCGGGGCGCTGCGTGCCGGGCAGGATGCCGATCACGTTCTTCGACGCATGGCGGCGGACCTGCATGTCGAAGCCGACATTCGCCTTCACGCCGGTCAGCGGGACGGCCTTGAACCCCTTGACCTTGGCGGCGGCGGCGAGGCGGTCGAAATTCTGCCCGGCGCGCGCGAACAGCGCCTTTGCCTGCGCCTCCTGAATCCAGCCGATCGCCGCGCTCTGGCTCGCGCCGTCGTCCTTGCTGGCCGCGACCTGCTGCGCGCCGGTCCAGCTCGACTGGACGACGTTCCAGCCATAGGCGGCAGGCTGCGTCTGGTGGACGATGAGGGCGGCGGCGGCGCCCTGCCGCGCGGCCTCCTCGAATTTGTAGGTCCAGCGCCCGTAATAGGTCATCGCCCGCCCGCCGAACGGACCTTTCAGCCCCGGCGTCTGCCAGTCGGGATCGTTGACGAGGATGACGACCGTCTTCCCCTTCACGTCGAGCCCGGCATAGTCGTTCCACCCCCGCTCGGGCGCGTTGATGCCATAGCCGACGAAGATCACGTCCGACGCCTTCACATCGACGCGCGGCGTCACGCGATAGCTGCCGACGACCATCTGCGGGCCATAGGCGAGCGACTGCGCCGCGCCCCGGCCGCCGGTGAAGGTCAGCGGCGTCACGTTCTTCGCGGTCAGCTCGACCATCGGCACGTCCTGGAACCACGAGCCGTTATTGCCGGGCTTCAGCCCCGCCGCCGCGAACGCTTGCGTCAGATAGGCGAGCGTCTTTTCCTCGCCCGCGGTGCCCGGCGCGCGGCCTTCATATTCGTCCGACGACAGCGTCTTCACCGCCTCTCGAAAGGTGTCGATCGGCACCGTCTGCGCGGTGGCAGGCACGGCGGAGGCGAGGGCAAGGAGCGGGAGGGGGGCGAGGCGACGCATCGGCACACTTTCCATGGAAGAGGATGGCCGGGTTTCGCACCGCCGCGCCCGCGGGGCAAGCGGCCTGCTTGCCAAGCGAATGGGGCTGCGCCAACCTGTTAGCGGGGAACGAAAAACGGGGGAGTGGAACGATGCGACGCATGATGGCGAGTGCTGCGATGGCGGCACTCGTGATGGGTACGGGCGTCGCCCGCGCCGAGCCCGACAAGCTGGCGGTTGCCTTCGGAGCGCGCGAGAATATCGAGAATGGCAGCCTGTCGCCCGACGGCACCAAGCTTGCCTTCATCAGCCCGTCAAAGGGGCAGGGGGCGGTGATTCTCGTCCTCGACGTGACCGACGAGAACGCAAAGCCGATGATTATCGGCGGCTTCGACGGCAAGCCCGAGCGGCTGTCCGGCTGTCGCTGGGTCGGATCGAGCCGGCTGATGTGCACCATCTATGGCATCGTCCGCGTCGACGGGGGCGAGATCGCCTATAGCTCGCGCATCTTCGCCATCGATTCGGACGGCAAGAACCCCAAGGGGATGCCGATGCCGCGCGGCGTCGGCATTGCGCTGTCGAGCGGGTCGGTGATCGACTGGAATCCCGGCGTCGAGAACAGTGTTCTCCTGATGCGCCAGCAACTGGGCGACGGCAATGCCGACGGCATGGGGCGCGGCGGCTACCGCGTCGATCGGGTCGATACTTTGTCGCTCAAGATTTCGCCGGTCGAGCGCGCCGATGCCGATGCGCGCGAATACATCACCGACGGCGCCGGACGGGTGCGGATCATCGGACGGGTGAAGACCGATACCGCCTCGGGCTACGACATGCCGGGCCGCAACTATTTCTATCGCGCCGCGGGGGCGGACCGTTGGAGCCCGCTAAGCACCGTTGACGGCGACGGCAACGGCTTCGATCCCTACGGCGTCGATGCCGCGACCAATGTCGCCTATGGCCTGAAGCGCACCGACGGGCGCCTCGCCGCCTACAGCAAGGCGCTGGACGGATCGGGTACCGAGAAGCTCGTCTTCGCGCACCCCGATGTCGATGTATCAAGTTTTGCCACGATCGGCCGGCGCGGGCGGATCGTCGGGGTCAACTACGTGACCGATCGCCGACAGGTGCAGTATTTCGATCCGGCACTGGCGAAACTCGCCGCCAGCCTGGCCAAGGCGCTGCCGGAAACGCCGATCATCCGCTTCCTCGATTCAAGCGAGGACGAGAACGTCATGCTGCTCTGGGCGGGTGCCGACACCAATCCGGGCCGTTACTACCTGTTCGATCGCAAGGGGCGAAAGCTGCACCCGATCGCCAGCGATCGCCCGGACCTGTCGGGCATGACGCTCGCGGCGATGCGGCCGATGGTCTATCCGGCGGCGGACGGGACGAAGATCCCCGGTTATCTGACGCTGCCGCCGGGGCATGACAGCGCAAAGGGACTGCCCGCGATCGTGATGCCGCATGGCGGGCCCGGCGCGCGCGACGTGTGGGGCTTCGACTGGCTGGCGCAGTTCTTCGCGGCCAAGGGCTATGCCGTGCTCCAGCCCAATTTCCGCGGCTCGACCGGCTATGGCGACGCCTGGTTCCAGAAGAACGGGTTCAAGGGCTGGAAGACCGCGATCGGCGACGTCAACGATGCTGGCAAGTGGCTGGTGGGGCAGGGGGCCGATGCCGGGCGGCTTGGCATCTTCGGCTGGTCCTATGGTGGCTATGCTGCGCTCCAGTCGGCGGTGCTCGATCCCGACCTGTTCAAGGCGATCGTCGCGGTCGCGCCCGTCACCGACCTGTCGCGCCTGCGCCGCGAAGGCGAGATGTTCTCCAACTACAAGATCATGCGCGACTTCATCGGCGAGGGGCCGCATCTGGCCGAAGGGTCGCCGACGCGCCACGCGGACCGCTTCAAGGCGCCCGTCCTGATGTTCCACGGCGACCTCGACCGCAATGTCGGCGTCGCGCAAGCAAGGGCGATGCAGTCGAAGCTGAAGGGCGCGGGCAAGAAGAGCGAACTCGTCGTCTACGAAGGCCTCGACCATTATCTCGAGGATGGCGAGGTGCGTGCGGCGATGCTGGACAAGGCGGGCGCGTTCTTTGCCGCGTCGATGCCGGGGAAGTAGACACGAAAAAGGGCGGCGTCCCGGAGGATGCCGCCCCTTTTTCTGTGTCCGTGAGCGCCGCGGCGGAGCCGCGTCGTCGGTCGGTGCCTTTCGGCACCGCCGGCCGCTCGCGTTGATTTCCCCGGCGCAGCGCGGCTGCGCCGCGGGATCAACGCGAGTAGAACTCGACCACCAGGTTCGGTTCCATCTTCACCGGATAGGGCACTTCGTCGAGCGTGGGGACGCGCGTGAAGGTCACCGCCGCGTTGCCGTCGGGCGCCACGTAATCGGGGATGTCACGCTCCGACAGGCTCTGCGCCTCGACGATCAGCGCCATTTCCTTGGCCTTGTCGCCCAGCGAGATCACGTCGCCCGGCTTGATACGGCGCGAGGCGATGTTGCACTTCACGCCGTTGACGCGGATGTGGCCGTGGTTGACGATCTGGCGCGCCGACCAGATGGTGGGCGCGAACTTGGCGCGATAGACCACCGCGTCCAGACGCTGCTCGAGCAGGCCGATCAGATTCTGGCTGGTGTCGCCCTTCATGCGCGACGCCTCTTCATAGGCCTTCTTGAACTGCTTCTCGGTGACGTCGCCGTAATAGCCCTTGAGCTTCTGCTTGGCGCGCAGCTGGATGCCGAAGTCCGACATCTTGCCCTTGCGGCGCTGGCCGTGCTGGCCGGGGCCGTACTCGCGCTTGTTCACCGGGCTCTTGGGGCGACCCCAGATGTTCTCGCCGAGACGACGGTCGAGTTTGTACTTGGCGCTGGAGCGCTTCGACATGGTAACTTCCTTGCAATAGCCAACGACGTTGACCCTGAGCGGAACGCCCCGAAGGCAGGCCGATCATGATCGCGATCCCGGTCATCGCCCGGCATCATCGATGCCGTGGCCGCCGCTTCACCGGGGTGCGGGGCCTCATTGCGAAGGCGCGCGCCTAGCGCCAACCGCCGCGCGAGTCAAGGCGGCGGGGGTCAGCGGCTCTGCGTCTGGCCCATGTTGCGCGTCGAATCGGCGTTGGTCGCCGCCTCCGCATCCCATTCCGCCTGCGTCTTGCAGACGGGCTTGGAGCGCAGGCGCGAGCCGGTGTTGACCCGGCCCTTACAGATCTTCTCGGCCTTCGGCCTGGGCGTTTGCGCCTCCTGCGGCGCGGGAAGGGTGGCGGTCAGAAGCAACGCGAACAGCATCGAGGGCGTCTCCGTCAGGAAGATCAGCGGTTTGTGCCGCAGCTTCGGCGGTTCGACAAGCATCGCGGGCAGGGGCGATGACGAACCGCTGCGGATCGGCTAGTCGGGCGGACGTGATGAACCCCGACGACTGCTCGACGATGATGGAGGTGCGCGCCGGCGTCGACGCGCTCGATGCCGAACTGGTGGCACTGCTCGCGCGCCGCTTCGGCTACATGCGCGCCGCTGCCCGCATCAAGCCGGAGCGCGGCCATGTCCGCGACGAGGCGCGCAAGACCGCGGTCATCGACAATGCCGTCGCCGCCGCGCGGGCAGCGGGCATCCCCGCCGACGCGATCGGCGCGATGTGGGAAACGCTGGTCGAGGCGTCGATCGCCTATGAACTGGCCGAGTGGGAGCGGCGGCGCGCCTGATGCCCCACAAAAAGCCCAACCTGCCGACCAAGATCTGCGAGGCGTGCGGCCGCCCGTTCGCGTGGCGCAAGAAATGGGCGCGCGACTGGGACCAGGTGAAGTTCTGCTCCGACCGCTGTCGGCAGAAGCGGTGACGTACTCCCGCGAAAGCGGGGGTCCAGAGCCGCGCGCGGTACGCTCGTTGCCCTAGGCGCTCGCTTTCGCGGGAGCATGGGGCGTCAGAGGCACGCTTCCAGCAGCGCCTGGTCGAAACCGAACTGCTTGGCCTTGTCGAGCGTGTAGGGGCGAAGGCCCATCGAGCGGTATTCGCCGATGATCTTGCCGTCGGCGCTCTCGTCCAGATATTCGAACTTGAACAGCTCCTGCGTGACGATCACCGGGCCTTCCATGCCGATCACCTCGGTGATGTTGGTGACGCGGCGCGAGCCGTCGCGCAGGCGCTTTACCTGGACGATCAGGTCGACGGAATCGGCGATCTGGCGGCTGATCGCTTCCTTCGGCACCTTGATGTCCGACATCATCACCATGTTCTCCATACGCGCGAGGCATTCGCGCGGGGAGTTGGAGTGAAGCGTCGCCATCGAGCCGTCGTGGCCGGTGTTCATCGCGGCGAGCAGGTCGAAACACTCCGACCCACGGATTTCGCCCAGGATGATGCGATCCGGGCGCATACGCAACGCGTTCTTGACCAGGTCGCGGATCGTGATCTCGCCTACGCCCTCCAGGTTCGGGGGGCGCGTTTCGAGCGGCAGCCAGTGCGGCTGCTGGAGCCGCAATTCGGCCGCGTCCTCGATCGTCAGCACGCGCTCGCCCGGATCGATCATCTTCGACAGGGCATTGAGCATCGTCGTCTTGCCCGAACCCGTACCGCCCGAGATGACGATGTTGAACCGGCACGCGCCCGCGACCTTCAATGCGGTCGCCATCTTCTGGCTCATCGAGCCGAAGCCCGCCATCATGTCGAGCGTGATCGGCTTGGCCGAGAACTTACGGATCGAGATGGCGGTCCCGCGCAGCGACAGCGGCGGCACGATCACGTTGACGCGGCTGCCGTCCTTGAGGCGCGCGTCGGCGAGCGGCGTGGTCTGGTCGACGCGGCGGCCGACGGAATTACAGATGCGCTGGGCGATCTGGAACAGATGCTCCTCGTCGCGGAACTGGATGTTGGCGAGCTCGAGCTTGCCCTTGCGTTCGACGAAGGTCTGTTCGGGGCCGTTGACCATGATGTCGCTGACCGCCGGATCGCTCAGCAGTTCCTCGAGCGGGCCGAGGCCGAGCAGTTCGTCGACGAGCACCTTTTCGAGCGCGAACTGCTCGCGCCGGTTGAGCGTCAGCTTCAGTTCGGCGAGCACCTCGCCGATGATCGGGCGGAATTCCTCGGCCAGTTCGTCCTTTGAAAGCGTCGCCGCCGCTTCGGGATCCACGCGTTCGAGGAGGCGCGGGAGCACCTGTTCCTTGATCCGGTGGATCGAGCTTTCGAAGCCCTCGGTGCGGCTCTGCGCGGCATCGCCGGACGAGGCCTGCCGATCGGCGAGGCGCTGCATCGCATCGACCGCGATCGACGAGTTCGACAGGTCCGCCTCGGGCGACAGGCCGGCGCCCGGCAGGGGAATCGATTCGAGCGGCGGAAATTGCTCGCCATGATCGGGTTCGGCGCGGCCCGGCCCGTGCATCGGCCGTGCGACGCCGAAGGACGGCCGTCCGCCGCCGCTCCCTGTACCGCTTCGCCGCCCGAATGCGCTCATGCCAAAGCCCTTGTTTATCCGCTTATTCCGTAGCCTGCGGTCTAGCGGCGAAGGTTTGACAATTGCCTAACCATTATGGACCCAGATCATCAGCATGCGGTCATGCTCGAAGAACCGGGTCCGCACGCGTGCGTGGAGGCGATAGTCGCGGGCGAGGACGGCATCGACCCGCGCGGTCGCCGCGGCACTGCGGGTCAGTGCATAGGGGTCGTCGTCGGTGACGATCACTGCCGGACGCGCGGCCAACACGCGGTTGAGCTCAGCCAGTGGATCGATGCCGAGCGCGCCGGCCTCTCCGGTGGAGGCGAGATGATCGGGAAAGGCGAAGCGGCTGACGAGACACGCGTCACTCGCCTCATAGAGGATCGGCGGCCCGGCAAAGACGAACATGCAGTCGTGCCGGACGCGGGTCGGAATGGCGGCGGCGATCGCTTGCCAGTCGGCCTGGTCGCGCACGCCCTGGCGCGGCGTCTGCACTAGCGCGGCATAAAGGGGCGAGGCGGCGACCAGCGCGAGGAGCGGCAGGCGCAGCGGCGCCCGCGTGACGAACGGTGCGGCGACGATCGCCAGCGGTACCAGCATCGGCAGCGCATAATGCTCGTAATAAATGCCGACCGACACGACGCCGATCGCCGCGGCGGCAAGCCAGCCGAGCATCAGTGCCTGCTCTCCGCGCTGCGACGCCTGGCGATGCCGCCAGCCGAGCACCCCGAGCAGCGCCAGTGGTGCGAGATTGGCCAGCAGAAAGCCGAACTGGATCGCATCCGCCCATGACCAGTCGTGCCGGCGCAGCATCGCGGAGCGCGCATTCGCGAACCAGAAGGCATCGAACGCGCCGTGCGCGGCAAACCCGGCGGCGAAGAGCAGGAAGGGGGCGGCACCGATCGCCATGAACAGGGCGGCGCGCCGTGCAACCGCCGGCCACCCAAGCCCGGCGCGCCGCGATCCGATCAGCAGCGCGATGCCGAACGCGGCGCTTTCGAAGATCGCCGTCGTCTTGATCGTCAGCGCTACCCCGCACGCCAGCATCGCCGCGCCGGCAAGGACGAGCCCGCGCCGCGTCTCCAATCGCGGCCAAGCGACGAATACCGCCCAAGCTGCTGCCGCAATCAGCGCATTGTAGAAGACCGGCGCCTGTCCGACATCGCCGCGCAGGGGGGTGAGGTACAGAAGGTAGAGGATGCCGCAGGCGATGCTGACCCATCGCGCCTCGTGCCGGGCGACGATCGCGGCGATGACCAGCGCCGTCGCCGCCGCGAAGCCGGCCGCCAGCAACTGATAGGCCAGCACGCCGCCGCCGCCCAGCGCCGCCGCGACCGCGTACAGCGCGAACAGGCCGGGCGGCTTGCGGTCCCAGATGTCGACATAGGGAAGTGCGCCGTCCAGCCAGCGCTGCCCCACGAGCAGATAGAATTGCTCGTCATAGCCGGCGAGCGGATCGCCGATCAGCCCCCAACGCAAGATCAGTGCCGCGCCGCAAAGGATCAGCGCGGCCTCGATCCATCCGGGCTGCCAGATGGCGCGCCCGCTGCTCGCTGAAAAAGAAAATGGCGCGCGGACCCGATCCACGCGCCATTTCATGAACGAAGTCGGTTAACGCCGTCTCAACGGCGGCGCGTCAGCCCGCCTTTTCGGCGAGGACGGTCAGGCCCTTGGTCGTGACCTCGGCCAGCCCGCCCTCGACGCGGATCGCCTCGGGCGCACCGCCGGCGGTCTTGTGGACCATGATCTCGCCGTCGCGGATCGTCGACATGAAGGGGGCATGCCCCTCGAGCACGCCGAAATCGCCCTCGCTGCCGGGGACGACGACCATGTGGACTTCCTCCGACCGGAGGAGCTTTTCGGGGGTCACAAGTTCGAAGTGCAGGGGCATCGGTAAGTCCTAGACCCCCTCCCCGAAAGCCGGGGAGGGGTGGAGGGGATCAGGCGTTCTCGGCCAGCTTCTTGGCCTTTTCGACCGCCTGGTCGATGCCGCCGACCATGTAGAAGGCGGCCTCGGGCAGGTGATCGTACTCACCGCTCACCACCGCCTTGAACGACTTGATGGTGTCCTCGATCTGCACGAACGCGCCGGGGATGCCGGTGAAGACCTCTGCCACGTGGAACGGCTGGCTGAGGAACTTCTGGATCTTGCGCGCACGGCTGACGGTAAGCTTATCCTCTTCGGAAAGCTCGTCCATGCCGAGGATGGCGATGATGTCCTGAAGGCTCTTGTACTTCTGGAGGATCGACTGGACCGCACGCGCGGTCTCGTAATGCTCCTGACCGACGACGCGCGGCTCAAGCACGCGGCTGGTCGAATCAAGCGGATCGACCGCCGGATAGATGCCCAGCTCCGAGATCGCGCGGTTGAGCACCGTGGTCGCATCCAAGTGCGCGAACGAAGTCGCCGGCGCCGGGTCCGTCAGATCGTCCGCGGGCACGTAGACGGCTTGGACCGAGGTGATCGACCCCTTGTTGGTCGAGGTGATGCGCTCCTGCAGCGCGCCCATGTCGGTCGACAGCGTCGGCTGGTAGCCCACCGCCGACGGGATACGGCCGAGCAGCGCCGACACCTCTGCACCCGCCTGCGTGAAGCGGAAGATGTTGTCGACGAAGAAGAGCACGTCCTGCCCCTCCTGATCACGGAAATATTCGGCGATCGTCAGGCCCGACAGCGCGACGCGCGCACGGGCGCCCGGCGGCTCGTTCATCTGGCCATAGACGAGGGCGACCTTCGAGCCTTCGCTGATCGCGTTGCCCGCCTCGTCCTTGGCGATGACGCCCGCATCGAGGAACTCGTGATAGAGGTCGTTGCCCTCGCGCGTCCGCTCGCCCACGCCCGCGAACACCGAGGTGCCGCCATGGCCCTTGGCGATGTTGTTGATGAGCTCCTGGATGAGCACGGTCTTGCCGACGCCGGCGCCACCGAACAGGCCGATCTTGCCGCCCTTCGCGTACGGCGCGAGCAGGTCGATGACCTTGATGCCGGTCACCAGGATCGCACTGTCGGTCGCCTGGTCGATGAACTCCGGCGCCTTGGCATGGATCGGCGCCTTGAGATCGGTCGCGACCGGGCCGCGCTCGTCGATCGGCTCGCCGATGACGTTGAGGATGCGGCCGAGCGTCGCGGGGCCGACCGGCACCTGGATCTGGTTGCCGGTGTCGGTCACGGTCTGGCCGCGGGTCAGACCCTCGGTCGAGTCCATCGCGATCGTGCGGACGGTGTTCTCGCCCAGATGCTGCGCGACCTCGAGCACGAGGCGGTTGCCGTTGTTGTCGGTTTCGAGCGCCGACAGGATCGCGGGCAGCGTGTCGTCGAACGCCACGTCGACGACGGCGCCGATCACCTGCGAGATGCGGCCGACATTGTTGGTACCGCCGGCGGGGCGGATGAGTTCAGGCGCGGTTGCCATCAGCTTGTCCTTGGTCTGGGAATACCGGCGTCGTACCGGTCGGGCGATTGAAAGTCACGGTGATGATGGGGCGGCCGTCGGCGCCCTTGGTCACGTCGATCGAGGCGGGTGCGCCGCCGATGGGGCCGTCGGCGGACTGTTCGGACGTGATCGCCCCGAAGCCGCCCTCGTCGTCGATGCCATATTGCGACAGGAAACCGCGCAGCACCTCGACGAAGCGCTTCTTGGCGGTCTCCGCATTCGCCGCATCGGTCAGCGACAGCGTGAAGACGAGCCGGTCGATCTTCGCCGCGGTCGCGCCCGCGGCCTCAAACGTGCCGGTATTGGGCGCCTTGGCATCCGATTGCGACAGTGTGATCGGACCGCCCTTTGCGAGGAAGGTCGGACCGTCGGCGGCATAGTCGGTGGCGCGATAGCCGAATTGGTTGACCCGCCCAATCGTCTCGCGCGGGGCGCCGAACGCGCGGTCCCAGCCCTGCATCGTCGCCGCGGTCGCCGCGTCCTTCGCCTCGTTCTCGAGCACGGTCGGCCCGCTCCCGCCGCAGGCGGCGAGCAGGACGAGTGCTGAAAGGGCAAGGTTGCTGCGCATCGGCCTCAGAGCGCCTCGGCGCCCGAGATGATTTCGACCAGCTCGGTCGTGATCGCGGCCTGACGGCTGCGGTTGTATTCGATCTGGAGGCGCTTGATGAGGTCGCCGGCGTTGCGCGTGGCATTGTCCATCGCGGTCATCTTCGACCCCTGCTCCGACGCGGCATTCTCGCGCAGCGCGCGGAAGATTTGGATCGCGATCGCACGCGGGAGCAGGTCGGCGAGGATCGATTCCTCGTCGGGCTCATACTCCATCACCGCGCCGCCGTCGGTGTCGTCGCCGACCGCCTTGACCGGCACCTTGACGGGCAGGATCTGCTGCTCGGTCGGTTCCTGCGTCAGCACCGACTTGAACGTCGCATAGAACAGGTGCGCGACGTCGAACTCGCCCGCGTGAAAGCGCGCGATGATGTCGTCGGCATAGGCACGCGCACTCTCGAACGTCAGCTTGCCGAGATCGCCGGGCTCGTCCGAATGGACGATCTGGTCGCGATAGAGCCGCGCCAGCACGCCGCGACCCTTGCGGCCGATCGTGTAGAACTTGACCGTCTTGCCCTGCGCGATCAGCTCGTCGGCGCGGCGGCGCGCAAGGCGCGCGATGTTGGTGTTGAACGCACCCGCCAGCCCCTTGTCACTGGTCGCAACGACGAACAGGTGGACTTGGTCCTTGCCGGTGCCCGAGAGCAGCAGGGGCGCATTGTCCGCACCGCCCACCTTGGCGGCGAGGCGCGCGACGACACCCTCCAGCCGCTCGGCATAGGGGCGCCCGGCCTCCGCCGCTTCCTGCGCGCGGCGCAGCTTGGCGGCGGCGACCATCTTCATCGCCTTGGTGATCTTCTGGGTCGACTTGACCGACCCGATCCGGATTTTGAGCGCCTTGAGCGAGGCCATGACGAACCCTTCAGTCCGTGATCCCGGCGCGTGCCGGGATCACGACGTAATCAAATCAAGCGAACGTCTTGGCGAAGCCGTCGAGCGCGCTCTTGAGCTTGCCCTTGGTATCGTCCGACAGATCCTTGGTATCGCGGATCGCGGCCAACACGTCGGCATGCTTCGAGCGCATCTCCGCCAGCATCGCCGCTTCGTAGCGAACGACGTCGGTGGTCGCGACGGCGTCGAGATAGCCCTGCGTACCCGCAAAGATCGACACCACCTGCTCCTCGAACGGCATCGGCAAGAACTGCGCCTGCTTCAGAAGCTCGGTCAGGCGCGCGCCGCGGTTGAGCAGCTTCTGCGTCGAGGCGTCGAGGTCCGAGCCGAACTGCGCGAACGCCGCCATCTCGCGATACTGAGCGAGCTCGAGCTTGATGCTGCCCGCGACCTTCTTCATCGCCTTGGTCTGTGCGGCCGAGCCCACCCGGCTGACCGACAGGCCGACGTTGATCGCCGGGCGGACGCCCGCGAAGAACAGGTCGGTTTCGAGGAAGATCTGGCCGTCGGTGATCGAGATCACGTTGGTCGGGATGTAGGCCGACACGTCGCCCGCCTGCGTCTCGATGATCGGCAGCGCGGTGAGCGAACCGGCGCCCATCTCGTCCGACATCTTGGCCGCGCGCTCGAGCAGGCGGCTGTGCAGATAGAACACGTCGCCCGGATACGCCTCGCGGCCCGGCGGACGGCGAAGGAGCAGCGACATCTGGCGATAGGCGACCGCCTGCTTCGAGAGGTCGTCATGGACGATCACGGCATGCATGCCGTTGTCGCGGAAATACTCGCCCATCGCGGTGCCGGTGTAGGGCGCGAGGAACTGGAGCGGCGCGGGCTCCGACGCGGTCGCGGCGACCACGATCGAATATTCCATCGCGCCATTCTCTTCGAGCTGGCGGACGATCTGCGCGACGGTCGAGCGCTTCTGGCCCACCGCGACGTAGATGCAATAGAGCTTCTTCGACTCGTCGCCGCCCTGATTGACTTCCTTCTGGTTGATGAAGGTGTCGATGGCGACGGCGGTCTTGCCGGTCTGGCGGTCGCCGATGATGAGCTCGCGCTGGCCGCGGCCGACGGGGACGAGCGCGTCGAGCGCCTTGAGGCCGGTCTGCATCGGCTCGTGCACCGACTTGCGCGGGATGATGCCCGGCGCCTTCACCTCGACGCGGCTGCGCTTCTCGGCGACGATCGGGCCCTTGCCGTCGATCGGGTTGCCGAGCGCGTCGACGACGCGGCCAAGGAGGCCGCGGCCGACGGGGACGTCGACGATCGTGCCGGTGCGCTTGACCGTATCGCCCTCGCGGATCTCGGCGTCCGAGCCGAAGATCACGACGCCGACATTATCGGCCTCGAGGTTGAGGGCCATGCCCTGTGCGCCGTTAGCGAACTCGACCATCTCGCCCGCCTGGACGTTGTCGAGGCCGTGGACGCGCGCGATGCCGTCGCCGACCGACAGCACCTGGCCCGTCTCGGACACCTGCGCTTCGGTGCCGAAATTGGCGATCTGGTCCTTGATGACCTTCGAGATTTCTGCGGCGCGGATGTCCATTTTCAGCCCTTCATGGCATGTGCGAGGGAGTTGAGGCGGGTCTTGATCGAGCTGTCGATCATCTGGCTGCCGATGCGGACGACCAGCCCGCCGAGCAGGCTGGGGTCGACCGACAGCTCGACATTGACGTCGCGGCCGACACGGGCGCGAAGCTGCTGCCGGATCGCGTCCACCTGATCGGCGGCGAGCGGGTGGGCGGAGACGACTTCGGCCGTCGTCTCGCCGCGGTGACGGGCCGCGAGCGCGGCAAACGTCTTGATGATGGCGGGCAGGTCGCGAAGGCGACCGTTGGCGGCGAGCACGCCGAGGAAGTTCGTCGTGATCTTGTCGAGGTCCAGCGCCTGGGCAACCGCGGCAATCGCGCGGCCTGCATCGGCGCGGCCGATCAGCGGGCTTACCGTCAGCGCGCGGAAATCGGCCGAATCGGACAGCGCCTGACGCACCGCGGCGAGGCTCGCCTCGACCGGGCCAAGCGCGGTCTGCTCACGCGCCAGGTCGAACAGCGCGGTCGCATAGCGTCCGCTGAGGCTGGCCTGAATACCGCCGGAAGTCTCCACGCGCGTTCCTTTTCGCGAACCTTGGGTATCCCACTCGCGCCGGGTGCGCGAACAGGACCGCAGCGGGTGCGGTCCGGTCGGGATGGGCGCGCGGCTAGCATCCTTGCCGCGCGGGTGCAAGTCGGCGGGGGCGCGGCTTGCCTCCGGCGCGGCGGGGATTATCCTTTCGGACAAGCTCAGGGGCATGGGGGTGTCATCGATGAAACAAGGGCGAATCGCGCTGGCGGCGGCGCTGATCGGGATGAGCGGCGCGGCGAGTGCGGAGGCGGTGCGGATCGCCGCGCTGCGCGCGCCCGAAGCCATGGGCGTGGCGGCGGCGCGCAGTATCGCGGTTGGCCGTATCGGCGGCAACGACGGCAGCCGGCTTGGGCCGGCGCTCGAGCGGTCGCTGGCGGGGCGGACGATCGGCGGGCGCCCGTGGTTCGAGCTGCTCGGCGGCCGGGCGGGGGAGGCGCGCGCCGACATGATCCTCGATGGCACCGCGATCACCGACGTGGACGAAGGGCGCGTGACGCTGAAGCGCCGGCGGTGCATCGAGGGCCCCGAGGACAAATGCACCAAGAAGGGTGACGTCGAGCTCGACTGCACCCGCCGCCGGATCGACGTGGCGAGCGACCTGCGCGTCGTTGACGGCGAGAGCGGCCGCATCGGCTGGGGCGCGCGGATCACCAGAAGCAACGAGGCGAGCTGGTGCCCGGGCGAATCGCGGCCGATCGGCGTGGAAGCCCAAGTCGACGAGATGCTGCGCAGTATCGCCGACGAGGCGACCGAGAAATTCGCACCCGACGACTGGGCCGGCAATGTCCGCTTCCGCGAGGGGCGCAAGGGCATGGACAAGGACGCGGGCGAGCGGTTCAAGGCGGCGATCCGCCTGACGCAGCGCGACCTGCCCGCTGCCTGCGCCGAGTTCGCCGCGCTGCCGGACCATCCCTCGACGCTCTACAACCGCGCGCTGTGCGCGGAGGCGGCGGACGATTACGCCGGGGCGGAGCGGAGGTATGCCGCGTTGTCGCAGAGCGACGACAATGGCGATATCGACGATTCGCTGGCGCGCGTCCGCGGCACGATCGCCGTACGGGCGTTGATGGCCGAGCGGGGACGGTGACCCCTGGTCACCCCGGAACGGATCCGGGGTGACGGCCCGTCAGTTCAGCGCCGTCCCGCCCACGGTCAGCGCGCCGATCAGCACGCTCGGCTGGCCGACGCCCGCGGGCACCGACTGTCCCGCCTTGCCGCACATGCCGACGCCCTCATCGAGCGCGAAGTCGTTGCCGATCCCCTCGACCTTGGTGAGCGCGGTGGGACCGTCGCCGATTAGCATCGCGCCCTTGATCGGCGCGCCCAGCTTGCCGTTCTCGACCATGTACGCCTCGGTACAGGAAAATACGAACTTGCCCGAGACGATGTCGACCTGTCCGCCGCCGAAGCTCGTCGCATAGATGCCGCGTTTGATGCGCGAGAGGAGCTCGGCGGGATCGTCCTGCCCCGCACGCATGAAGGTGTTGGTCATGCGCGGCATCGGCGCGTGCTGGAAGCTCTCGCGCCGGCCGTTGCCGGTGGGCGTGACGCCGGTCAGGCGGGCGTTCAGGCGATCGTGGATATAGCCCCTGAGCACGCCGTCCTCGATCAGCACGTTTTCCTGTGTCGGCGTCCCCTCGTCATCGATCGACAGCGAGCCGCGGCGGCCGGCGATCGAGCCGTCGTCGACGACGGTCACGCCCTTGGCCGCGACCTGCTCGCCGATCCGGCCCGCATAGACCGAACTGCCCTTGCGGTTGAAATCGCCCTCCAGCCCATGGCCCACCGCCTCGTGCAGCATCACGCCGCACCAGCCCGAGCCGAGCAGCACCGGCATCTCGCCCGCCGGCGCGGCGACGGCGTCGAGGTTGACGAGCGCCTGACGCAGCGCCTCGTCCACCGCGCGGTTCCACGTCTCGGGTGACATGATCCGGTCGTAAAGCTCGCGCCCGCCGATGCCGAAGCTGCCCGTCTCGCGCCGCCCGTTCGCCTCGACGACGATCGAGACGTTGAGGCGGACGAGCGGGCGCACGTCGGTCGCGACGAAGCCGTCGGGGCGGACGATCTCGACCACGTTCCACGAGCCGAGCAGCCCGACGCTAACCTGGCAGACGCGCGGATCGCGGGCGCGCGCGGCGGCGTCGATCGTCTGGCACAGCGCCACCTTGTCGGCGAAGGGGACGAGGTCGAGCGGATCGGCGGCGGTATAGAGGTGCCGGTTGTTGCCGCGCGGCGGGGCGGCCTTCGCCTGCCGCGCCGGGTCGATCAGCGCCATGGTCGAGGCGGCGCGCGCGATCGCGTCCGCCGACAGCGCATTCCCTTGCGCGAAGGCGGTCTGCTCGCCGGAGACCGCGCGCAGGCCGAAGCCCGAATGATTGTTGTACGACGCGGTCTTCAGCCGCCCGTCGTCGAACCCGAACGCCTCGCTATGCGAATATTGGAGATAGAGCTCGCCATCCTCCGCGCGGGTCAGCGCATCGCGGGTGAGGCGGAGGGCGGCGTCGGGGTCGAGCGCATCGCCATAGAGGAACGCGCGCGGATCGGTGAGCGTGGTCATTCGCCCGATATAGGCGCGGCGGCTGCGATGTCGAATGGGTGGGGGATTAACGCCCAGCGCCGTCGCCGTGATCGCGGAGCTGCGAATGGTCCGCACCGTCCGCCGGCCCGCCGATCAGGACGAAGCGGCGATCGCAGTAACCGCAGTCGACATAGCCGGTATCGTCGATCTGCAGCCACACGCGCGGATGGCCGAGCGCAGGCTCGATATCGCCCGCACCGTCACAGGCGACGCGGGTATTGGCGATGCGGATGAGTTCAGGCGGCGCGATCATGGCGGCCGATTAGCAAGACGGCCCGCGCGCCGCAATTGCGAACGCGCGGGCCGTCATGGGCTCGACTTTGGGTCGCTTACGCCGCCTTGGCGCGGCTGGCGCGCTTGCGCTCGTGCGGATCGAGGAAGCGCTTGCGTAGGCGGATGGTCTTGGGCGTCACCTCGACCATCTCGTCGTCGTCGATATAGGCGATCGCCTGTTCCAGCGTCATCTTCCACGGCGGGGTCAGGCGGATCGAATCGTCCTTGCCCGACGCGCGGAAGTTGGTGAGCTGCTTCGACTTCATCGGGTTGACCTCGAGGTCCTCGGGCTTGGCGTTCTCGCCGATGATCATGCCCTCGTAGAGTGCCTCGCCGACACCTACCATCAGCACGCCGCGCTCCTCGAGCGGGCCGAGCGCATAGGCATTCGCCTCGCCCGAACCGTTCGAGATGAGGACGCCGTTCTTGCGGCCCTCGATCGCGCCCTTGTACGGCCCGTACTTCTCGAACAGGCGGTTCATGATGCCGGTGCCGCGCGTGTCCGACAGGAACTCGCCGTGATAGCCGATCATGCCGCGGCTGGGCGCGGAGAAGGTGATGCGCGTCTTGCCGCCGCCCGAGGGGCGCATGTCGGTCATCTCGGCCTTGCGGATATTCATCTTCTCGACGACCGAGCCCGAATATTCCTCGTCCACGTCGATGATGACAGTCTCGTAGGGCTCGGTGCGGCCGCCGGCTTCGTCGGTGCCGAACAGCACGCGCGGGCGGCTGATGCCGAGCTCGAAGCCCTCGCGGCGCATCGTCTCGATCAGCACGCCGAGCTGAAGCTCGCCGCGGCCGGCGACCTCGAAGCTGTCCTTGTCGGCGCTCTCGGTCACCTTGATCGCGACGTTCGATTCGGCCTCGCGCATCAGGCGGTCGCGGATCATGCGGCTCGTCACCTTGGTGCCCTCACGCCCCGCCATCGGCGAATCGTTGACGGCAAAGCGCATCGACAGCGTCGGTGGGTCGATCGGCTGCGCCTGGATCGGCTCGCTGACCGACACGTCGGCGATGGTGTTCGACACGGTGGCGACGGTGAGACCGGCCAGCGAGATGATGTCGCCCGCCTGCGCCTCTTCGGTCGGCACCCGCTCAAGGCCGCGGAAGGTCATGATCTTCGACGCGCGGCCCGTCTCGATGACGTTGCCGTCCATGTCGAGCGCGTGGATCGCCTGGTTCACCTTGACCTTGCCGCTGGTGACGCGGCCCGTCAGCACGCGGCCGAGGAAGTTGTCGCGGTCGAGCAGCGTGACGAGGAAGGTGAAGGGCGCCTCGGCATCGAGCGCCGGCGGCGGCACATGGTCGACGATCTTCTGGAACAGCGGCGTCAGCGTGCCCTCGCGCCGGTCCGGATCCTCGCTCGCATAGCCGTTGCGGCCCGAGGCGTAGAGGACGGGGAAGTCGAGCTGCTCGTCATTGGCGTCGAGCGACACGAACAGGTCGAACACCTCGTCCAGCACTTCCTGGATGCGCTGGTCGGGGCGGTCCACCTTGTTGACGACGACGATCGGCTTGAGGCCGAGCGCCAGCGCCTTGCCGGTCACGAACTTCGTCTGCGGCATCGCGCCCTCCGACGAATCGACCAAGAGGACGACGCCGTCGACCATCGACAGGATGCGCTCCACCTCGCCGCCGAAGTCGGCGTGGCCGGGGGTATCGACGATGTTGATGCGCGTGCCTTCCCACTCGATCGAGGTGGGCTTGGCCAGGATGGTGATCCCGCGCTCCTTTTCGAGATCGTTCGAATCCATCGCGCGCTCTTCGACGCGCTGGTTGTCGCGGAAGGTGCCCGACTGGCGGAAGAGCTGGTCGACGAGCGTGGTCTTGCCATGGTCGACGTGGGCGATGATCGCCACGTTGCGGAGGTTCATACGTGTTCCGTTGGGTTTGGGTTGGCCGCGCCCGTTACGCAGGCATCGGGCGCGCGCTTAGCCTATTCGCCGCGATTGCGAAAGGGGCGGGGTGTCCGCGATCGTCACCCCGGACTTGATCCGGGGTCCCGCTTCTTCTTGGCCGCCTCGAAGAAGAAAGAAGCTGGATCCCGGGTCAACTCCGGGATAACGGCAGCATTAAGAGTGGCCGACGCGCTCGATCAGCGCCTGTGCCGCCGCGGGCGCGCGTTCCTTGGCGCCGTTTATCATGAAGGCGAACACGTCGCGCGGTTTCGGCTCGGCCGGCTCGCCGGCCACCGGCAGGTCTCCCGCGGGCTTGCCAGCCGCCCAGTTTTTCGCCCAACCCGCAAAGCGGTCGAGCGTCGCCGCGGGAAAACCCCGCGGTTCGTCCGCCACGGCATTCTCGAACCGCGCATAGATAAAGTCGCCGCTCACGTCGCCCAACCCCGGATAGTCGTCGGACCAGGCGTTGACGATCGCCACCCCCGCCGCGCGCGCCATCGCCACGAAGGCGGGATCGCGGAAGCTTTCATGCCGCACGTGCACCGCATGGCGCAGCTTCACCCCGTCCCGCGCGGCCGGCAGCAGATCCAGGAACGCGCCGAAATCGTCCGCGTCGAACTTCTTGGTCGCCATGAACTGCCACAGGATCGGACCAAGCTTGTCGCCGAGCGCAGTGATCCCCTGGCCCAGGAACCGGTCGATCGATTCGCCCGCCTCCGCCAGCACCTTGCGGTTGGTGACGTAGCGCGAGGCCTTGGCGGTGAAAACGAAGTCGTCGGGCACCGCCTTTGCCCAGGTCTCGAAGCTCGCCGGCTTGAAACTGGAATAGTAGGTGCCGTTGATCTCGATCGCGGTCATCACCGAGGCGGCGTGTTCGAGCTCGCGCTTCTGCGCCAACCCTTGCGGATAGAAGACTCCGCCGCGCCACGGTTCGTAGGTCCAGCCGCCGATGCCGACGCGTATCGTGCCGTTGCTCATGCCTAACCCCCTAGCAGCTTGCGCGCGGTCGTGCGACGCTTCGCCGCCGTAACGAGAGGTCGCCCCATGCTTCCCCGCCAGAGCTTTACCGCCGATCGCCTGCCCGCGCCGCGCGCCGCGGTGGGGCATATCCGCCTCGAGTTCCGGGGCGGGGCCGACGACGACGACCATCCGATGCATGACCTGTCGGGTGCGGCGTTCGTCGGCACGACGCTGTTCGTGGCGGGGGACGAGGGCGCGCGGCTGGAGCGGCTGGTGCCGACGGGGCCGGGCGTCTGGGGCGAGCATCGCGCCTTCGACCTCGTCGCGCTGCTGGGTCTGGAAGACGAGGGCGAGATCGACGTCGAAGGCCTAGCCTATGCCGAGGACGACTGGCTGTGGGTGACGGGCAGCCACGCGCGCACCCGGCCCAAGCCCAAGCGGCGCGAGGGGGAGGACGGCGCCCCGCGCATCGACGTCGCCAAGATGGCCGACCTTAAGGACACGCGCGCGCGCTGCGTACTCGCGCGGCTGCCGCTGGCGGTGGGCGCGGACGGCCGGGTCGAGCCGGTCGCGCGCGACGGGAAGCGGCGCGCGGGGCACGTCAAGCTCACCAAGGCGCATGGCAGCAGGCTCGCCCGCCTGTTCGTCGAACATCCCTTGACCGGCCCCTTCACCCAGATCGCGGCGAAGGAGGGCGGGCTGGATATCGAAGGGATCGCGGTGGCGGGCGGCCGCGTGGCGCTCGGCCTGCGCGGACCGGTGATCGCCGACTTCGCGCTGATCGCCGAGCCGAGCATCGTGCCGAAGAAGCGCGGGCGGCTGCATGTCACGCCCGGCCTGTCGATCCGGCTCGTCGATCTGCACGGCATGGGCATCCGCGACCTCAAGGTCGACGGCGACGACCTCGTCATCCTCGCGGGGCCGACCCAGGCGATTGACGGACGCTGCGCGGTGTTCCGGTGGGAGGGGTGGCGCCACGACCTGCCCGCCGATGCGGCCGAAGCGGTGGTTCACCGCCCGCGCCACCTGTTCGACCTGCCCGTGCGGATGGGCGTCGACCGGCCCGAGGCGATCGACTGGCTGCCGGGGGCGAACGGGCGGCGGCTGGTGGTGCTGCACGACGGCCCGTGTCCCGACCGCGTCGATGCCGATCGGTGCGCGGTGACCGGCGACGTCATCGCACTGGCCGGCTGAAACGTCAGGGCTGGCTACGCACTGTGCCGCGATCGGAAACGAGGCTGGGCGAGGGGCCGGTCGCGGGGCGCAGTGCCTCTCGATCCGCCGCCGCGACCGGCGCCGTGGGATCAGGCCGGAAATGCTCGGGCGCGCGATCTTCGGCGGTGGGGCGCGGCGTATCGCGATCAAGATCGGGGGCGGCGTGGCCCTCGTCGGGCGAGCGCCGCGCCGCCAGCGTCCAGGTGGCGATCCCCGCCACACCGGCGAGCACGCCGATAGCGGCGGCGATCAGCGGCAGGTTCGAATTGCGGTCGAGCGCGGCCATGTCGTTCCTTTCAAAGCGAATTTCGACTGAACCGGCCGGAGCGCTCGTGGTTCCTGCTTAAGGACTGGCCCGCGTCATCGCAGCCGCTGATCAAGTCCGGGGTGACGGTGTTGAGAGTGGACGATGACCAACCCTACAATTCTCCAACTGTCGCCCATGTCCGCCGATCTCGAAGCTGCGCTCGACGCACGCGGCGACCGAGTGCGGGTCGATCCCGATGCCGACTGGCTCGCCGCCCATGCCGACCGCGTGCGCATCATCGTGACCGGCGGCCAGACCGGCGCCCCGCGCGACCTCATTGAAGCGCTGGCGAATCTCGGGCTGATTGCGATCAACGGCGTCGGCTATGACAAGGTCGATATCGCCCATGCCGCCGCGCGGGGCGTGAGCGTGACCAACACGCCGGGCGTGCTGACCGACGACGTGGCCGACCTCGCTATCGGCCTCGTCATTGGCCTGCTGCGCGACTTGCCGCATGCCGACGCGCATGCGCGCAGCGGCGCTTGGGCGAACGGCGACCTGCCGCTGGCGCGGAAAGTGACCGGGCAGCGGTTCGGGATCGTCGGGCTCGGGCGGATCGGCTCGGCGATCGCCGACCGGCTACGCGCGTTCGGGCCGGTCGCCTATACCGGGCGGTCGCAAAAGCCGGTGGACCTGCCCTTCCATCCCGACGCAGCCTCGCTCGCGGCGGCAAGCGACGTGCTGATCGTCGCGGTCGCTGCCTCGGCGGAGACGCGGCACCTGATCGACGCGCGCGTGCTTGAAGCGCTCGGGCCGGGCGGCGTGCTCGTCAACGTCGCGCGCGGATCGGTGGTGGACGAGGACGCGCTGGTCGAGGCGATCCGCGAACAGCGCATTGCCGGTGCCGCCCTCGACGTGTTCGCGGACGAACCGAACGTGCCCGGGGCATTGATCGACAGCGACCGCACAATGCTGACGCCGCATATCGCCAGCGCGACGGTCGAGACACGTGCGGCGATGGCGGCGCTGGTTCTCGACAATATCGACGCGTTCCTTGGCCAGCGGCCGCTGCCGACGCCTATCCCGCCGCCCTGATCCGCTCGATCAGCCAGCGCAGCCCCGGATCGCCGCGGCGGGTCAGGTGGTACTGCGCCATTTCCGCAAGCGGCGGGATCGGCACCGGCGGCGCAGCGATGGCAAGGTCGAAGCGCGCGGCGAGCAGCGTCGCCAGCCGCTTCTGCAACAAGGTCAGCCAGTCGGTTTCGATCAGCAGCCAAGGCAGCGGCGTGAACGACGGCGCGACCGCCGCCACCCGGCGCGAAAGCCCGAGCCGCTCGAGATAGGCGTCGCCGAAGCTCGGCAACCGCCCCTCGCCGATCGCGACGAGGACGTGCGGCCAGGCAAGCATCGCCTCGGTCGAGAGCGGCCGCGCCAGCGCCGGATGCCCCGCCCGCCCGACGACAACATATTCGTCCTCGAGCAGCGCATCCGACGGCATCTCGGGCGTGAGATACGGCTCGAGCGTGATGAGCAGGTCGATCCCGCCGCTCTCGATCAGCTCGAACCGCCGCTCGCTGGGCAGGAGCAGGTCGATGCGGACATTCGGCGCCTCGACTGCCAGCCGCGCGATCAGCGGGAAGAGGACGGCGGTGGCGATATAGTCCGACGCCATGATGCGAAAGTTGCGCGCCGAGGTGGCGGGATCGAAATGGCGGGACGCGGCGATCAGCCCCTCCATCGTGCCGAGCGCGGCGCGCACCTGCGGCCCCAGCGCCTCGGCCAGCGGGGTCGGGTACATGCGCTTGCCGATGGCGACGAGCAGGTCGTCGGCGAAGAAGCGCCTGAGGCGGGTAAGCGCATTACTCATCGCCGGCTGGCTGAGATTCACCCGATCCGCCGCGCGCGACACGCTCCGCTCGGCGAGCAGCGCGTCGAAGGCGACGAGCAGGTTTAGGTCGAGACCCTTGAAGCGCATCGCGCTCTCCCATTCACGATCTGAATGCGAATGCATCGAAACAAAGATTTTCTCAATCACCCCTTCGCCCGGTATCCAGCGCGCAACCAATCAACAGGAGAGCGAGCATGAGCCGCGTCACCGAAATCCGTTATGTCGGCTATGGCGTCACCGACCTTGATGCCGAGCGCAATTTCTATCGCGACGTCTGGGGCCTCAAGGAAGTCGGCGAGAAGGACGGCATGTGGCACTTCGCCGCCGAGGGGAATGACGAGCTTTACGTCGTCCGCCTGCGCGCCGCCGAGGAGAAGCGCATCGACGTGATCGCGCTCGCCGCCGACAGCGACGCCGATGTCGACGCGCTGCACGACAAGGTCGTGGCGGCGGGCTGCAAGGTGGTCTTCGCGCCGCGCGCGCTCACCACGCTCGGCGGCGGCTACGGCTTCCGCTTCTTCTCGCCCGACGGCCTGCCGTTCGAGGTGTCGGCGGGCGTCGAGCGCGGCACCGCGCGCGAGATGCAGCGCTGGGACGGCGTGCCGCAGAAGATCAGCCACATCGTCCTCCACTCGCCCGACCACAAGGCGGCGGTGCAGTTCTTCCAGGACGTGCTCGGCTTCCGCCTGTCGGACTGGCTGGGCGATTTTATGGCGTTCCTGCGCTGCAATTCGGCGCATCACCGCTTCGCCTTCCTGCCCGGCCCGCCCTGCCTCAACCACGTCGCCTACGACATGCTGACGGTCGACGACATGATGCGCGGCATCAACCGGCTGAAGAAGAAGGGCACCGACCTGCGCTGGGGTCCGGGCCGCCACACCGCGGGCAACAACACGTTCAGCTATTTCACGACGCCGAACGGCTTTGCGGTCGAATATACCTCCGAACTGGAGGACGTGGATTTCGACACGCACGAGCACAAGGTGCACGTCCCCGGCCCGCAGGTGATGGACCAGTGGGGCATCGGCGTCGGCGGCCCGCAGACGATGCCGCACCCGGAGGCCGACAAGGGCCTGTTCGTGGCGGCGGAGGCCTGATCCATGGCGCTGTTCGAGATGTTCCCGAACTATATCTGGAACCTGAGCGTCGCGATCGCGATGGAGAGCGGCGGGCGGATCGGCGAGATCGTCGACATGTGCCAGCCGATCAAGGACGCCGCGGCCGGCGGCGGCGACGCCGGCACGCCCGCCTTCATGAAGCAATGGGCGGCGATGGGCGACAAGCTCATTGAGCTGGCCGCCGAGGACGAAGCCAAGGGCCGCGCGCTGTCCGCCAGCGACAAGCTGGAGCGCGCGTCGCTCTACCTCTTCACCGCAGAGCGGATGCAGGGCCACGGCCATCCCGGCCGGATGGAGACGTATCGAAAGGCACGCGAGACGTTCGACAAGTCGACTGCGCTGGGCAAGATCAACCGCGAGCGGGTCGAAGTGCCGCTCGACACCGGCACGATGCCCGCGCTCTACACCCGCGCAGCCGGACCGGGGCCGCACCCGGTGGTGGTCTATTGCAACGGCCTCGATAGCTGCAAGGAACTGCTCTACTGGTCGCGCCTGCCAGAGGCGCTGGCGCGGCGCGGGGTCTCGACGCTGTGCGTCGACCAGCCCGGCTCGGGCGAGGCGCTTCGCCTTCAGAACCTGCCCGTCGATCCGCACAGCGAGCATTGGGCGTCGAAGGCGGTGGACTGGCTGGAGCGCCAGCCCGACGTCGATCCCGCCAGGATCGGCATGACCGGCATTTCGCTCGGCGGTCATTTCGCGCCGCGCGCCGTCGCCTACGAACCGCGCTTCGCCAGCGGCGCGGTGTGGGGCGCCAACCACAACTGGGCCGAAGTGCAGCAGAAGCGGCTGAAGCGCGAGGGGGAGAACCCCGTGCCGCATTACTGGGCGCACGTGATGTGGGCGTTCGGGGCCGAAGACATGGACGACTTCCTCGCCAAGGCGGAGGGGATGAACCTCAACGGCCATATGGACGGCGTGAAGGTGCCCTTCCTCGTCACCCACGGGGCCGAGGATCGCCAGATCAGCGTGCAATATGCGCACGACTGCTACGACCAGCTCGTCAATTCCCCGAAGCGCGAACTGAAGCTGTTCACCGCGCGCGAGGGCGGGGTGGAGCACGTCGGCGCCGACAATATGAGCTACGGCCGCGACTATATCGCCGATTGGTTCGCCGAGACGCTGGGCGGACGGACGGCATGACCCGCCGCATCCTCGACCTGTCGATCACGCTCGACCCCGATGTCATCACCGATCCGCCGTTCATGCGCCCGACGATCCAGTATCAGACGCATGCCGAAACGGTGGCGGAGGTGCAGAACTTCTTTCCCGGCCTGACTGCGGAGCAGATGGTCGGGGGGCAGGGCTTCGCCGCGTCGGAGACGCTGACGCTGACGACGCACAACGGCACGCACCTCGACGCGCCATGGCACTATCACCCGACGCAGGATGGCGGAAAGCCCGCGATGACGATCGACGAGGTGCCGCTCGATTGGTGCTTCCAGCCCGGCGTGAAGCTCGACTTCCGCCATCTACCCGACGGCCACGTCGTGACCGCTGCCGAGGTCGAGGCCGAACTGGCGCGGATCGGGCATGAGCTGAAGCCGCTGGAGATCGTCCTCGTCAACACCGCCGCGGGCGCGGCGCTGGGCGGGCCGGATTTCCTCGCCAAGGGTGTCGGCATGGGGCGCGAGGCGACGCTCTACCTCACGTCGCGCGGCGTCCGCGTGACGGGCACCGATGCGTGGAGCTGGGACGCGCCGTTCGGGGCGACGGCGAAGCGCGTGGCCGAGACCGGCGATACCTCGCTGATCTGGGAGGGGCACAAGGCGGGGCTCGAGATCGGCTATTGCCACATGGAGAAGCTGACCAACCTCGACCAGCTGCCGCCCTCGGGCTTCATGGTGTCGTGCTTCCCCGCCAAGGTGAAGCGCGGGTCGGCGGGCTGGACGCGCGCGGTCGCGATCTTCGAGGGGGAAGGCGCATGAGGCTCGCGACGCTGAAGCGCGGCGGGCGCGACGGGACGCTGGTGGCGGTCGCCCGCGACGGCACGCGGGTCGCGCCGGTGACGGGGTTCCCGACGCTGCAATCCGCGCTCGACACCTGGGACGCGGCGCAGGATGCGCTCGCCGCCGCAATCGAGGCTGCCGAGACGGGCGAAACTGTGGCGGCGGAGGACTTCGCCGCACCCTTGCCGCGCGCGTGGCAGTGGCTCGATGGATCGGCGTTTCCGACGCACGGCGACCTCATGCAGACGGCGTTCAACCTGCCGCCGATCGAGACGACCAAGCCGCTGATGTACCAGGGGATGAGCCACCGCTTCATCGCCCCGACCGACGACGTGCCCTTGCCGAGCGAGGCGGACGGTATCGATTTCGAGGGCGAGTTCGGTGTGGTAACCGGCGACGTGCCGATGGGCGTGTCCGCCGCCGATGCTCTCGATCAACTCCGGCTGGTTGTCCTCATCAACGACTGGTCGCTGCGCACCCTCGCGCCCGCTGAGATGAAGACCGGCTTCGGCTGGGTACAGGCCAAGCCCGCGTGCAGCGCCGCGCCGTTCGCGGTGACGCCGGATGAACTGGGCGAGGCGTGGGCGGACGGGCGCGTCTGCCTGCCGCTCACGGTCGAGGTCGACGGGCAGTGGTTCGGGCATCCGAACGGCCGGGCGATGGCGTACGGTTTCCACGAGCTCGTCGCCCACGCGGCGGCGACGCGCGACCTGCCCGCCGGAACGATCATCGGCTCAGGCACCGTGTCGAATGCCGAACATGCGACGGTCGGCTCGACCTGTATCTCGGAGCGCCGCGCGATCGAGATGATCGCGGGGGGCAAGCCGGAGACGGGTTTCCTGCGCTTTGGCACGCGCGTCGCGATGCGCGCGGGGCCGTTCGGGGTGATCGATCAGCGGGTGGTGCAAGCCTAGCCGGCGACCTGCTCCACGATCCGCTGTCGCAGCCACGCCAGCCCGCGGTCGGTGCTGCGCGCGCGGTGGTGCTGCATCATCTCGCGCATTACCGGCAGGTCGAACGGCGCCTCCGCGATCGCGAGGCCGAGGCCCGGCGCCATCACCCGCGCCAGCCGCTCGTGCATCAGCGCCAGCCGCGTCGTCCCGGGCAGCATCCACGGCGCCTGGATGAAGGAAGCGCATGTCACCTCGATTCGCCGCCGGTCGCCCTGCTGGCGCAGCCAGTTGTCGATGAAGGTGCCGTCGCGCGACACGCTGACCGCGACATGGCCGCAGGCATAAAACGCGTCCGGGGTCATCGGCGCGGCGAACACCGGGTTGCTCGCACAACCGACGACGACGTGCCGCTCCTCGAACACCAGCTCGCGCGGATGCTCGGCCTCGAGGAACGTCTCGGGCGAGATGATGAGGTCGATCTCCCCATCCTGGAGCATCGCGCCGATCGAACTGCGCGGCAGCGTGATGTCGAGACGAACGTGCGGTGCCTCCGCCTCCAGCCGGGCGAGCAGCGGCGAGATGAGGACGGTGGCGATATAGTCCGACGCGACGAGGCGGAACACGCGCCGCGCCTCCGCCGGATCGAACGCCATGCCGGTCGACAGGATGCTGCGCAGTTCGACGATCGCCGCCGACACCTGCGGCGCGAGCGCCAGCGCGTTCGAGGTGGGCAGCATCCGGCGGCCATGCTGGACCAGGATCTCGTCCGCGAACGCCTCTCGCAGTCGCTTCAGCGCCGCGCTCATCGCCGATTGCGTCACGTTCATCCGCGCGGCGGCGCGCGTCACGTTGCGCTCCTCGACCAACACGTTGAACGCGACGAGCAGGTTGAGATCGAACTGGTCGAGCCGCATCAGCGATCACTTTCGTTTGTGACAGACGATCAGAACAATGCGTTAGACCGATCGATTCTCGCGCGCCATCCTTTCAGCCATGAACATGCCCGGCATCGTATCGGGCGTGGCAGATGGGAGGATGCGATGCGAAGGATTTCGGGTCTCGGGACCGCGATGGCGCTGGCACTGGCCGCGCAGCCGGCATGGGCGCAGCAGGTGACCAATTCGGCCCCCGCCGACCCGGTCGAGGCCGCCGCACAGGCCCCCGACGACGGGGAGGGGCTTCAGGATATCGTCGTCACCGCACAGCGCCGGTCGGAGTCGCTTCAGCGCGCTGCCGTCGCGGTCACCGCCGTCACCGGCGACGCGCTTGCGAATGCGGGCATCACCGAGACCGCGAACCTCGGCAAGCTCGTCCCCGCGCTCGTCGTCCAGCCGACTGGCGGCACGACCAGCTTCTTCCTGCGCGGGGTCGGCACCAATTCGCAGAACTCGTTCTCTGAGAACGCCGTCGCGTTCAACTTCAACGGCGTCTATGTCGGCCGCCCGACTGCGCCCGCGGGCGTCTTCTACGACCTCGAACGCGTCGAGGTGGTGAAGGGGCCGCAGGGCACGCTCTATGGCCGCAACGCAACGGGCGGCGCGATCAACGTGCTGCCGCGCAAGCCGGTGCTGGGCAAGTTCGGCGTCGAGGGTCTGCTCGAATATGGCAATTACGATGCGAAAAAGGCGTCGGGCGCGATCAACCTGCCGCTGGGACAGGTCGTGGCGCTGCGCGTCGCGGGCCAGGTGGTCGATCGCGACGGCTATATCAGCGACGGTTATGACGACGAGCGGGGCGAGGCGGTGCGCGCGTCGATCCTGATCCAGCCGTCCGACATGTGGTCGATGACGATCGTCGGCGATTACTATAACCAGCACGGCAAGGGCGCTGGGGCGGTGCTGCTCCCCTATGCCGGTCTCAACGCACCCCCGCTCGAGGACCGCGTCAGCGTCTCCGACCCGCGGGCCCAGGCAGCGGTGGCACAGTTCGCCGCGGGCATCTTCGCGCCGCCCTTCTGCGGCGGGTTCGGCGGCTTCGTGCGCTCGGGCTGCATCGCGCAGGCGGGGAGCGACGGCTTCCTCGACAACAAGTTCTACGGCCTGTCGGCGACGGTCGAGGGCGACATGGGCTTCGGCAAGCTCACGATCATTCCCGCCTGGCGCCGGTCCGACACCAATTTCCGCACCTATCTGCCGGGTTTCCAGGGCGACGTGACCGATCTGGCCGAGCAGATGTCGGTCGAGGCGCGGCTCTCGTCAAACGAGGACCAGCGGCTGCGCTACGTCGTCGGCGCGTTCTTCTTCGACGAAAAGCAGCAGGCGGTGAATTTCTTCCGCCAGGGCAACCTGTCGACGACCCGGTTCGCGCCCAATCTGCGGACCGAGAGCATCGCCGGCTTCGGCCAGCTCACCTTCGACGTGACCGACGCTTTCCGCCTGGTCGCAGGCGGTCGCTACACGCGCGAGGACAAGCGGCAACGGACGCGGACGGCGGCGGGCGGCCTGCCCGGCCCGATCGAGCCCGCGCTCGGGGCGCCCTTCACCGGCGCGCTGACGTTCGAGAAGTTCACGTGGAAGGCGGGGGTCGAGCTCGACGCCGGCCCCGCCTCGCTCCTCTATGCCAACGTCGCGACGGGCTTCAAGTCGGGCGGGTTCTTCGTCGCGCAGCCGCCGAACAACACCTTCGCGCCCGAGACGCTGACCGCGTACACTGCGGGCGCCAAGAACCGCTTCTTCGGCAACAAGCTGCAACTGAATGTCGAGGCGTTCTACTGGGACTATAAGGACCAGCAGATCACCTTCGTCGGCGGCGTGCCGACCGGCACCGGGCTGATCGCGCAGGGGTCGATCACCGTCAATGCGGGCAAGTCGCGCATTTACGGCGGTGAGGTCGAGATGCGTTTCGCCCCCAGCCGCAACGACCTGTTCACCGCGGTCGCGCAATATCTGAACGGGCGCTACGACGAGCTGACCACTGCCAACTTCTCGCCCACCGGCGCGCCGGTGGCGACCGGATGCCGGACGCTGGGCAGCCGCGCGGCCAATCCGGGGATCAACGGCGCGCGCTTCTACGACATCGACTGTTCGGGCAAGCCGACGGTCCAGTCGCCGGAATGGGCGTTCAACCTGGGTTATGAGCGGACCTTCCCGCTCGCGTCGTCGCTCGACCTTGTGTTCGGCGCGCGGACCAATATCGAGACCAGCCGCTTTCTCGACGCCAACTACCGGCCCGAGACGAAGCAGGACGGCTTCATGATGTCCGACGCCTATGTGACGCTGCGCGCCGAGGGATGGAGCCTCACCGGCTTCGTCAACAATATCGAGGATGCGGAAGTGCTGGCGCGCGCGGGCGCGCGGCCGATCCTCGACTTCCCCGTCGGCACGCTGCGCCCACCGCGCACCTATGGCGTTCGCGTCGGGTTCGACTTCTGATGCTCGGCCTCGCCCTCGCGCTGCTGGCGGGCGTTCAGGCGCCCGCTGATGCCTGGATCACGCTCGGCACGATGGGCGGGCCGGTCGGCGCGCCGGAGCGGGCACAGCCGGCGAACGCGCTGGTGCGCGGGGGCGAGGTCTATCTGGTCGATGCCGGCGACGGCGCCGCCCAGCAACTCGCCAAGGCGGGGCTGCGCCTGCCGCAGGTGAAGGCGGTGTTCCTCAGCCACCTGCACGTCGATCATACCGGCGGGCTGGCCGCGATCATCGGCCTGCGCGACCAGACCGATGTGCAAGAGGTGCTGACGATCTACGGACCGCCGGGGACGAAAGCGCTGGTGGACGGCATCGTCGCATCGCTCAGGCCCGCCGCCGCGGCGGGCTACGGCATCCCAGGCCAGCACTGGCCCGCGCCCGACAGCATCGTCCGCGTGGTCGAACTGGCGGGCGGCGCGAGCGTCCGCGTCGGCGACATGACGGTGCGGACCGCGCAGAACACGCATTACGACTTCGCCCCCGACAGCGCCGAGGACGCCGCGTACAAGTCGCTGTCCTATCGCTTCGACACGCCCGGCCGGTCGATCGCCTATACCGGCGACACCGGGCCCAGCCCGGCAGTGGCCGCGCTGGCGAAAGGCGCGGACCTGCTGGTCAGCGAGATGATCGACCTCGACCTCACGCTCGCCAAGGTCGCGCAGAACTCGCCGAATATGCCCACGCCCGCCCGCGCAAAGCTGGTCCAGCACCTGTCGACGCATCACCTGACGCCCGAGGCGGTGGGCGCGCTCGCGGGCGCGGCGGGGGTGAGGGCGGTGGCGGTGACGCATTTCGCGGGCGGCAGCGATCCGGCGCGCACCGCCGATTATCGCGCTCGCATCGCCAAGGATTTCCGGGGCAGGCTGGCGCTTGCCAACGACCTCGACCGTTTCTGAAGGATCGACATGCGTAACCTCGACATTCTCGTCATCGGCGGCGGCATCGGCGGGCTGACCGCCGCTATCGCGCTTCGCGGCAAGGGCCATAACGTCACCGTGATCGAGCGCGATCCCGACTGGTCGGTGTACGGCGTCGGCATCATCCAGCAGTCGAACGTCATCCGCGCGATGGCCGAGCTGGGGCTGATCGACGAGTATCTGGCCGCGGGCGTCGGCTTCGACGCGGTGGAGATCTACACCCCCGCCGGCGACCGGGTGGCGCGCGTGCCGGTGCCGCGGCTGGTCGATGGTTATCCGGCGAGCATGGGCGTACCGCGCCCCGCGCTGCACAAGGTGCTGGGCGACCGCACGATCGCCAGCGGGGCCGAGGTGCGGCTGGGCATCACCGCCACGGCGATCGAGGATAACGGGGCGGGCGTCGACGTGACCTTCTCCGATGGCAGCAGCGGGCGCTATGATCTCGTCATCGGGGCGGACGGCGTCTATTCGCAGACGCGCGCCGTCGTGCTGCCCGAGGCGCCTGGGCCGGTCTTCACCGGCCAGTCGGTCTGGCGCTACAACCTGCCGCGGCCCGCCGATCTCGACGCGATGCATGCCTATAACGGACCGATCGGGGTGGGGCTGGTGCCGATCTCCACCGACCTCATGTACATGTACGTGACCACGCCCGAGCCCGGCAATCCGCGCTACCCTCGCAAGGGGCTGGCGGCGGTGATGCGGGGCAAGCTGGCGAACTGCGCGCCGGCGATCCGCGCGCTGGCCGAGCACATCACCGACGATGACGGCGTGGTCTATCGCCCGCTTGAGGGGCATCTGGTCGAGGGGCCGTGGCACAAGGGGCGCGTCGTGCTGCTCGGCGATGCGGTTCATGCGACGACGCCGCATCTGGGCCAGGGCGCGGGGATGGCGATCGAGGACAGCATCGTCCTCGCCGACGAACTCGAAAAAGCCGACGACATGGAAACCGCGCTGACCGCATTCCGCGACCGCCGGTTCGACCGCTGCGCCTATATCGTGCGCGAGAGCCTCGCCATCTGCATGGGCCAGCTCGGCAAGGGGCCGGCGGTCGACAATGCGAAAGCGACGCACGCGATGTTCCAGGTTGTGGCCGAGCCGATCTGATGGACCAAGCGCATCGCCCCGTCCGCCGCATCGTCACCGGGCATGACGCGGACGGCCGCGCGATCATCGAATCCGACGCGCCCGTTGCCTTCGTCCAGCGCGTCGGCGGCGCGATCGGCCCGCTGTTCCACGAAGTCTGGGCGACCCACGACACCCCCGCCCCGATCGAGGCCGCGAGCACACCCGACGAAGGCGCGCTGGCTCTTGCCCCGCCGAAGCGCGGCACGCGCCTCCGCGTCCTCGACATCCCGCCCGAGGGGGACGAGATCCGCACCATGTCGCCCGAAGCGGCGCGCGCACACTTTGCGGAGATTGGCGCGGTCGAGGCGGCAGGGCACGGCAGCGGCGAGGGCCGCCACGCGCTGATGCACCGGACCGAGACGATCGACTATGGCATCGTCCTCGAAGGCGAGCTGACGCTCATCATGGACGTGGGCGAGACGGTGGTGCGCGCAGGCGATATCGTCGTGCAGCGGGGCACCAATCACGGCTGGTCGAACCGGTCGGACGCGAATTGCCGCGTCGCCTTCATCCTCGTCGACGGCGAATACGCGCACGAGCTTCGCTGATGGGAGTCGCGATCACCGGCGCCGACGGCTTCGTCGGCCGTGCGGTGGTGCGCGAACTGGCGGCGCGCGGGGTGGATGACGTACTGCTGACCGACCGCGCCTTTGCCGCGCCGCCGGTGTACGAGGCGCTAGCGCGCGACCTTGCCGATCCGGCGGTGTTCGAGCGCGTGGTCGGGGCGGATGCCGTCCTCCACCTCGCCGCGTTGCCGGGCGCCGCGGCGGCGGCCGATCCGGTGGCGTCGCGCGCGGTCAATCTCGACCTTCCGCTGTCGCTGATTGAGGGGATGGCGGGGCGGCGGCTGGTGCTGGCGAGTTCGATCGCGGTGTTCGGCGGGCGGCTGGATGCGCCGGTCGACGATGCGACGGTGCCGACACCGATGAGCGTCTACGGCACGCACAAGCGGATGATCGAGCTCGCCTTTGCCGACGCGGTGCGGCGGGGAGCGGTCGGCGGCATGGCGCTGCGCCTGCCCGGCATCGTCGCGCGGCCGCGCGGGGCGGGGGGCTTCGGCTCGGCATTCCTCAGCGACCTGTTCCACGCGGCGCGTGCGAGGGAGGCGTATACGGTACCCGTTTCGCCAGAAGCGACCAGCTGGCTCCTCTCGGCAAGGGCGATCGCGCGGGTGCTCGTAGATGCGCTGGTGTCCGACGCGACGGTGGGAGACGCGATCACGCTGCCCGCGCTCCAAGTCCGCATCGGTGCGCTGGTCGAGGCGCTGGGCCGGACCGGCGACACGCGCGGATTCACCTATGCCGAGGACGCGCGGCTTCGCGCCGTGTTCGGCAGCTATCCGCCGCTCGCCACGCCGCGGGCCGAAGCGCTCGGCTTTCGTGCAGACGCCGACCTCGACACGCTGATCGACGCTGCGTTCGATGAGTGACCCGCTTGGCCTCTTCCGCCTCGACGGCCGCACCGCGCTCGTCACCGGCGCGGCGAGCGGGATCGGCCTTGCCATCGCGCGACTGTTCGCGGGGGCAGGGGCGAGGCTGATCCTCGCCGACCGCGATCCGGCGGTCGAGGGAATCGCCGCCGATCTCGGCGGGCGGGGCATTGTCGCCGATCTCGCCGACGCGGGTCAGGTCGATGCGCTGGGGGACGAGGCCGCCGACATCCTCGTCTGCAACGCCGGGATCGCGGGGCCGGCCGGGCCGATGCACGGCATGGATGAGGAGACCCGCGCCGCGCTCTATGCGATCAACCTCGACCACCCGATCCGCCTGACCGCGCGGATCGCCCCGGCGATGGCGGCGCGGGGGCGGGGGAGCATCGTCCTTCTCTCCAGCCTCGCCGGACTACGCGGCAATGCAGGCATCGGCCACTATGGCATCACCAAGGCAGCGCTGGCGCAGCTTGCCCGCAACCTGGCGGTCGAGTTCGGTCCCATGGGCGTGCGCGCCAACGCGATCGCCCCCGGCCTGATCGGCACCGACTGGGCGAGCGCGATCCTGTCGGACCCCGAGCGGACCGAGCGCCGCCTCGCCGCCACCCCGCTCCGCCGTATCGGCACGATCGAGGAGGTCGCCGCCGCCGCGCTGTTCCTTGCGAGCGGCGCGGGCGGGTTCGTCACCGGCCAGACGCTGGTGGTCGACGGGGGTACGCTGATCTCCGACGGGAACTGACCGCGGGCCATTGCGCGGCGGCCCGCTTTGGGGAAAGGGGGAGGGCGACGGGGGCATGGAATGGCGACGCGCACGGCCAGCTTGTTCGACGCGGGGGTGATCGCCGACCGCTGGATCGCCGCCTATGGCGCGGGGCGGACGCGCGGCGACGCGATGGTCGATGCCGCCGATCCGCACGCCTGGCGCGTCGTGTTCGAGGAACTGGCGGCAAGTGCGGGCGACTCGCTGACCGACGCGCGCGAGCGGGCGCAGCGACAGGCCGACGATATCGGCACGGGCTTTCGTGTCGCGGGTGACAGCGACGAGCGTCCCTGGCCGCTTTCGCCGATCCCCTTGATGCTGGACAGCGCCGAATGGGCGGGCATCCGCCGCGGCGTGATCCAGCGCGCGGACCTGCTCGAAACGATCGTCGCCGATCTCTACGGCCCCGGCCGGCTGGTCGCACAGGGCCTGCTCCCCGCCGCGGTCGTGACTGGCAGCCCCTATTTCCTGCGGCCGATGCAGGGACTGGAGCCGCCCGGCGGCCACCACCTCAACATCGTCGCGGTCGACCTGTGCCGCGGCCCGACGGGCGAGTGGCGGGTGATCGCCGACCATGTCCGCGGGCCGGTGGGCGCGGGCTATGCGCTGGAGAATCGCCTCGCGATCGCCCGCACGCTCGGCGGGCTTCAGGCGCGGCTGAATGTCGAGCGGCACGCGCCTTTCTTCGCCAGCCTGCGCGAGGGGCTGTGCGCTGCGTGTGAGCGCGCCGAACCGCGCCTCGGCCTGCTCACCCCCGGCCGCCTCAACCAGAGCTATGCCGAACAGGCGCATCTGGCGCGCTATCTCGGCTTCCTGCTGGTCGAGGGTGCCGACCTCGCGGTGATTGAGGATCGGCTGTACGTCCGTACGATCGCGGGGCTGAAGCGCGTCGATGGGCTGTGGCGGCGGACCGACCCAACCTTGCTCGATCCGCTGGCGTTCGATTCGACCTCGACCATCGGCATCCCCGGCCTGATCGACGCGATGGCGGCGGGCAATGTCGTTGTCGCCAACGCACCGGGCGCGGCGGTGATCGAGGCGCCGGCCTTTTCCGCCTTCCTTCCTGCCTTGTCGGCGCGGCTCACGGGGGCGGGGCTGCACCTGCCCAACATCGCCACCTGGTGGTGCGGCCAGCCCGCGGAGGCGGCGCAGGTGATCGACGAGCTTTCGAGCATGATCGTCGCCCCCGCCTTCGGCGTCCCCACCCGCGCGCTGCCCGATGGCAAGCCGGTCATCGGTGCGGACCTCCCGAACGCCCGGCGCGCCGCGCTGCTCGCCGATCTGGAGGCGCGGCCGCAGGATTATGTGGGGCAGGAGGTCGTGCATCTCTCGACCATGCCCGTGGTGGTCGAGGGGGCGCTGACCCCGCGCCCGTTCACGCTGCGCGTCTTCGCCGCCCGCGACGGCAAGGGCGCGTGGCAGGTGCTGCCCGGCGGCTTCGCGCGGATCGGCGAACATGCCGACCCGCGCATCACCGCGATCGGCGAGGGGGAGTGGTCCGCCGACGTGATCGTCCACGGCCCCGCGCCCGTAGAGCCCGTTTCGCTGCTGCCCGCGGTCGATTCGCTCCACCTCCGCCGCAATCCGGGTACGCTGCCCAGCCGCGCGGCTGACAACCTCTTCTGGCTCGGCCGCTATCTGGAGCGGGGGGAGGCGCTTCTCGGCCTCATTCGCGTCCTGCTCGGCCACTCGATCAGCGCCGATGCGGGCGCGGCGCTCGACCGCTCGACCGTCGCGCGGATCGCCGACGCGCTGGTACAGGTGGGCGCCGCCCCGGTCCCCGCCGGGCACCGCCGCGCCGAACTGGTCGCCATGGCGCGAACCGCGATGGAGAGCGTCGAGAACGGCTGGTATTCGGTCCGGGCGATCAACCGGCAGGCGCGCGGGCTGGGTGCGGTCAGCCGCGACCGGCTGTCCGCCGACATGATCCGCCTGCTCGATGCGCCGCACCCGACGCGCGGCGGCGTGCTCGACCGCGCCGGGTCGCTCCAGCGCCGCTATGCCGCGCTCGCGGGCCTGTCCGCCGAGCATATGGGCCGCACCGACGGCTGGCGCTTCCACGACCTCGGCCGCCGGATCGAGCGGGCACTCAAGACCGTCCGCGCGATCCTCTCCTTCGGGATCGAGGCGTCGAGCGCCGACGACCTGTCGGTCCTGCTCGACCTCGCCGACAGCCAGATCAGCTATCGCCAGCGTTACCTGACCGGGATCGCCCGGATCGCGGTGCTCGACCTCGTCGCGCGCGGATCGCCGAGCATCTGGCGGCGCTGCCCGTGCTCAAGGACGACGGGCTTGCCGAGCCGCAACAGCGCGTTGCCGCCGAACTGACCGCGCTGATCGCTACCGCCGATGCAGGCACGCTGGGTGCCGAGACGCTGCTCAGGATCGAGGCGCGGCTGGTCACGCTGGCCGAGGAAGTGGCGCGGCGTTACTTCCTGCAGGGGGCCGAGCCGCTGCGCGCCGCGGGGCTGACGCTGGCATGATGCGCTATGCCATCCGCCACGTGACGCGGTTCGACTATGCCGAGACGGTCGATTTCGCGCGCTGCAACCTTCGCCTCCAGCCGATCGACTGGCCGGGGCAGCGGGTCGAGGATTATGCGCTCAATGTCACCCCCGGCGGCCGCACCGCGCCGGCGCGGGCACAGGCGGGGCTGGCGCATGTCACCCGCCTCGTCCTTGACCGCCCGACGCGCGAGCTGGAGATCGAGAGCGTCGCGCACATGACCGTCGACCGGCCGATCCCGATCCCGGACGCGCATGATCCGACGATCGCGCAGGTCGGCGCGCTCGCTCGCATGAGCCGCGATCTGTCGCCGCTGTCGCCTGCGGCCTATTGCTATCCTAGCCCCCGCATCCCGGTGAACGAGGCGATCGCGGCGTGGTGCGCGCCCGACCTGTCGCCCGAGCGCGGGGTGCTGGAGGCAGCGATCGAGCTCGCCCGCCGCATCCAGCGCGAGTTCGCCTTCGATCCCACCGCGACGCTGGTCGACACGCCGCCGGCGGAGGCGTTCGCCAAGCGGGGCGGGGTGTGCCAGGACTTCGCGCAGATCATGCTCTGTGGTCTCCGCGCCGCGGGCGTGCCCGCCGCCTATGCCTCGGGCTATCTCCGCACGCTGCCGCCGCCGGGGGAGGCGCGGCTGGTGGGCGCGGACGCCACCCATGCCTGGGTGCTGGTCTGGGCGGGGGAGGCGCGCGGCTGGGTCGGGGTCGATCCCACCAACGGCATCTGGATGGCGGAGGATCACGTCATCGTCGCGATCGGCCGCGATTACGGCGACATCGCGCCGATCGACGGCATCGTGCTCGGCTCGGGCGCGCAGGACATGCGCGTCTCGGTCGACGTGGCGCCGCAGGACTGAATTGCCAATCCGGTAACCCGCGCCCATTTAAGGACGAAAGGTGCAGGGTCGTTTCCTCGTTCGGTGAACGAGGCGCGGGCCGTCACTGCATATCCGCATGAGCGGATCGAACAAAAACGGGGAAACAAGTGGCCGATCCTTACGCAATCCTGGGCGTCGCGCGCGGTGCGGGCGAGGACGAGATCAAGAAGGCGTATCGCAAGCTCGCGAAAGAGCTGCACCCCGACCGCAATCGCGACAATCCAAAGGCCGCCGAGCGCTTCAGCCAGGTGACCAACGCCTACGACCTCCTGAGCGACAAGGACAAGCGCGCGCGCTTCGACCGCGGTGAGATCGACGGCGACGGTAATCCGGCCGCCCCGTTCGGCTTCGGGCGCGGCGGGCCGGGATCGGGGGGCGGCGCGGGCGGTTTTCGTCCCGATTTCGGCGGCGAGGGCGGCGACTTCAGCGACATTTTCGAGGGGCTGTTCAGCGGCGGTCGCGGCGGCGGCGGGTTCGCCAGCGGGTTCGGCCGGCGGCAACAGGCGCCCAAGGGTGCGAACGTCGCCTATCGCGTGGCGGTATCCTTCATCGACGCCGTGACGCTAGCGCCGCAGCGGCTGACGCTGCCCGACGGCGGGACGATCGAGGTGAAGCTGCCCGCCGGGGTCGAGAGCGGCACGCAGATGCGCCTCGCCGGCAAGGGTCAGGCCGGCCCCGGCGGCAACGGCGACGCGATCGTGACGATTGAGGTGCAGCCGCACGCCTTCTTCACCCGCGACGGCGACGATGTGCGTCTCGATCTACCCGTCAGCCTGGCCGAGGCGGTGCTCGGGGCCGAGGTGCGCGTGCCCACCCCCGACGGCGCGGTGATGCTCAAGGTGCCGAAGGGTTCGACCTCGGGCAAGACGCTGCGCGTGCGCGGGCGCGGCTTTCACAAGAGGGCCGGCGGCGGGCGCGGCGACCTCTATGTCACGCTGATGGTCGACCTGCCGGCGCCAGACGATGCGCTGATCGAGTTTGCCGAGCGCTGGGACGCCGGACGCAAGGGGAACCCGCGCGGTCGCCTCGGCGTCTGACCCCTCGATGAAGGGGAATCCGCACGACCTGACGCCTGAGGGGCGCGCGAAGGAGGGTGCCGTGCGCCGGCACCTCGCCAGCCTGGGCATCGGCGCGCGCGCGATCGAGGTGACGAAGCGGGTGGCGGTGGGCACCTTCACCAGCGGATTTACGCACGCGGGCAACCTTGCCTATCTGTCGATCCTGACGCTGTTCCCGTTTTTCATCGTCGCCGCGTCGATCGCACGGGTGTTCGGGCGGACCGGCGACGGCCTGCGTGCGTTGCAGGGCTTTCTGAACACCGTTCCCCCCGATGTGGCGGAGGTGCTGCAAAAGCCGATCACCGACGTGCTGGCGGCGCGGGCGGGCAGCCTTGTGTGGTTCGGTGTCATCGTCGGGCTATGGACGACGGCGAGCTTCATCGAGACGGTGCGCGGCGTCCTTCGCCAGGCGTATGGCGTCACCATGTCGCGGCCGTTCTGGGAATATCGGCTGGGGTCGATCGGGCTCATCATTGCTTCGGTCATCCTCGTCCTCATCGCCTTCAGCTTCCAGGTGGTGCTGACGGGCGCGGAGGCGTTCATCGTCCGCGTCCTGCCGTTCGCGGGCGACGTGGCGCAGATCGTGTCGATCACCCGGATCGCGCCGGCGCTGGCGCTGTTCGGCGCGCTCTACATGCTGTTCTATTCGCTCACCCCGTCGCGCTGGCGCTATTCGAAATGCCCGAAATGGCCGGGCGCGGCGATCGTCACCGTCTGGTGGATGGCGACGACTGCGCTGCTCCCCGCGATCCTGGGGAGCCTCGGCAATTACGATCTGACCTATGGCAGCCTGGCTGGGGTGATGATCGCACTCATCTTCTTCTTCGTCGTCGGCCTTGGCCTCGTCGTCGGCGCGGAATTGAACGCCGCACTGGCGGAAGTGCCCGAAAACGGTCTAGAGCCCGCGCACGTCGAAAAGGAGATACAGGCGTCGTGACCGGATTGATGCAGGGCAAGCGCGGGCTCATCATGGGCCTGGCCAACGACCGATCGCTTGCCTGGGGGATCGCCAAGCAGCTTGCCCAGCATGGCGCCGAGCTGGCCTTCAGCTATCAGGGTGAGGCGCTGGGCAAGCGGGTGAAGCCGCTGGCCGAGCAGCTGGGCTCCGACTTCACCTTCGAATGCGACGCCTCCGACATGGCCTCGCTCGACGCCGCCTTCGCGACGCTTCGCGAGCGGTGGGAGACGATCGACTTCGTCGTCCACGCGATCGGCTTTTCGGACAAGAACGAGCTGCGCGGCCGCTATTACGACACCAGCCTCGAAAACTTCCTGATGACGATGAATGTCAGCGTCTATTCGTTCACCGCCGTCGCGCAGCGCGCGCGCGCGATGATGAAGCCCTACGACCCCGAAACGGGCACGGGCGGCGGCTCGCTGCTGACGCTCACCTATTATGGCTCGGAAAAGGTCGTGCCGCATTACAACGTGATGGGCGTCGCCAAGTCGGCGCTCGACACTTCGGTCAAGTATCTGGCGGTCGACCTGGGGCCGGAGAACATCCGCGTCAACGCGATCTCGGCCGGACCGATCAAGACGCTGGCGGCCAGCGGCATCGGCGACTTCCGCTACATCCTCAAGTGGAACGAGCTCAACGCCCCGCTCCGCCGCAACGTGACAATCGAGGATGTGGGCGGCGCGGGCCTTTATCTCCTGTCCGACCTCGCCTCGGGCGTGACGGGCGAGGTGCATCACGTCGACGCCGGCTACAACGTCATCGGCATGAAGGCCGAGGACGCGCCGGATATCGCGCTGAGCTGACAGCCGCTCGCCAGATGGAAATCCGCCCCGCCCGGCCCGAGGACGTGCCCGCGCTCGACACCTTCCTGCGCCAGAGCTTCGGCGCGGGGGAGGCCGATCTGGTACGGCGGTTGTGCATCGACGGTGACATGGTGCTGACGATGGTCGCGACCGACCCCGATCTGGTCGGGGCGGCGGTGTTCAGCCGGATGGCGGTGGATGTAAACGGCAGCGACATCGCCGCCGTTGCGCTCGCGCCGCTCGCCGTCGCGGGGCCGTGGCGGCGACAGGGCGTGGGTGAGGCGCTGGTCGCCGCGGGTCACGACGCGCTGGCGAAGGCGGGGTGGGTGCTGAGCTTCGTGCTCGGCGATCCGGCCTATTATGGGCGGTTCGGCTATGCCGCCGATCTCGCGCAGGGATTCGACAGCCCCTATGCGGGCGCGAACCTGATGGCCCTGCCGCTCCAGACGGCGGGGATGCCGTGCGGGGTGCGCGGGGTCGCGGCGCATGCGCCCGCCTTTGCGATGCTGGCGGAGGACGCATGAGCTTCAACACCTTCGGCCGTGTCTTCCGCTTCACCACTTGGGGGGAGAGCCACGGGCGGGCGATCGGTGCAGTGGTCGACGGGTGCCCGCCGGGGCTGGCGCTGAGTGAAGCGGACATCCAGCCCTTCCTTGATGCGCGCCGGCCGGGCACCAGCCGGTTCACGACGCAGCGCCGTGAGCCCGACGAAGTGCGCATCCTGTCCGGCGTGTTCGAGGGGCGGACGACCGGCACGCCGATTAGCTTGATGATCGAGAATGTCGACCAGCGGTCGAAGGACTATTCCGACGTCGCCAAGGCCTATCGTCCCGGCCACGCCGACTATGCCTATGACGCCAAATACGGCTTCCGCGACTATCGCGGCGGCGGGCGGTCGTCGGCGCGCGAGACCGCAAGCAGGGTGGCGGCGGGCGCAGTGGCGCGGGCGGTGATCCCGGAGGTATCGATCACTGCCTGGGTCGAGGCGATCGGCGGTGACGCGATCGATTATTCCCGCTTCGATGCCGCCGAGATCACCCGCAATCCCTTCTTCTGCCCCGACCCCGACGCCGCGATCCGCTGGGAACGCCTTGTCGACAATGCGCGCAAGGCCGGGTCGTCACTGGGCGCGGTCGTCGCGGCGGAGGCAACGGGGGTTCCGCCAGGCTGGGGTGCGCCGCTCTATGCCAAGCTCGACAGCGAGCTGGCGGCAGCGGTGATGTCGATCAACGCGGTCAAAGGCGTGGAGATCGGCGACGGGTTCGAGGCGGCGCGGCTGACCGGCGAGCAGAATGCCGATCCGATGCGGCCGGGTGATACAGGGCCCGCTTTCCTCGCCAACCATGCCGGCGGGATCGCGGGCGGCATCTCGACCGGCCAGCCGGTGCGCTTGCGCTGCGCGTTCAAGCCCACCAGTTCGATCCTGACCCCGGTCGAGACGATCGACCGCGACGGCGCGGCGGCGGAGATCATGACCAGGGGGCGGCACGACCCCTGCGTCGGCATTCGCGGGGTGCCGGTGGTCGAGGCGATGCTGGCGCTGGTCCTCGCCGATCAGAAGCTGCTCCACCGCGCGCAGTGCGGGACCTGATCGATTATGGCCGGAATCGGGCCAATCGAGCCTGTCAAGCGTTGAATTGCGGCTCCTTTGCGATTTTCGGCAGTTATTCTTTCCGACACGACAATGGAGAGGTAACGCCATGAAAAAGCACGCTCTTGCAGGCCTTCTGATCCTTGCCGGATCGACCGCCGCGGTCGCCCAGACGATGCCGCAGACCACCCCGCAGACGCAGGGCCAGACGCAGCCGATGCCGGGCGATCAGGCGCCGACCAATCCGGCCGACGACAACCAGCAGCCCGATACGGCGACGACCGAGCCCAACGTGCCGAACACGCCGGATACGACTCCGGATCCGGTGCCGGCGTCGCCCACCGGCACCACGACCGCGCCGCAGACCGGCACGACCCCGCCGCAGGGCTGACCCCCTCGACGGATCACTACGGAAAGATGCCCCGCGCCGTCCGGCGCGGGGTTTTCTTTGTCAGTCGGCGAAAGGATCTCGGACGAGAATCGTGTCCTCACGCTCCGGGCTCGTCGAGACGAGCGTCACCGGGCAGCGGATCAATTCCTCGATCCGGCGGATATATTTGATCGCCTGCGCCGGCAGTTCGGCCCAGCTGCGCGCGCCGGCGGTCGTCTCCGACCAGCCTTCCATCGTTTCCCAGATCGGTTCGACGCGCGCCTGATCGGCGGCGTGGGCGGGGAAATGGTCGAGCGTCTGCTCGCCCAGGCGATAACCGGTGCAGATGCGGATTTCCTCGAATCCGTCGAGCACATCGAGCTTGGTGAGCGCGATGCCGGTGATCCCGCTGACCGCCGCCGATTGGCGAACGAGCACCGCATCGAACCAGCCGCAGCGGCGCTTGCGGCCCGTTACCGTCCCGAATTCATGACCGCGCACGCCCAGCCGCTCGCCCGTCTCGTCGGCGAGTTCGGTGGGGAAGGGGCCGGAGCCGACGCGCGTCGTATAGGCCTTGGCGATGCCAAGCACGAAACCGACTACGCCCGGCCCGACGCCGGAGCCGCCCGCGGCGGTGCCGGCGATCGTGTTGGACGAGGTGACGAACGGATAGGTGCCGTGGTCGATGTCGAGCAGCACGCCCTGCGCGCCTTCGAACAGGATGCGCTTGCCCGCCGACCGCGCGTCGTTGAGCATCCGCCAGACGGGCGCAGCGAACGGCAGGACGAAGCCGGCGATCTCGCGCAGTTCGGCGACCAGTGCCTCTCGGTCGATCGGCGGCTCGCCGAACCCGGCGCGCAGCGCGTCGTGGTGCGCGGTCAGGCGGTCGAGCTGTGGACCAAGATCGTCCAAATGCGCGAGGTCGCAAACGCGGATCGCGCGGCGACCGACCTTGTCCTCGTACGCCGGGCCGATGCCGCGGCGGGTGGTGCCGATCTTGCCCGCGCCGCTCGCATCCTCGCGCAGCCCGTCGAGGTCGCGGTGGAAGGGGAGGATCAGCGCACAGGTGTCGGCGATCATCAGCGTGTCGGGCGTGGCCTCCACCCCTTGCTCGCGCAGCCGCTCGACTTCGGCCTTCAGCGCCCAGGGGTCGAGGACGACGCCGTTGCCGATGACGCTCGGCGTGCCGCGGACGATGCCGGAGGGGAGCAGCGACAGCTTGTACGTCTTCTCGCCGACGACCAGCGTGTGGCCGGCATTGTGCCCGCCCTGGAAGCGGACGACGACGTCGGCGCGTTCCGCCAGCCAGTCGACGATCTTGCCCTTGCCCTCGTCGCCCCATTGGGCGCCGATCACCGCCACGTTCGCCACTCAGCCCATCCGATGCTGTTCGAAGAGAAGCCGCCGCCCTATCGCGGGGGGGCGGGTTCGTCCACCCGTGGCGGGCTCAGCGATCCAGCGCCTCGCGCACGCGGTCGGCCAGTTGCTGGAGGTTGAAGGGCTTGGGCAGGAGCGGCGGGCCGCCCGGAATCCCCTCGGCCCGCTGCTCGCGTGTGTAGCCGCTGGTGAACAGGACGCGCAGATCGGGGACGCGTCGGCGCGCGGCATCGGCCAGCTCGCGGCCGGTCATGTCGGGCATCACCATGTCGGTGAAGAGCAGGCTGGGTCGCAGCCCCGCATCGATCACCGCCAGCGCCTCCGGCCCGCTCGCCGCCGCATCGACGCCGTAGCCGAGGTCGCGCAGCGCCTCGACCGAGAAGCTGCGGACGCGCTCCTCGTCCTCGACTACCAGCACGCGCTCACCCGGTCGTGCGCGCGGCGGCTCGCGATCGGCCGCCACGCGATCGCGCGGAGCCGTCGCTTCGGCCGCGGCGCAGGGGAGGTAGAGGTGCACCGACGTTCCCTCGCCGGGCGTCGAATCGATGCGGACATGGCCACCCGACTGGCGCACGAAGCCGAACACTTGGCTGAGGCCGAGACCGGTGCCCTTGCCCACCGCCTTGGTCGTGAAGAAGGGCTCGAACGCGCGCCTGACCACGTCGGGCGGCATGCCCGCCCCGGTATCCGCGACGCAGAGGCGCAGGAAATCGCCGGGGGCGACGCCGTAGCGTTCGGCCTCCTCCCCCTCGACGCGGTGCTGGCTGGTCGCGATCGTCAGCGTGCCGCCGCCGGCCATTGCATCGCGCGCATTGACGGCAAGGTTGAGGACCACGTTCTCGAGCTGGCTGGGATCGGCGACCGCGGGGCGCAAGTCGCCGGCCAGATGCGTCTCGACGCGGATATCGTCGCCGATCGTGCGGACGAGCAGGTCGAGCATCCCCGTCACCATTGCGTCGAGGTCGATCGGTCGCGGCGCCAGCGGCGTCTGGCGCGCAAAGGCGAGCAGCCGCTGCGTCAGCCCGGCTGCCCGCGTCGCGCCGTCACGCGCGGCGGTCAGGTAGCGGGCGATATCGGTCGACCCCTGCGCCACCCGCCGTTCGAGCAGGTCGAGCGCGCCGATGACGACGGCGAGCATGTTGTTGAAGTCGTGCGCGATGCCGCCGGTCAACTGGCCCACCGCTTCCATCTTCTGCGCCTGTCGCAGCTGTTCTTCCGCGGCCATCAGCTGCCGCGTCCGATCCTCGACCGCGCGCTCCAGATCCTCGCGCGAGCGGGCGAGGACGTCGCGTGCCTCGACCACGGTCTGGATATCGGTGGTGGTGCCGAACCAGCGGGTGACGCGCCCATCGCTGTCACGCACCGCCGTCGCGCGGCCCATCGCCCAGCGATAGCTGCCACTCGGCGCGTGCCAGATGCGGTATTCGCGCTGATAGTCCCGGCCGGTCTCGACCGCATCGCCCCAAGCGGCGAACGCCCCGTCGCGGTCGTCGGGGTGCAGGACGCGGTCCCAGGCATCGCCATCGGTGCTGCCCGGCTCACTGCCGGTATATTCGTACCAGCGCGCATTATAGTAATCGACCGCGCCGTCGGGTGTCGCGGCCCAGACCATGTGGTCGATCGAATCGGTGATCGCGCGGAACTGGGCCTCGCTTTCGCGCAGCGCGGCGACGGCGTTGGCGCGCTCCACCGCATCCCATGAGATTTCGGCCACCGCCTCAACGAAGGCGATGTCCTCCGGGCTCCAGGCACGCGGTTCGGCCTGATTGACGTAGAGGGTGGCGAGCCAGCGTCCCTGTCGCAGCAGGGGCACGCCGATCACCGCGGCGGTCAACCGGCTGACCGCGCTGCCCGCGACGCACTCGTCGCTGGCGCAATCGCCGCTGACGAGCGTCCGGCCCTCGCGATAGGCCTCCGTCATTGGAAGGCCGAGCTCGTCCGCCGAAAGGGAGCCGCGCATCAGCGGCAAGCGCCCGCTGGTCCAGCCGGGGCCGAACCACGCGCTGCCGTCGGGTGCGATACGATAGAAGCCGACGCGGTCGAGCGCCATCCGCCGGCCCAGCGCCGCGGCGGTCAGGCGCATGATCGCATCGGGCGTGTCGAGCCCGCGCTGTCGTTCGGCGAGCGAATAGATGAACGCCTGCGTCTCGGTCGCCTGACGCAGTTCCTCGGTCGTCGCCCGCGCGGCTTCCTCCGCGGCCTTGCGCTGGGTGATGTCGAAGGTGATGCCGGGGAAGCGGACCATCGCGCCGCCCTCGCCGCGCAGCGCCCGCCCCTCCGCCATCACCCAGCGGATCGAGCCGTCGGGCTGGACGAGGCGATACTCCTCAGAAAATGCAGTGCCGTGGAGCAGCGTCGCGTCGATCGAAGCGCGAACCCGCTCGGCATCGTCGGGATGAATCGCGGCAAAGAAATCGTCGAGCGGCGCCCCTTCGGCCGGGTCGCCGACCTCGGCACCGTAGAGCCGTGCGAAGCTGCCATCGGCGGTCACGCGGTCGTTGACCACGTCCCAGTCCCAGACGCCGACGCCCTGCGCCGCCTGTAGCGCGAGTTCGAGCCGCGCCTGGCTTTCCTCCAGCGCGCGTTCGGCGACGGCGCGGTCGGTGACGTCGGTCGCCTCAATGAAGATGCGCGCGACCTCGCCCGTACCGTCACGGATCGGCTGATAGACGAAGTCGACGATCCGTTCCTCGAGCGGGGCGGTGCCGCCGCGCGCCAGCATGATCCGCGCGCCCCACGCGCGATAGGTCTTGCCCGTTTTCCGCACATTGTCGAGCAGGTCGGCGAAGCCTTGCTCGACCACTTCGGGGACTACCTCTCGCACCGGACGGCCGATCACGTCGCGCCGGCCGATCAACTCCAGATAGGTGTCGTTGGCCATCTCGAACCGGTGCTCGGGGCCCGAGACCAGCGCGACTGCGCCCGGCGATTGCTGGAACAGCTCGTTCAGGCGCTCGATTTCGGCGCGGCTCTCGCGTTCGGCCAGCACGAAGCGCGTCGTCTCGTTCCCCTGGTTGAGGATGCCGGCGACCTTGCCGAACTCGTCGCGGATCGGCGTGCCCGAATAATTCCAGTAGGTTTCGGTCGGGACGCCGTCCCGCTCCATCATCAGCAACTGATCGAAGCTGGTGAACGGCGTGCCGTCGCGCATCGCGGTCTCGAACGCGGGGCCGACCACGTCCCAGATATCCGACCAGACCTCCGCCCCCGGCCGTCCCAGCGCCCAGGGATGCCGGTCGGCCGGGATCGCCGACCACGCGTCGTTATAGAGGAGGTGGAAGTCCGGCCCCCAATAGATCGCCATCGGAAAGGACGAGGCGAGCGCGAGGTTGAGACTGAATCGCAGCGCCTGCGGCCACGTCTCCGGCGGGCCGAGCGGGTGGCCGCGCCAATCCTTTTCGCGGATGCGCGCCGCCATCTCGCCCGGATGGTCCAGAAAGCGCAGCCCCGAATGCATGTGCCAGCGATGGCGGGGATTTCAGGGACTTGTCAATCACCCACGCAGGGTCGCTCGACATGGGGCGAGAGCGGGCTAAGGATGGGACAGAGGATGTGGAGAGAGATATGAAACTGGCAAGCCTGAAAGCGGGACGGGACGGTCGTCTGGTGGTCGTGTCGAGCGACCTTGCCTGGTATGCCGACGCCAGTCAGATCGCGCCCACGCTGCAGGCCGCGCTCGACGACTGGGACCGCTTGGCGGGCGACCTTCAGAACCTGGCGACCGACCTGGACCACGAAGTGATCCCGCGCGAGCGGTTCCACGAGCGCGACGCCGCCTCGCCGCTGCCGCGCGCGTATCAGTGGGCCGATGGTTCGGCGTACGTGAACCACGTCGCGCTGGTGCGACAGGCACGCGGGGCAGAAATGCCCGAGAGCTTCTGGCACGATCCGCTGATGTACCAGGGCGGCTCGGACGGGTTCCTATCCCCGCGCGATCCGATCCCGCTGGCCGACGAAAGCTGGGGCTGTGATCTCGAGGCCGAGGTGGTGGTCGTGACCGGCGACGTGGCGCAGGGCGCGAGCCGGGAGGAGGCGCTGGCCGCCGTCCGCTTGGTCGGGCTGACCAACGACGTGTCGCTGCGCGGCCTCATCCCCGGCGAACTCGCCAAGGGGTTCGGTTTCTTCCAGTCCAAGCCCGCCAGCGCCTTTTCGCCGGTGTTCGTGACCCCCGAATCGCTCGGCGACTGGTGGCAGGACGGCAAGCTCCATCGCCGCCTGAACGTCGATCTCAACGGCCAGCCTTTCGGCCGGGCGGAGGCGGGGGTCGATATGACCTTCGACTTCGGCACGCTGATCGCGCACGCGGCCAAGACGCGCGCGCTGGGGGCCGGGACGATCATCGGTTCGGGCACCGTTTCCAACCGCGATGCCAATGGCGGGCCGGGCAAGCCCATCGCCGAGGGCGGCGTCGGCTATTCCTGCATCGCCGAGATCCGCACGGTCGAGACGATCGAGGGCGGTGCGGCGACGACGCCGTTCCTGAAGGCTGGCGACACGGTGCGCATCTGGGCGGAGGACGACCGGCACCACTCGATCTTCGGCGCGATCGAGCAGACGGTGGTGGCGGGCTGACCGATCAGGCGGCGCTGTCCTCGCGCAGCGCCGCCGCCAGCCAGTCGGGGATGAGGGCATCGCCCAGCGCTTCGACCCGGCGATGCTCGACCATCAGACCGAGGTCGGGATACACCGCGCGCGTCCGCGGTCCCGGCTCGCCGAGCGGCGCGACGACCAGCCGGCGGTTGACCTTGGCGCGGTGGTGCATCCGCGCGGTATTCTCCTGCCCGACATAGCACCCCTTGGTGAAGCTCACACCATCGAGCTCGCGGGCATTCACCTCAAGCCACAGCGTCTCGCCGTCGCCGAGTTCGCCCGCCCCCTCGGTCACTCCGAGCGACAGGCGATGGGCGCGCCACGCCTCGCTGGCGTCCGTTCCGGCTTCGTCCGACAGCCAGCGATGCCCCAGCGTCGCCAGCCGCGGGTCGGCGGGCTGGTCGAGCCCGGCGGGCGACCAGTGGACGAACCGCGCGGGCTCGGCCTGAATCGTGATCGCGCGGCGCAGGCGATAGAGCGTCAGCCGCTTCGCCAGAGCCTCGGCCCGCGCCGCCTCGGCATCGACCAGCACGTCGTCGCCGTCGGCCCACAGGATGAAGTCGAACAGCGCCTTGCCCTGCGGACTGAGCAGCGCCGTCCAGACCGGCTGCGCCTCGGTCAGTTCGCGAACGTCATGGGTGACGAGGCCCTGGAGGAAGCCGCGCACGTCCTCCCCGGACAAGCGGATGACTGAACGGTCGGCAAGGTGGGTGGCATCGCTCATGGCGAGGACGTAAGGGTTCGACCGACACAGCGAAAGAGGCGGCCATGACCTACGACCTGAAGCTTTCCGGCGGCACCGTGCACCTGCCCGGCGGGCCGGCCAGGGTCGATGTGTTCGTTCGCGATGGCCGGATCGCGGCGATCGGCGGGAGCGGGGACGCGGGCGAGACGATCGACGTCACCGGCCTCGATGTGCTGCCCGGCGTCATCGACAGCCAGGTCCATTTCCGCGAGCCGGGGCTGGAGCACAAGGAAGACCTCGAGAGCGGCAGCGTCGCCGCCGTCATGGGCGGCGTGACCGCGGTGTTCGAGATGCCGAACACCAACCCCAATACCGATAACGAGGGCGCGATCCTCGACAAGCTCGCCCGTGCGCATCATCGCATGTGGTGCGACCACGCCTTCTACGTCGGCGCGACGGGCCAGAATGCCGAGGAACTGCGCGCGCTCGAACGGATGCCGGGGACCGCGGGGGTCAAGATTTTCATGGGCTCCTCAACCGGCAATCTGCTGGTGGCGGAGGACGAGGCGCTGTCGCGGGTGCTGGCGTCGGGCACCCGCCGCGTCGCGATCCATGCCGAGGACGAGGCGCGGATGAACGAGCGCGCCGCCGAGCATCGGGTGAACGGCGACCCAGCCTCGCACCCCGTCTGGCGCGATGACGAAAGTGCGATGCTGGCGACGCGCCGCATCCTCAGGCTGGCGCGAGAGGCGAAGCGGCGCATCCACGTCCTCCACATCTCGACCCCCGCCGAACTGGAACTGCTCGCGCAGCACAAGGATATCGCCACCTGCGAGGTGACGCCCCAGCATCTGACGCTGGCGGGCGAGGAAGCGTACGCGAAGATCGGCACCTACGCGCAGATGAACCCGCCGATCCGTTCGGGCGCGCACCGCGATGGCCTCTGGCACTGGATGGGGCAGGGGGTGCCCGACGTCATCGGCTCCGACCACGCGCCGCACACGATCGCAGAGAAGGAACGCGCCTATCCCGCCAGCCCGAGTGGGATGCCGGGCGTGCAGACGCTGCTGCCCTTGATGCTGAACCATGCGGCGGAGGGGCGGCTGACGCTGCAGCGGCTGATCGACCTGACCAGCGCGGGGCCGCAGCGCATCTTCGGGCTGGTGCGCAAAGGCCGGATCGCGATCGGCTATGACGCCGACTTCACCGTGGTCGATTTGAAGCGCCGCTGGACGGTGACGAGCGACTGGCTGGCGTCGCGCTGCGGCTGGTCACCGTTCGAGGGCTGGGACCTGACCGGCAAGCCGATCGGCACGATCATCCGCGGGCAAACGGCGATGTGGGAGGATGCGCTGGTGGGGACCCCGCAAGGCGAGCCGCTGAAGTTCGAGGGGACGGAGTTCGCCTGAGAGTCGTCCCGCTGCTCAACGGGCCGGGCGATCGCGCACCGCCTCGAAGGCGGGAAGGTCAAGAAACGCCGTCACCGCGACGATCCGCCCGCCGCGCATCGTCAGGAACCAGGCATAGTCGTTGCGATAGGTGCCGCCGTCTTTCAGCGGCGCGGTCGCGGTGAAGCGAACCACAACCTGGTCGCCGTCGGCCACCAGCATCTGCAGGGTTGGCTTGAGCGGCGCCGCCAGTTGCGCGTTGAACGGCGCGAGCAGGGTGTCGAACGATTGGCGGTCATAGGTGCCGGCGGACGGTGCGCTGCCGGCGATCGTCCAGCGAAAATCGGGGGCGAGCAGGTCGAATATAGCGGCCCGCCCAGCGCTCCAATTCGCGAATGCCGCGCGAATGATCGCGGCGTTGCGTGTTTCGGCCGGCGCCTGAGCTTGAAATGCAACGAGGGCGGGCGGGGGCGCGGCGCTGATGGGCATGGTTGGACGATAGGCGCTTCGCGGGGTCTCGGTTAGCACGATGCGCCGATAGCCTTGCCCGATCGTCTTTAGCTGCGCGTGCGTTCGCCGCCGGCTTGTCGGCCTCGCCTCTCCGTCTGCCTTTGGGAATGGTTGCGCCACCTCAACGAGGCGCATCTAGGTCGCGTAGCGACGCGCCTTCCGAGCGGCTCGGCATGAACGCGCGGATGGGGGAGCGAAGGGCTGACCGACCTCGCTTAGGCGGGCTCGACCCATTGCCCCGGCCTCCTTTCGTTCGCATATTCGCGGCATGGCTATCCAGATCCGCACCAGCCTGGCCGAGCCCGAAACCGGGCAGAGCTTCGTCCCCCATCGCCCCGCACGGCCGCCCAAGGCGGAAGGGGGCAAGCGGTTTAAGCTCGTCAGCGACTATACCCCCTCGGGCGACCAGCCGACCGCGATCAAGGAACTGGTTGAGGCGGCGGAGGCGGGGGAGCGCGATCAGGTGCTGCTCGGCGTCACTGGCTCGGGCAAGACCTTCACCATGGCCAAGGTGATCGAGGCGGTGCAGCGCCCCGCGCTGATCCTGGCCCCCAACAAGATCCTCGCCGCGCAGCTGTACGGCGAGTTCAAGTCGTTCTTCCCCGATAACGCGGTCGAATATTTCGTCAGCTATTACGACTATTACCAGCCCGAGGCCTACGTCCCGCGGTCGGACACGTACATCGAGAAGGAAAGCTCGATCAACGAGGCGATCGACCGGATGCGCCACTCGGCCACCCGGTCGTTGCTCGAACGCGACGACGTGTTGATCGTTGCGTCGGTCTCCTGCCTCTACGGTATCGGTTCGGTCGAGACCTATTCGGCGATGATCTTCGACCTGAAGAAGGGCGAGACGCACGACCAGCGCGAGATCATCCGAAAGCTCGTCGCGCTGCAATACAAGCGCAACGACGCCGCCTTCCAGCGCGGCGCGTTTCGCGTGCGCGGCGACAGCCTCGAACTCTTCCCCTCGCACTATGAGGACAGTGCGTGGCGGATCAGCTTCTTCGGCGACGAGATCGAGGAGATCACCGAGTTCGATCCGCTGACCGGCCAGAAAGTCGCCAGCCTCAATTCGATCCGCATCTATGCCAACAGCCATTATGTGACGCCCGGCCCCACAATGAAGCAGGCGACGCACGCGATCCGGCACGAGCTGGACGAGCGCCTCAAGGAGTTGCAGGCGGAGGGCAAGCTCCTCGAGGCACAACGGCTGGAGCAGCGGACCAACTTCGACCTCGAGATGATCGCCGCCACCGGCAGTTGCGCGGGGATCGAGAACTACAGCCGCTTCCTGACCGGCCGCCTGCCCGGCGAGCCGCCGCCGACCTTGTTTGAATATCTACCCGAGAACGCCGTCCTCTTCGTCGACGAAAGTCACCAGACGATCGGCCAGATCAGCGCGATGGCGCGCGGCGATCATCGGCGCAAGATCACGCTGGCCGAATACGGCTTCCGCCTGCCGAGCTGCATCGACAACCGGCCGCTGCGTTTCAACGAATGGGATGCGATGCGGCCGCAGACGGTCTGCGTTTCCGCGACGCCCGGCGGGTGGGAGATGGAGCAGACCGGCGGCGTCTTCGTCGAGCAGGTCATCCGCCCCACCGGCCTGATCGACCCGCCGGTCGAGATCAAGCCGGTCGAGGAGCAGGTGCAGGACCTGATCGTCGAGGCGCGCAAGACGACCGAGGCCGGGTACCGCACGCTCGTCACCACGCTGACCAAGCGGATGGCCGAAGACCTCACCGAATATATGCACGAGGCGGGGATCAAGGTCCGCTACATGCATAGCGACGTCGAGACGCTGGAGCGTATCGAGCTGATCCGCGACCTGCGCATGGGCGTGTACGACGTGCTGATCGGCATCAACCTGTTGCGCGAGGGGCTCGACATTCCCGAATGCGGGCTGGTCGCGATCCTCGATGCGGACAAGGAAGGGTTCCTGCGCTCCGAAACCTCGCTGATCCAGACGATCGGCCGCGCGGCGCGCAACGTCGACGGGCGGGTGATCCTCTATGCCGACCAGATGACGGGGTCGATGGAGCGCGCGCTCAACGAAACCGGCCGCCGGCGCGAAAAGCAGGAGGCATACAACGCCGAGCACGGCATCACGCCGCAGACGATCCGCCGCGACATCGGCGACATCATCAAGCACGTGTCGCAACAGGACCAGGTGACGGTCGAGATCGGCGACGACCGCCCGCACATGGTCGGCCATAACCTGCGCGCCTACATCGAGGAGCTGGAGAAGAAGATGCGCAAGGCCGCATCCGACCTCGAGTTCGAGGAAGCCGGTCGCATCCGCGACGAGATCCGCTCGCTGGAGGCGGAGGAGCTGGGGCTGCCGGATCATGAGCGCAAGGCGCCGATCATGGGGCGGTCCAACGAGGGCAAGCCGGGGACGAGGAAGGACCGGTTCGGGAAGACGAAGCGGAAGTGGACCGGGAAGCGGTAGGGACGGTCCACTCGCTTCGATCAAGGCCGTTTGCGTCTTGGTTCCGTCATCAGGTCTGTGATCAGCGACGACAATTCGCGTGCGCCGCGCAGTTGTGACGAGAAGCGCACCGTCGATCCGTCATTGAACGAAACGCGGTACAGGCCGGACCAGTCGCCGATCGCAATCGCGACTACATTTTCCAGTCGGCGCGTCTTCGTGGGTCCGAATGCGCCGCGGACCCGCAGCATGCGATTGTCCCAGCTGACATCCTGACCATAGGCCGCCCAGCTCGTATAGCCGGCTGCGCACGCAAAGCCGATCGCGAGTAGCACCGCGAACAGGTTCTGGGTTTCGACGTCGGGCCGGGTCGAGCCGCCGGTGCCCAGGATGTAGATTGGCAAGGCCGCCATCGCGCAACATTCGACGATCGTTGTGACCATCAAGCGTCCAGGCTGCAGCGACCGCCATCCAGCGCGATCGACATCGACGGGTCTGCGGCGGCGCTCTGCCACCAAGCAGAGTGCGGCTGCGACCGCGCCGCCCACCAACCCGCTGATGATTGCGCTCATGATCCCTCCGCTCGCTAGACCACGCGGAAAGACCTAGGCGGCGCTAACTGCAATGCCAATCTCGGCGTAGTGGCTTGATCGCCAGCGCCATCAGCCCCGCCGCCACCAGATAGAACCCAAGCGCCGCGATCGCCGCCCAGCGCAGCGCATCGTCGCCGAGCGACACCTTCATCGAATCGGCCATCGCGCCCATGATCCATGAGCCGAGGCCGAGGCCAACAAGGTTGTTGATGAGGAGGAACGACGCACTCGCCGTCGCGCGCATCGGTGGGGGGACGAGGCCCTGTACCGCGGTCGTCACCGGCCCCAGCCACAGGATGTTGAAGCCGTTGGGAATGAGGAGCAGCGCCCAGGCGAGCCAGGGCGATCCGCTGGCCAGCAGCCCGCCCGCGAACAGCGGCACGGTGATGAGCCACGCGATCATCGGCAGCTTGGCATAGGCGCCCTTGTCAGCGGCCCCGAGTCTGTCGGCGAGCACGCCGCCCAAGAGTACCCCCGCACTGCCGCCGACCAGCAGCACCGACCCCATGTAGAGCGCCGCATCGAACAGCTCGAACCCGAAGCTGCGGATCAGGACCGAGGGCATCCAATAGGCAAGGCCATAACCGCACATCGAGCTGAACCCCGCGGCGAAGCCCATCAGCCAGAAGCTCGGCTTCTTTGCCAGGATCGCGAAGACGCGGCCGACCGGCACACGTTCGGTCGAGGGGGGCACGGGGTCGCTCATCCCGCGCACAGGCTCGCGCACGATCAGGCGGAAGATCGGGGCGATGACGACGCCCGCCAGGCCCACGACCAGGAACGCAGTTCGCCAGTCAACGGTCGCGGCGATGTACCCGCCGAGGATCGACCCGCCCGCCAGCCCGATCGGGATGCCGAGCGAATAGATGGCGAGCGCCTTGGCGCGCCTGTTCGGCGGGAAATAGTCGGAGATCATCGCATAGGAGGGGGCGACGCCACCCGCTTCGCCCACGCCCACGCCGATGCGGAACGCGAAGAGCTGCCAGAAACTGGTCGCCATGCCGCACAGCGCCGTGAACGCGCTCCAGATACCGAGCGAGAGGGTGATGACCCAGCTCCGGCTCGTCCGGTCGGCGATCAGCGCCAGCGGGATGGCGAGCGTCGAATAGAGCATGGCGAAGGCGATGCCGCCAAGTGCGCCCAGTTGTGTGTCGGTCAGGCCGAGCTCGACCTTGATCGGTTGGACGAGGATGCCGAGGATCTGTCGGTCGAGGAAGTTGAAGGTGTAGACAACCAGCAGCATCGCGAGGACGAGCGCGCGATAGCCGGGCGTCACTTCGGTCAACCGGCCCCGTACATCCGCTGCGCTGCTCGCCATACCCGATCCTCGAATGTTTGGGCAGAGCTTACGCGAACCGCGCGCGATGCCAAGCGCCTTGAAACAAGGAGGGCGGACGGCCGAGGCCGCCCGCCCATTCCCCCTTTTAGAACTTAAGCCCGAGCGTCACGTAGAACTGGCGCGGATTGCCGTAAAAGGCGGTCGCCACGCCCTCTCGCCCCAACGACGGGGTGATGCCGCCCGCCGGCGTGATGATCGGCAGGCCGGTCTGCGGGTTCGACACCGCGAAGAGGTAGCCCGAGGTGATGTACCGCTCGTCGGTCAGGTTCTTGCCGTGGAGGCCGATCGAGTAGCGATTGTCCGGGCCGAAGCGGTAGTTGATGCTGGCATCCCACAGCGCATAGCCCGGCTGGTCGAGGAACGGATTGGGCACCTCGAACTGCGTCGTGTCGCTGCGATAGCTGACGGTGGTCGAGGCATTGAGCTCGCCCGGCCCGATGGGCAGGATCGTGCCGAGCGTGCCCGACACCGTCCAGTCGGGCGTGTTCTGGATGCGGCGGAAATCGGCCACCTGGTTGCCCGCCGGGCCGATGAAGCTGTCATACTTCGCATCGATATAGCCGAGCGTGCCCGACAGCGTGACCTGGCTGCCCGCACCGGCGAAATCGCGGGCGAGGCGGGCGAAGAGCTCCGCCTCGATACCCTTCAGCGTCGCGGCGGCGGCGTTGGTGGTGACGCCGGCGAACCCCTCGAAGATGCCGTCGCCATTGGCGTCGACGCCGACCGATCCCGGAACCTGCACGTTCTTGTAGTCGGCGTAGAAGCCCGTCACCGCATAGGTGAAGGCGCGGTCGAACAACGAACCCTTCAGGCCCACTTCGTAGCTGTTTACCTCTTCGGGATCGAAGAGGAAGAAGTTGTAGATGTCGTCATACTGGATGCCGGGCACGCCGTTGTTGTTCGGCGCGATATTGGCCGAGCCGCGCGGGTCGAAGCCGCCACCCTTGAACCCCTTGGAGTAGGAGGCATAGGCGAGGAAGGTGTCGCTGGGCTTGATCGTGACGACCGCGCGCGGCGTCCATTTCTCGAACGTCGCCTCGCCGGTGAAGTTGGTGATCGGATTGCCGAGATTGACGCCGTTCCCGCCGAACTGCGGGTCCGCGCCGCCCAGGCGATTGGCCTTGAAGATCGTCGATTTGCGCGTGTCGCTGGTATAGCGGATTCCGCCGGTCAGCGAGAGCCAGTCGGTCACGTCGAAGGTGAAGTCGGCGAAGCCCGACCAGGTGTCGGTCCGCACGTCGCCCGCGGTCTGCTGCCCGAAGCCCGCGGCGACCGGTAGACCGAGCGCGGGGCCAGTGGTGGCGAGGATCACGTCGAACCGGGTAGAGGCACGGGCGTCGAGATAGTAGAATCCGACAAGGCCCTTCAGCCGGTCGCTCTCATAGGCAAGCTGGAATTCCTGGCTCAACTGCTCGTTGCGATAGACCGCGGGCACGTCGACATCGACGCTGGGCAGCGCGTCGAAGTCGATCGGCGTCAGGCTCTTGTCCTTGCGCCACGCACTGATGCTGCGCAGCGTCAGGCCGGTCGCGATCTCCGCGCTGATGTTCATGGCGAGGCCGCCCGCCTCGATATCGTTTTTCGGGAAGGCGAGGCCGGCGCGCGTGTCGTAGACGTCTTCCAGCACCGGCGCCCCCGAAAGGAGCCCCGGGAGCAGGCGATGGCCGTTGCGCGCGTTCGACTTGTCGTGCGTGTAGTCGCCGGACAGGCGGACAAAGAGGCGGCTGTCGGGCGTCTCGAACTCGATCGTGCCGCGGCCCGCCCACACGTCCTTGTTGTAGTTCTCGATGCCGAGCGTCGTGTTCTCGCCGAACCCGCCGCGCGACAGGCGGGCGCCCGCGACGCCGATGCGGATGCCGTCGGTCAGCGGGGCGGAGATGCTGAGTACGCCGTCGGCCTGGTCATAGCTGCCATAGGTGGCGCGGGCGTTGACCGAGAAGTCATTGGGCAGCCGGCGGGTCACGTACTTGATCGCGCCGCCGATCGTGTTGCGGCCATAGAGCGTGCCCTGTGGCCCGCGCAGCACCTCGATCCGCTCGACGTCGTAGATGTCGAGCAGCGCCGCCTGCGGCCGGTTGAGATACACGTCGTCGAGATAGAGGCCGACGCCGCTTTCGAAGCCGGGGACCGGATCCTGCTGGCCTACGCCGCGGATAAAGGCAGTGAGCGTCGAATTGGTGCCGCGCGACGGCTCCAGCGTCACGTTGGGCGTCGTGTCTCCGATATCCGACAGGTCGATCGCGCCCTGCGCCTCCAGCGCCTCGCCCGAATAGGCGGTGACGGCGATCGGCACGCGGAGCAGCGATTCGGACCGGCGCTGGGCCGTCACGACGATGTCCTGGTCGCCGATCGCGGCGGAGCCGGCCTCGGTCGCGGCGGCCTGCGCCTCGGGCTCGGCGGGCACGTCCTGCGCGTGGGCGGGCATGGCGAAAAGCGCGGCGGGCGCCGCGGTGAGCGTCAGAAACTGGACGAAACGCGTGTTCAGGCGAGCCATCGGCCTTATCCCCTCCCTGTGCCGCATCCCGCCTTTTGCCGGCGGGTTGTGCGTGGTTCGCTTTGGCTATACTGAAACCTGAACCGGGTTTCAACTTGGGAAAATGGGGGAGGCGATGGAAGAGGCGGAAGCCGCGAGCGAGGGCAAGGTGCCGCGCACCGAGCGGGGCCGGCGGACGCTGCGCGCCATCCTCGACGCCGCCGCGGCGGAGTTCGGCGAAAAGGGCTTTCACGAAGGGTCGATCAGCGGGATCACCCGGCGCGCGGGCGTCGCGCTCGGCAGTTTCTATACCTATTTCGACTCGAAGGACGCGGTGTTCCGCGCCCTCGTGCGCGACATGTCGACGCAGGTGCGCGATCACGTCGCCCCCGCGATCCGCGCTGCCCCCGACGGCATCGCTGCCGAGCAGGCGGGCCTTTCCCATTTCATCGACTTCGTGCGCGCGCACAAGGAAATCTACCGCATCATCGACGAGGCCGAGTTCGTCGATGCCGAAAGCTTCCGCCTCCATTACGCCGTCACCGCCGAGCGGATCGAGGCGCGGCTGCGCGCCGCCGCCGACCGCGGCGAGGTGCGCGCCGACGTGGGCGCGGCGCATGCCTGGGCGATCATGGGGATGAACGTGTTCCTCGGCCTGCGCTTCGGCGTGTGGGAGGAGGATCGCCCGGCAGCGGCCATCGCATCCGAGATGGCCGACTTTCTGCGCCACGGCCTCGCGCCCAGATAACAGGGGCGCTGAACGTCTCGGCAAGACGGGCGTTACGATACCCGAACGAAAGTGTTACGTGCGTATCGTCGCAGCGTCGTTGCGAGTTACCGCTCGCAGGCGCTATGTCACCCAACCCTTTCCGCCGCGGTGGCAGGGGCGAGGAAGGATACCGAATGCTCTACGACGCCTATGAGATGCAACGCTCGATGCTGGCCGGGGCCAGCGCGTTTGCCAATTTCAGCGCGGGGCTGCTCAACAATCCGGCGAACCCGTTTTCCTATTTCGGCGGCGGCCCGGTGCTCGCCTCCGCGCTCGAGGTGTTCGCCCACGCGGCCGCACCGCGCGGCAAGCCCGACTTCGGCCTGACGGCCATCACCATCGACGGCCGCGAGGTTGCGGTCCGCGAGGAGATCGTGGCGCGCAAGCCGTTCGGCCAGCTCAAGCATTTCGTGCGCGAGGGGGTTTCGGGTGGTCCCAAGCTGCTCATCGTTGCACCGATGTCGGGCCACTATGCCACGCTGCTGCGCGGCACGGTCGAGCGGATGCTGCCCGTGGCCGACGTCTACATCACCGACTGGCGCGATGCGAAGCTGGTGCCGGTGGCGGACGGGCGCTTCGACCTCGACGACTATATCGATTACGTGACCGACTGGTGCGCGGTGATCGGTGCGGAGGGCGACGCGCGCCCGCACATGCTGGCGGTCTGCCAGCCTTCGGTCCCCTGCTATGCCGCGGTCGCGCTGATGAGCGCGGACAAGCATCCGAATCGCCCGCGCACGCTCACCATGATGGGCGGGCCCATCGACACGCGCGAGGCGCCGACCGCGGTCAACACGCTCGCGACCGAGCGGCCGCATGCCTGGTTCGCGCAGAACGTGATCGCGACGGTGCCGTCGCTCTATGCGGGCGCCGGCCGCCGCGTCTATCCGGGTTTCCTCCAGCTGGCCGGGTTCATGACGATGAACCTCGGCAACCACCTCGTTTCGCACTGGGAGATGTTCAAGCATCTGGTCCAGGGCGACGGCGAGAGCGCGGGCGCGACGATGCGCTTCTACGATGAATATCGCGCGGTTTGCGACATGACGGCGGAATTCTATCTCCAGACGATCGACCTCGTCTTCCAGCGGCATGCGCTGCCGATGGGGACGATGACGCATCGCGGGCGGCCGGTCGATGCCGGTGCCATCACCGATGTCGGCATCCTCGCGATCGAGGGCGAGCGCGACGATATTTCCGGCATCGGCCAGACCAAGGCGGCGCTGACGATCGCGACCAACCTGCCAGAGGCGCACAAGCGCTATCTGCTGGCCGAGGGGGTCGGCCACTACGGCATCTTCAACGGGTCGAAGTGGCGCACGCGCATCGCGCCCGTCATGGAAGAGTGGATGGCGGCGCACGCCTGATGAGCGAGGAGCCCGCGCCCGCGCATCTCGATCAGGGCGAGCGGGAGGCGGTGGCCGAACGCGAGACCGGGTCGGCCGTCGTCATCTATGAAGTGATCCGCAAGGCGGGGGACGAGGAACTCGAGCGTCCGGCAAGCGGCCTGTTCTTCTCGGGCTTGGCGGCGGGTATCGCCGTCTGTGCGTCGTTGATCGCAGTGGCGACGATCCGCGCCGACCTGCCCGAGGCGAAATGGACCGAGCTGGTCGTCGCGATGGGCTATACGATCGGCTTCATCATCGTCGTCCTCGGTAATTTGCAGCTTTTCACGGAAGCAACCGTCACCGCGGTCGTCCCCGTCGTCGCCGAGCCCAGCCCGCGCAATTTCTGGCGGCTTGGGCGGTTGTGGGGGATCGTGCTGGTCGGTAACCTGATCGGGACGCTCGTCGTGGCTGCGATGATCTCACAAGGCTGGATCGTCGATGCCGAGACGCTGAATGGCGCGCTCGAATTCTCCTCGCATCTGATGGAAAACAGCTTCGGGCGGACGCTGGTGCTCGGGATCCCCGCCGGCTTCCTGATTGCCAGCCTTGCCTGGGTGCTGCCCAATGCGCGAGAGAATGCGCTGTGGGTGGTCGTCGCGATCACCTGGCTCGTCTCTGCCGGCGGCTTCGCGCACGTTGTGGTGGGATCGGCGGAGGCGTGGCTGCTGTGGCTGTCGGGCCGTGCGAGCCTCGCCTGGGTCGCGTTCGGGTTCGTGCTGCCCGCGTTTCTCGGCAACGTGATTGGGGGCAGCGGGCTGTTCGCGCTGATCGCGCACGGACAGGTTAAGGAAGAGATCGAGGGCGGCGGCGAGGACTGAAGCCCACGCCGCCGTTCGATTCAGAGGTTCACTTCGGCGTGCGATCCGGCTTCCTGCGGGCGGATCGTGTGGCCGGTCAGCATCTTGAGCTTGCCGGTCAGCGACATGTCGGCTTCCCAGATCTCCGCGTCCTTGAGGTCGAAGCGCAGCATCATGACGTTGGGATCGTCCTTGCCGCCCTCGAACCATGCCTCGACCGGCTTCGACCAGTATTTGTCGAAGATTTCGGGGCGCGTTTCCTCGGTCAGGGTGCCGTGGATGCAGGCGAACAGGTCGTGACCCTTGGCAACGAACTGTACCATCGCCTCGCCGCCCTTGGCCACGCGGTTGTCGCGGTTGCAATAGAACCAGAACTCGCTGTTGGCGTCCTCGTCGAGCTGTGCGGTCATCGGCTCCGAATGCTCATGGCTGCCGACGAGGCCGACCATGACGAACGGGCTCTTGGCCATCGCCTTCCACATGTCTTCGCGAATCCGGGTGTCTTCCTGCTGATCGACCTGCATCGTGCATCCTCCAAAAGGCTAGGACCGGACAACGGCCCGCGCCCGCGTGGGTTGCGTCACCCGGCCTTTAGCCGGAGGGCACTGCACAGGAGTGCGAGCGCGGAAAAGCAAGCCGCGACGATCAGCGGGACGGGGCCGAGGCCAAGACCGAGTGCCAGCATCACGCCAACGACCGATGCGCCGAGCGTCTGGCCCAGCAGCCGTCCGGTGGAAAGGAGGCCTCCCGCCGCCGCCGCCCGGTCCCGCGGCGCGCTGCCGATGATGAGCCGCGAGTTGGGCGCGAAGAACAGGCCGAATCCGCTCGCCGTCAGCGACAGCCGCCATGCGATATGCGGCCAGACGAGGTCGTTCGGCATCGTCGCGATCAGGACGAAGCCGGTGATCGAGACGACGCACCCGGCGATGCCGAGGAATGAGGGCTTCACCCGGTCGGACAGCCAGCCCGCCAGCGGCGCGACGAACAGTAGCGTGAGCGGCACCGGCAGGATCAAGAGCCCCACCTGTTCCGGCGAATAACCCATCCCCTGCTCGAACCGAAAGGGGAGGAGGACGATCAGCGAAGCCGACGCGAGGAAACCACTGATCGCGCCCAGCACCGACAGGCCGATGACCGGGCGGGCGAGCAGGTCGACCGGCAGCACCGGCCGCGCCCGCGCGCGCTCGCGACGAACGAGCAGGATCGCGGAGATGACCCCCGCCGCGATCAGCACGCCGCCGGGCACCGCGGCACTGTGCGCGGCGAGCTCGATTCCGCCGATGATCGCGCCGATCGTGGCGGCGCTCCACACCCCGCCGGTCCAGTCGAAATGACCCGGCACGGGCTTGGGATCGGGCAACGCGCGGCCGAGCAGGATCGACAGAAGCGCGAACGGCACCGCAGCGCAGAACACCCAGCGCCAGTCGGCATGGCCGACGATGAACCCGCCCAGTGTCGGGGCAAGCGCATTGGCCGAGGCGACGATCACGCTGTTGATGCCGAGGCCCGAGCCAAGGCTCTTGGAAGGGTAGATCGACCGCAGCATCGCCGCCGATACGCTGAGCGCCATACCGGCGCCCAGCGCCTGGCCGACGCGGACCGCGAGCAGCGAGGCGAAGCCGGTGACGAGCAGGCTCATCGCGGAGGCGATCAGGAAGATCACCTGACCGATCTGATACAGCCGCCGGTGCCCCAGCCGGTCGCCCAGATTGGCGAAGGGAAGCAGGCCCATGACGAGCACGAGCTGATAGAGCGTGACTACCGCCACCACCGATCCCGGCCCGACGCCGGTGTCCCGCGCGATCGTCGGCAACGCGACGTTGGCGATCGCGCCGTCGATGACGAACAGCGCGGTGCCGAACGAGATCGCCGCGATCGCCAACGCACGCCGCGGCATCGGCAGACCGTCGGCGGCGGGTTCGGCGGTGGGGCGCGTGGCGGGGTGAGCGGTGTCGGCGGGCTGGAGAATGGCGGGCGACCTTGAACGTGGATGGCGTGCGAACGCGTTAGCGCGCGCGGCGTTCAATGCGCCTTTGGATCAGCGGTCAGGCTATTCGAACGTCGCCCGGCGCGGCGGCCGGGCGACGATACTCGGCTCAATCCTCGCGCTTGGCGTCGGCCTCGGACTGCGAATTGAGCTGGACGTAGTTCTGGATGCCCATGCGCGCGATCATGTCGAACTGGCGTTCCAGCGTGTCGAGATGCTCTTCCTCGCTGTCGAGGATGCGGCGGAACAGGTCGCGGCTGACGTAATCGCGGACCTTTTCGCAATGCTCGATCGCGTCGCGCAGCAGCGGGATCGCCTCTTCCTCGAGCGCGAGGTCGCCTTTCAAAACTTCCTCGACGGTCTCGCCGATGCGCAAACGGCCGAGCAGCTGGAAATTGGGGAGGCCATCGAGGAACAGGATGCGCTCCGCCAGCCAATCGGCGTGCTCCATCTCCTCGATCGATTCCTTCCGCTCGAACTGGGCGAGCTTGTAGACGCCCCAATGGTCGAGCAGGCGATAGTGCAGCCAATACTGGTTGATCGCGGTCAGCTCGTTCTTGAGCGCCGTGTTCAAAAACTCGATGACCTTGGGGTCGCCCTTCATGCGCGCGGCCTTCTACCGTGATGGAAACAGGCGATCAGGATAGCCCGAAGCGGTGCTGGACGATAGCCGGAAGGCGGCGGAAATCCGAGCTTTCCGCTGTTGCGACTGTCAGGCAGCCGCGCGTTCGGCGTCGATAATGGCTCTCGCAAACGGCACGCACTGGCCGCATTTCGCCTGACATCCGAGCGCGCGATACGCTTGACAGGCACTCATCGCACCGCCGCGCGCGGCTTCGCGGACTTCACGCTCACGCAGGGCATTGCAGACGCAGACGACCATCGGCTTCCTCGCTATTGCGAGTCGTTCTAACTACGCCCGAAAGACCGCGCAACCCCTATTGCGTCGCGTTCGCAGCTTTGGCGGCGAGCAGCCGCCACACGCGTTCGAACGGCCCGAGGCCGAACCGCGCGAGCCACCAAGGCGAAAGGGCGAGCATGATCGCCCACATCCCCGCCACAAACAGATAGAGCTCGGCCCGCCCGACCCGACCGAACAGCGCAAAGCCATAGCCGTAGAAGATCGTCGTCATGATGAGGCTGGTGAGAAGGTAGTGGGTGAACGCCATCCGCCCCACCGCCGCAATCCTCCGCACGATCGGCCGGTCCGCGAACCGCCGCGCCAGCCACAGGATCAGCGCCAGATGCGCGAGCGCGGTCGCGGCGCGGAACGGGATCGACCAGGCAAGGAAATTGCCCATGAGGACGATCGGATCGAACCGGCTGGCGAACGCCCAAACCGTCAGGCCGGCAATAACGGGCAGGCCGATGCCGTAGCCCCAGATCATCATCTGCCGCAGCCCGCGCTCGCTCCACCCGCCGGTCAACATGCCGGCGCGGGCGAGGGCCATGCCGATCAGCATGTAGCCCAGCGTCTCTCCGCCCGCGAACTCGAGCAGGCGAAGCGGCGTGCTGCCGCGCACATTCACGCGATAATCGAGAATGTCGAGCCAGTCGCCGCGATAGGCGGCAAGGTCGGCGGCAACGACCGCGCTGCCCGGCTGTGGAAAGGTTTCCAGCATCGCGCGATAGCTCGCGACCAGCGACGCGGGCGCATCCGGCGCGGTGGCTGCGGCCTGCAAGCCGAGCAGCCCCGCGAATTGCAGGCTCAACAACGCCGAAAAGACGAGCAGCACGACGATCCCCGCGCGCGCCAGCCGCCCCGCCGACCAGTCCCACGCGATCGGCAACAGGCAGCCGAGGATCGCATAATGAAGCAGGATATCCCCGTTCCAGACGAGGTATCCGTGCGCGAGGCCGAACAGCGCCAGCACCGCCATCCGCGCGTAATGGCGCCGCAATCGATGCTCGGCCCGCGCCGCGCCGAGGATGACGCCCGCGCCGAACAGCAGCGCGAGCAGCCCGCGCATCCGTCCTTCGAAGAGCAACTGGTTGATCGCCCAGACGGCGAGGTCGACCGGCCGGCCCGATCCCCATGCCAGCGGATTGATGTACGCATCCCCCGGCATCGCGAACGAGACGATGTTGAGCAGGAGAATGCCCATCACCGCCGCCCCGCGCGCGACGTCGAGGCCGGGGACGCGTGCGGCGGCGTTATGCGTCAGGCGGCGACCTCGCCCTGCATCAGCTTCGGGAAGAACCCTTCATGCGCCGACCGCAGTGCATCGAGCGTGACGGCATAGTCGCCCCCCTCGGTCTCGAACACCAGCCGGTCCTTGATTGTGCGGCCAAGCAGGTCGGCGGGCACGTCGGCGCGTTCGGCATCGGCCATGAAGTCGGCCATGCACTGGTCGCAGACGGTGACGACGTAGAGCCCCTGATCCTCGCCGAAGAAGCTTTCGGCCAGCCCGAACGGCTGCACCGAATCGACCAGCGCGCCGATGCCGCTCGCCAGCGCCATTTCGGCGACCGCGACGGCAAGGCCGCCGTCCGCCACGTCGTGGCAGGCGCGGATCGCGCCTTTCTGGATTTGGGCGCGGATGAAGTCGCCGGTGCGGCGCTCGGCCTTGAGGTCGACCGCGGGCGGCGGGCCGTCCTCGCGCCCGTGCAGTTCGCGCAACCACAGCGACTGGCCGAGATGGCCCGCGCGCTCGCCCACCAGCATGATCGCGTCGCCGGTACGGCGAAAGCCGATGCCGACCGACTTCTGCCAGTCCTGCATCAGGCCGACCCCACCGATCGCGGGGGTGGGCAGGATCGCCGAGCCGCCGCCGGTCGCCTTGGATTCATTGTAGAGCGACACGTTGCCGCTGACGATCGGGAAGTCGAGCGCGCGGCAGGCGTCGCCCATCCCCTCGAGGCAGCCGACGATCTGGCCCATGATCTCGGGCCGCTGGGGGTTGGCGAAGTTGAGGCAGTTGGTGATGGCGAGCGGCGTCGCCCCGACCGCGGTCAGGTTGCGCCACGCCTCCGCCACCGCCTGCTTCCCGCCCTCGACGGGATCGGCGAAGCAGTAGCGCGGCGTGCAGTCGGTGGTGATCGCCAGCGCCTTGTCGGTGCCGTGGACGCGCACCACCGCGGCATCGCCGCCGGGGCGCTGGACGGTGTCGGCGCCGACCATGTGGTCGTACTGCTCCCAGATCCAGCGCCGGCTGGCGAGGTCGGGGGTGCCCATGAGCTTCAGGAGGTCGGCGGCCACGTCGCTGCTCTCGGGCGCATCCTCGAGTTCGGCGGGCTTGGGCGTCGGCACGTGCGGGCGGTCGTAGAGCGGCGCTTCGTCGGCGAGCGGGGCGAGGGGGATGTCGGCGACGGTTTCGCCCTGCCACTTGAGCACCATGCGGCCGGTATCGGTGACGGTGCCGATGACCGCGAAGTCGAGTTCCCACTTCTTGAAGATCGCCTCGGCCTCACCCTCGCGGCCGGGTTTCAGCACCATGAGCATCCGCTCCTGGCTTTCGGACAGCATCATCTCGTACGGGGTCATCCCCGTCTCGCGCTGCGGCACGTTGTCCATGACCAGCTCGATACCGACGCCGCCCTTCGACGCCATCTCGACGCTGGAGCTGGTCAGGCCGGCCGCGCCCATGTCCTGGATCGCGACGATCGCGTCCGACGCCATGAGTTCGAGGCAGGCCTCGATCAGCAGCTTTTCGGTGAAGGGGTCGCCGACCTGCACGGTCGGGCGCTTCTCATCCGACTTCTCGTCGAAATCGGCCGAGGCCATCGTCGCGCCGTGGATGCCGTCGCGGCCGGTTTTGGACCCCACGTAGACCACCGGATTGCCGATGCCCGCCGCGGCCGAATAGAAGATCTTGTCCTGCTGCGCGACGCCGACGGTCATCGCGTTGACGAGGATGTTGCCGTCATAGGCGGGGTGGAAATTGACCTCGCCGCCCACCGTCGGCACGCCAACGCAATTGCCATAGCCGCCGATGCCGTGGACGACGCCCGCGATCAGGTGGCGCATCTTCGGATGATCGGGCCGGCCGAAGCGCAGCGCGTTCATGTTCGCGACCGGCCGCGCGCCCATCGTAAACACGTCGCGCAGGATGCCGCCCACGCCCGTCGCCGCGCCCTGATACGGTTCGATGTAGCTGGGGTGGTTGTGCGACTCCATCTTGAAGATCGCGGCCTGATTGTCGCCGATGTCGATCACGCCGGCATTCTCGCCCGGACCGCAGATCACCCAGGGCGCCTCCGTCGGCAGCTTCTTCAAGTGGATGCGGCTCGACTTGTAGCTGCAATGCTCGGACCACATGACTGAGAAGAGGCCGAGTTCGGTGAGGTTGGGCTCGCGGCCGAGCGCCTTCAGGACGCGCTCATATTCTTCCGCGGACAGGCCGTGCTCGGCGACGATCTCGGGCGTGATCTGGGTCATGCGCGCGCTCTAGCGTCGCATGATCCTTTCGTCATCCCCGGATGCGCGCAGGATTGCCGGCGACGGTGGCGCCCGGCGGCACGTCGCGCGTGACGACCGCGCCTGCGCCGACGATCGCGCCGTCGCCCACGGTCACGCCGGGGCACAGGATCGCGCCGCCGCCGATCCACACGTCGGCGCCGATCGTCACCGGGCGCCCGAACTCGATCCCCGCCGCGCGGCTGGCGACGTCGCGGGGGTGGTCGGCGGCATAGATCTGCACCTTCGGCCCGATCTGCGTCCGGTCGCCGATGACGACAGGACAGACGTCGAGGATTACGCAGTCGAAATTGAGGAACACGCGCTCGCCGAGGCTCACGTTGACGCCGTAATCGACAAAGAAAGGCGGGCGCACGACACAGCCTGCGCCAACCGCGCCAAGGCCCTCGCGGAGCAGCGCCTCGCGCACGTCGTTCGCCTGCGTGTAGCTGGCATTGTAGCGCGCCATCCACTCGCCGGCGCGGGCGAGCGCAGCGGCGATATCCGGCGCGAACGGGTCGTAGCGTTCGCCCGCGCTCATCCGGTTGAACTCGCTCACAAGATCTCGCGCACCTTGTCCTGCGGGCGGCAGAGTTTCACGCCCTTGTCGGTTTCGACCAGCGGCCGCTCGATCAGGATCGGGTGCGCCATCATCGCGTCGAGGATGGTGGCATCGTCGGCGTTGAGCAGGCCCGTCTCCGCCGCCAGTGGCTCCTTCGCGCGCAGTCCGTCCCGCGGCGTCATGCCCGCGCGCGCATACAGACGCAGCAGTTCCTCGCGCGTCGGCGGGGTCTTGAGATACTCGATCACGCTGACCTCGACGCCCGGCGTCTCCTCGAGGATCGCCAGCGTCTTGCGCGAGGTGCCGCAGCGCGGATTGTGCCAGATCGTCGCTTTCATGGCCCGCCCGTTACAGGCCCTGGTCGCGCGTGGCCAGCGCATCGCGCAGGCGCTGCACGTCGCGGTTGAGCGCGGCGAGGCGGTCGGGCGTCATCCCGGCCCGCGCGACCAGCGCCTCGCCCAGGCATCCGCACGCCTCGCGCATGTCGCAGCCCCTCGGTGTCAGCCGGACGAGGACGCGACGTTCGTCCTCGGTGCTGCGCTCGCGCACCAGGAATCCAGCAGCCTCGAGCCGCTTCACCAGCGGGGTGATCGTGCTTGACTCAAGCGCCAGCCGCTCGGCGATCGCGCCGATCGTGCGGCCGTCTTCCTCCCACAGCGCATGGAGGACGAGATACTGCGGATAGGTGAGTCCCAGCGCGTCGAGCATCGGCTTGTACGCGCGCGAAACCGCCATCGACGCCGAATAGAGCGCGAAGCAGAGCTGGTCGTCGAGGGGCAGGGCGGCTGGCATTTCCAGGGCTTAGCATAAAATCCCATATCGCGATAACGATTCCGCTTTACGCGGTTTCAGATATTCGTTATCGCGATAACGAGTTCAACGAAGCCCAAGGAGTATCCCATGGCAGTCGATGTGAAATACAGCACCAAGGCGACCGCGACCGGCGGGCGTGACGGCACGGCGAAGTCGGCGGACGGCGCGCTCGACGTGGCGCTGTCGACCCCCAAGGAACTGGGCGGTGCGGGCGGTGAGGGGACCAATCCCGAGCAGCTGTTCGCCGCGGGCTATTCGGCGTGCTTCATCGGTGCGCTCAAGGTCGCGGGCCAGCAGCTCAAGCTCAAGGTGCCGGCCGAGACCAGCGTCACCGCGACGGTCGGCATCGGCCCGCGGTTGGAGGGCGGCTTCGGCATCACCGCCGATCTCGTCGTCGACCTGCCCGGTCTCGATCGCGCGGATGCCGAGCGGCTGGTCGAACTTGCGCACCAGACCTGCCCCTATTCGAACGCGACGCGCGGCAATGTCGATGTCGGCGTGACGGTCGCCTGACCCTAACCGCCGCGCCGGAGCGTCACGGCGGCGAGCAGCCCGCCCGCCGGTGCGTCGCCGAGAGTGAGCGCGCCGCCGTGTAGCTCGGCGATCTCGCGCGCGATCCCGATGCCGAAGCCGTGGCCGTCGCCCCGCTCGTCGAGGCGGCTGCCCGGTGCGGCGGCACGGTCGCGGTCGGCGGCGGGGATGCCCGGCCCGTCGTCGGCGACGGTCAGCCGGATCATCCGGCCCTCCGCTGCCGCCGAGACGCGCACCTGGCCGCGAGCATGGCGGGTAGCGTTGTCGATCAGGTTGCCGGCGAGCTCGTCGAGGTCCTGCGCGCCGATCGCCGCGGCGAGGTCCGCGGGCACGTCGACCGTAATCGCGACGCGGCGCTGGTGGATTTCGCCGATCGCGGCGGCGAGGTCGGTCAGCGCAGGGGCAAGCAGCGTCGCTGCCCGCCGATCCGCCGCCGCCGCCCGCGCGCGGCCGAGATGATGGCGCAACACCGCGTCGATCCGCGCAAGCTGCGCGGTCGCGGCGGGATCGTCCCGCAGATGCAGCGCCAGCGTCGCGACCGGCGTCTTGAGCGCGTGCGCAAGATTCGCCGCCGATTGCCGCGCGCCCGCAAGCGCCGAAGCGGTCTCGCCCGCCAGCGCGTCCAGCTCCTGGGCCAGCGGCGCAAGCTCGTCGGGAAGCCGCTCTGGCACCGGTGCGCGCTCGCCGCGTCGAATCGCCTCGACCGCGGCCTGAAGGTCGCGCAACGGGCGCAGGCCGAGCCGAAGCTGCACCAGCGCCGCGCCGCCGAGCGCAAGCCCGAGGATCGCGAGCGAGGCGGCCAGCGGTGCGAGCGCGGCGAGCACCGGGCGGTCGATCTCGCGGCGCGGCACTGCGGCGCTCACGCGCACCGGGCCGGCCTCGGTGTCCACCACGGCGCTCAGGCCGTGCACGCGCTCGCCGCCGCGCCAGCCCTCGAACGGCTCGCCGAAGCGGTCGCGGTCGAACGGGCGCGGCGGCAGCGGCGGGCGGGGACGATCGCCACCGGTTGTAAGGTCGGCCGCGCCCACCGACGCACCTCCAGGCAAGTCGATCCGCCACGGCGCATCGTCCTCGATCCGGGCACTCGCCTGCTCCAGCTGCGTCCGGTCGAGCGTCCCGTCGGCGCGCACCGCGCTTTCCAGGGCAGCGACCCGGTCCGACAGCCGGCCGTCGATCCCCGCCGTCACGAACCGCTGCATCACCCCGCCGATCGCCACGCCCGCGAGCACCAGCGCCGCAAGCGTCGCCAGCAGCGACGAGGCGAACAGCCGCCCGAACAGCGAGCGCGGTACGAGCCTCACCTGGCCTCGCCCGCGGTCAGGCGATAGCCGCGTCCGCGCACCGTTTCGATCAGGTGCGCGCCGATCTTCTTGCGCAGGCGGCCGACGATCACCTCCAGGCTGTTCGAATCCGTGTCGGCATCGCCCTCATAGACTTTCTCGAGAAGGTCGAGCCTCTCGATCACCGCTTCGCGGCGCAGCATCAGCGCCGACAGCACCCGCCATTCGAGCGCGGTCAGCCGGAGCGGCAGGCCGTCGAGCTCGAACTGGCCCGTCTGCACCTCGAACGCCAGCGGCCCGCAATCGAGCCGCGATGCGGCATGCCCGGCGGCGCGGCGGACCAGCGCGCGCAGACGCATCAGCAGTTCCTCGATGCGAAACGGCTTGACCAGATAGTCGTCGGCGCCCGCCTTGAACCCGGCCACCTTGTCCGACCACGCCTCTCGCGCGGTCAGGATCAGGACGGGCAGGTCGCGGCCCGCCGCCCGCCACTCGCGCAGCACGGTGACGCCGTCGACCGCGGGCAGGCCGAGGTCGAGGACCGCGGCGTCATAGGCCTCGGTCGCGCCGGCGTGGCCGCCGTCGATGCCGTTCGCGAACAGGTCGACGGCGCACTGCTCGGCCCTCAGCGCCCGGGCGATGGCGGGGCCGAGGTCGGGGTCGTCCTCGATCAACAGGATGCGCATGCGTGTCGGCTACCTCCGCGGCTTAAACCCAAACTGAACCGCCGGGTTCAGCGGGGCGGGGGCGGGAGGGGGGTAGAGACTCGCCATCGACAAGCAAAGGAGCAGATCGATGGTCGATTTCTCGAAATGGAAGAACAGCCGGACCGCGCTCGGCATCGGGGCGGCGGTGCTGCTGGGCGTCGGCGCGGCCGGCGGGGCCGGCGCGGTACAGGCGACGCGGCCGAGCGTCGAGATGGCGCCGACCGTCGCCACCCCGATCGCGCGCCTGTCGGCGACGAGCGGCGTGGTGACGGTGAAGGGCCGCGTGGCGGAGGTCTATGGCGACCGTTTCGTCGTCCAGGACACGAGCGGCCGGGCGATGGTCGCCGCCGGGCGCGAGGGTCGCGGCGCGGTCGGCGTGGGCCAGCCGGTGACGGTGCAGGGCCATTTCGACGAAGGGCAGCTGCGCGCGAGCTATATCGTCGATGCAGGCGGACAGGTCGCCGCGGTCGGCCCGCGCGAACCCGGGCCGGGCGGCATGGGTCCGCATCGCGGTCCCGGCCGTGACGGTCCTCCCCCGCCGCCGCCCGGCTGCGGCCCCGCCCCCGCCGGCCCCGCCGGTCCGGGTGCGCCCCCGCCGCCTCCGCCCCCGCCGCCGGGCGTTGCGGGTGCGCCGGCCGCCGGTCCCGAAGGAGCGCCGCCGCCGCCGCCGGGCGCCGCCCCGGTCGCGCCCGGCGAGCGGCCTGCGCCGCCGCCCGCCCCGGCGCCTGCTCCGACGCCCGGGGCAACACGCCGCTAAGCCATTCCGGCATCTGAGGGCCGCGGGGACCGAGGGTTCCCGCGGCCTTTGCGTGACGGATTGAATCTTGCCGGATCATCTCACATGTGAAATATGATGCGTATGTGAGAGGTGTGGAAGGCGGTGCGATGGCGGACAGGCGGCGAGGGCGACTGGCGGGAAAGCGGGCGCTCGTCACCGCCGCCGGGCAGGGGATCGGCCGTGCAACCGCCGAACAGTTCGTACGCGAGGGGGCATCGGTCGTCGCCGTCGACATCAACGCGGCGTCGCTGGCAACGCTTTCGGGCTGCGAGACGCGCGTCGTCGACCTGCTCGACGGTACGGCGATCGCGGCGCTCGCCGCGGACATCGGCCCGGTCGACATCCTGTTCAACTGCGCCGGTTATGTCGATGCGGGGGCGTTGCTCGAAACCGGCGAGCGGGGGTTCGACCTGTCGTTCGACCTCAACGTCCGTTTGACTACGCGGATGATCGCGGCATTCCTGCCCGCGATGATCGCGCGCGGCGGCGGGTCGATCGTCAACATGGCCTCGGTCGCGGGGGCGATGATCGGCGTCGCCAACCGCTATGCCTATTGCGCGTCGAAGGCGGCGGTGGCGGGGCTCACCCGCTCGATCGCGGTCGATTATGTGGCGCAGGGCATCCGCTGCAACGCGATCTGTCCGGGCACCGTCCAGTCGCCGTCGCTCGACGCGCGGCTGGCGGCGACGGGCGATGCGGACGCGGCGCGCGCCGCCTTCATCGCGCGCCAGCCGATGGGACGGATCGGCCGGCCCGAGGAAGTCGCCGCGCTCGCGCTCTACCTTGCGTCGGACGAGAGCGCGTACACGACCGGCGGGCTGCACGCGATCGACGGCGGGTGGACGATGGCATGACGCAACGCCGCTGCTTCGCGCTCGACCTCGTCGCCGACGCCGACCTCATCGCCGCGTATGAGGCGGCGCATGCCCCCGGCGCTGTCTGGTCGCAGGTGATCGCGGGCATCCGCGCTTCCGGCGTCGCCGACATGCAGATCTGGCGCACCGCCGATCGCCTTTTCATGATTGCGGAGGTCGAGGACGATTACCCCCGCCCGATCGCCCCCGAACTCGCCGCGGTCGACGCGCACTGGCAGGCGGCGATGGGCCGCTTCCAGCGCCGCCTTTCAAGCGCTGGGGACGAGAAATGGGCGCCGATGACCCGCATCTTCGCGCTGGCCGAACAGGTCGGCGCATCACCTGAGGGAACCGCGAAATGAAACTTTGCCGTATCGGCGCACCCGGTCAGGAGCGGCCCGCGCTGGTGGATGCCGACGGGACCCTCCGCGATCTGTCGGGCCATCTCGACGATCTCGGCCCCGCGGCATTGTCGCGCGAGGGGCTGGCGCGGCTGGCGGCGATCGACCCCGCCGGGCTGCCGCCGATCGAGGGCGCGGTCCGCTACGGCCCGTGCGTCGCCGGCACGCGGCAATTCGTCGCGATCGGCACCAATTTCGCCGATCACGCCGCCGAATCGAATCTACCCGTTCCCGACGAGCCCGTCGTCTTCAACAAATGGGTCAGCTGCATCCAGGGACCGGACGACGATGTCGTCATCCCGGCGGGCTCGACCAAGACCGACTGGGAAGTCGAACTGGGCGTCGTCATCGGCACGACCGCTTCGAACGTGAGCGAGGGCGACGCGCTGGGCCATGTCGCGGGCTATTGCGTCGTCCATGACGTGTCGGAGCGGCACTGGCAGCTCGAACGGGGCATGACGTGGGACAAGGGCAAGGGGTTTCCGACGTTCGGCCCCATCGGCCCCTGGCTGGTCACACCCGACGAGGTGGGCGATCCGCAGGCGCTCGACATGTGGCTCGACGTGAACGGCGAGCGGATGCAGACGGGCAACAGCCGCACGATGATCTTCGGCGTCGCCGAAATCGTCGCCTATTGCTCGCGGTTCATGACGCTGCTGCCCGGCGACGTCATCACCACGGGGACGCCGCCCGGCGTCGGCCTGGGCCAGAGGCCAGAGCCGCGCTATCTGACGGCCGGCGACGTTGTCGAGCTCGGCATCGAGAAGCTCGGTCGCCAGCGCCAGCGCTTCGTCACGGCGGATCGGTGAGCGCACCGCACGCCTTCGTCGATGCGCATCTGCACCTGTGGGACCGGGGGCGGCTGCGCTACCCCTGGCTCGAGGCGGCGGAGACGGCGGCGATCGCGACCGATTATGGCGTGCCCGACTACCGTGCGGAGGTGGCAGCCTGGCGTCCCGTCGCCGCCGTGCATGTGGACGCGGGCGCACACCCCGAGGACGGCGAGGCGGAAACGCGGTGGCTGGAGGGCGAGGCGACACGCCACGGGCTGCCGGCCGCGATCGTCGCGCGGGTCGAACTGCACGATCCCGCGGTCGACGCCCGCCTCGCGTGGCAGGCGGCGCGGTCGCTGGTGCGCGGCATCCGCCACCTCATCAACTGGCACCCGGCCGATCCCGGCGGCTCGGCCTATCCGGGCGACCTGACCCGCGATGCGGCGTGGCAGCGGGGCTACGCACGGCTCGGCGATCATGGCCTGAGCTTCGACTTTCACGGCCACCCCCCGCAGCTCGCCGGGCTCGCCGTGCTGGCGGAGCGGCATCCGGGCACGCCGGTTGCGATCAATCACCTCGGGCTGCCGCGCCTGGCCGAGGGGCTGGACACATGGCGGGCGGGGATGCGTGCGCTCGCCGCGATGCCGCATGTCGCGGTCAAGCTGTCGGGCGCGGGCTTTGTCGCCAGTCCCTTCGACCCCGCCGCCTTTGCGGAGATCGTTGCGGAAGTGATCGAGGGGTTCGGCCCCGACCGCGTGATGATCGCCACCAACTTTCCCACCGACCGACTGTTCGCGTCGATGGACGCGACGCTTACCGCCTATCGTGCGCTGCTCGATCCGCTGCCGGCGGCGGCGCAGCGCGCGATCTGGGGCGGCACCGCCAACCGTTTCTATCGACTGGGGTTGAAGCTGTGACGACGATCGATACGCGGACGATGGGGCGGACGGGCCTTGCCCTCACGACGTTGGGCTTCGGCGCGGCCTCGCTCGGCAATCTCTACAAGCCCGTCGATGACGAGGCGGCGCACGGCGCGGTGGCGGCGGCGCTGGCGGCGGGGATCCGCTATTTCGACACCGCCCCGCATTACGGCCGGGGCCTTAGCGAGCGGCGCCTGGGCGATGCGCTGCGCGGGGCGGGCGACGTTATCGTCTCGACCAAGGTCGGGCGGCTGATGGTCCCCGACGACGGCGTGACCGACGACCGCGAGCGCGACGGCTTCCGCTCGGCCATGCCGTTCCGCGCGGTGTACGACTATACGCATGACGGCATCCTGCGCAGCCACGAGGCGAGCCTGCACCGCCTGGGCCTGGCGAAGGTCGATATCCTCTTCGTCCACGACATCGGCGGCCTGACGCACGGCGATGCGGCCGCGCATTACTGGGCGCAGCTGACCGATGGCGGCGGCTTTCGCGCGCTGGAGCGGCTGCGCGACGAGGGGGCGATCCGCGGCTTCGGCCTGGGCGTCAACGAGGTCGAGGTGTGCCTCGATGCGATGCGGGCCGCCGAACTCGACGCGATCCTGCTCGCCGGCCGCTATTCGCTGCTCGACCAGCAGGCGCTCGACGCGTTCTTCCCCGCCTGCGTCGCCGCGGGCACCGCGGTGGTGATCGGCGGCCCCTATAACAGCGGGATCCTCGCGACCGGCGTGCGATCGGGCCGGCCGCTTCACTACGACTATGCCGCGCCGCCCGCCGAAATCGTCGAACGCACCGCCCGGATCGAGGCGATCGCCGACGCGCACGGCATTCCGCTCCCCGCCGCCGCGCTCGCCTTCGTCCTCGCGCACCCGGCGGTGGCGAGCGTCATTCCCGGCATGGGCAGCGCCGCGCGGGTCGAGGCGACGGCGGCGTTGGCGGCGCATCCGATCCCGGCCGGCTTATGGTCCGACCTGCGCGCCAGCGGCCTCGTCCGCGACGAGGCGCCGCTACCCGGAGACACGGCATGACCGTCGCCGCCATCGTCCTGTCGCCCGCGGACAACGTCGCGGTCTGTTGCCGGACGGTCGAGCCGGGGGAGACGATCGAGCTTGCCGGCCGCACGCTCGTCATCGCCGAGCGGGTGGCGCTCGGCCACAAGATTGCGCTGGCGGCGCTGGCGCCCGGCGACAAGGTCGTCAAATACGGGATGCCGATCGGCTCCATGACCGCGCTCGTGCCGGCGGGTGGCTGGGTTCACATGCACAATATGAAGAGCGACTATATCGCCGCGCACCTGCGCGACGCGGTGGGAGAGAGCGCATGATCCAGGGATATCTCCGCGCCGATGGCCGCAAGGGGATCCGCGACGCCATCGTCGTCGTCTATCTGGTCGAGTGCGCGCATCACGTCGCCCGCCGGATCGTCGAGGCGGCGGGCGATCCGCGCGTCCAACTGATCGGCTTTCCCGGCTGCTATCCCAACGACTATTCGCTTTCGATGATGAAGGCGCTGACGACGCATTCCAATGTCGGCGGTGTCGTGCTGGTGTCGCTGGGGTGCGAGAGCTTCAACCGGGAGGCGCTGGCCGCCAACGCCGTCGCCGCCGGGCGCCCGGTCGAGACGGTGGTGATCCAGCAGGCGGGGGGCACGCGCCCGTCGATCGCCGCGGGAGTCGAGGCGGTCCACCGGGTGCGCGACGCGGCGGATGGGCAGGTGCTGCGCGTGCCGATGGCGCTGTCCGACCTGGTTGTCGGCACGATCTGCGGCGGGTCCGACGGGACGAGCGGCATCACCGCGAACCCCGCGGTCGGCCGCGTCTTCGATGCGCTGGTCGATGCCGGCGCGACCTGCATCTTCGAGGAGACGGGCGAGATGGTCGGGTGCGAGGGGCATATGGCCGAGCGCGCTGCCACCCCCGCCGTCGCCGATGCGCTGATCGCCTCGGTCGAGCATGCCGAACGATACTATCGCGCGATGGGTTACGGCAGCTTCGCGCCCGGCAATGCCGAGGGCGGGTTGTCGAGCCAGGAGGAGAAATCGGCAGGGGCCTATGCCAAGTCGGGGAGCCGGCCGATCGACGGCGTCATCCTGCCGGCCGAGATGCCGCGGGGACCGGGTCTCTACCTCCTCGACGTGGTGCCGCCGGGCGACCCGAAGTTCGGCTTCCCCAACATCGTCGACAATGCCGAGATCGGCGAACTGATGGCGTGCGGCGCGCACGTCACGCTGTTCACGACCGGCAGGGGGTCGGTCGTGGGATCGGCGATCGCGCCGGTCATCAAGATCTGCGCCAATCCCGAGACCTATGCCCGCATGCAGGGCGACATGGACGTCGATGCCGGCCGCATCCTGGTCGGCGAGGCGACGATCGACGGCGTCGCGCAGGAGATCGTCGCGCTGATCGAGGCGGTGGCCGCCGGCGCGCAGACCTGTTCGGAGGCGCTCGGCCATCAGGAGTTCGTCCTGACTTACAAAGCGAGCGGTCCCGCCGGCCCCGCCTGTCTCGCGGCATGAGCCGGCCGCGGCTGTTCGTCACCCGCCGCCTGCCCGATGCGGTCGAGGCGCGGCTGGCCGAGCGGTACGAGGCGACGTTTCAGGCGGGCGAGGACGCGGCCGATCCCGCGGCGCTGGCGGCGGCGATGGCGGATCATGACGCGATCCTGCCGACGATCACCGACCGCATCGACGCCGCGCTGCTCGGCACCTCGCTTCGCCGTGCGCGGATCGTCGCCAATTTCGGGGCGGGGGTGGATCATCTCGACCTGACTGCCGCGCGCGACGCGGGCATCGTCGTCACCAACACGCCAGGCGCACTGACGGAGGCGACGGCCGAGCTCACGCTCATGCTGATGCTGATGACGCTGCGCCGCGCGGGCGAGGGGGAGCGCGAGCTTCGCGCGGGGCGCTGGACGGGCTGGCGACCGTCGCACCTGATGGGCGCGACATTGAGCGGCAGGACGCTGGGGCTGGTGGGCTTCGGCCGGATCGCGCAGGTGACGGCGCGGCGCGCACGGGCGATGGGCATGCGCATCCTCTATCACAGCCGTTCCCCCGCCGAGCCGGAGGTCGAGCGCGAACTGGGAGCGACCCGCGCGCCGTCGCTTGCGGCGCTGGCAGCGTCGTCCGACGTGCTTTCGCTGCACGTGCCCGGCGGGGCGGCGACGCATCACCTCGTCGACGCGGCGTTGCTGGCGGCGATGCCGGCGCACGCCATCCTCATCAACACCGCGCGCGGATCGGTGGTGGACGAGGGCGCGCTGGCCGCCGCGCTTGCCGACGGGCGGATCGGCGGCGCGGGCCTTGACGTGTACGAGCGCGAGCCGGCGGTGCATCCCGGCCTGATCGCCAGCGAGCGCGCGGTGCTGCTGCCGCATCTGGGCAGCGCCACGATCGAGGCGCGTACGGCGATGGGGATGCAGGCGGCGGACAATCTCGACGCCTTTTTCGACGGCCGCGAACCGCCCGATCGTGTCGCCTGAAGCGATCCTGACACCGATCGTCGCCGAGGCGCTGGCTCGCGCCGCGGGTCGCCCGCTCGTCATCGGGATCTGCGGGGCGCAGGGCAGCGGCAAGTCGACGCTGGCCGCTTCGCTGTCGGCGCGGTTCGACGATGCGCCGGTGCTGTCGATCGACGACCTCTATCTCGGCCGTGACGCGCGGCAGCGACTGGCGGCCGAGGTGCATCCGCTCTTCGCCACGCGGGGGGTGCCGGGGACGCACGACGCGGCGCTTGGCCTTGAGCTGATCGCGCGGTTCCGCCGGGGCGAGCCCCTGTCGCTGCCGCGGTTCGACAAGGCGACCGACGATCGCGCGGACGGGACCGAGCCGGTGCCCGCCGGCGCGAAGCTGCTGCTGTTCGAGGGCTGGTGCCTCGGCGCACAGCCGGCGGCGGTGGACGGCCCGATCAACGGCCTGGAGCGCGACGAGGACCCCGACGGCCGCTGGCGCGCGCGGGTGGAGGCGGCGCTCGCCGGCCCCTATGCCGCGCTGTTCGCGCAGATCGACCTGCTGATCTTCCTCGCCGCGCCCTCGTTCGAAACCGTGGCCGACTGGCGCTGGCAGCAGGAAGCGGCGCTCGCCGCCGCGCGTCCGGGGGCTGCGGCGGTGATGAGCCGCGGCGAGGTCGATCGCTTCGTCGTGCATTACGAGCGGATCACGCGCCGGCTGCTCGCCGACCTGCCTGGCCGCGCCGACGTAACGCTATGGCTGGACGCGGACCGCCGCTGTGTGCGCATCACGCAGCGGGGCGTGGGAGAAACGGGAAGTGACGATGGACGCTGACGAGGGGAAGGGACGCGACCTTTATCGCGCGCCCGCGCTCGAAAAGGGGCTCGACGTGCTAGAGGCGCTGTCGGGCATTCGCGAGCCGTTGACGGCAACGGCGATCGTCCAGCGGCTCGGCCGGTCGACGGGCGAGCTTTTCCGCATCATCCAGGTACTCGAACGTCGCGGCTACATCACCCAGGGGCGCGGCGGCTATGTGCTCAGCCCGCGCCTGTTCGAGCTCGGCATCGCGCGCGCGCCCGTCCGCGACCTCACCGAAACCGCGCTGCCGATCATGCGCGACCTGGCCGAGCGGGTGCGCCAGTCGTGCCATCTCGCCATCGCGATCGGCGGCGACATGGTCGTGCTCGCGCGCGTCGAATCGCCCGAGCAGCTCGGCTTCTCGGTCCGCGTCGGCTATCGCCGGCCGCTCCACCGCAGCACCTCGGGACTGTGCCTCTACGCCTTTCAGCCGCCCGCCCGCCGCGCCGAATGGGCGGCGTTGTTCGATCCCGCACCCGACACGGCTGAGCGCGCGCGGCTGGCCGAACTCGCCGATACGATCGTCGCGCATGGCTTTGCCGACCAGCCCAGTCGCTATACCGAGGGGGTGCGCGACCTCGCCGCGCCGATCCGCCGCGGCGATGCGGTCGAGGCGGCGCTGGCCATGCCTTTCCTCAAACCGCGCGACCGCGACGATGCGGACGCAGCGATCGCCGAACTGCGCATCGCTGCCGCCGCGATCTCCGGCGCGCTGCTCGGCTCCGACCAGTCGGCCTGAAGCCTTCGGATCGTCAGCCTCGGTCGTCCAGCCAGTCGGCGCCGATCCTGCCCCGTTGCCCCGACGGCGCGAGCGCGCTGCGCAGGGCCTCGAGCAGCGGCGGCAGGTCCTGCACGAACGCATAGGGCGGATTGACGATGAACAGCCCCGCCCCGTTGTAGAGGCCTGGGCGATCGACGTCGTACAACCAGTGCTCGACGACCAGGAACTTCGGGATGCCCAGCCGGCGCAGCTTGCCCTTCCACTGCTGGTGCGCCGCGCGGTCCTTCAGCGGATACCAGATCACCGTGACGCCGTGGGCCCATTTGCGGTGTGCCGCGGCGAGCGTGGCGACGATGCGGTCGCGCTCGTCGAGCTGCTCGTACGGCGGATCGACGACCACCACGCCGCGCGGGGTGCGGGTCGGCAGCATCGCCAGCCAAAGCTCGTACGCGTCGCGCTCGTGCACCGCCGCCGGCGTGCCGCGCATCGCGCCGCGCAGCGCGCGCGCATCCTCGGGATGCTTTTCGTTGAGGATCAGCACGTCCTGCGGGCGCAGCAACTGCGCGAGGAACTGGGGCGAGCCGGGGTACAAATCAGGTGCCGGGCCGGCGTTCACCGCGTCGACGGCGGCGCGATAATCGTCCAGCAACGGGTTCGCATCGGCAAAGGCGCGGACCACGCCCTTTGCCGCCTCCCCCGTACGCTGCGCCTGCTCGCCGCCCAGGTCGTACAGCCCGCAGCCGGCATGCGTGTCGATCAGCGTCAGCGCCCCCGGCTTCTGCTGCAACGCCCGGACGAGCGCGATCAGCAGGCTGTGCTTCACCACATCGGCGCTGTTGCCGGCGTGGAAGGAGTGGCGGTAGTTCATCGAAGTCCGAAAACCCTGCGGATGGAGCGACGCCTCAAATCAAGTTTCGCGGCCGGCGGCAACCGCATCGGCGCCGGCCAGCGTCTCGAACCGCCCAGGCGCGATTCCTGCGACCGACCAGTCGCCGATCGACCAGCGGACCAGCCGCAGCGTCGGCAGACCCACCGCCGCGGTCATGCGGCGCACCTGGCGGTTGCGCCCCTCGCGGATCGTGATGCTGAGCCAGGCGTCGGGAACCGCCCTGCGCACGCGGATCGGCGGATCGCGCGGCCACAGGTAGGGCGGGTCGATGCGCGCGACATCGGCCGGCAGCGTCATGCCGTCCTTCAGCCGGACGCCGCGGCGCAACTGGTCCAACGCCGGCGCATCCGGGTTGCCCTCGACCTGCACGAGGTAGGTCTTGGGCATCTTGAACCGCGGATCGGCGATGCGCGCCTGCAACCGCCCGTCGTCGCACAGTAGCAACAGGCCCTCGCTGTCGCGATCGAGCCGGCCGGCAGGATAGACTCCCTTCACCTCGATGAAATCCGACAGCGTCGCGCGCACCGTCGGCGATCCGCGATCGGTGAATTGCGACAGCACGCCATAAGGCTTGTTGAACAGGAGCAGGCGGGTCATCCCCGACCCATATCGCCCGGCCGCGGCGCTGTCTCGCGGCGCGCCTAGTGTTCAGCTCATCTGCCCGCGAAGGAAGGCGACAAGCTTCGGATCGCTGCGCGTCCGTTCGAGGATGGGCAGGATCACCCGCCAGCCATTGTCGCTGTTGGTCAGGATGACGATCCCGTCGCCACTCGTCCGGTTGATCGCGGCGAAGGTGAAGGCACCGGCGTCCTTGCCGGTGTGCAGCATCGTCGTTTCCCCGGGAAAGCCGAGCAACTGCCAGCCAAGGCCGAATCCGGTCCAGGGCGGACAGGTCGCCGCCTTCGCGCCCGCGCACGATTGCGCCGTCAGGTCCGCCTGCGACCGGCTTCGCTCCGCCGCCACCGCGGGGGACAGGCGGCGATCGCCGCGCACCTCGATCAGGAAGCGGGCATAGTCGCTGGCGGTCGCATGGGCGAGGTCGGCGGCATTGTAGTGCGTCACCGCTTCGACCGGCAGCGGCTTCCCCGACGCGTCGTACGCCACCGCGAGCGGGCCCGTCGCGCCCTGCGCCGACACATAGCCCGACGCGCGCATCCGCGCCGGGGCGAACAGCCAGCGCTGGGCCAGCGTCTCGAACGCGGTTCCGGTGCGACGCTCGGCATAGCGCGCCGCATATTGATAGCCCTCGCCCGAATAGCCCGTCGTCGTGCCGGGGTCGTGATCGAACGACAGGCCCTTTGCGTCGCGCCAGTTGGGAAAGCCGGTCCGATGGCTGAGCGCCATGCGCGGCGTCAGCAGCGCGCGGCGGGGGTCATGCGCCAGATCGGGATCGCTCCAATAGGCGTCCATCGCTTCGTCGAACGACAGTCTGCCCGCCGACACCAGCCGCAGCACCACTTCCGCCGTCAACGGCTTGGTCAGCGAGGCGAGGTTGTAGGGCGTGGCGGCGGTCGCTTGCCGGTTCGGACCGGCCATGCCCCATGCCGCCGCCGCGACGATCCGGCCGCCGCGGACCAGTGCGACCGATGCGCTTTCGACCTGCTGCTCGCGCAGGATAGCGGTCATGTCCGGCAGCGCCGCCCGCGATCCGGCCTTTGCAACCGGGGCGAAGGCAAGGAGCGCGAGCAGGGTGCCCGCCACGATCCGGCCGAAACGATCGAGAGCTGTATTACTCATATACCACAGCTAGCGGCTGTGTTCCTCGACAGCAATACATTTGCCCGCGTCGATCAAGAGGAAGGGCATTTCTAAACGCCGCGGCGGCGGCTACGGCCAGGGGCGAGCGTTGCTGTAGGAGTGGGGATGAGCGCCGGGCTGCTTGCGGTCTTTGCCGAGGAGCGCGCCGCGCTGCGCCGCTTCCTTGTCGCGCGCACCGGCAGCGCTGACGAGGCCGACGACGTGCTCCAGGAACTGTGGCTGCGGATCGAGGGGGCCGCGCCCGGCCCGATCGGCAATCCGCGCAGCTATCTGTTCCGTATCGCCCAGAACATCGTTCTCGACCGGCTGCGCGAGGCGCGGCGGCGGGGCGAGCGGGAGCGCGACTGGGCCGACGTGACGCTCGACCAGCGCGCCGGGGCCGCCGACCCCGCCGACCGCACGGCCGAGGAGGCGGCGATCGCGGCGGAGGAGGCCGTACGCCTCGCCGCGGCGATCGACGCGTTGCCGCCGGGCGCGGGGCGCGCCTTTCGCCTGCACAAGATCGACGGGTTGAGCCATGCCGACACCGCCGCGCGGCTCGGCATCTCGCGAAAAGGGGTGGAGAAGCATATCGCGACGGCGATGCTCCACCTGCGCCGCGCGCTTCGCGACGGGCAACTGGGGTGATGGCGTTTCGGCGGCGTCATGAACTTGGAACAGGGAGCCGCGCGCGCCAAGCGCCGGTCAGGACGATGAGCGAGACGATCGAGGAAGCCGCCGCGCGCTGGTACGCCGCGCAGGATGGCGACGACATGGATTGGGACGGCTTCACCGCGTGGCTTGAGGGCGATGCGCGCCACCGCGCGGCGTTCGACGCGGTCGCGCTGCTCGGCGACCGGATCGCGGCGCAGCGGCCGGCATTGGCCGCCGCGTTCGCGCCGCCGCGTCCCGCGACGCGCCGCTGGGTGTGGGCGGGTGTCGGCTCGACACTCGCCGCCGCGCTGGCGGTTGCGGCGGTGATCCCGCGCGAGGCTGCGGATACCGTCTGGGCGAGCGGGGCCGCACCGCTAACGGTGGCGTTGGACGATGGCGTGACCGCGACGCTGGCACCGCGCAGCCGGCTGACAGCGATCGCGGGCGATGCCGCGCGCCTCGCGCTGTCGGGCGAGGCCTATTTCGACGTGCGGCACCAGCCGGGCCGGACGCTGTCGATCCGCACCGATCGCTATACCGTCACCGACATCGGCACGCGCTTCACCGTCGCCGCCGATCGCGCCGCGACGCGGGTGGCGGTGGCGGAGGGGCAGGTGTCGGTCGCCGGCAGCACGCTTGCCGCACCCGTCGCACTCGCCGCCGGGCGGGCGTTCACCGCGACCGCGGCGGGGGTGCGGCTGTCCCCGGTCGCGGCGGCCGATATAGGCAGCTGGCGGCGCGGTACGCTCAGCTATGCCGACGCGCCGCTGGCGCTGGTCGCCGCCGATATCGCCCGCTATTCGGGGCAGGCAGTGACAGTCGATCCGGCGATCGCGGGGCGGCGACTGACGGGGACTTTGTCGATCGGTGACGGTTCGGGCTTGGCAGACGCAGTGGGCGCGATCCTCGATATCGACGTGCGCCGCGATGGTGGCGGCGTGCGGCTTCAGCCCCGCCGCTGACGCGCAGGACGCGCGGATCGACCTGCCCGCCGGGCCGATTGCCGCCTCGATCGCGGGGCTGGCACGGCAGGCGGGGGTGTCGATCGGCATTGCGGGCACGCTGCCGGTACGATCCGCACCGCGCATCGCCGGGCGTTTGTCGATCGAGGCGGCGCTGCGGCGCCTGCTGGCGGGCAGCGGCTGGCGTGCGGTGGCGGTCGCGCCGCGGGTCTGGCGGATCGAGCGCGACCCGCGCCCCGTCGAGCGCGCGCATCCAAGGCCCGCCGCACTGCCACCGGTGCGCCCGGATCCCATAGGCCCCGATATCGTCGTGACCGCGAGCAAGCGCGGCGATCGGCTGGGCACCGCGCCGCTGGCGGTCGCGGTCGTCGACGGCGCGCGGTTCGATCCGCTGGCGAACGGCGCCGATGCCGCCGCGGTGGCGAGCGCGGTCAACGGCCTGTTCGCGACCAATTTCGGCACCGGGCGCGACCGGCTGTTCGTGCGCGGCGTTGCCGATGGGCCGTTCGACGGCTTCGCGCAGTCGAGCGTGGCGGTGTATCTGGGCGGCATCCGTGCGACGTTCGATGCGCCGAACCCCGACCTGCGCCTGATCGACATGCGACAGGTCGAGGTGCTGAAGGGGCCGCAGGGGCCGCTCTATGGCTCGGGCGCAATCGGCGGCATCTATCAGCTGGTGCCCGAAGTGCCCGAAACGGGCCGGATCGCAGGCGCGGTGCGTGCGGGGATCGAAACGGTCGAGGCTGGCGGGATCGGCGCGCGGGCCGACGCGATGCTCAACCTGCCGATCGTCGCCGATCGCCTTGCGCTGCGCCTCGTCGCCTATCACGAGCGCGATGCCGGCTGGATCGACGAGGGCGCGCGCCGCGACGTCAATGCCGGTCATGTCAGCGGCGGGCGCGCGGCGATCGGCGGGCGGGTCGGCGACTGGCGAATCGACCTCAATGCGGCGACGCAGTCCGCCGCCCGCGACGACAGCCAATATGTCGGGGCGCGCGGCGCCCGCCGCCGCGCGGTGCGCCTGGCCGAGCCGCAGGACACCGACTTCACCGCCGCGGGGGTGACCGCGACCGGCCCGGTCGGCGCGATGACCGCGACGCTGACCGCGGGATCGGCGTGGCAGGAGCTGCGCACCGACTACGACGCGTCGAGCGCGGTCGCTGCGTTCGGGGTCGCGCCGCCCGCGCTCTATCACGACGCGCGCGCCTATCACCTTGTCAGCGGCGAGGCGCGGCTGGCCGGGCGGCTGGGCGCGGTCGACTGGCTGGCGGGCCTATCCTGGCTGTCGGCGAGCACGCGCGCGACCGGCCGGATCGGCAGCGCGCAGGTGCTGCGCATCGACCGCGAGATCGACGAGAAGGCGGGCTTCGGCGAGGCGACGGTGGCTCTGAGCGGCAACGTGTCCGCCACGGTCGGTGCGCGCGTGTTCGCAACGGCGGTCTCGGACGACCGGCGTACGCGCGGCGACGATCGCGGCTATAGCGACACCACCGTGCGCGCGAGCCCGAGCGCCAGCCTCGCCTGGCAGCGCGGGCGGCTGTTCCTCTACGGCCGGCTCGCCTCGGCATTGCGGCCTGGCGGGGTCCAGGCGGCGGCCAACGGCCTGCCCGGCCTTCGCTACGAAGCGGACGAGCTGATCGAGGGCGATGTGGGCGGGCGCTGGCACGCGGCCGGCTGGACCATCGATGCCGGGCTGTTCGGGTCGCGCTGGGACCATGTGCAGGCCGACGTGCTGAGCGATGCGGGGCTGGTCTCGACCTACAATGCCGGGCGCGCGGCCAATCGCGGCATCGATGCCAGCGTGACGTGGCAGGGGGTGGCCGGCGTGTCGCTGACCGCCGGGGTGCTGGCGCAACACGCCCGCATCCGCACCGACATCGCGACCGGAGACACCGACCGGCGGCTGCCGATCGTGCCCGACCTGGCGCTGCGCGGCGAGGCGCGCGTGACGCGCCATCTGGGCGAATGGGCGGTCGATGGGCGGCTGTCCGCCCGCTATCTGGGCGAGGCGCGGTTGAGCTTCGATCCTCGGCTGGACCGCGAAAGCGAGCCGGCGCTGACGATCGGCGCGGGAATCGGCGCGTCGCGCGATGGCTGGGACGTGCGCCTGTCGGCAGAGAACCTGACCGACGCGCGCGCCGACACCTTTTCCTTCGGCAATCCCTTTACCGCGCTCACGACGCGGCAGTTCACGCCGATGCGCCCGCGCACGCTGTCGCTGTCGCTCGGCCGCCGCTTCTGATCCAAAGGTATCAGCTGGCTGACGGGTAGGGTGATCCCGCCCGCGCGGCGTCCTGTCTGCATCGGGAGATGCCCATGCAGACCAATGCCCTGAAACAGTTGATCCACGACCGTTATGCCGCCGCGCACGGTGCCGCGCCGTGCGCCGATTACCCTGCATATCTGACGATCGGGACGCCCGACGATCCGGTCGCGACGCTCGGCCTGCGTCATGCGGGCGCCGTGCCGTTGTTCCTCGAACGCTATCTCGATCGCCCGATCGAGCAGGTGCTGACCGAGATGGCGCAGCGCCCGGTGCCGCGCGCGCGGATCGCCGAGTTGGGCGATCATGCCTCTCGCCGATCGGCGGCGACGATCGGCCTGTGGCGCGAGGCCGCGGCGGCGCTGGCGGGGCAGGCGGACTATGCGGTCGCGGTGCTGACCCGGCCGCTGCGCGCGATGTTCGCGCGGCTCGACCTGCCGATGATCGAGCTTGCCCCCGCCCGGATCGAGGCGCTGGGGGGCGAGGGGCCGCGCTGGGGCCAATATTATGCCGCCGACCCCGTGGTTTGTGCCGGTGAAGTCGCCGAATGGCACCGCCGTCTCGACCGCGCGGTGCGGGCATGAGCGTGCTGCTGGACGCGATCCGTCGCCACGCGGCGGCCCGGCCCGATGCAGTCGCGATCGACGGGCCGCTACCGATGACCTGGGTGGAACTTGCGACGCTGATCCCGCCGCTGGCAGAGGATCTGCGGCGGCGCTTCCCGCACGACCGGCCGGTGGCGGTTCGGATCGACCATGGGACCGGGCCCTGCCTCCTCGACCTCGCGCTGGTCGAGGCAGAGCTGCCCGTCGTGCCCTTGCCCCGCTTCTTCACCGAGGCGCAGGTCGAGCATGCGCTGCTGGCATCGGGGGCACAGGCATTGATCGACGGGCCGGTCAAGCTCGCCGACGAAGCGGTGCGCCTCGACTTTGCGGCCACCTACGCGGATCGGCTGGATGCCGCGATCCCGGCGGGCACCGCGCGCATCACCTTCACCTCGGGATCGACGGGGGAGCCCAAGGGCATCTGCCTGTCGCTCGACCACCTCGCCGCGGTAGCGGGGGCGGTGGTGGCGACGCTCGGCGCGCAGCATGCCGGCCGCCACCTGCCGCTGCTGCCGCCGGGTATCCTCCTCGAAAATGTCGCGGGCTACTACGCCGGGCTGATTGCCGGCGGGACCTATGTGCCGCTCGAACAGGCGGCGGTGGGGATGGGCGATCCGTTCCGCCCCGTCATGCGGCGGATGCTGGACGCGATCATCGGCCAGCGTATCACATCGCTGATTCTGGTGCCCGAATTGCTCGCCGGCCTCGTCGCTGCGATGCAGGCAGTTAACCTGCGCCTGCCGCAACTGACGCTGGTCGCGGTGGGCGGCGCGCGGGTGCCGCCCGCGCTGCTCGATGCGGCGACGGCGCTCGGCCTGCCGGTACGACAAGGCTACGGGCTCACCGAATGCGCGTCGGTGGTGACGCTCGACGACGGCACCGCACCGGGCAGTGTGGGGCGCAGCATCGGCGTCAACGCGATCCGCATCGCCGACGATGGCGAGGTGATGCTGGAGGGCCCGGTCACTCTCGGCATCGCCGGCGCGCCGCGCGCCGCCGGCCCCCTCGCAACGGGCGATATCGGCCGCCTGGACGAGGACGGCCGCCTGTGGATCGAGGGGCGCAAGTCCGCACGGATCATCACCAGCCACGGGCGCAACATTTCGCCCGAATGGGTCGAGGGCGCGCTGTTGGCGACCGGCGCCGCCGCGCAGGTGATGGTCCGGGGCGAGGGGCGCGCGGCGCTCGACGCGCTGATCGTCCCCGCCCGGCCCGATGCCGACATCGCCGCCGCGGTCGCCGCCGCCAATGCCGGGCTGCCCGCCTATGCCCGGATCGGCGCGTGGCGCGTGGTGCCGCCCTTCCTGCCCGCCGCGGGGCTGCTGACCGGCAACGGCCGGCTGCGCCGCGCCGCGATCGATGCCGCCTATCCGTATGAGGAATCGAGCGTGAACCAGCCCTTCTTCCAGCGCCTGATCGCCGACACGCGCGAGGCCCAGGCCCGCTTCGCCATGACGCCCCAGCTTCAGGCGGGACTGACCGGCCGCATCAGCCGCGCCGACTACATCGCCTATCTGACCCAGGCCTATCACCATGTCCGCCACACCGTGCCCCTGATGCAGGCGGCGCGCGAGCGGCTGGCGCACAAGCCGATGCTGGTCGAGGCGCTGGACGACTATATCGAGGAAGAGACCGGGCACGAGCACTGGATCCTCGACGATATCGCCGCGGCGGGCGGCGATCGCTATGCGGCCGAATGGAGCGACATGGCCCCCGCCACCGCGGCGATGGTCGACCATGCCTATCGCACGATCCGACACCATAACCCCGCCGCCTTCTTCGGCATGGTCTTCGTGCTCGAGGGGACGAGCATCGCGCTCGCCAGCAACGGCGCGTCAGCGGTGCAGCGCACGCTCGGCCTACCCGACGGGGCGTTCCGATACCTCACCTCGCACGGCGCGCTCGATCAGGATCACATGAAGTTCTTCGAGAAGCTGATGAACCGGATCGACGATCCCGCCGACCAACAGGCGATCGTCGACATGGCGAACGCAATGTTCGCGCTGTTCGGCGGCGTCTTCGCCTCGATCGAGCTGGAGGGCGATCGTGAAGCCGCTTGAGGGCTCGCACATCGCGCTGACCGGCGCGGCAGGGGGCTTGGGCTCGCTGCTCGCGCGGCGCTTCTGGTCGGCGGGCGCGCGGATCACCGGCATCGACCGGACCGAGCCGGAGAAATGCCACGCCGCGATCGCCGCCGACCTGTCCGATCCGGAGGGGTTGGCGGGGCTTGCCGACGAACTGGCGTCGCGGCGCGTCGACATCCTCGTCAACGTGGCGGGCGTCCAGTATTTCGGGCCGATCGAGGAGCAAGGCGCCGACCGCCTGCGCCTTGGCTACGCCGTCAACCTGATCGCGCCGGCGGTGCTGAGCGCGGCGGTGGTGCCGCAGATGCGGCTGCGCGGTGACGGACAGATCGTCAACATCGGCTCGATGATGGGGGCGGTCCCCTATCCCTATTTCACTGCCTATTCGAGCGCGAAGGCGGGGCTGAAGGGTTTCAGCCAAGCGCTTCGCCGCGAGGTTGCCGGGTCGGGCATCGCTGTCACCCATGTCGCCCCGCGCGCGATGCGCACCCCGCTGAATACCGAAGCGATCCAGCGGTTCATGGCCGCAACGAAGATGCACGCCGACGATCCTGACTGGGTCGCGGGCCGCATCCTGTCCGCGATCGAGCGGCGCGCGGGCGACGTGTCGGTCGGCATCGCCGAGCGCCTGTTCGCGCAGCTCAACGCCATCGCCCCGCGCCTGATCGACCGTGGCATCGCCGGACAGGTCGATGCCGCCCGCGCCCTTTTCCGACCCAGCCCAACAGGAGCTCCATCGTGATCCGTATGCTCATCGCCGGCCTCGCTCTCTTCGCCGCCGCCGCGCCCGCCATTGCCAGCGACAATCCGGCCATGGATGCCGCGGTGAAGCGCATCAACGACCAGTGGGCGCACATCCGCTACGAAGTGCCCAATCGCGAGGACCAGTACCGCCAGCTTTCCGCACTGGAGGGACAGGCGGCACAGGTCGTCGCCCGCTATCCCGGTCGCGCCGAACCGCTACTGTGGCAGGGCATCGTCGTCAGCGAGGAAGCGGCGCGCGCCACGCTGTTGAAGCAGCTCGGCCTCGCAACGCGTGCGCGCGACATCTTGGCCCAGGCGTACACGATCAATCCCAAGGTCGCCGATGGCGGCGCGGCGATGAGCCTCGGCGTGCTCTATTACCGGGTCCCCGGCTTCCCGATCGGCTTCGGCAGCACCAAGCGGGCGCGCACCTATTTCCAGCAGGCGCTGGTGCAGGAGCCGGCCGGCCTCGACAACAATTTCTTCTACGGCGATTTCCTCCACTCGACCGGCAACGACAAGGGCGCGCGCGTCTTCCTACAGCGCGCGCTCAAGGCGCCGGTCGATCCGAAGCGGCCGGTGTGGGACGCGGGTCGCCGCGCCGAGATCCGCGACCTGCTTGCCAAGATCGGCAACGGTGGCTGATCGCGCCGCGCTCGCCCGCCAGCTCGCGCGGCCGGGCGGGCGGGCGGGCGCCCTTGTCGCCGCGGCGATGGACCTCGCCAATCGCAGGGCGGTGGCCGCGTCCATCGCCGCGCTCGCGCCGCGACCGGGGGAGCACGTCCTCGACCTCGGCTGCGGGACGGGCAGGGCGGCCGAGTTGATCGGGCGGACGGGCGCCCGCGTGACCGGCATCGACCACAGCCCGCTGATGGTCGAAACCGCCCGCCGCCGCTGCGGCGACCGCGCGACGATCGCGGCGGCGCGGTTCGACCGGCTGCCGCTAAAGGACGCCGGCGTCGATGCCGTGTTCGCCTGCAACACGCTCTATTTCTGGCACGACGAGGCGGCGATTCTCGGCGAGCTTCGCCGCGTGCTGCGCCCGGACGGACGCTTCGTCGCCTATGTCACCGCGGGCAGCGCGATCGCGAAGCTGTTCGGCGGCAAGTCGGAGACGCACCGGTCGTTCGGCGAGGCCGAGCTGATGGCGCTCGTGCCGGCTTTCGGCTTGCGGACCCCGAGCGTCTCGATCGCACCACTGGCGACGTTCGGGGTCAGGGGGTTCGTGATCGCTATCGAGAGTACGTCGCAACCTCACGCCTGACGCGCGAGTCTCGCGCTTGCGCGCCGCCGCCGAACCGCACACCAATGGCGCCGGGAGAACATCATGCGCCACTTGCCGATCATTGTTGCCGCCGCCGCCACTGCCCTCGTTCCCGCCGCCGCCACCGCTCAGGACACGCCGACCACGCCCGCGGGCAAGGAGGCGCTGTCGCTGCTGACCAAGGGTATCGCGTTCCAGACCGTCGCGGGCAGGGGACAGGTGCCTGCCTATGCCGCCTATCTGAAGCAGCAGCTCGTCTCGGCCGGCTTTGCCGATGCGGACGTGACGTTCGTGCCGATCGGCGAGACGGGCTATCTGACCGCGCGCTATCCGGGGCGCGACCGGCGGGCGAAGCCGACCGTCGTGCTGGCGCACATGGACGTGGTGGAGGCCGATCCGAAGGACTGGACCCGCGATCCGTTTACGCCCGTGGTCGAGAACGGCTATGTCTATGGCCGCGGCAGCCTCGACAACAAGGCGGGGCTGTCGCTGGCTGTCGCGACGCTGATGAAGCTGAAGCGCGAACGCTGGGTGCCGAGTCACGACGTGGTGCTCGTCCTGACCGGCGACGAAGAAACCAGCATGAAGACGACGCAGGCCGCGGCCGAGGCGTTCAAGGGCGCCGGGCTGGTCCTCAATGCCGATGCCGGCGGCGGGGCGCTGGGCGACGACGGCAAGCCGATCGCCTATGGCCTGCAGGCCGCCGAGAAGGTCTATGGCGACTGGCACCTGACCATCACCGATCCCGGTGGTCATTCGAGCCGCCCTGGCCCGACCAATGCGATCGTCAGCCTGGCGGCGGCGGTCGGGCGGATCGCCGCCTATCGCTTCCCGCCGCAGCAGAACGAGATCACCAAGGCATCGCTTGCCGGCACCGCCGCCGGCACGCCGGGGCCGCTCGGCGCGGCGATGAAGGCGTTCGCGGCCAACCCGCGCGATCAGGCCGCCGCGGACACGATCTCCGCCGACCCGCGCTATATCGGGCAGGTGCGCACGACCTGCGTCACGACGATGTTCAACGGCGGCCACGCGCCCAACGCGCTGCCCCAGCGCGCGATGGCGAACGTCAACTGCCGCATCTTCCCCGGCACCCCCCGCGCCGAGATCGAGAAGAAGCTGACCGAACTGGTCGCCGATCCGAAGATCAAGGTGACCTTTGCCGACAACGGCACGATCGAGGCGGGCGCCTCCCCGCTCGATCCGAAGGTCCTGGCGGCGGTGAAGGCTGCGGCGGCGAAGCGTTCGCCGGGCCTTCAGGTGCTGCCGCAGCAGGAAGCGGGCGCGACCGATTCGATGCATTTCCGTGCGCATGGCATCCCCAGTTTCGGTGTCGGCCCGGTCTTCATGAAGCCGGGCGAGATCTTTGCTCACGGGCTGAACGAGCGCGTGCCGGTCGCGACGATCGATCCGGGCGTCGTCTGGTGGGAGGACTTGCTGAAGTCGCTCGGGTGAGCGCCGTGACCGGGCTTTCCGCGATCGGATTTGCCGGACGCGCAAGGTTGAACGGGAGTTTAGACAACCTCGCGCGCGGTCGAACGTATCTGTCACGACCACAGGCGATCGGACGGATCGCCCCCGACGAGAGGACAGCCCGTGCGCCTTCTCCTGCCGATGTTCCGACCGCCGGAGGCAGGGCCTCGGTTTCGGGTCGCGGCGCCGATCGTCCTCGCCGCGTGCATGCTCGGCGGATGCGTGCCGGCCGGGCATCTCACCGCGCTGCGGGCGCCGTCGCCGGTGCTCGACCCCGCCGTCTTCTTCGCGGGGGCTACCAGGGGCGACGGGGTGCTCAGGATCCTGACGCGGCGGCGCGAGGCGGTCACGGTCGCCGGACGCGGGACCGTCACACCCGACGGGACCATCGTGCTGGCGCAGGACGTCCGCCGTGCCCGCGGGCGATCGAAACACCGCGTCTGGCACCTGCGCCGCATCGCGCCAGGCCGCTACATCGGCACGCTCAGCGACGCGGCGGGTCCGGTCGTGGGCGAGGTCGACGGTAACCGCCTGCATCTGGCGTTCGCCATGGCCGGGGGCCTGCGCGCGCAGCAATGGCTCTATCTCCTGCCCGGCGGTCAGGTCGCGCGGAACCGGATGGTGGTCACCAAGTTCGGGATCGCCGTCGCCAGCCTCGACGAGACGATCCGGCGAGTGCCCGCATGACCGCGACGGCGGCGAGCGTCGTCGGTCCGCAGCGATTCGATCCGGCGCCGCACCCTGGAGGTGCCGAGCCTGCTTCGGTGGCGACGCTGGCGCGGCTTCACCTGACCTATCTGTGGCGGCACGCCCGTCGCCTGTCGCTGCGCAATCCGCAATGCTTCACCGAGCTGGTTCAGCGCCGCAAGCTGATCGATCGCGATCCGCGCATGGCGGGCCTGATCGACAAGCTGTCGGTCAAGACGTTCGTCGCCGACCGGCTCGGCCCGCAATGGACGACGCCCACGCTGTGGTCCGGCACCATCCTGCCCAATCGGCCGCCCTGCGCGGCGCCGTTCGTGGTCAAGTCGCGCCACGGTTGCCGCCAGATGCGCATCGTGAGCGGGGATCGCGACGACTGGCAGGCGATCCGCCGCGCATCGGCCCGCTGGGTCAGGTCCCCCTATGGCGGGTGGCTCGACGAATGGGCCTATCGCGACGTCCCGCGCGGTCTGCTGATCGAGCCGCTCATCGGCGATGGCCGGACGCTGCCGATCGATTACAAGCTATATGTCTTCCACAGCCGCGTGGCGGCAATCCAGGTCCATCTCGATCGCGCGACCGCGCATCGCTGGACATTGTACGACCGAAGCTGGCGTCGACTGTCGGCGGCGACGGCGGACGGCGACATCCGGCCGCCCGCCGCGCTGGCCCGGATGATCGAGGGGGCCGAAACCCTCGGCGCGGGCTTCGACTTCGTTCGCGTCGACCTGTATGATATCGCCGGCACGCCACGCTTCGGCGAGATGACCTTCTATCCCGGTTCCGGCCTCGACCGCTTCGATCCGCGGTCGCTCGATCGCCTACTGGGCCGGCTCTGGCTCGGCGATATCGCGAGGTGACGGCGAAATGCGCGCCGTCACCGGGGCGATCGAAGCGCCTTGGCGTCCGCGCGCGAACGACCAGCTCGTGAGCTCGAAAACCACGTCGTCGACGTCGAGGGTCTGGCCGCCCGAGCCGATCGAGGTGAAGGCGACCGTCGCGTCGCCGCTGGTGACGGCGATGTCGTTGATCGCGATCTGCGTCTAGGCGGCCTGCGTGCAGATCGCCTGCGACCGTTCGGCCGTTCCGTGGTTGAGCACGCGCATCTGGGCGGTCGACTGGCGGCCGCTGCTCTTCACCCATGCGGTCAGGCGATAGGTGCCGTTGGGGATGTATTTCATGTCCTGCTTGTCGGTGACGGTATAGGCGGTGGCCAGCCCCTGGCGCAGCGCGCGGCCGCCGCTGTGCGTGCCGGCGGTAATGATGAAGCTGGCCGGCTTGTCGTAATTCTCCTGCCAGCCTCGGACCAGCCAGGTCGGCGGCGCGGTGACGAGGGTCACGTCGAAGCCACCGTTGGCGAGCAGGTTGACGCCGATCAGCCCGTCGTTGCGATAGAAGCGAAATCGGGCAACGATCTCGTCGCGCTGCGCACATCAGCATCTTTAGCAGGCCAGATGAACAAGCGGCAGATAGCCGATAGGCCCAAGTTCGCCAGCTGCGTCCGGTTGTGGGTCTTTGCCGTTGCGGAACGGCGAACCGCCGATCGGCAGTCGGCGGGACATTCCGACTCCGGCCGTCCTTACGACCTGCGGCAATCCTGTTTCTTCGTATCCGCCCGAGCGTCTCGAAAAAAGCAGTTGAGACAGGGCCTTGCGGTTAAATCCAAATTTCCGGGCTTTGAGGAACCCGGCCCACCCTGGCCGTCTCGCCGCACCTTCGTTTTTGGGAAAGCTGGCTCGCTTACATCGACTACGCTCTTGCGAGCCGAGCGTCGGGCGACACGCTCGCAAAACGCTTGTCAAAGTCAGCGGCGATATCGGCAAGCGTTACCTCGGCAAGGCGTTGCAGCAATAATCTCTCTGCCTCGCGCATCGCACTTCCCAGTGAGCCGTTGACGGCCTGTTCCACCAGACAACTTGGGTTGGGATCAGCCGGACCAAGCGCGAAGATGCGATTTTCGCCGAGGGCGCGATGCACGTCGAGCATGCTTATGTCGTCGAGTTTGCACGTCAGCGACCAGCCGCCGCCATGCCCTTTCACCGACCGAACGTAACCCGCATCGCGAAGGCCGGCCATCGTGCGTCGGACCACCACCGGGTTGGTGCCTAGCATCGTTGCCGCCGCCTCGGAGGTCAGCGGTCCCTCCATGCGACCCATGTGGATCAGCAAATGCAGCATTCTCGACAGACGCGCGTCCAAACCTTCAACCTCCGGCAGCGTGTGCACGCTATCATGCCACAATAGCTGTTGCAAAAGCCGATGCGCTGCATCATGTAACCGAACGTGTTATATGAAGGACAGGTGCATGTACGACGTGATCGTAGTCGGGGGCAGCTTCGCTGGAACTTCGGCTGCGATGCAGTTGGCGCGCGCGCGACAGAACGTGCTGGTGATCGATGCCGGGACGCCGCGGAACCGCTTTGCAGACGAAGCGCATGGCTTTCTGGGACAGGATGGGCGTGCGCCTGCGGCGATCATGCGCGATGCCCGTTGCCAATTGCTGCGCTATCCGACCGTCGAGGTCATGTCCGGTGAGGCTGTTGGCGCGCGGGCACTTGGTGCCGATTTCGCCATCGAATTGTCGGACGGAGGTGAACACCGCGCCAGGCGCCTGATCCTGGCAACGGGAGTCTCGGATCAGCTGCCAGCCATCCCCGGCATGTACGAACGCTGGGGAGGGACCGTGCTCCATTGTCCCTATTGCCACGGATATGAGGTACGCGACTTGCCGCTCGGCGTGGTTGCGGCGCATCCCATGTCAGCGCATCAGGCGATGCTCATTCCGGACTGGGGACCGACCACTTACTTCACGCAGGGACTGTTCGAGCCGGAGACGACCGAGATCGACGCCTTCGCCGCGCGCGGCATCACCATCGAGCGCACGCCGGTTGTGGAGTTGGTAGGCGACGCGCCAGTGCTCGACGGTGTCCGCCTTGCCGATGGACGCTTCGTTCGGGTGGCAGCGGTCTTCACTGCGCCGCGCACGAATCCTGCTACGCCGCTCGCTAAAATGCTGGGGTGCGCACACGAGGACGGACCGACAGGGCCGTACGTGAGGGTCGATCAGTGGGGTGCTACCTCAGTTGCGGGCGTGTGGGCAGCAGGCGATGCGGCCACCCCCATGCACAACGCCACGCTAGCGTCCGCTGCGGGTGTGCTGGCGGGCATCGGAGCACATCAAGCTTCCGTTCGCGCAAAGGCGGGGTAAGCTGTTCAGTTGGCAGACTTCTAAACAAGTGGACAGTGTTAGCGATGGTGCGGCAGCTGCACGCTCAACATGCGTTCAGAAGGCGCGACGCATGCCGATCACGAAGTTGCGACCACGCAGCGGCGATTGGTCTTTCACGAAAGAGGTGTGCACATGAGCGGCTTTCGACCGCTTCAATCCTGCAGGCTGTCCGGCATGAAAGTCCCTAATCTCAGTCGCTCCAAGATGATGCTGACCTCGATTCAAGCGGTCGATCCGCTGACATGAGTGAACGGCAGATGTCGGGCGGCGGAAAGCGGCGCGTGAATGGCCGAGAGTGGGTCAGAACTCTGCCGTCATGCCTGTAGAACAGCCATCACTGGCTGCATGAAGGGCACGCGGCAACCAGGCGCTATCGAAGGTCGGTCGCTTGCCTTTTCCGTCGGGACAGCAACAAGCCGGTGGCACTGAGCACCGCGGCGCTGGCGAGGTAGACGCCGACCGGGGGCAGGCCGCCGCGCTCCGCCATGACCTGGGCAAAAGCCGGGGTCAGTCCACCGCCGATAACGCCGCCAAGGTTGAACGCCAGCGACGAGCCCGTGTAGCGGACGCGCGCCGGAAACAGGCCCGGCAGCCAGGCCCCGAGCGGACCATAAACGAACCCCATGGCGAGCAGCGCAATCGCCATGAACGCGAACACGCCCGTCATCGAGCCGCTTCCGAGCAGCGAGGGCAGCAACGTGCCGACGACCATCGTCGCGACACATCCGCCGAGCAGCACTCGTCGCTCGCCGACGCTGTCCGCGAGCCACCCTGCAGCAATGATGCCGGCGGCCATGAACAGGATCGCGCCGAGCTGCGCTTGCAGGAACGACTGACGATCATAGCCCAGCGTGGTGGTGCCGTAGCCAAGCGCGAAGGCGGTCGCGATATAGTAAAGGGCGAAGCATGCGATGACGCCCAGCGTCCCGGCGACCGCAGCCCCGGCATGCTGTTTCAGCACCAGCATCACCGGCACCCGCGCGGGCTGCTCGTCACGCAGGGCGGCGGTGAAGGCGGTCGTTTCGGTGAGCCTCAGCCTGACCCACATTCCCAGCCCGACCAGAAGGGCGCTTGCCAGGAAGGGCACCCGCCAGCCCCAGTCGCGGAACTGGTCGAGGCTGAGCGTCGCTCCGAGGATCAGGAAGAAGCCGTTGGCGGCGATGAACCCCAGCGGCGCGCCGAGTTGCGGCACCATGCCGAAGCGGGCGCGCCAGCCGGGCGGCGCGTTCTCCACCGCCAGAAGCGCCGCACCGCTCCACTCGCCACCCAGCCCCAATCCTTGGCCGAACCGCAACAGACAGAGCAGCGCCGGCGCGATCCAGCCGACCATCGCAAAGGTGGGCAGGAACGCGATCGCGGCCGTCGACCCGCCCATCAGCAGCAGCGAGGCGACCAGCGTCGATTTGCGTCCGACCCTGTCCCCGAAATGCCCGAACAACACGCCGCCCAGCGGTCGGGCCAGAAAGGCCAGCCCAAAGCTCGCATAGGAGGACAGGAGCTGCGCCGAAGTCGAACTGGCCGGAAAGAACAGAGGACCGAACACGAGGCTGGTCGCGGTCGCGTAGATGTAGAAGTCGTAAAACTCGACGGAGGTGCCGACGAGGCTGGCGAGCAGAACCCGCACGGTCTTGCGGCGATCGGCGACGGTCTGCGACTGCGACATCAAGTTTAGTCCGCCGCGATGATCGGATGGGTGAGCCGCACTTCGTCAAGCAGCTGCTCGACCGCGGCGACCTCACGAGCGCCTCCCGATGGGTCGACTGACCAGTTGCAATGCGAATGCGTAGCGCCGTCGTGAAGCCGAACCGGACCGATCACGAGGCGCCAGCGCCGCAGTGAGCCCCCCGAGCGCCTTGTAAGGGTGCTCACCAGCAAATCCTGAACTTCGCTTGCCGTCATTGTCCTGCTGATCGCCGTTACAGGTCGGACGCGCAAGAGCGCTTCGGTAAGCCCATCGTCATTGAGGATGTCGAGCGCTAAAACAGGCACACCGTTCGCCTCAGCTTAGGAGCAAGCTGAACGGATGTTCGGTTCCCAGAAGCCGATCAGCGGCCCTGACAAATTGGGCTTGGGTCGTGCGCGCCGTTGATCGCTGTCGGAAAGGTTACTGACCGTCGCCCGGCTCAGCCATCTTGCGATGCTGATCGGCGAGAACCGCCTGGGGCACAATGCCGGCGGTCAGAACCTGCGCTTTGTTCAGGAGCCCTGACACGATGTGCCCCTTACCGGAAAACATCGCGTCCCAACCATCCTTCGCCACCTCTGCCGGGTCGGCTTTGCTGTCGTCCTGCCCGACCTGCGTGTCGCGCATCCCGGCCCGATCGAAGAACTCGGTGTCGGTTGCGCCGGGCATCAAGGTCGTCAGCGTGACGCCCTTACTGTCCTTCAGCTCGTTGCGAAGCGCCTCGGTGAAGTTGTCGATGAATGCCTTGGTCGCGTTGTAGATGGCGTTGAAGGGCCCCGGAATGTACCCGACGATCGATCCGGTCACGAGCACCTTGCCTGCATCGCGCGCGACCATGTCCCGCAGCACGCGCTGGAGCAGATAGACCGTCCCGGTGACGTTGGTGCCGATCGAATGCTGCCATGAGGCGACGTCCTGATCGAGGAAGGCGCCGCCCTTGCTGATCCCGGCATTGGCGATCAGCACGTCGATCGTGCGGCCCTCGGCAGCGGCCAGCAGCGTATCGACGCCCTCCAGGTCCGAGAGATCTACCTCGACCGCATCGACACGGGTGCCGAACGCCTCGAACTCGCGCGCCGCGGCGTCGATGCGTGGTTCGTCGGCGGCGACGATGAGGTCGTAGCCGTCCTGCGCGGCCAGTTTCGCCAGTTCAAAGCCGATCCCGGTCGATGCGCCGGTGACGATGACGAGACCCTTGCTCATGCCACGTCTCCCGATCGCGCGCCGAAGCCCGGCTTCAGCACCACCTTGGTCACTTCGTTCTGATCGTCGTGGAACATCTTGTAGCCCTGCGGCGCCTCTTCGAGGTCCAGACGGTGAGAGATCAGGAACGTGGTGTCGATCTTGCCCTTCATGATCGCGGCGAGCAGGCCGGGCAGGTAGTGCTGGACGTGCGTCTGGCCGGTCTTGAGCGTCAGGCCCTTCTCCATGAACGCGCCCAGCGGAAACTTGTCGACGATGCCGCCGTAGACCGCGGGCATCGACACGCGCCCGCCCTTGCGACAGGCGACGATCGCCTGGCGGATCGAGTGGATGCGATCGGTGCCGAGGAACGTCGATGCCTTGATCTGATCGATCACGTTGTCGATGAAGAAGCCGTGCGCCTCGAGCCCCACGGCATCGATCACCGCGTCGGGACCGATCCCGCCGGTCATCTGCATCAACGCCTCGTAAGTCTTGGTCTCCTCGAAGTTGATCGTCTCGGCGCCGAATTTCCGCGCCAATTCCAGCCGGCGCGGGAAGTGGTCGATGGCGATCACGCGTTCCGCGCCCATCAGGAACGCTGACTGGATCGCGAACAGACCGACCGGACCGCAGCCCCAGACCGCCACGGTATCGCCGGGCTCAATATCGGCATTCTCCGCCGCCTGCCAGCCGGTCGGCAGGATATCCGACAGGAACAGAACCTTGTCGTCGTCGATCCCGTCGGGGATGACGATCGGGCCGACATCGCTGAACGGCACACGTACATATTCGGCCTGACCGCCGGCATAACCGCCGGTCAGGTGGCTGTAGCCGAACAGCCCCGACATGGGCTGGCCGTAAAGCTCCTGCCCGATATCCTGGTTGTCCGCCGGATTGCCGTTGTCGCACGCCGAGTATTGATGCTTGCCGCAATGATAGCAGCTGCCGCACGAGATCGTGAACGGCACGACGACGCGCTGCCCCTTCTTCAGCGTCGAGCCGGCGCCGACCTCGACCACCTCGCCCATGAACTCGTGGCCAAGGATGTCGCCGGCCTTCATCGTCGGGATATAGCCGTCGTACAGGTGCAGGTCGGAGCCGCAGATCGCGGTCGACGTCACCTTGATGATGCAGTCGCGCGGGTTGAGGATCTCGGGATCGTCGACCGTATCGACCCGTACGTCATGCTTGCCGTGCCATGCCAGCGCCCTCATGCGCGTTCCTCCTGAAGCTGTGCCTGGGTTCGCGAAGACGTCGCGATCTCGCCGGTTTCCATCAGTTGCTTGAAGCGCCTCAGGTCGCGGCGCGCCTGGATCGCCGGCTCGCGCTGGAACAGCTTGGCGATGACCTTGCCGACGACGCCGGCAGGCGGATCGTAAGCGATCGTGGCGCTTACGATGGCGCCGCGTGCACCCGCATCGGTGAAGGTGACTCGGCCCGAATTGACAACGTCGGCCCCCGGTTCGGCTTCCCACGTGATCGAGCGCCCCGGTTCCTCATGAGTGACACGCGCATCCCATTCGACCGTCTTGCCTGCCGGCGCCTTGACCACCCAGTGCGAGCGATGCTCGTCGATAACGTCGATCCGCTCCACATTGTCCATGAAGCCGGGCAGGTTCGAGAAGTCGCGGAAATAGGCATAGAGCTCGTCCGCCGGCCGAGCGATCGTGACCGACTGCATCGTCAGATCGCGATCCGCCGAGTGATGCTTGGCAGTCGCCGAGGGGGCGTCGTCGGTCATCGCAGGCTCCTGTTTCGTGAGCCGCAAGCGAATGTAGAAGCAGAAAAGTTCCTTTTTTTCTGATGCTTAACCTGCATCAAGCGAGTCTTGAGGCGCTGTCGTTTGAAGGATGTGATCAACGCATCAACGGTGACTAGCGCGCCGGCGTTGACGAAGGGATTGCGCGGAATGCCGTCGGTCCGTTCGAGATCGACGATTAAGTTGAACGGATCGCCCGACGGCTCCCGGCCGACCCGCTCGAAGATCTCATCACCGATCGCGCAAAGCACGATCTCCAAGGCAAACACTTTCGCGACGCTTTTTCAGCTTAAACGGCGTTGCCGCCGCCCCGCTGCAAAACCGCTCGCCGTTCAGCATCGTGACCGCGATGCCGAAGGGGCCGGGCTTTAATCCCGGCTCCTTCGCATCGGCGGCTTCCTCGATCCGCACTGCGTCGGCTTCGATTTCGGCCGCGATGTCGGTCAGGACGATGTTTAGATCGGGCATCCCGTCATTGCTCAAGCCAGCGTGCGAAGCCCTGGCTCCCGATCGAAATAGCGTCGCTTTGCCGCGGCAACGAACCGCTTGTCGAGCATGGAGACGCCCTCGTCTGGTTCGACCCCAGCCTTTTCCAGTAGCGGCCTTGCCGCGTCGTCGGCGCCAATCGCCTTCAGGTGGCCGAACGCATCCATTACGAACTGGACGGCCGCCGCCTCCTTCAGCAGCGATCGGCAGCCATCTTCCGATACGATGATGGCAATCGCGTCGAAGATCTGGCTGGGCATCCCCGCCAGCTGCCCGTCCGCCTTTCGCTTCGACCCGTCGGCAAGCACCGCGCCCCCGACCTTCGGTGCCACGAGCACGGCCTTGCCCTGCTCGGCCTCAATCGCCGCGACGATCGCATCAATCGCCCCGCCATCGCTGCCGTCGGCGTAGAGGATCCCGACGACGCGTCCCTCGAGCGTATCCTTCATATTCTTGTGGATCGAAAGCGCATCGGATGCGGCCATCTTTACCGGCGCGCGCGCGGGCGTTGCGGCATCAGGAACTTCGATGCCGAGGCCGTCGGCGACCCGCTTCGCCAAATCCTCGTCGACGTTACGCAGGTTGGCGACCATGCGCGGCGGTACCTGGTCCAGGACGCCGACCTTCGACAGTTCGAATACGAACGAGGAGGCGATATGCGCCTGCTCGGCCTTGGTCTGCGAATTGTAGAACAGCCGCGCCTGGCTGTAGTGATCGGCGAACAGCTCGGCGCGGACGCGCAGCTTGTCGCCCTGCTCGTCTGGCCCTGTCGCCGCATCCGCGGTCGCAAAGCCGCGCTGGGCGCTCTCGCGCGGTCCGCCATCCTCGCCATGCTCCGCCAGGCTGTTGGGCTCGTAGTTCGCGCGGCCCTTCGGCACCTGCGTCTGCATCTTGCCGTCGCGCTGGAAGTTGCCGAATGGGCAGCGCGGTGCGTTGATCGGGATCTGGTGGAAGTTGGTCGTCCCCAGCCGCGAATTCTGCGTGTCGAGATAGCTGAACAGCCGCCCCTGGAGCAGCGGATCATTCGAGAAGTCGATGCCGGGCACGATGTTGGTAGGGAGGAACGCCACCTGCTCGGTCTCGGCGAAGAAATTGTCCGGATTGCGGTTGAGTGTCAGCGTGCCGATGATCCGCACGGGCACGTCGTCCTCGGGGATCAGCTTGGTCGCATCGAGCACGTCATAGGGCTGCGCCTCGGCAAACGCCTGGTCGAACACCTGGATGCCAAGGTCCCATTGCGGAAAGGCGCCCGTGTCGATCGCTTCCCACAAGTCGCGGCGGTGATAGTCGTTGTCGGCCGCCTGCAGCTTCAGCGCCTCGTCCCAGATCGTCGATTGCAGGCCAAGCCGGGGCTTCCAGTGGAATTTGACGAAGCTGACCTTCCCCTCGGCATTGACCAGCTTGAACGTGTGAACCCCGAACCCTTCCATCATCCGCAGCGAGCGGGGCAGGGTGCGATCGGACATCGCCCACATCAGCATATGGGTGCTCTCGGGCATCAGGCTGGCCCAGTCCCAGAAGGTGTCGTGGGCGCTGCCCGCCTGCGGATAGGCGCGGTCCGCCTCCATCTTGACGGCATGGACGAGATCGGGAAACTTGATCGCGTCCTGGATGAAAAACACCGGGATGTTGTTGCCGACGAGGTCCCAATTTCCCTCGGCCGTGTAGAACTTCACCGCAAACCCGCGAACGTCGCGCGGCGTGTCGACTGAACCCGCACCGCCGGCCACGGTCGAGAAGCGGACGAAGACCTCAGTCGTCTCGCCCTTCCTGAAAACCGCGGCCTTCGACAGGTCGCTGATGTCGTCGGTCGCCTCGAACAAGCCGTGCGCGCCCGATCCACGCGCGTGGACGATCCGCTCGGGAATGCGCTCGTGGTCGAAGTGGAAGATCTTTTCGCGCAGCACGAAATCCTCCAGCAGCGTCGGGCCGCGTGCGCCGGATTTCAGGCTGTTCTGATTGTCGCTGACGGGCATGCCATGGTTGGTGGTCAGTACCGCCGCGTCACCCTCGGCACGCTGGTGAGTTTCGCCGCCGTCGCCGACGCCTGTGCTGATCTTGGTCATTCGAATTCCTCTTGCGCCCGCGCCTGGCGCTCAAGGACTGAACAAAGGACGCTCCCGAAAGACCCTTTTTGCCAATGATTTAGTTTGTGGGGCGCCTGCGGCGGCGGTGGGCGATGCGAAAGCGACGAGCGGATCGTTCATCGGCAGGGGCGTAGCGTGGCGCTTATTCAAACCTGCCCTGAATGCAGATGTCCAAGGTTCAGAAGCAAAGGCGCCTCTTGGGAAACCCTGTCGGACAGCCAAGTCACAGCGTACGGCACATGGCGACCGGGCCGAGGCTTCTGTGTGCCGTTCAAACGGTTCGGACCGTGCCGCCATCGATGATGAATTCCGCGCCATGGATCGCGGCTGCGCGGTCCGACGCCAGGTAGGCGATCAAGTCGGCGACCTCCTGCGGCTCGGCCGCTCGTCCGATCGGTATGCCGCCGAGGCCGTCGAGCACCTGCTGCCGGGCGTCCTCGATAGTGCCGCCCGTTGCACGGCGGATTCGCTCCAGAAAGTCACCTGCCGCCTCGGTCATGATCCAGCCGGGCGAGACGGCATTGACCCGCACGCCCTTGGGGCCGAGCTCCTTCGACAGGGACTTGCTATAGGTTCTGAGCGCCGCTTTGGCAGCCGCATAAGCGGTCGTCGATTCCGGCAGCGGCAGGATGGCTTGGATCGAGGTGACGTGGACGATCGTGCCGCTCCCTCGGCCGATCATCTGCGGGACGAGGAGCCGGTCGAGCCGGACGGCGGCCAGCAGATTGAGGTTCAACTCGGCCAGCCAGTGCGCATCGGTCAGCGCTGCAAAGCCGCCGCCGGGCGACGCCGATCCTCCGATGACATGCGCGACGATGTCGATGCCGCCCATCCGGTCGAGTGCCGCCTCAGCCAGCGCCGCAGCGCCCTCTGCGGTCGTCAGGTCCGCTCGCACGAAGATCGCCTCGGCCAGCGCGCTGCCTTCCGATCGGGCGGCGGTGATGACCTGCGCGCCCCCGGCCAGGAAGCGCTCGACGGTCGCGCGGCCAAGACCTTTGGTGCCGCCGCTGACGACGACGCGCTTGCCGGCGAACTCGGTCGCATCGATGGCAGCGGTCACAGTGCGATCTCTAGCGTCGTGATCACCTCGTCCCATAGCGTGAAGCGGTAGGTGAAGCGGAGAGGGCTGCCCGGAAAGTCGCCGCGAGCCGGTCCCTCGACGACCACCGTGCCGTCTTCGCGGCGAGCGGTGTCCGGCGTGAAGATCGCCCGCACCGGGATCACCTCCTCCTCGAACAGCGTGCGCAACTCGGAAGTGCCTTTGAACTGCTTGCCGATACCAAGGTCGTGAACGACGGCGTCGGCGGCGAAGGGCCGCAACATGCCGTCCACGTCCAGACGGGCGTTCGCGGCGACATAGTCGGCGATGGGTTTTGGAAGATCGATCGTCATTGCTCGGCTCCTTGACGGGACACGATCAATCTAGCGATATGATTGCGTATGATAATCGAGGCAAATCCGTATCTGACGTTTCGGAATTCGGGATAATGGCAGGCAATGGCCTGAGCGAATTCGACGCGGTGCTCGCCATCGCCCGGCACGGGTCGTTTCGTGCGGCGGCGTTGGAGCTGGGCCTTTCCGCCACGGCGCTCAGCAACCTGATCGCCAAGCTCGAGCGACGGGTCGGCGTCCGGCTGTTCAACCGCACGACGCGCAGCGTCTCGCTGACCGACGCGGGGCAGACCTTCGTCGAACAGATCAGGCCGGCGGTCAGGACGCTGCACGATGCCATGAGCGTCGCGCGATCGCAGGTGGAAACACCATCGGGAACGCTGCGCATAAACGCGTTCGCTTCCGGCGCGCGAGAGATCCTGCGCCCGCTGCTGATCCGGTTTTTGAAGTGCTATCCGCAGGTGCACATCGATCTGGTCACGGAGGGACGGATCGTCGACATCGTCGAGGCGGGGTTCGATCTGGGTCTCAGGCGCGCTGACCTCGTGCCGAGCGACATGATTGCCATTCCGGTCGGACCGCCGCGCCGCTTTGCCGTGGTGGCATCACCTGGTTATCTGGAGGCGAACGGCACCCCGCACGTGCCGCCCGATCTGCTGCGACATGCCTGCCTGCGCATCCGCCTGCCGAACGGTGCGCTGCATCGCTGGCTATTCCAGAAACACGGTGAGCCGCTTCAGATCGATGTCGACGGCCCGATGACCCTTGACGAGGCGAGCCTCGCGCGGATCGCGGTGCTCGATGGCGTGGGGATCGGCTATTTCATGGAGGCCGACGTGCGCGACGACATCAAGGCGGGACGGCTTGTCCGGGTGCTTGAACAGTGGACCCCGCCTTTGGCCCGGTTGAGCCTCTATTACCCCAGTCGACGCAACCCGTCCGCCGCGTTCAAGGCCCTGATCGAGATGGCTCGGGAGGTCGGCTAAGCGATCATCGCCACGGTGATTGGCGCCGATCGATGATCCTTGCACATCTTCATCGGCTATTGGCTGTCTCTAGCCGCGTCAAATGCCGACCGGTTGTTCTCGATTTCCGCAATGTGCTCGCCGGCCCAGTATCCGAGTTCGCGGATCGGGCCGCCCAGCGACCTGCCGAGCGCGGTGAGGTCGTACGCCACCTGTGGCGGTACGGTCGGATGGACGGTGCGGGTCACCATGCCATCGCGTTCCAGCGCGCGCAGCGTTCGGGCGAGCATTTGCTGGCTGATCCCGCCGATGGTTCGCTTGATATCGTTGAACCGCCGCGGCCGCTCCATGAGCGTCATCACGATCATGACGGTCCATTTGTCGCCGATCAGGCCGAGGACGCCGCTGAACCTTTTGCATTCGACATGGATCGGCTCTGGGGTGGTCAGCTCCATGTGACTATGTCCTGCAAAAATGCCTTCTTGGCGGGACGCTAGGGGTCACATAGCTGGTCCAGGTCACATTTCCAGACCGGGGCTGACCTATGAACATCCTGCACATCGATGCCAGCGCAAGCGACAGCACTACCTCGCATACACGCCGCCTCTCCAGCGAACTCGTCACCCGGCTCGCAGCGGCTGATCCGGACGCGACGATCGTGTACCGCGATCTCGTCGCGAACCCGCTTCCTCACGTCGACATGGCGATCCGAGATGCCTGGACGGGCGAGGACTCCAACGACACCAAGCTGGCCGAGGCGAAGAGTCGGTCCAAGGCGCTGGTGGACGAGCTCAAGGCAGCGGACGTCGTCGTGATCGGATCGCCCATGTACAATTTTACGGTGCCTTCGACGTTGAAGGCATGGGTCGACCATGTCGCGATCGCCGGGCAGACGTTCAGCTACACGGCCGAGGGGCCGCACGGTTTATTGAGCGGTAAAGTCTATCTCGTTCTCTCATCGGGCGGAATTTACTCGCACGGTCCGTTCGCGGCGCACGATCATCTGTCGACCTACCTCACGGCGATCTTCAACTTTCTTGGCATTCAGGACGTGGAGGTGATCCGAGCGGAAGGCGTCGCCTACGGGCCTGAGCAGGATCGGGCCGCGATGGCGAGCGCCTTGCAGAAGATTGCGGCAATCGCCGCCTGACCCGTCCAGGAGCGACACGAGCCACAGAGAACGGGCCGTGGCTCGCCAGCGCAATGGAGCTTCGGGGGCCACCTGAGCGAACGGCGGAACCTGAAGCAACGAAAGCAGCCACGGAATGACCGCATTTGGGTCATGAGCGGCATGAACCGCACCGCTATGCTCTCCTACCTCGTGCTTTCACGGCGTCAGCGCCGTGGCCCTTCGAGTAGCGTCATCGCCGGCATCATGCCCTCCATCAAAAGATCGGCCCATTCCTGCGCCATCTCGCGGCGGCGCGGCAGATAGGCAGCCCGGTTATAAGAAGCCTCCATGCCTTCGGGCACATGAGCGAGCATGAGGTCGATGATCGCTCGGTCGCCTGCTCGCCCGTTTGCCTGCGCACGCTCGTTCATGATCGTCGATAAGGTCGCCAGCCGTGTGGTACGTGGCGACCAGCGACGCTCAGCCGTTTGTAGAAATAACCGACAGCGTTCTCGCTGATCGGCCGTTGCGCGTGACGCTGGCTCGGGAAAACGAGGGTACCACGTGGTGAGAAAGCGCGCGCAGTCTCGAGCGTCTCGATCGCCTGTCGCGACAGCGGCACCAGTAAGTCGAAGCGATCGCGGCCCTTGCGCGCGAGCCGGAGCTTCATCCGCTCAGCGAGAATACGCCAGACCGGTTCGTCACCGTCGATCGGCTCCAGCTCGGTTCATGGTGTCGTACGCAGCACGACGGGCCGGAGCGCCGTCACCGCCATCAGACGCGACGCCAGCTTCGTCATCGGGTGCACCGCGGCTGCATCGGCTTCCATCAGCAGTGCGGGTGCTTCGTCAAGCGTCGACAGGGCAGGCTGCCGCTTCTTGATCTGCGGGCGCATCGCACCCCGTATCGCCTCGGCCGGGTTCGAGCTCGCCCGGCCGGTGGCGACAGCATAGCCATAGATCGCCGAGATGCGCTGGCGGACTCGCTTTGCCGTCTCCAGCGATGGCCGTGCCTCGATCGCGCGCACCACCTCGAAGATCATCGGAGAAGTCACAGCAGCGATCGGCACATTGCCGATCCGCGAGAACACATCCTTCTCGAGGCTGGTGATGACGTCGGCGGCATGTACGCGGACCCAGGTGGGTGCGTTGTGCTCGTGCCATTCGCGGGCGATCGCCTCGAACAGGGTCTCACTTTCGAACTTGCGCGCGGCCGCCACCTGCTTGCGCTCGACCGCAGGGTCGACGCCCGACTTCAGGAGACGCGCGGCGTCCTCGCGCTTCAGCCGCGCGGCGCTCAGTGGAAGCTCGGGATAGGCGCCAAGCACCAGCCGTTTTTCCTTGCCGCCAAACCGGTACTTCCATCGCCACGAGCGATGCCCCGTGGGGTCACGTAAAGATAGAGACCACGGGAATCGCCAAGCTTGTAGCTCTTGTCGCTCCCCTTGGCCTGGCGGCAGTTCAGATCGGTCAGCATCGGTGCCCCCATTCCGTGAAAGTCGTGCCCCCAAGATGCCCCCACTTCGCGTGAGCTTGAGTGAGACAGTCCGGGCTGGCGCGATCCTGGCGGAAGCAGAAAAAAGCACGCAAATCTGCGGCTCTAGGAACAATCTGATACTGATCGAGATCAGCATTTGGCGGAGCGGGAGGGATTCGAACCCTCGATACGGTTTTGCCGTATACTCACTTTCCAGGCGAGCGCCTTCGACCACTCGGCCACCGCTCCGCATCGCTGGAGTGCGGCGCTTAGGCGAGGCGGGCCGCGCCCGCAAGTGCGGGGATTGCGCGAAGATGCAAGCGCGTGCCACGCTATGGCGATGACCCTTGCCGCTGCATTGCTGATGAGCCTGATCCAGGCCGCACCCGCCGCCCCGCAGACGCCCGAGCCGCCGACCCCTGCGTCGATCGTCGCGGGGGCGCCGCGATCCGACTGGCGGGCGATCCCCGCCGCCGACCTGCTCGTCATGGATCTGGCGCCCGAGAGCGGCAGGCCACGGCGCGTGATCATCCAGCTCGTTCCCGCGCCTTTCGCGTCGGGCTGGACCGCCAACATGCGGCGGCTGGCGGCGGCGCGCTGGTGGGACGGGACCGCGGTCGTGCGCGTGCAGGACAATTACGTGACGCAGTGGGGCGACCCGACCGAAAAGAAGCCGCTGCCGCCCGGGATCGAGGCCGTACCCGAAAGCGCCTATGTCACGCCGCTCGACGCGATCGCCGATGGGCGCCCGTCGATCGAGGCGCGCGACTTGGCCGATGTGAACGCGCGCGCGAGGCGTCTGTCGGACACGGCAATCCGCGGCACCGTCACGCCACGGGCGCCGCAGGGCTGGCACGAGCGGGACAGCTATGCCGAGTGGGTCGAACTGCTCGACGGCTGGCCGATCGCAGCGGACAGGACGAGCGCGTGGATGCCGCATTGCTATGGCATGGTCGGTGTTGGCCGGAACCTGTCGCCCGATACCGGGACGGGGGCGGAGCTTTACGCGGTGATCGGCCAAGCGCCGCGGCACCTCGATCGCAATATCGCCATCGTCGGCCGGGTGATTGCTGGGATGGAGTATCTCTCCAGCCTTCGCCGCGGCACCGGCGATCTGGGCTTCTACAAGACGCCGGGCGAGCGGACGCCGATCATGCGCGTTCGGCTGGGCAGCGACCTGCCTCCCAGCGAGCGGCCGGCGTTCGAGTATCTGGCGACCGACAGCGACAGTTTCGCCGCTTATGCCGCGGCGCGCGCCAACCGCCGCGATGCGTTCTTCAACCGGCCTGCGGGCGGGGTCGACATCTGCAACCTGACGGTGCCGGTCCGCGCGGTGAAATAGGGGACTAGAGCGCGCCGGCGACGATATTCACGGTGATCGCCAGCACGCCCAGGTTGAAGAAGAAGGCGATCAGGCCGTGGACCGTGCTCGCGCGGCGGATGCGCGGGCCGGTGATCTCGATATCCGCGGTCTGGCAGGTCATGCCGATGACCAGCGCGAAGCTGGCGAAATCGGCGAAGCCCGGCTCCGCCCCGCCGGGCAGCGCGATGCCGCCATGGTCGCCGCCATCCTCGTCCCGGTCATAATAGAGCCGCGCATAGTGAAACGCGTAGACGAGGTTGGCGAAGCCCCAGGCGATGACCTCGGTCGCGATCGCCAGCGGCTCGGCGCCGGGAATGACGCGGCGATGCGTGCCGAGCAGGCCGACGACGCAGACGAGCACCGCGATCGCGATGACCCCCGCCAGCAGCAGCAGGAACGCCCGCCCGCCATCGTCGCGCGCGGATCGCGCGCGCAGCGCCGCAGCGTTCGTTCCTATCCGCCACAGCGGCAGCGTGCCGGCGATGAAGGTCAGCGCCGCCAGATCGAACGCAGCGACGAACGCGATGCGCAGCGGCAGTCCCGCCAGCGTGCCGCCGACGCACCCGGCGCTCAGAATGGCGAGGAAGGTAAGGAAGCGCGGGTGGGGGAGGCGCGTGTGCATCACTGCGCCGGGTCGGGCGGGCAGGGGCCGTAGAGCTGGTCCATCCGCGCCGCATTCTCCGCGATCGTGTCGAGCCCGGCGGTCTTGCGCAGCCGGTCGGTCGCGGCATCGTCCTGCGTCAGTGGCAACGGTTTGCGCTTGCCCGCCGCGCACGTCCATTGCGTGCCGTACCGCTGCCTGCCCGACAGCTTGAGCTCGACGCGATCGGTCAGCATCGCGAATTGCTGCGGATCGACTTCCTTCTGCGCGACCAGCGGCGTCATCAGCCGCAGTGCCCTCAGCTGGAAGGCGGGATCGTTGTCGGCGTGCTGCGCGAGCAGCCAGGCGGCGTCGGCGGCGTTCTGTCCGACCTTGGAGCGCTTCGGCCAGCCCTCGACCGCTACGATCTTGGCCAGCCATTCGGTGTTTGCCTGATCGCGGGCCGTCATCGCGTGCGTGACGATGCCGTCGTAGATCGTCCGCTCCAGCGGCGTATAGCCGGCGGTAACCCCCTCATGCTTCCCGCTCTCGATCCAGGCGAAGCGCAGTGCCTGCTCGCCGACGGTTCGCGTCGCCAACTGGTCGGCCAACGATCCCTTTTCAAGCAGCTGATCCTCGGCGAGCGCGACGCCGCGGACCACGCCGAGTGCGTAGGGGCGCACCTTGTCGAGCGCGGCGCTGAAGGCGGCCCAAGTCACATCGGGGCCGACACCGAGCTGCATGAACTGCTGGCAACGCTTCGGTACGGCGTAGAAGCCGTCGAGCACGACCGCCCTCGCGCCTAGCGCGGCGAGGTTCGTTTGCACCGCCGCCTTCGACCATGCCTCGCACGCGCGGTTGAAGCGGTCGGCGGCGATGAACGCCTCGACCTCCGCCGGGGTCGCGCCGGGGAAGCGGCCGCGCAGCCAGCGATAGTCGCCCGCGGGGACCTCGCCATTGATCAGATAAGGCGCCAGCGCCGCCGGAGCAGGCGGTGCTTCGCCTGTTTGCGCAGCAAGAGCGAGAAGGGCGGCGACCCACATCGACGAAGGGTCGCCGCCGATCCGTTACCGGCCAACCCAGTCGGCGACCTCGGTCGCGACCTGGTTCGCCGCCTGATTGAGCCCCGCCGCTGCATTCGCCGCGTCGATCGCGGTCACGGGCACGCGCGCCTCGAACCGGCGCTTGTCGAATGTGGTCGCGCCCTTGCGCAGCAGCGAGGCGTCGTACGTGACGACCGCGCTGTTGCTCGCAGCATCAAGGCCAAAGCTGCGAAGCTCGCCGGTCAGTTGCGCGCCCGGATCGACGTTCGACTGGCGGTTGGACAGGACGACATAGCCCGTCCGCGCCTGCACCGTGTCGGACAGCAGGCGCGCGAACAGCCGTGCGGGCGGCTCGATCCACTGCGCGTCCTTGACGTAGGCGACGCTGGTGTCGGTCGCGCGGACGGGGACGCGCGTCACGGCGATCTCCTGCGGCGTGGTCGGCACGCGGATCGTGATGTTGCGGGCCTGACCGCTGTTGGCGGCGGCGCCCACCGGCACGGGCGAGGCGGGCGACAGCGTCATCAGCGACGGCGGCGGCTTCGCGCCGAAGCTGATGCAGGCCGAAAGCGGGATCGTCAGCAGGATGGCTAGCTTCTTCATCATGACGCTCCCTTATTTGCCCTTATAGTCCGGCAGCTTGGGCGAACCCACCAGCGATCCGGCACCACCGCGGTTGACCTTATCCGCCACGTCGGCGAGCGATTCGGTCAGCGTGCGCAGGTCGGAGACGAGCTGGCCGACCTCCGGGATCGTCTGCTTCGAGAAGCTCTGGAGGCCCGGCCGCGCGTCGCCGATCGCCGCGTCCAGCGTCTCGGCGCTCTTCTGGGCCGCGCCGATCGCCTTGTTGAGATTGGCCATCGCGGGTTTCACGTCCTGAGCCAGCACGCCGTTCGTCGTCTGGGCGAGGTCGCCGATCTGCTGCGCGGCGACGCCCGCCTTCTGGATGGCGATGCGCGTCTCGGCCATCGTCGCGGCGATTTCCGGTCCGCGATCGGCGAGCGCGTCGGTCAGCCGCTGCGTGTTGGCAAGGATGCCGGCGATCGAGTTCTGGTTGCGGTCGGACAAGAGCTCGGTCAGCCGCTCGGTCAGCGTCGAGATGCGCTCGAGCAGCTGCGGCGCGGAATTGAGGATCGCGCCGAGCCCGCCCTGCCGCGTCGGGATGACGGGCACGCCGAACGGGCATGCCTGGGTCGAGCCGCCCGGCGGACAGCCGATCGCTGGTGCCCCCTTGACCGCGCCGTCGAGCGATACTTGGCTGACGCCGGTGAAACCGATGCCCTGGATCGTCGCGGTCGTCCCCTCGAGGATCGGCACGTCGTCGTTGACGCGGATGCGCACGCGCACGAACTGCGGATCGGGCTTGAACAGCGCGATGTCGGTAACCTGACCCGAGGGCACGCCCGAGAAGCTGACCGGCGACCCCTTGTTCACGCCGTCGACCGCCTGCTTGAAGAAGATGTCATACTCCTTCTCGTTGCCGCCCGACAGCCGGGCGAGCCAGACGGTGAACAAGGCGAGCATCGCCAGCAGGATCAGGACGACCGCGCCGACAAGGACATGGTTGGAGCGAGTTTCCATGACTTACCTCGGTTCCGCTGGCGCGGGGGAAGGGGTGGGTTGACCGGCGGCGATGCGATCGGCGCTGTCGACCGCGGCCCGGCCGGCGCTATCAACTGCGGCTCTGCCGCGAGGGCCGTTGAAATATTCCTGGATCCACGGATGGTCGAGCGCGAGCAGTTCGGGGATCGTGCCGACCGCGATAACCTTCTTGTCGGCCAGCACCGCCACCCGGTCACAGATCGCGTGGAGCGTGTCGAGGTCGTGGGTGATGAGGAAGACGGTAAGGCCGAGCGACCGCTGGAGCGAGCGCGTCAGTTCGTCGAACGCGGCCGCGCCGATCGGGTCGAGGCCGGCGGTCGGCTCGTCAAGGAACAGCAGCTCAGGGTCGAGCGCGAGCGCGCGGGCGAGGCCGGCACGCTTCTTCATGCCGCCCGACAGTTCGGCGGGGTATTTGGGGCCGGCTTCGGCGGGCAGGCCCGTCATCACCACCTTGTAGTTGGCGATCTCCGCCAGCAGCGCGGGGCTTAGGTCGCGATAGAACTCGCGCAGCGGCACCTGCACGTTCTCGGCGACCGTCAGCGTGGAGAACAGCGCGCCGCCCTGGAACAGCACGCCCCAGCGTTTGCGCACGTCGACGGCCTCGGTTTCCTCGCGGCCGATCGTCGGCTCGCCGAAGACGTGGATTTGCCCCGCTTCGGGCGTCTGGAGGCCGACGATCGAGCGCATCAGCACCGACTTGCCCGTGCCCGACCCGCCGACGACGCCGAGGATCTCGCCGCGCCGCACCTCGAGGTCGAGATTCTCATGCACGACCTGATCGCCGAAGACGTTCTTGAGGCCCTCGACCCGGATGATCGGCTCGCCCTCGCGGCCTGCGGTGACCTCGCTCATATCCAGCCGATCCAGGTAAAGAAGACCGCGAAGAAGGCGTCGAGGACGATGACGAGGAAGATCGCCTGCACGACCGCGCTGGTGGTGCGAAGGCCGACCTGTTCGGCGTCGCTCTCGACCAGCATGCCCTGGAAGCAGCCCGACATGGCGATGATCGCGCCGAACACGGGCGCCTTGACGAGACCGACATAGAGGTCGGTGATCGGCACGACTTCTCGGATACGCTGGATGAAGGTGATCGGCGGGATGTCGAGGCTGGCCCAGCAGAGGAGGCCGCCGCCGATGATCGCGACGAGCGAGGCGTAGAAGCCGAGGAGCGGCATCAAGAGCACCGCCGACAGCACGCGCGGCAGTACCAGCGCCTCCATCGGGCTGACGCCGATCGTGCGCATCGCGTCGATCTCTTCGGTGAGCTTCATCGTGCCCAATTGCGCGGCAAAGGCCGAGCCGGAGCGGCCCGCGACCATGATCGCGGTCATGAGGACGCCGAGCTCGCGAAGCGTGATGCGGCCGATCAGGTTGATCGTGAACACCTCCGCGCCGAACTGGCGAAGCTGCACCGCGCCCTGCTGCGCGATGACGATGCCGATCAGGAAGCTCATCAGCCCGACGATGCCGAGCGCGGAAACGCCGACGACCTCGAACCGGTGGACCGTGGCGTTGAATCGGAAGCGCTTGGGATGGCGCACGACATTGGCGAAGGCGATCGCCGTCGCGCCCATGAAGCCGAGCAGCCCGTATAGCGTGCGCCCCGCGACCGCCACCGCCTCGCCGATCTCGTCGAGGATGCGCAGGCCCGACGGCAGGGGGCGGGGCGGCACCGCGACGGGGGTGTCGGCATGGACGACCTGCGCCATCAGCCGCTCGCCGTCCTCGTTCAGCCCGGTGATCTGCGCGTCATGATCGCGTGCGAAGCGATGGACGACCCAGGCGCCGACGGTGTCGATTCGGTCGACCCCCGATAGGTCGAGCGTGCGGGCACCCGCCCCCTCGGCATCGAGCCGGTCGGGCAGGTTGCCGAGCCGTGCGAGCGACAGGTCGCCCGAAAAGCGGATGGTTTCGCCGCCCGCGCCGTCGCGAGCGAAATCGGCTTGCCCCGTCATCGCCCGCTTCCATCGTTGATTTGCACTGGATCGGCAAGCGCAGAGCCGTATGGACCGCGCTTATGGTCCGCATCGCCATCTACGACATGGACAAGACGATCACCCGCGCGCCGACCTGGACGCGGTTCCTGATCGCGGGCGCGCGGCGGCGGGCGCCGTGGCGGCTGGTCCTGCTGCCGCTGGTCGGGATCATCGCGCTCGGCCATCCGCTGCGCCTGATCGACCGGGCGCGGCTCAAAGGGATCACGCAGGCGCTGATGCTCGGCCGCCGGATGACGGAGGCCGAAGTCGCCGACCTCGTCGATGCGTTCGCCGCGACGATCGACACCGACGAGGTGATGGCCGAGGCGCGGGGTCGCATCGCTGCCGATCGGACCGCGGGATACCGCCTCGTCCTCGCCACCGCATCCTATCGCTACTATGCCGAGGCGATAGGGAAGCGGCTGGGCTTCGACGCGGTGGTCGCGACCGAAGTGCGGCGCGACGCGTCGGGGGACGTGCTGAGCGGGGTGGCGGGCGAGAATTGCTACGGCCCCGCCAAACGCCGGATGGTCGAGGCGTGGCTGGCCGCCGAGGGCATCGACCGGGCGGGCGCGCATATCCGCTTCTACAGCGACCATGTCAGCGACGCGCCGATGCTGGAGGCGGCGGACGAGGCTTTCGCCGTCAACCCGCACCCGCCGCTGCGCCGGTTGGCGGCGACGCGTGGCTGGACGATCTACGACTGGGCCTGAACCGGTCACAGCGCCCCCTCGATCGCATGGAGCACGACCCCGACCGAGCCGCCGACCAGCGTCCCGTTGATGCGTATATACTGAAGATCGCGGCCGACCGCATTTTCCAGCCGGAGCGTGATCGTCGCGGCGTCCCAGCCGCGGATCGTGTCGCTAACCAGCCGGACGATCGCGTCGCCATAGTCCGACACCGCGCCCACCGCGGCGCGGCGCGCGAAGCGGTTGATCGTGCGGCCGAGCAGTGGATCGGCCTGTAGCGTCGTCCCGAGCTGCGCCATCGCCTCGCCCAGTTTGCCGCCGAGCAGCGCGTCGGGATCGCGGACGGCGCGCAGCATGCCGCCGCGCATCCGTTCCCAAACCCCCTGCCACCAGTCGGTGAGGGCGGGGTTGTCGAGCAACTCGTCCTTGAACGCGGCGACCTTCGCCTGCGTCTCGGGATCGTGCTGAAGGTCGTGGGCCAGGTTCGCCAACCCCTCTTCCGCCTTGGCGCGCAGCGGATGGTCGGGGTCTTCGGCCATGTCGCGGATGAGCTTCTCGAGGCCGTCGATGATCTTGTTCGACAGCGTCTCGTCGAGGCCGGTCCAGCGCATCATCGCGCCCGACCGCTCATGCACCATCGCGCGCACCAGATGCTCGTTCGCCGCGAGGATCTTCGCGGCCCAGCGAGTGATGCCGTCGAGCAGCGGCACATGCCGCCCGTCCGCCATCGCCGCCTCAAGCGCCTGGCCCAGCAGCGGTGCGACGTCCAGGCGCCGCAGTTGCCCCGACAGCGCGCCGCGCACCATGCCGCCCAGCCGCTCCTGATCCAGCGATTCGAGTACGTCGGCGGCCAGCCGCGACGCGCCGTAGCGCAACCGCGTCGCGCGCGCCGCGCCCGCGGGTTCGGCCAGCCAGCGGCCGGCGGCGGCGGCGATGTCGATTCCGCGCATCCGCCGCGCCACGACCGCGGGGGTGAGGAAGTTGGTGCGCAAGAACACCGCCAGCGTGTCGCCGATCCGGTCCTTGTTCCGCGGCACGATCGCGGTGTGAGGGATGGGAAGGCCGAGCGGGTGACGGAACAGCGCGGTGACAGCGAACCAGTCCGCCAGCCCGCCGACCATCGCCGCTTCGGCAAAGGCCTGGACATAGCCCCATGCGGGGTGAACGCCGCCTTGCGTCCGCGCGAACAGGAACAGCGCCGCCATCGCGACCAACAGGCCGGTGGCGACGCGCCTCATGCGCACCAGAGCGATCGGGGCCACGTCACCTGCCCCGGGGACGCGCTGCGGACGATTCATGTCCGCAACAATCCCCGAGACAGGCGAAGGTTCACCCGGTCAGTTCATTCCGCCGGCTGCGAGCCCTCGTCGCCCCGGTACCCGATGCGTCCGCCCGGCTGGTGGTCGATGACGTGCGGCCCGTCGCCATGGTCGTCGCCGGGGCGATAGGTCAGCAGCCGCTTGGACAGGCGCGGGCCGATCCAGCGCTCCACCGCGACCGACAGGCTGAAGGTGGCGGGCACGATCAGCAGCGTCAGGATCGTCGAGAGCGTCAGGCCACCGATCACGGTGATGCCCATCGGTGCGCGCCACGATCCGTCGCCGGAGATCGACAGCGCGGTCGGCACCATCCCGGCGACCATCGCGACGGTGGTCATCACGATCGGCTGCGCCCGCTTGTGCCCGGCGTCGATGATCGCGGTCATCTTGTCGACGCCCTTGTGCATTTCCTCCAGCGCGAAATCGATCAGCAGGATCGAGTTCTTGGCGACGATGCCGAGCAGCATCAGCAGCCCGATATAGACCGGCATCGAGATCGGCTGGCCCGTGACCCAGAGCGCGAGCAGCCCGCCGAGCGGCGCCAGCAGCAGCGATCCCATGTTCACGAACGGCGGCATCACCCGCTTGTAGAGCAGCACCAGCACCGCGAGGACGAGGAGGATGCCCGACACCACCGCGATGATGAAGTTGGCGATCATCTCGTTCTGGAACTTGCTCTGACCCAGCGTCAGGCGGTTCACGCCGATCGGCAGGTTCTTCATCGTCGGCAGTGCGTCGATCTGCTTCATCGCGGTGCCGCTGACGACGCCGGGGGCAAGGTCGGCACCGATGTTCAGGCGGCGCTGCTGGTTGACGCGGTCGATACGCGTCGGACCTGCGCCGAAGCCGATGTCGGCGACGACCGACAGCGGCACCGATCCGCCCGACTGGGTCGAGACGGGCAGGTTCTGAATCGTCGACAGGCGTTCGCGCGCATTCTCGTCCAGCGCGACGCGGATCGGGATCTGCCGGTCGTTGAGGCTGAAGCGCGCGCTGTTCTGGTCGATGTCGCCGAGCGTGGCGATGCGGATCGCGCTCGACAGGGCGGAGGTGGTGACGCCGAGGCTGGCGGCCAGGTCCATGCGCGGCCGGATGACGATTTCCGGCCGCTGGAGGTCGCCCTGCACGCGCGGCGCGACGACGCTGGGCAGCCGGCCCATTTCTTCCATGATCTTGTTCGCGGTCTGGGCAAGGAGGACCGGGTCCTCGCCGCCCAGCGTGATGGTGAGATCGCGGCCCGAACCGCCCCAGCCGCCCTGCGCGCGGAAGTTGACGCGCGCGTCGGGGATGGCGGCGAGCACGGGGGTCAGCCGCCGCTCGAACTCGTTGCTCTTTTCCTTGCGGCCGTCCTGAAGCATCGCGGTCACGCGGCCGTTGCCGACGAAGCTGCGGGCATAGGTGTCGGTGACGATGCTTTCCTTGGCCAGAATCTGCTGCACCTTCTGCACCACGGCGTCGGTCTGGGCGAGTGTGGTGCCCGGCACCATCTCGACCAGCGCGGTCACGTCGTCGGCGTCCTGCGTCGGCTGGAACGTCTGCGGCAGGACGGTGAACATGAAGAGCGTCAGCGCCAGCGCGAAGAAGCCCGCGCCCACCACCCACACGCGGTGGTCGAACACCGGCGCCAGCAGCTTGCGCCACCAGCCGCGCTTCGCCGCGAACGCCTTGGCGCGTTCATGGCGCAGCGACCAGCGCAGCACGCCGACATAGGCGTCCATGATCGGCCCCTCGCCATGCTCGGCATGGCCCTTGGCCTTCAGGAAATAGGCCGCGATCATCGGCGTGATGAGCCGCGCGACCGCAAGGCTGACGAGCACCGCGGCGACGACGGTCAGGCCGAAATTCTTGAAATACTGACCCGAAATGCCCGGCATCAGGCCGACGGGCAGGAACACCGCGACGATCGCCATCGTCGTCGCCAGCACGGCAAGGCCGATCTCGTCGGCGGCGTCGATCGACGCCTGATAGGCGGACTTGCCCATCCGCATGTGCCGGACGATGTTCTCGATCTCGACGATCGCATCGTCGACCAGCACGCCCGCGACCAGGCTCAGCGCCAGCAACGTCATCTGGTTGAGCGTGAAGCCCAGCATGTCCATGAACCAGAAGGCCGGGATCGCCGACAGCGGGATGGCCAGCGCCGAGATCGCGGTCGCCCGCCAGTCGCGCAGGAAGAAGAAGACGACGACGACGGCGAGCACCGCGCCCTCGACCATCGCCATCAGCGCGCTGTGATACTGGTCCTCGACATATTTGACGTTGTTGAACAGCTTTTCGAAGCGGACCTTGGGATTGCGCTCCTGCAGCGCCTTCAGCTTTTCGACCGCGCCGTAATAGACGTTGACGTCGGAGGCGCCCTTGGCCCGCTTGATGTCGAAGGCGACGATCTGGCGCTTGTTGTATTCGGCCTTCGATCGGACCTCGGCATTGCCGTCGATCACGCGGGCGATGTCGGACAGGCGCACGGTGCGCCCGTTGCCGAGCGCGATCTGCTGCTGGCCGAGGCTGAACGCGGTTTCGGCGTTGCCGAGCACGCGCACCGCCTGTTCCGACCCGGCGATCTCCGCGCGGCCGCCGGCGGCATTCAGATTGACCTGGCGAAGCTGGTTGTTGACCTGTGTCGCGGTCAGGCCGAGCGCTTGCAGCTTGACGGGGTCGAGCACCACGCGAACCTCGCGCTGGACGCCGCCGATCCGTTCGACCGTCGACAGGCCGGGCACCGACAACAGTTCCTTGGCGACGGTGTTGTCGACATACCAGGACAGCTGCTCGATCGTCATGTCGGGGGCGATCGCGGTGAAGCTCGCCAGGTCGTTGTCGGTGGTGTTGGCGCGATAGATTTGCGGCTCGAGGATGCCGTCGGGCAGCTCGCTTCGGATCTGGGTGATCGCCTCTCGCACGTCCTGTACCGCGCGGTCGATCGGCGTGCCGATGGCGAGCTGGACGACCGTGGTCGAGGAACCTTCCTGCACGTTCGACGAAATCTCGTCGATGCCCTGAAGCGAACGGACCGCCGATTCGACGCGCTGGGTCACCTGCGTCTCGAGTTCGGTCGGCGCGGCGCCGGGCTGGCTGACGACGACGATCGCGATCGGAAACTCGACGTCGGGCTCGTTGTTCACATCCATGCGCATGAAGCTGACGAGGCCGGCGATCGTCAGCGCGGCGAACAGCACCAGCGACGGTACCGGATTGCGGATCGACCAGGCCGAGATGTTGCGGAAGTTCATCGCGATCGTCCTTCCCTGCCTCAGCGCTCGATCTTGACGAGCGTCGGCTTGACTTTCTGACCCGGCGCGAGGAACCCGCCCGCCGAGAGGACGATGCGCTCGGTCCCGTCGAGGCCGCTGGCGATCGAGACGCCGCCGTCGGACACCTCGCCGATGCGCACGTCGCGGCGCTGCACCTGATTCTTGGCATCGACGATGTACACAAAATTGCCCTTCGCGTCGCTCAGCACCGCCGACTCGGGCAGCTGCGGGGCGACCGCAGCCCCCGCCACGATCTGTGCCGCGGCGAAACCGCCGGGCCGCAGGCTCTGGCTATAGGGCAGGGCGATGCGGGCGATGCCCTGGCGCGTCTGCGGGTCGATGATCGGCGACACCTGCCACACCTCGCCCTTGACCGGCGTGGTCGAGCCGACGGGCGTCACCTCGGCCGGCGCGCCGGTGCGGATGCGGGCGAGGTCGCTTTCGGCGAGCTGCGCGCGCATTTCCATCTGGCCGCCCATCGCGATGCGGAACAGCACCGCCTGGCCACCGCCGACGATCTGGCCCGGTTCGACCGCGCGAGCGAGGACGAGGCCGTCGGCGGGCGCGCGAATGTCGAGGCGGCGGTTGCGCGCGCGCGTTTCGCCGAGCTGCGCCTCTGCGACCGAGACGCGGGCGCGGGCGGCGTCGCGGGTGGCGGTGCGGCGCTCGACATCGGCCTTCGAGATGAAGCCGCGATCGACGAGCTGCTGGGCGCGCTTCAGTTCGCTGTCGGCGATCTGCGCATCGGCGCGCGCGACGCGCACCTGCGCGGCCAGTGCCTCGGCCGATTCGGTCTGGACCGAGCGGTCGACGCTCGCCAGCACCTGGCCCGCGCGCACCCAGCTACCCGGTTCGACGAGCACTGCGGTGACGAGCCCGCCTTCACCGACGACGCCGATCGGCATCTCGCGCCGCGCCGCCAGGCTGCCGGTGCCCGAGATGATCGTGCGCACGGTGTCACGGCCCGGGACCGCCACGCTGATCGAGGGAATCTGCGTCGAGCGCGCGCCGTCACCCTTCAGCGGGTCGACCTCGGCGGGCTTTGGCCGCATCAGGTACCAGGCGAGCAATCCGCCGAGCAGCACCAGCACGCCGATCACGATCCAACGCCGACGGCGCGAGGGCGGGGGCGGCGTGCCGTCGGTCAGGAGGCGGCCATCGGCATCGATCGTCGAAGTCTCGTAGTTCATCCTGCACCCTTTGCCGCCCGTCACCCCCCAGTTGGCGCAGGCTTCACGCTCGTTCGTTCAAGCTGTGTTATCTGAATAAATCACCGACCTCAAGCCGGCTTCGTTGCGGACATGCTCGATTCCGCTACGACGCGCAAGGAAATGCTATAGGAAACAGGCCATTTCCGCCGCATTTCGTTCAGGCGACGTTGAGGTTGCGGGTGCGAAACGGTCGTCGCCCAACCGGGGCAGGAGGACGACGAACCGATGATGAGGATGATGACCGCGACGCTGGTCGCTGCCGCTGCCGCGCTGCCGACGATGGCGATCGCGCAGCAGGCGCAGGGGCCGATCCTGACCGACGGCACGCTGCTTGACGTGGTGGCGGAGGGCCGGACGGTGCGCCAGCCCGACCTGGCCACGATCGATGCCGGCGTTGTCACGCAAGGCACGAGCGCGGCCGAGGCGTTGTCGGCGAATGCCGCGCGGATGGAGCGGGTACTCGCGGCGCTGAAGCGCGCGGGCGTCGCCGACCGCGACGTGCGCACGGCGACGATCAGCCTGCAGCCGCAATATCGCTACGGCGAGAACGTGCCGCCGGTCATCACCGGCTATCAGGCGTCGAACCGCGTGTCGGTGCGCTTCCGCGACGTGGCGCGCAGCGGTACGGTCCTGGATGCGCTGGTCAAGGAAGGCGCCAACCAGATCGACGGCCCAACGCTTGGCCTCGCCAATCCCGACGCGGCGCTGGACGAGGCGCGGACCGATGCGATTGCTCGCGCGCGGGCACGGGCCGAGCTCTATGCCAAGGCAGCGGGCCTCCGCGTCGAGCGGATCGTGGCGATCGGCGAGGGCGGGTCGAGCATGCCCCAGCCGCCAATGCCCGTCGTCATGATGGCGCGGATGGAAGCGGCGCCCCGGACGCAGATTGCGGCGGGTGAGCAGGACGTGACCGCCACGGTCAACGTCCGCTTCCTGCTGAAGTAGCCAAGTTTTCTTCGTCATCCCGGACTTGATCCGGCATGCCGCTTCTTTCCTCTGTCCTTAGCGACGGGAGAGAGAAGAAGCGTCACCCCGGATCAAGTCCGGGTTGATGGCGAAGCACAACGAAAAGGGCCGCCGGATCGAACCAGCGGCCCTTCTTTTCCTTGCCCGAAGGCGCTGTCCTTAGCGGACGCGGCCGCGACGGACGAGGTTGACGATCGCCAGCAGGATGATCGCGCCGACCAGCGAGCTGATGAAGGTGTAGAGCGTCACGCCCGCATTGATCGAGCCGCCGAACAGCAGGCCGCCGACGAACGCGCCGACAATGCCGACAACGATGTTGAGCAGGATGCCCTGCTGCGCGTCGGTGCGCATGACCATGCTGGCGAGCCAGCCCACGACACCACCGACGACCAGCCAGATGATAAGACCCACGAGATCCATTTTCCGTCCCTCCGTTACGCCCGCTTACGCCGGGCTTCTGGAATGACACGACTCGTTACGGAAAAGATTGTTCCGTCACTGATTTGATTTGTGTCAAGGGAACTTTTCGGTACTTTTGCGATGAAATGGCGACGAAAAAGGGCGGCCCACCGTGGTGGACCGCCCCAGGTGCGTCGGCTGTTCCGGGCCGAGTTCAGTATTTCTGCTGCCGCTCGTAGAGCGAGCGATAATGCTGGATGCGGGTGACGCGCAGCCCCGGCATGCCCGAGCGATCGATCGCGCGCTGCCAGCCGGCGAACTCCTCGACGGTGAGGCCGTAGCGCTCGCAAACCTCGTCGACCGACAGCAAGCCGCCATTGACCGCGGCCACGACCTCAGCCTTGCGACGCACGACCCAGCGCGTCGTTTCCGGCGGCGGCAGCGTGTCGAGCGTCAGCGGCTCGCCCAGCGGCCCGATGACTTTTGCCGGCCTGATTTTCTGGTTCTCGATCATTCTCGTACCTCGATCGGGGCGGGGGCCCCCTCTCACGCTACCGTTACTAATGCGACCCGTTTGAAGAACGGCTAAAATCCCAAGGTAAACATCACCTTCATCCCTGCCCCATCAGGCGCAGCATCGTCGCGGTTTCGCGCTCGAACGCACCAAAGTTGCGACCGACGCCGTTGCCCGCCGCCAGCCGTGCGGCGAGCCGAGCGGTCGGCGTCGCCGCCTGTCGCCCCGCCGCGCTGGCCAGCAGCATCGAAAGCGACGCGAAGCCCGGCGGCGCGAGCACCGCCGGGGCGAAGCGCGATCCGCTCAGGTCCATCGTTCGACGCCATCAACAACACCAGTCATGAGGACGGGCTTAGGGGCCATTGCTGAAGGTCCCGTAAAAGCCGGCGGATTTTGCATCGCGGCCCCGCGCGCCTTATGTGGACGCCATCATGATCGTCCCGGATTTCCAGTTGCCCGCGCCCTTGTCGGCGAAGCGGATCGTCGTCGCCATGTCGGGCGGCGTCGATAGTTCGGTCGTCGCCGCGCTCGCCGCGCGTTCGGGCGCGGAGACGGTGGGCGTGACGCTCCAGCTCTACGACCATGGCGAGGCGGTGGGCCGTGCGGGCGCGTGCTGTGCGGGGCGCGACATCCGCGATGCGCGTGCGGTGTGCGACAAGCTCGGCATCGCGCACTACGTCTTCGACCACGAGACGAGTTTTCGCACCCAGGTGATCAACGACTTTGCCGACGAGTATCTGGCCGGGCGCACCCCGATCCCGTGCGTGAAGTGCAACATGGGGCCGAAGTTCACCGACCTGTTTGCACTCGCGCGCCAGCTCGGCGCCGACTGTCTTGCCACCGGCCATTATGTGCGCCGGGTGGAGGGCGCGAACGGCGCCGAACTCCACCGCGCGGTCGATCCGGCGCGCGACCAGAGCTATTTCCTGTTCGCGACCACCGGCGACCAGCTCGATTTCCTGCGCTTTCCGCTCGGCGGCCTGCCCAAGGCCGAGGTGCGCGCGTTGGCCGCCGAACTCGGCCTCGGCGTGGCGGGCAAGCCCGACAGCCAGGACATCTGCTTCGTCCCCGACGGCGATTATGCGGGCCTGGTGCGCAAGCTGCGGCCGGAAGCGGGCGAGGGGGGCGATATCGTCCATGTCGACGGCCGCGTGCTCGGCCGGCACCCGGGCCTCGTCGGCTACACGGTCGGCCAGCGCCGCGGGCTGGAGATCGGCGGCTTGTCGGAGCCGCTCTACGTCGTCCGCCTCGATGCCGCGACGAAGCGCGTCATCGTCGGTCCGCGCGCGGCGCTCGCGGTTTCGGCCGCGCGGATCGAAGGGGTGAACTGGCTGGGCGAGGGGGCGGCGCTGGACGACGTGACGGTCAAGGTCCGTTCGCTGGCCAAGCCCGTGCCCGCCCGGCTGGACGGCGACCGCGTGGTGTTCGCCACGCCCGAATATGGCGTCGCGCCGGGCCAGGCGGCGGTGCTGTACGAAGGCGACCGCGTGCTCGGCGGCGGCTGGATCGCCGAGACGGAAGCGGCGGCGCTGGTGGCGGCTTAAGTCCTCCCCCGCCAGGGGAGGTGGCAGCCGCTTTAGCGGCTGACGGAGGGGGCGGGCGGCGGCGTGTTCGAGATACGACGAAGCGCGGTCGTCTCGATCAAGCGGACGACGGCGTCCAGGTCGCGCTGCACATCGATGGCCGCGATGCGAAGCACCTCAACGCCATGCGCGGCCAGCCACTGCGTTCGGGCATCGTCACGCGCTGGCCGATCGCTCCGGCTATGCGCGTCACCGTCCACTTCGACCGCCAGACGCGCTTTCGCGCAGTAAAAATCGAGAACGAACGGACCTGCCGCATACTGCCGACGAAATCGAAGGCTCGCCTGATCTCCTCTCAACGCAGTTCAAAGCGCGACCTCGGGCGGGCCCATCGATCGGCGCAACGCTCTCGCCGTTTGCCTAGCGTGCGCCGTTCCTTCAAGCCGCATCGCTTCCCGCCCCCTCCGTCAGCCTGCGGCTGCCACCTCCCCCTGGCGGGGGAGGGTGCTCAGCCCCGCCGCCCCTTGAATCCCGCGGCCACGACGAACCACTCTACCGACCCCTTGCGGCTCGACGGCGGCTTGGCGTGTTTCACGCTCGAGAAGTTGCGCTTCATTTCGGCGACCATCGCGCTGTCGCCGCCGCCGGCGAACACCTTGGCGACGAAGGTGCCGCCTTCGCGCAGCACTTCGCAGGCGAAGAGGTGCGCCGCCTCGACCAGCGCGGCGGTGCGCAGGGCATCGGTCTGGGGGTGGCCGACGGTGTTGGCGGCCATGTCGGACAGGACGAGGTCGGCCTCGCCGCCCAGTTCCTCGCGCAATCGCTCGGGCGCGGCGTCGGACAGGAAGTCCATCTGGAGGATCGTCACCCCCTCGATCGGATCGACGGGGAGGAGGTCGATGCCGACCACGGTTGCGGCGGGCAGGCGGCGTTTCACCACCTGGCTCCAGCCGCCGGGTGCGAGGCCCAGATCGACGACGCGCTTGGCCCCGCGCAGGAACGCGAACTTCTCGTCCAGCTCGATCAGCTTGTAGGCGGCGCGGCTGCGATAGCCCTCGGCCTTGGCGCGCTTCACATACGGGTCGTTGAGCTGGCGCTCCAGCCAGCGCGTCGATTGGGCGGTGCGATTGCGCGCGGTCTTGACGCGGACGCGGCCGCCGGGACCGCGGCTCATGCCGCGCTCGCCATCAGGCGGCGGAGGATTCCCTCGCGGATCCCGCGATCGGCGATGCCGAGGCGTTCGGCCGGCCACAGGTCGAGGATCGCCTCGAGGATCGCGCAGCCCGCGACCACGAGGTCGGCACGCTCGCTGCCGATGCAGGGCACTTTCGACCGCTGCGCAAGGTCGAGCCCGGCGAGCCGCCCGCTCACCTCGCGCATCGCCGCCGCCGGCACGATCAGGCCGTCGATCGCCGAGCGGTCATAGGCCGAGAGGCCCAAATGCACGCTCGCAAGTGTTGTTACCGTGCCGCTGGTGCCCAGGAGGCGCGGTGTGCCCGCCGGTCGCCCGACACGCGCGGCGAACGGCGCAAAGGCGGCGGCGACCGCGCTCTTCATCCGCGCATAATGATCGAGCAGCGGCTCGCCGGGGCGCGCCGCGACGCCTTCGGTCAGCGAGACGACGCCCCATGGCGCGCTGTGCCAGTCGAGTACGCGCGGCGCGGGCTCCGAATTGTCGACTAAGACGAGCTCGGTCGATCCCCCGCCGATATCGAAGACCAAAGCCGGCCCGTCGCCGGGCTCCAGCAGTGCATGGCAACCGAGGACGGCGAGCCGCGCTTCCTCCTCGGCGGAAATGATATCAAGCATGATCCCCGTTTCGGCGCGGACGCGCGCAATGAATTCCGGCCCGTTGCTGGCCCTTCGGCACGCCTCGGTCGCGACTGACCGGGCGAGCGTGACGTTGCGGCGCTTGAGCTTGTCGGCACAGATACGGAGCGCGGCGATCGTCCGCTCGATCGCGGCATCGGACAGCCGGCCGCTCGCCGCCAGCCCCTCGCCCAGCCGGACGATGCGCGAGAATGCGTCGATGACCGCGAACCCGCCGCCCTGCGGCCGCGCGATCAGCAGCCGGCAATTATTGGTGCCAAGGTCGAGCGCGGCATAATGCCGCGCCTCGCCGCCATGATGGCGACGCTTGCCGGGCGGGTCGGCCGAACGGGCAGGCGCCGGTCCGGGTCGGCGCCGCTTCGGCGACTGGGCGGATGGATCCCCCATGCCGTATCTCGCTTTATGTTCTATCCGTCACGGCAAAGATTGCCGCCGGTGCTTGGGGCCCAAGCTAACGCAGCGCGCCCCTTGCGACAAGGGCTGCACTTTCGTGGGTTGACCGCCCCGAAACCGCGTCTTATGTGGCGCGCCTTGCCGACATTGCCCTGTCGTCTAATGGTAAGACTACGGACTCTGACTCCGTCAATCGTGGTTCGAATCCACGCGGGGCATCCATTTCTGTATCCTGCGCCAATAGGCGCTAGCCGCTTCGACAAAGGCTATGGCTTTGTAGATGCCTAGCGCTCGGCCTCGAGCGACCTCCATTTCGACGGCTCCACAATACCGGAGCCGCCGTGACCGATCCTCTCGTCCCTGCCGTTAGCAGCCTCGACGAACCGTCCTTGTGGACGGGCGTCTCGGAGGCAGCGATCGCTTCGCTTCACATCCGATCGATGATCGGCATCGCCGCGTCGGCAGCCCTCGTGGTCCGGCGCGAGCTCGTCGACGGCCACATTCACGAGCGAATCGTCAATCTCGTGCTCGCCTGCGACGATGCGATGCGAGCCAAGGCTGCGTGCAGGTTGCTCCCGAACGCTTCGACTGTTTGGAGTTCGGCATTGAGCTGTATCTCAGGTCCATGGGAACCATACCGAGCGCGGATGGCGCGCCAGCCGCCAATGACGGACGGCCTCTCGCCCTTGCGCCGCACGCCTAGCGTGAACGCGATGATCTGGAAGTCCCGCAAAAGCACTTGGTCGACATGACCGAGGCCTCCGCCGCCGCGCGTATCGCCCTTGCGCCAAGGCTGTCGACAGCAGCCAAGACCTCGTCTTCGCGCGCGCCTGTCCAGGATCGGACCCATCGCCTGGCTTCGTCGAGAGGTTGGCCGTTCGCACCAGACAAGGATCAGACCCTTCCAACGGCGTTGCAACTCACACCGACGATACCCCTATACGTGAAATCCGGGTAGGCGCGCGCCATGTCCTTTCGCGGCCCGCTCGGCTCAAAGCGCCCTTTTCGGTTTCGACCATATTTGCCGTCGGAGCCGTGCCGGCGTTCTCATTTCCTTGCGCAACCTCAGTTCCAAGAAGCTTTTGGGGTTCTCACTGACCGATCCTTTTTCAGGAAAGCCACAGCCGCAGCAGGTCGGCAATCTCGAACGGCGTGCCGAAAGCCGCGGGCACGGAAACCTGCCCGTGGCGGACATTCGGATTATGGATTCCGGTCGATCAACGCGCCTCGACACGAGGAACGAACGATCGATCTTGTGTCGCGCGCAAAGGCTCTCGAACGACGAAAATCGGGTCATTCGGACGACCGATTGGAAAGCCATCCGATGTGACTGCGTCGCGTGATCGGCGATCTGTTCGGGTGAGGCGCGAGCGATCGGTCCCTTGACGGACGCGTCGATGGAGCCCGTCACTTCAAATAGATAGACACGCGGCCAGGGTTTCGGCAAATCCATCGACTAGAACTAAAGGGGGATTGCATGGTCGGGGGCAAGTCGCGGGTTCACCGCGTGAGGGCGCGTGCGTTGGGAACGACGGCGCTGCTGTTGGGGATTGGCCACGCCGGCACCGCCTTCGCGCAATGCGTGCCCGAACCCACCAGCGAGAACGGCATTGTTGTCTGCAGCGGCACCGATAGCGACGGCCTTTCGGTCACGACGCGTGGCACCTCCGTATCGGTTCTGGCCGATGCGCGCGTACTGTCGGGCGGGGCGCCCGCGATCGACATCCGCCTTCCGACCGATAGCTATGGCGCGCCGGTCCGGTTGTCGGTGGCGGGGACCGTCGACGGCGGGACGGCTGCGGGCGTCAGGCTGATCGCGACCCCTTCGACGTCGGGTTTTGGTTCCGCGTCGGCCGAACTGACGATGACCGTGCTCGAGGGCGGCGTGGTCCGCGGCGACAATGCCGTCCTGCTCGACGGTCCGGTATCGGGCTTCACCGGTGCGCGCGCCACGATCGACAATGCCGGGTCGCTGATCGGCACCGGCGGCATCGCGCTTCGCTCCGCCGTGCCGGATAGCTCAAGCTTCGAACGGATCGTCAATCGTGCGACGGGGCGGATCGGCGCGATCGCCGGCCCGGTCGGCTCGCTCGACAATGCCGGCACGATCGACGGCGGCGCCTTGAGCGCGATCGATCTCGGCACGGCGTTCTTCTTTTCCTTCGGGAACTTCGCGAACAGCGGCACGATCAACGCGGCGGGGCCTGCCGCGACGCTCGCGCTTCGGGCGACCAAC
>CAJYIX010000012.1 GCA_913775315.1 uncultured Sphingomonas sp. | reverse complement strand
GTGACCCACCCGATCCCATCCCGAACTCGGCCGTGAAACCAGACTGCGCCGATGGTACTAACGCTCAAGCGCTGGAAGAGTAGGTCGTCGCCAGGCATTGAAGGCGGTGAGACAGGGAAACCCATTCGCAATTTTGTGGCCTCAAGCGCCGGCAGCCGCTCCGCGGTTTTGGCTTCCGCGCCAATAAGGCGCGACGGCCAGTCGGCCTTGCGGAGCCTCACGGCTCCGGTCCACCACAATCTCGTCAAACACTCTTGGCGCGGGGTGGAGCAGCCCGGTAGCTCGTCAGGCTCATAACCTGAAGGTCACAGGTTCAAATCCTGTCCCCGCAACCAACGATATAAAACAGCCCCTCTCGCCACTGCGAGAGGGGCTGTTTTCGTTCATGGCAAACGCCATTAGGGCGACTACCTCCGCTCCGGGACGCCCTCCACGTTGCGGTCGATGTCGGCATCGCGCGCGCGGCTTTCGACGACATGGTGCCGCAGCTTCGCGCGAGGCCGCACTCCCGGTCGGGGGCCGCGGTGACAAACACGCGCGAGCACCCAATGATCCACGCCCGTTCTCGCCGCGCTCGAAGTGTTGTTCGGCTGCGCCGCAGCGCTCGTTTGCTCCCGGTCCTGAGAGGAGAAACGCGGATCGCGGAGGCGGCAGTGCTTGCGCTCGGCGCCACGGTACTGGCCGATTAGGTCAGTCTCGCCATCGCCACGAATCTGTTCGCGCTGGTCGGCGCGTCGTCGACCTAAACGTCACTTGGCCTCGAGCGTCACTGGCGTGACCTGCGGGTCCATAGCGGCCACGATGCGAACGACTTGCGGTTCGCACGGCTCGTCTCGGGGCGTCTCGACGATACACGGCCGGGGAAGCCGTATCGGCGGCTGGCATAGTCGAACGGATGGCTGGTTTCGGGGATCGTCCCGTCACCGCTCGATGGCCGACGCAGCGTCATTGGCGCCGACAGACGGGAAAATTACCAGCAGGCGCTCTGATCGGCAGCCAACCTATTGGCCGGTAGCGGTCGTCCGGACGGCGAGAGCGGGCCTGACGCCGACAAAGCTGCGTCGTGATAAGCGGTCAGACGAGGACAGGCTGAACGCCGCGATCCGCGTTGCCGAAGACGCGAAGGTAGCGCTCGATCTCCTTGGGTTCGCCGGTGGCCTTTGCGGGATTGTCGGAGAGCTTGACTGCCGGCCGACCGTCGGCGCTCACGACCTTGCAGACCAACGATATCGGCGCGAGGCCCGCACCGCCGTCGGGATCGCAGTCGCGAAAGTCGTTGGTCAGGTTGGTACCCCAGCCGAAGCTGGTGCGCACACGGCCGTGGAAATGAGCGTAGGTTGCCTCGATCGAATCGACATCCATTCCGTCTGAGAAGATCAGCAGCTTCTCGCGCGGGTCGCGGCCGCGGGCGCACCACCATTCTAGGATTTGCTCGCCGCCCGCGATCGGCGGCGCACTGTCGGGGCGGAAGCCCGTCCAGTCCGCGACCCATTCGGGCGCGTCGCGCAGGAACGCCGTCGTCCCGAACGCATCGGGGAGGGCGATCAGGAGATTGCCGTCATAGGTGCGCCGCCACTCGTCGAGCACGCGATAGGGCGCCGCGGCCAGCGCGGCATCGTCTTGCGCCAGCGCGGCGAGCACCATCGGCAATTCGTGCGCATTGGTGCCGATCGCCTCGAGATCGCTGTCCATCGCCAGCAGCACGTTCGAGGTGCCGATGAAGCGATCGCCGAGCCCCTCCTTGACCGCTTCAACGCACCAGCGCTGCCACAGGAAACCGTGTCGCCGGCGCGTGCCGAAATCCGACAGCACGAGGTCGGGCAGCCGGCGCAGCCGCTCGACCTTGTCCCACAGCCGGGTCTTGGCGCGAGCATAGAGGATATCGAGCGCGAAGCGGTCCTTGCCCGCCATGCCTGCGCGGGCGCGCAGCTCGTTGATGATCGACAGCGCCGGGATCTCCCACATCGTGGTGTGCGTCCACGGTCCGGCGAAGTGCAGTTCGAACTGGCCGTCTACGACGCGCAGGTCGTATTCGGGCAATTGGAAGTCCTTGAGCCAGGCGAGGAAGTCGGGGTCGAACATCCGTGCCTTGCCATAGAAACTGTTGCCGGCGAGCCAGATCAGCTCCTTCTTGCCCAGCCGCAGCGTGCGCGCGTGATCGAGCTGTGCGCGCAACTCGCCCTCGTCAATCACGTCGGCGAGACGGACCGAGCGGGTGCGATTGATGAGCGCGAAGGTCGCGTGCGTGTCCCGGTGGAGCCGCCAGATGAGCTGGAGCATCAGCAGCTTGTAGAAATCGGTGTCCAGCAGGCTGCGCACGATCGGGTCCAGCCGCCAGCCGTGATCATAGGTGCGCGTTGCGATATCGGTATAGACCATCACTGGCTCCGGGCCGGTCGGCGGGCGCCGCCGAGGGTGAAGAGTTCGGCGGGGCGATGCGATGCCTCGTCCTCGCGCAGGCCCGTCGCCACCAGCCAGCCTCGATCAAGCATGCGGCGGCGGAAAGCGGGCTTGTTGAGCGGCGTGCCTAACACCGCCTCATGCACGTCCTGAAGCGCACGCAGCGTGAAGCGCGGGGGCAGGAAGGCAAAGGCGAGGTCCGAATAATCGATCTTGCCGCGTAGCCGATCACGCGCGAGCGTCAGGATCGTTCGGTGGTCGAAGGCGAGCGGCAGGGTAATCCGATCCTCGCCGATCGCTGTCGCCGGATCGCCCTCCAGCGCGGCAACGGCGACCCGACCCGCGCGCACGGCCGCCTCGACCTGTTCCTCGCGCAGCAATGCCAGATAGGCGATGGTGATGATCCGCATCCGCGGATCGCGATCGACCGCCCCGAAACTGTAGAGCTGCTCGAGATGGGCACCGTCGAGACCCACCTTGTCGCGAAGCACGCGCGCCGCGGCGGCGTCGAGGCTTTCGTCGATCGCGACGAAGCCGCCGGGCAGGGCCCAGCGGCCGGCCTGTGGCGGCTGCTCGCGCCGCATCAGCAGTGCCGACAGCCGCCCGCGACGGATGCCGAGCAGCACGAGATCGACCGTGACCGACGGGCGGGCATACGCCGCCGGGTCATAATCACCGAAGAACGCATCGTCTCTTATATCCGTCATGCACTTTACTTATATGCGAAGTGCGAATATGTCAAGGCGGACTGGTGGGAGATGCGACGATGCGGCGCTTCGTGATCGTGGTGGATACACAGGCCGATTTCATGACAGCGGACGGGGCGCTGGCCGTCGCCGGGGCCGAGACGCTGGTCGCGCCGATGCAGCACTGGCTCGCCTCGCTTCGGCCGTCGGACACCGCCGGGGTGCTGTTCACGTTCGACACCCATTCGGCCGACACCTATCCGGCCTCGGCCGAGGCCGATCAGTTTCCGCTTCACTGCGTGCGTGGCACGCCGGGCTGGGCGAACATGCTCGATTTCGCCGCGGTCGATCCGGGGATTGCGGTCTATCGGCTCGAAAAGGGCGTGTTCGATATGTGGGCGGAGACCGACGTCGTGATCGAGGCGGTCGCCACGGGCGGGGCCGAGGGCCGCGATGCGTTCTTCGCGGCGCTGCATGCGCGCGGCGTGCGAGAGGTGGCGGTGATCGGCGTCGCGGCCGATTACTGCGTGCGCTGGGCGATCGAGGGTCTGGTGGCGCGCGGCTTCGCGGTCGAGGTGCCGGCGGGGCTGACCCGCGGAATCGCGCGGGCGATCGAGCAGGTCGTCGCCGAGGATTTCGTGACCGCGCCGGTGCGACTGGGTGCGCCGGCATGATCGTTCTGTGGCGCGTCTCTAACCATTGCAATCTGGCCTGCCCGTTCTGCGCCTACGACAAACGGCTTGAAATACCGCGCGAGGAAGTGGACCCGGACCGCGTCGCGGGGTTCATCGACCTGCTCGGCGCGTGGCGGACGGCGACCGGGCGGCCCGTGCTGCTGAGCTGGCTTGGCGGCGAGCCCTTGCTGTGGGGGCCGCGCGCCAAACTGGACGCGCGTGCCGCCGCGCGCGGTGTCGACCTCAGCCTGATAACCACCGGCACCCGCCTGGGTTCGTCGCAGGTGCGCGCCGAGCTGGTCCAACGCTATCGCGAGGTGACGATCAGCGTCGACGGTGCCGCCGACTTTCACGATGCCATGCGCGGCCGGCCCGGCGCGTTCGCAAAGCTCGCCCGGACGGTGCCCGCGCTGGTGGCCGAACGCGACGCGGCAGGCGCGCCGCTCCGGGTCCGGGTCAACATCGTGCTGATGCACGACAACGTCGCCGGGTTCGCGTCCTTGTGCCGCACGCTTGCGGGATGGGGCGTCGACGAAATCAGCTTCAATCAGCTGGGCGGGCGCGACCGGCCCGAATTCTATCCCGGCCATCGCCTGCGGCCCGGCGACGTCGCGCGTCTGGTGGAAGAAGTGTCGCGACTACGCGCCGAGCTTGCCCGGATGGGGACGCGGCTGGTCGGCGGCGCTGCCCATCTACAGCGGTTCGAGGACAGCGTGGCGGGAAGAGCGCTTCCCATCACCGATTGCCGGGTGGCCGAAACCTTCCTGTTCGTCGATGAAGCTGGGCGGATCGTCCCGTGCAGCTTCGCGCCCGAGCATTTCGGGGTCCGGGTGGACGATCTGCGAAGCCCGGAAGATCTCGGTACCCTGCCGCAGCGCCTGATATCGCATCAGCGCACCCGTGCGCACCGCGACTGCGCCGATTGCCCGAGCACCCAGCAATTCGCCAAGTTCGAACCCATGGCGCCGCTGGTGGCTTGAGGCCGCGTACGACGGTCTTGCGGTGGTTCCGGCCCTCGGCGCCTTCACGTCGCATCGATCCGCCGCACGCACGGCACATCGCGCACCGCCACGATCGGTGCGCGGGCGCGGTCCCGGCTGGTCAATTCAGCTAGCTTACCGTCACGCCCTTCCAGAACGCGATGCGGCCGCGAATTTCCTCGGCCGCTGCCTTGGGCTCGGGATAGTACCACGCGGCGTCTGTGTTCTCCGCCCCGCCCACGTGCAGGCTGTAATAATGGGCCGTCCCCTTCCAGGGGCAGATCGTTGTCTTGCTGCTGGGCTGAAGGACGGTCGCGTCGACGCTGTCGGCTGGGAAATAATGGTTGCTTTCGACGATCACGGTATCGTCGCTGCGCGCAATCAATGCGCCGTTCCATCGAGCTTCGACCACGTCCGTTCTCCTGATGCCGCATCGGTCAGTCGGGTCGCGCCCTTTTGCCGCTGCCGGTTCACTCCGTCCCGTTTACGACGCCCGTTGCTGGGACGCCATGCGTGACCTGGCGGATGAAGGTGGAAATATCGTCGAGCACCGGCGCGCGGCCTCGAAAGGGACGGGCGAGGGCGAGCACGATTCCGACATGACCGAGCTTGGGATAGGCGCGGCTGTCGACCGCCACGCCCCCCGCGCGCAGCCGGGCGGCCAGCGCCTCGCTGTTGCGCGGGAGCACGACCGTATCGGCGGTCCCGTAGAGGAGAAGCGCGGGAGGATCGCCCGCTCCCGCAAAGGTCACCGGCTGCGTATCGGCCGGGTCCGGTGCTTGGCCGAAGGCGGCACGGCTCGCCTCGACGTCGAACGGCGCGAAGTCATACGGGCCGGCGAGGCCGACCAGCCCCTTCACGGCGGATCGCGCGTGCCTTAGCCAGCGCGGATCGACGGCCAGCATCGCGGCGATATAGGCGCCGGCCGAGTGGCCCATCAGCACGATCGACCTGCCGTCGCCGCAATAGGCGCCGGCATGCTCGGTCGCCCACCGCACGGCCGCGGCGCCATCCTGGACAAAGGCGGGGTAGCGGACCTCGGGCACCAGCCGGTAGTCCGGCACGACGGTGACGAAGCCGCGCGCCGCGAGTGCGCGGCCGACGAACGCATAGCCGCGGCGCGTCCCGCTGTTCCAGCTGCCGCCATAGAAGAACACCACCACCGGCCGCGGCGCCGTGCACTTGCCCCGGGGTGCATAGACGTCCAGCCGCTGGCGCGCGTCCGGGCCGTAGGCGAGATCGCTGGCGACGCGTTCGCCGCCGCGATCCTTCGGCACCAGCCGATCGAAGGTGGTGAGCGGCGAGCACGCCCCGATCAGCGACCCGAGCAGGATGACGAGGGCCGGGCGCACATGTCGTTGCATCATTATGGGTGCGACGAATACCAACGTGTATGGCCGCCGGCAACGTCGGCCGCGTTCCAGTGATCGGGTCGAAGAGGTTGAAGTTTCGATCAGCGCTCGCCGCGCGGGCCTGAAGGCGCTGCGCTAGTGCTTCTGCCCGGGCGGGATCGACGTCGCAGATTTCGAGCCGCCTCGTGCCCAGGTCGATCAGTGCCGCGGCCACCGCGGCGCCGGCCCCGCCAGCGCCCAGTTGCAGCACGCAGTCGAAATCGGCGCCGGGCAGGCCGTCGGCGACGCTGCTGCGAAAGCCGGTCATGTCGGTGTTGTGGTCGGTCATCCTGCCATCGCGGTGGTCGGACCCGCGATGCCCGAAGCGCAACCGGTCGCGCTGTTCGAGAAGCCACGCGGGCCGGCAATCGACATCCCGCTCGCCTTTGCGGTGATCGGCGGGCAGCTTCGGGTCGCTTGCTGGCGGCGGTCGAGCGATCCGTCGACGGCTTCGACGGCGATCCTCGATGCAATCCCAGCAAGAGCCATCGGACTCAAGCGGAATGGACGGCTTGCTTCGCTCGACCTCGATCACCGAACGTGAGAGAGAGGCGGGCATGATCGTGAACCCCTCCATCACCCGCTCGTCGGATCGAAGCATCGCCCTGCTGATCGACGCGGACAATGTCTCGCACGGCAAGATCGCCGCCATGCTGGCCGAGCTTTCCAAATACGGCGTTGCCAATATCCGGCGTGCTTATGGCGATTGGACCAGCACCGGGTTGAAGGGCTGGACCGGCAAGCTGCACGAGCATGCCATCCGGCCGATCCAGCAATTCAGCTATTCGAAGGGCAAGAACGCGACCGACATCGCCCTGGTCATCGATGCGATGGAGCTGCTTTACACCCAGAAGCTGGATGCGTTCTGCATCGCGTCGAGTGATGCGGACTTCACGCCGCTGGTGATGCAGCTTCGCGCGAACGGGCACGACGTCTATGGCTTCGGTGAGCGCAAGACGCCCGATCCGTTCGTCAACGCGTGCACGACCTTTCTCTATCTCGACCGGCTGGGGGAGGAGGACAATCCCGCCGGCAAGCCTGAGCCTGCCGCGCCGGCCGCATTACCCTCCACGGCGAAGCCCGCCCGGTCCGACGCGAGCGAGGCCAAGCCCGCCAAGCCGCTGAGCCAGGACGCGAAGCTCGTCGAGGTCTTGAGGGGCGCCGTACAGGCGACGGCGGGCGAGGATGGCTGGGCGCCCCTCGGTGCGGCGGGGAACGCCGTCAAGCGGCAGGCGCCGATCGATCCCCGGAATTACGGCGCGCGCAATTTTTCGAAGCTGTTCGAATCGGTGGGTCTGTTCGACATCGTCCGCGCGGAGGAAAACGGGCAGAGCTACGTCGCCGATCGGCGTAACAAGGACCGGACCCCGTCACCCCGATTCTGACTTCAGCCCTGCCGCGCTCGAGGCTGGCGCGCCGGCTTCTGGTGCGCGGGTGACCGGCTACGCTCGATCCGGGGCAACAGCAGGAAGAACCCCGCGGCCGACAGGGTGAGGACGAACGACAGCAGCGCCATCGGCGCCAGATTGCTGCCGGTCGCATCGCGGATCGCCGGCACCGCATTCTGCGCGGCGAAACCGCCGAGATTGCCGATCGAGTTGATCGCGGCGAGGCCCGCGGCGGCATGGGCGCCGGTCAGCAGCCGCTGCGGAACGCTCCAGAACATCGGTTGCCCCGCGAACACCGCCGCGGCGGCCACGCACAGGCAGGCGAACTTGATCGAAGCGCCGGGCAGCACAACACTGCCCACCAGCGCCGCCGCCGCGACGAGCATCGGCCCGACGATATGCCAGCGGCTCGCCCCGTATCGCGCGGCGTGGCGCGGCAGCGCCCAGAGCGCGAGCCCGACACAGCCCCAGGGCACGATGTTGAGCAGCCCGTTCTGAAGGTCGGTCGCGCCAAACCCGCGAACGATCGTCGGCAGCCAATAGCTGAGGCCGTATGCCCCGAGCGGCATGGCGAAATAGAGCGCGGCCAGCCGCAGGACGTCGGGATCGACCATCGCGCGCCAGGCGGATCCCTCCACCACCTGTGCCGGCTCGGCCGCCAGCGTGTCGGCCAGCCATGCCTTGTCCGCCGAACTGAGGAAGCGGGCATCCTCGGGCCGGCTCGGCAACGCGAGCAGCACGACGGGGGTCATCAGCATCGCCGGGATGCCCGTCGCGACGAAGATCCACTGCCAGCCGGCAAGCCCCCAGAGCCCGCCCATCTCGAGCAGCGCGCCGCCGATCAGCGACCCGACCGCGTTGGCGACCGCGCTGGCGATCATGAACCACCCGACCATCTGCGCGCGCCGCGCCTGTGGGTACCAGAGCGTCAGGACGAATAGGACGCCGGGAAAGAACCCGGCCTCCGCCACGCCGAGCAGGAAGCGCAGCACGTAGAACATCGTGGCGTCGCGCGTGAAGCCGAGCGCGATCGTGATGAGGCCCCAGGTGCCGAGGATCCGCGCGAACCACACCCGCGCGCCGACGCGCGCGAGGATGACGCTCGACGGCGCCTCGAAGAGAAAATAGCCGAGGAAGAACAGGCTCGCCCCCAGCCCATAGGCCGCCTCCGACAGGCCCAGCGCGTCCACCATCTCGAGCTTGGCATAGGAGACGTTCTGGCGGTCGATATAGGCGAGGAGATAGAGGATGAAGAGCAGCGGCATCAGCCGCCGGCTGATCCGCCGCAGGACGCGCTCGCCCCCTGCGGTGGTCGCCGCCCCGTCGATCGGTGGTCGCCCGTCGTGCATGTCCGCTCCTCCCGTCTGGACCCGCTATGCCGGGGAAACGGCGATCCGGCCAGAAAAAGCCGGCGAATACCGCCGCCTATCCGGCCGTCAGTCCGGTGAGCCGGATCAGCGCGCCGCCCGCCGCGCCGCTGGCGATCTCGATCCGGCCGCCATGCGCGACCGCGACCTGCCGGGCGAGGTGAAGGCCGATGCCCGATCCCTCGGCCTTGGTCGTGAAGAAGGGGAGGAGCACGTCGCCGCGCAGCGCCTCGGCGATGCCGGGGCCGTCGTCCTCGACCTCGATCGCGACGCCGCCCTCCGCCTCGGCGATCCGCAGCCGGACGTAGCGGTGGCCCGGCAGGTCGCTGGCCTGTCCGGCGTTGCGCAGCAGATTGATGAGCGCCTGGGCCAGCAGATCGGGGTCGGCGTCGATCGCCAGGTCGCGCTCGATCTCGCAGTCGAGGCGATGCTCAACCCACTCGACCGCGAACAGCCGCGCGAGTTCATCGGCGAAGGCCTGTGCCGCGAACCGGCGGCGGCGGGCGACGAGGGGGCGGGCGACCTTGCGGTAATTGTCGATGAAGCGGCGCGTCGATTCGGCCCGGCGCGCGAGCGTGCCGACCGCCAGCCGCGCGTCGGCCAGCTCGACCGGATCCTCACCCAGCAGGACCGCCGCTGTCCCGGCGAGCGAGACGATCGGGGTCAGCGAATTGAGGATCTCGTGCGTCAGCACGCGGACCATCGCGGTCTGGGCGCCCGTCTCCGCCCGGTCGAGCGCGTGCTGGATCGGCTCGACCAGCACCGCGCGAACCGGCACACCGGCACGGGTGAGGTCGGCCGCGCGCACGATCGCGCGCTGCGTGCCGGCGGGAAGGTCGAGCGGGATCGGCTCGCCGCCACCGGGCTCGCCCGACAGGATCGCGGCAAGGGGCGCGCCGGTCGCGGCGAGGCGGTCGATGTCGCCTGCCGCTGCGATGCCGAACAGCGCGCGCGTCGCGCGATTGGCAAGGCGGATGCGGCCCCCCTCGATCACGAGGAGCGCGACGGGCATGTCGTCAATCAGCCCCTCGAGGAAGCGGATTTCCCCGGCATCGCGGGAGCGCGTTCGATCGAGATCACGCATCGCCCCGTTGAGCGCGTCGGCGAGCGCGGCGAAGCTCGACCCACCGGCGCGAGGCATCCGGGTCGAGGCATCGCCGCGGCGCAGCGCCTCGACCAGATCGGCAAGCGCGCGGTTGGTGCGCGCCGCGTGGCGCAGCAGGCCGGCGAGCCCCCCGGCCGCCGCCAACGCCGCGACGACGAGCGTCGCTGCCCCGCCGCCCCGCTCCCACCCCGCGACCAGCGCCGCGACGCCGGCAGCAAGCAGCAACGCCCAGCCGAGCGCGATCGCGGTGAAGCGGAGATCAAAGCCCATGTTTTTCCATGCGGCGATAGAGCGCGGCACGCGACAGCCCCAGCTCGGCCGCAGCGGCGGAGATGTTGTAGCCGTGCTTGCGCAACGCCGCCTCGACCAGCCGCCGCTCGACGCGGTCGAGATTGAGGTCGACCGTGTCGCTCACGACGGCGCCGGGGTCGAAGGCGGGGGCAGGTGCAGCAACAATGCCGAAATCGGCAGCGGTCAGTGGCGCCTCGCCGCCCAGGATCACCGCCCGCTCGGCCGCGTGGCGCAGTGCGCGGACGTTGCCGGGCCAGTCGGCGGCGGCCAGCGCCTCTGCCGTACCGGGCGCGAGCGTCGGGCGCGGCCGGCCGTATCGCTCGGCATTGAGCGCGAGATAATGGTCGATCAGCGGCGCCACGTCCTCGCGCCTTTCGCGCAGCGGCGGGAGCTCGATCTCCACGGTATTGAGTCGGAAGAGCAGGTCCTGCCGGAACTGGCGCGGATCGCGCAGGTCGGCGGGGGCGAGGTTGGTCGCGGCGATTACGCGGATATCGACCGGCACCGCGCGGTTCGAACCCACCGGCGTCACCCGCCGCTGTTCGAGCGCGGTGAGCAGTTTGGGCTGGAGATGGAGCGGCAGGTTGCCGATCTCGTCGAGGAACAGCGTGCCGCCATCGGCCGCCTCGATGCGGCCGGTCCGGTCGGCGCGCGCATCGGTGAAGGCACCCTTCACATGGCCGAACAGCTCCGAATCGATGAGTTCGGGCGCGATCGCCCCGAGGTCGATCGTCACCATCGGGCGCTCGGCGCGCCGCGACTGGCGGTGGAGCGCGCGGGCGACCAGTTCCTTGCCCGTCCCGTTCTCGCCGAGGATGAGGACATTGGCCTCGGTCGGGGCGGCGCGGGCGATCAGCGCGTGGACGCGGGCCATGCCGGGCGAGCCGCCGATCAGGCCGCTGTCGCCCACCGGCAGGGGTGGGGGCGTTGCGCCGGGGGTCGCCCGCCGGCTCGCGCCGAGGGCCGCGGCGGTGCGGACGGCGGCGATCAGGCGGTCGTTCGACCAAGGCTTGGCGACGAAGTCGGCGGCCCCGCGCTTCATCGCCTCGACCGCGACATGGATGCCGGCATGCGCGGTAATCATCACGACGGGAAGGGCGGGGTCGGCGCGTAGCAGGTCGTCGAGCAGCGCCAGCCCCTCGACCGCGTCGGTCGCCCCGCGGGCGAAATTGGCGTCGAGCAGGACGATATCGGGCGATACCTCCTCCACCACCCGCCGCGCTTCCTCCGGCGTGGTGCAGGTCGTCACGCCGGCGAACAGGCCGCGCAGCGCGAGGCGCGCCGCGACGAGAATGTCGGGATCGTCATCGACGACCACGCACGATCCGAACTGCTGCTCCTGTCGCGTCATAACCCCCCGGCTGTTCCGACCGCATTCGTACAGCGGCCGTCCGGGATCGCACACACAAAAGCCGTGCCAACCGGGAAACGTGCCTTCGGAAAGGCTTGGCACGGAAGCTGCTAGTTCGGCGGCATGGCTCTGCTCCCCGAGAAAGACGGACGATGAAATCCGATCGCATGCTGCCCATCCTGATCGCCTTGCTGGTAGGCGCGGCGTGGTCGCTGCCTGTGGCGACCCCGGCGCCATGGGCGGTCCGGCTTGATATTGCGTCGCTGACGCTTTCGATCAGCGGCGGGGGCAAGGCTGTTCGCAATCGGACAGCGCTGTTCGAAATCGGACAATGGGTTGGGGGGTGGCTGTGAGCGGCGCCCACACGATCGACCGGCCCGCGACGGGCGGGGCGATGGACCGCGTGGTGGCGAAGCGGCGCCTGCCGCGTTGGGCGTGGGGCGTGGCCGCTGCTGCCGCGCTGGCCCTCGCCGCGCTCGTCTTCTGGCTCTATGCCCCGCGCGGCGACAGCCAGACGGTCGCGACCGACCGGCTGACGATCGCAACCGTGACTAACGGCAGCTTCGACGACTTCATCCCGCTGCGCGCGCGGGTGACGCCATTGTTCACCGTCTATCTCGACGCGATCGAGGGTGGGCGCGTGGAAAAGATCCTGGTCGAGGACGGCGCGGTGCTGACCGCCGGCCAGCCGATCGTCGAACTGTCGAACGCCGAACTGCAACTCTCCACGCTCGCACGCCAGACCGAGGTGGAGCAGCAGATCAACAACATGCGCAGCCAGGAACTGGCGCTGTCGCAAACGCGCCTCGCCAACGAGCGCGCGCTGCTGGAGGCCCAGCTCGGACTCCAGCGCGCGAAGCGGCAGTACGAGCGGGAGTCGCCGCTGGCGCAAAAGGGCTTCGTCGCCGGCCGCGTCTTTGCCGACACCACCGACCAGTATCGCTACGAGCAGCGCCGCCTTGCCGCCGTCGCGCGCAGCCAGTCGAACGACGAGCGGTTGCAATCGAGCCAGTTGTCGCAGCAGCGCGCCTCGATTGGATCGATGCGCGCCGGCCTCGACATCGCCCGCGCCAATCTCGCTGCGCTCAATCTTCGCGCGCCGGTGGCGGGCAAGCTCTCCGGCTTCGACCTTCAGGTGGGACAGAGCCTGCCGCGCGGCGAGCGGATCGGCCAGGTCGACAGCCCCGGGCGCAACAAGCTGATGGCCGGGGTGGACGAATTCTATCTCGGCCGCATCGTCCTCGATCAGAAGGCCGCGGTGGAACTGGGCGGGCGCAGCTATCCGGCGCGCGTGTCGAAAATCTATCCGCAGGTCGCCAATGGCCAGTTCCAGATCGACCTGCAATTCACCGGCGCCGAGCCCGCCGGCATCTCGCGCGGGCAGACGCTTCAGGCGCGGCTGACGCTCGGCGATCCGGCGCCCGCGCGGCTGATCCCCAACGGCGCCTTCTATGCCGAAAGCGGCGGGCGCTATGTCTTCGTCGTCGCCGCCGATGGCCGGAGCGCGGTCAAGCGCCCCGTGCGCCTCGGCCGCCGTAACGCGGCCTCGATCGAGGTGCTCGACGGGCTCGACCCCGGCGAGCGCGTCATCACCTCTCCCTATACCGGGTTCGCCGACAAGGATCGGCTCGACCTCTCCTCGGCAAAGGAATGACCATGCTTCAGATGCGCCAACTGTCCCGCGTCTATCAGACCGACACCGTCGAGACGACCGCGCTCGACGCCATCGACCTCGACGTGGGGGCGGGCGAGTTCGTCGCGATCATGGGCCCGTCGGGCTGCGGCAAGTCGACGCTCCTCAACCTGATCGGCATGCTCGATCGCCCGTCGAGCGGCTCGTACGTCTTCGACGGACAGGAAGTGGCGACGCTGGGCGAGGCGCAGCTGTCTGCGATGCGCAAGGCGAGCCTCGGCTTCATCTTTCAGAGCTTCAACCTGGTCGACGAACTGACCGTGCGCGAGAATATCGAGCTGGCGCTTCTCTATCACGCGGTGCCCGCGGCCGAGCGGCGGGCGCGGACCGATGCGGTGATGGACCGGGTCGGCATCGGCCATCGCGCGCGCCACCGGCCCAGCCAGCTGTCGGGTGGGCAGCAGCAGCGCGTGGCGGTCGCCCGCGCGCTGGTGGCCGAGCCCAAGCTGATCCTCGCCGACGAGCCGACCGGCAACCTCGACACCGCACATGGCGAGGAAGTGATGCGGATGCTGCAATCACTGAACGCAGAGGGCGCGACGATCGTGATGGTCACGCACTCGCCCGCGCACGCCGACTATGCCGGTCGCATCGTCAACATGCTCGACGGCCGCATCCTTCAGGAACGCCGCCGCGCCGCCTGATCCTCCCGCCAGATTTCCGGAGCCGTCCATCATGTGGCGCAACTATCTTCTCGTCGGCCTTCGCGCGCTCGCCAAGAGCCGGGTCTATGCCGCGATCAACATCGCCGGGCTCGCGCTCGGGCTGGCGGCGTGCCTGCTGATCCTGCTCTACGTCCGGTACGAGGCGGGTTACGACCGCTGGATGCCGGGGGCGGACAGAGCCTTTCAGCTCCAGACCTTTTATGCGGCGACCGAGACCGGCGGCGAGGAGATGAAGCTGCAGGTAAGTTCGATCGTCGCGGGGCGTGCGCTGGCGAAGGATTATCCCGACCAGGTCGAGCGCCATGTCTGGGTCCGCGGCTTCTCGCCCGTCGTGATCCAGGACGGGCAGGCGAGCCAGATCCAGAATCTGCGCATGGCCGACGGCAATCTGTTCGAGATCATGGACGTGCCGTTCGTGCGCGGATCGGCGGCGACCGCGCTGCCCGACGCGCATTCGATCGCGCTGAGCGAAAGCGAGGCGAAGCGGCGGTTCGGCGATGTCGACCCCACCGGCCGGACGCTGACGATCGTCGATAACAACGGCCCGGTCGACTACCGCGTCACCGCCGTGTTCAGGGACTGGCCGCGCAATTCGAGCTTCAGCGCGGGCGCCGTCGCGCGCTTCGACCTGGAGGCGCAGTTCGCCGACCGCCGCGACCAGTTGACGGCGTGGGACAGCCAGTCGGGCTGGAACTTCTATCGCCTGCGCGCGCCCGCGGACGCCGCGCTCATCATGTCGCGGATGCCGGCCTGGGAGAAGCGCAACATCCCCGACTATCCGGGCGGCGGGCGGCGGGTGAATCCCGGCGACTATCAGGACTATCGCCTCGTCGCGCTGCCCGACGTGCATCTGGGCGAGGCGCAGAACAGCGGGCCGACGCCGGGCAACGACCGAGAAACCGTCGCCACCTTTGCGGTGATCGCGTTCCTTATCCTCGGCATGGCGTGCGTCAACTTCACCAACCTCGCCACCGCCCGCGCGTCGCAGCGTGCGCGAGAGGTGGCGCTGCGCAAGGTGCTGGGCGCCAGCCGCGGCCAGCTGATCGCGCAGTTCCTGACCGAGGCGGTGCTGGTGACCGCGATCGCGATGCTGCTGGCGCTCGCTGCGGTCGAGCTGTTGCTGCCGTCGTTCAACGCTTTCCTCAAGGCGGACATGCAGCTTCACTATCTGGGCAGCGACGGCTGGCTCGGCTGCATCGTCCTGCTGACGCTGGTCGTGGGCCTGCTGGCCGGGCTGTATCCTGCCTTCTATCTCGCCCGGTTCGAGCCGGCAAAGATCCTGAAGGCGAACAAGTCCGCCGCCGATGCGCAGGGGTCCGGGCGGCTGCGCAGCGCGCTCGTCATCGGCCAGTTCGCGGTGTCGATCGGGCTCATCATCTGCACCGCGGTTATCTATGCCCAGACCGCCTATGCGCGCACCGCCGATGCCGGCTATGTCCGCGACGGCCTGCTCCAGATCGGCAATATCGGCTACAAGGGCGTCGACGGCCGCGACCAGCAGGTGGCCGAGCAGCTGCGCCGCGTGTCCGGCGTCGTCGCCGCGGCGCGCACCCAGATCGCGGTCGATCCCGACAATAATTCGATCAGCGCGATCTATACGGGCCCGAGCGCGGGCGATCAGGTCGATGTCGGGCGCTACGGCGTCGAGCCAGGGTTCTTTCGCGCGATGGGGATGAAGATCCTCGCCGGGCGCGACTTTTCCGAGAGCATCGGGCGCGATGATGCGACGACGTCCTATCCGCTCGACCGCGCCGCGGAGCAGGCATTCGCGCAGCGCGGCGCGAACGTGGTCGTGACGCGGGAAGCGGCGCGGCGCCTCGGCTTCGCCAACCCCGCCGATGCGATCGGCAAGGCGCTGTACGCCAGCCTCTCGCTCGACGAGTTCGGGCGCGTGCCGATCACGATTGTCGGCGTTGTCGAGGATGCGCGCTTCCGCTCGATCCGCGATCCCTTGCAGCCGATCATGTACAACATGCAGCGCAGCGGCTTCGACAGTCTGGTCGTGCGGTACGAGGGCGATCCGGCCGCGGTGCGGGAGGCGGCGGAGAGCATCTGGAAGCGCAACATTCCGCAGGTGCCGTTCGCTGCGCGCTATGCCGACGACATCGTGCGCGAGCTATACGACCGGGAAGCGGCGCGGGGACAGCTGTTCGCTGCATTCGCGATCCTTGCGGTGGTCATCGGCTGCCTCGGCCTGTTCGGGCTCGCGGCCTTCACCGCCGAACGGCGGACCAAGGAGATCGGCATCCGCAAGGTGCTGGGCGCGCGCACGGTCGATATCGTGCGGCTGCTCGTCTGGCAGTTCAGTCGGCCCGTCCTGATCGCCAACCTGATCGCCTGGCCGGTCGCGTGGTGGCTGATGCGCGACTGGCTGAACGGGTTCGACCAGCGGATCGCGCTGACGCCGGTGCCGTTCCTGGTCGCCGGGTGCCTCGCGATGGCAATCGCCGTGCTGACCGTCGCAAGCCACGCATGGCGTGTGGCGCGGACCAGCCCGGTCCGGGCGCTTCGGTACGAGTAGCCGGCGTCAGCGCAGGATGAACTCTGCGCCTTGCTTGTGCGCCCGGATCTCGTCCTCGGTTAGGCCGTTGATCTCGTGCGGGAAGATCAGCCAGTCGCTCGTCTCGTGGACGAAGTAATCGGGCGTAAGCTCGGTCACGTTCCGCGACGGCTTGTAATAGACGGTCGCGACCCGGACGTCGTCGGGCATGTTCCTGCGGCACCGCTGGCGCAGTTCGGCAATGACCGCGCGGATCGAGCGCCCGGTGTCGAACACGTCGTCGATCAGGAGCAGCCGGTCCTCCGGATCGAGCACATCGATCAGATGGCCGAGGCCGTAGATCCGCACCTTCGGCTCCTGCTGGTCGATGCCGGTATAGGACGCGGTGCGGATCGCGATATGGTCGCTTTGGACGCCGCGATATTCGAGCAGTTCCTGCACCGCGATGCCCACCGGCGCGCCGCCGCGCCAGATCCCGACGATATGGCTGGGGCGAAACCCCGAGTCGTGGACGAGATTGGCGAGGCGGAAGGAATCGGCCAGCAGGCGATCGGCCGACAGGTAGAGCTTGGCGGGCATGGTGCTTGTCATTCGGAGGTCATCTAGCCGCTCCTCCACCCGCTGGGCAACCGCGGCCGGGGGCGTCAGCGCCAGCCCTGCCGGATCGCCGCGGCTTCGCCCGCGCGGTCGAGCGGCTGGCCGGCCATCATGTCCTGCGCCGCCGCCATCAGCCCGGCATCGGCCGACCCCGCCTGGCGATAGGCGCCGCCCTCCGCCCGGCCCGAGGCGGTGCGGCGCAGCGTCCAGGCATCGCCGTCGCGGCAGGCGATGCCGCTCGTCGCGCTGCCCGCGAAGACACGGCAATAGCCGCCGTCCGCCGCCTTGAAGCTGGCGAGCATCCGGACGCCGCTGGCCGCGCCGTCGCTGCCCGGCTGCGTGTCGAGCGCGCGCGCCAGCGTGCCGCGCGCGACGAGGCCGCCGGGGCCTGCCTCGATGGGGCCGCCCGGCGCGATCCCACGACCGATCATGAGGCCGAGGACGAGGCTGGCGGCGGCGGCCCCCACCCAGCCGGCGGGGAAGCGGCGCTTCGGGCGGGCGGGGAAGGCGACGACATTGGACGCGGCGAGCTCGGCAATCCGCGGCGGCACCGGCCCGGCGGCGATCGGCGCAAAGGCCGCGCCGATCCGCGCCCGGAGCGCACGCTGCGCCTCCACCTCCGCCGCCAGCGCGGGGTCGGCGGCGATCGCGCGTTCGACACGGCGCGTGGTCAGCGGGTCGCACTCGCCATCGGCATAGGCCATCAGCGTCTCGCGATCGATCGTCATGCCGCTTCTCCCAATTTCGTCATCAATGCCGCCCGCCCCCGGACGAGGCGCGAGGTGAGCGTACCCATCGGAATGTCGAGCACGGCGGCCGCCTCCTTGTAGGCCAGCCCCTCGACCAGCACGAGCGCCACCGCCTCTCGCTGTTCGTCGGGCAGCGTCGCCATCGCGCGGCCGACGCGATCGAGTTCGACCCGCGCCTCGATCGCGCGGTCGCCCGCGTCGCCGACCTCGGCCCCCGCTTCCGCCGCGACGAAGGTCTGGGCGGCGCGTCGGCGCATCCGCGCGGTGTCGATCCAGGCGTTTCGCATGATCCGGTACATCCAGCTGTCCATCCGCGTCCCCGCCGTAAAGCTCGCCCGCGCGACCAGTGCGCGCTCCACCGCCACCTGTGTCAGGTCGTCGGCATCGGCCGCGTCGCGCGCCAGCGCATGCGCGAAGCGGCGCAGGCGCGGCAGCAGGGCGGTCAGGTCGCGCTCGAAACTCAACGGGGGTCCTTGGGGTCGGGCATGGGGATGAAACGGATGGGATCGTCCGTTTCATCCCGTGACAGCGCGATCATGTGCGTCAAGAAGGATTGGGATGACACGCCGCCTCTTCGCCCTCCTGCTCGCCGCCGCGGCCCCGGCGAGCGCGCAGCTGCTGCCCGCGCTGCCGCCCCGGATCGGCGCACTGCCGGGGCAGGTGCTGGGCGCCGTCGACCGGGTGGCCGATGCCGCGCCGCGGATGCTGGCGGCGGCGCGGGTCGACCGGATCGCCGCGCTCGTCCGGTCGAGCGGCGGGCGCGTCGTGCGCGACGACCGCGGCGATGCGGCGGTCGCGGGCGAGGTGGTGCTGACCGACCCGACCGACGAGGCTGTCGCCGCGCTGTCGCGTGACGGCTTTCGCCTGATCGAGCGCGAAGAAGTCGAGGGGCTGGGTGTCGGCTATGCGCGCCTGGCGGTACCGGCGGGGCTCCGGCTGGACAGGGCGCTGGCCCGGGCGCGGCGACAGGCGCCGTCGATCGCCGCCGACGTGATCCATTTCGAGAGCGGGGGGCTCGCAGTGCCGATTGCGATGCCTTCCTCTGCTTCGGCGACGGCGGCGGGGCCGGTGGTTGGCATGATCGACGGCGGAGTCGCTAATGCCGGTGTGCGGCAACAGGGCTTCGCCGACGGCGCGCCGCGGCCGAGCGATCACGGCAGCGCGATCGCCTGGCTGATCGGTCGCGGCGCGCCCGGCGCGCGCGTGGCCGCCGCGGATGTCTATGGCAGGGATCCGGCGGGCGGCGGCGCGGTCGCGATCGCGCGCGCGATCGGCTGGCTCGTCCGCTCGGGCGTGGGCACCGTGTCGATCAGCCTCGTGGGGCCGCCCAATCCGCTCCTGGCGCGTGTCGTCGCGGCGGCGCAGGCGCGGGGGATGACGATCGTCGCGGCGGTGGGCAATGACGGGCCTGCCGCGCCGCCCGCCTATCCCGCATCCTATCCCGGCGTCGTCGCGGTGACGGGCGTCGACGGGCGCGGCCGTGTTCTGATCGAGGCGGGGCGCGCGAGCCATCTCGATTACGCCGCGCCCGGCGCCGGGTTCGCCGCGCCCGATGCGCGGGGGCGGATGCGGCCGGTGCGCGGCACCTCCTTTGCCGCACCGCTCGTCGCCGCGCGGCTTGCCGCGGTCGGCCGCGCGCGCGTCGATGCCGAGGCGGCGGCGGGGCGCGGCTATGGCCGCGGGCTCGTCTGCGGTGCGTGCGTGCCGGGCAGCTAGAAAAAGCTGGCGCTAGAAAAAAAGTTCGCGCGCCGGGATTAAGCGGGCACCGGGCGCCGTTCCCCTCTCGAAGCTGAGAGGAGACAAGAGATGCGTTCCATTCTGTTCACGACGGCGGCGCTCGCGCTGACGACGCTCGCCGCGCCTGCCTCGGCGCAGTTGCTCGGCGGCGGCGGGGGCGGCGGGCTAGGTGGCAGCCTTGGCGGGTCACTTGGTGGCAGCCTGGGCGGTTCGCTGCGCTCGCCCGGAACGATGACCGAAAGCACGCTGCGGCGCACCGGCAGCGGCGAGCTGCGGACCGACCGCCAGGTCGATCGGCGCAGCGGCCGCGTCCGCGCGGGCGGCAGTGCGTCGGGCGAGGGTGGCACGCTCATCGACGGGCGCTCGCCGATCGGCGGCGGCAGCGCGGCGACGCGCGGCTCGGGCAGCGGCGCCGGCGCGGTCGATGCGCAGCTGATCGGTACCGACGCCGTCCGTTCGACCGCGACCGGCGCTGTCGGCGAGGCGCGCGGGCTGGCGAACCGCGGGCGCGATATGCTTCGGCAGACGCGCGATGCTGTGGGCAGCGGCGCGGCGAACGCCGCGGGCGGCGCGAGCGGTACTGCCGCCGGCAGCGCCGGGGCCGGCAACGGGATGCTGGCGCTGGCGGGCAGCGCCGCGGCGGCGGGTGCGGGCAGTTTCGACGTGCAGCCCGGCATGACCGTCGTCGATGCAAAGGACCGGGTGATCGGGACCGTTCGCGACGTGCGCAGCGAGGCCGACGGCCGCGTTCGCGCCGTGCTCGTCCAGGTCGGCGACCGCGTGGCGACGCTTCCTGCCGCCAATTTCTCGGGCGAGGGCAGCGTCCTCGTCTCGGCGATGAAGCGTAGCGAGGTGAAGCGCGAGGCGGCGGACTGAGGGCGAGGCGGGGCCGGCCGAGGGAGCCGGACGGCCCCGCACACGCTCGGCGATTGAAAACGCGGCGATTCGCTGCGATCACCCGGTCTTGAGATTGAGCGCCCCGCCGGGCGCCGGACCGGGAGACATGGATGTCCAACCCCCTGCGGGCCGCGCTGGCGAGCCTGCTCCTCCTGCCGATGGGCGTCGCCGCGGACGCGCAGGCGCCGGCCACGAACCGCCTGACCGCCGCCGAGCGCAAGGCCGGCTGGACATTGCTGTTCGACGGTCGGGACCTGTCGGGCTGGCGATCCTTTGCCGGGGGCGCCCCGCCGCCGACGTGGCGGGTGAGGGACGGGACGATCGAACTCGTCAAGGCCGATGGGCAGATGAGCGGCACCGACCTCGTCACCGCCGGGCGCTATGGCGCGTTCGAACTCACCCTCGACTGGAAGACGGCGAAGGGCGGCAACAGCGGCGTCCTCTATCTGGCGCGCAATCTGGCCGATACGGAGCAGGTCTATGAAACCGGGCTGGAGATGCAGGTGCTCGACGATGCCGGCCATCCGGATGGCAAGATCCCCTCGCACCGGGCCGGTGCGCTCTACGACATGACCGTGCCCCCGGCGGGTGCGGCGCGGCCGGCGGGGAGCTGGAACCATGCGCGGCTGCTGGTCCAGCCGGGCCGTATCCGCCAGTGGCTGAACGGGGTGATGACCGCCGACGTCAGCTATGGCGACGATGCGTGGCGCGCGCGCGTCGCAAAATCGAAGTTCGCGAAGATGCCGCATTTCGGCACCTTCGGCAGCGGCGTCATCGCACTGCAGGATCACGGCGAACCCGTCGCCTATCGCAACATCAAGCTTCGCCCCATCGGGCCGAGCGCCATTGTGGACAAGCCATGACCCCCGGACCGGAAACCGCACCCGCCGACGTCGTCATCGTCGGATCGGGGGCCGCGGGCGGCATGGCCGCCTATACCCTGACCAAGGCGGGGCTGCGTTGCCTGATGCTGGAGGCGGGGCGCGACTACGACCCGCAGGCGGAAGTCAACATGCTCGCGCCGGAAAGCGACGCGCCGCTGCGCGGCAGCGGCACGCCGGACAAGCCGTTCGGCTATTTCGACGCGACGGTCGACGGCGGCTGGGAAGTGACGGGCGAGCCCTATACCTCCGCGCCCGGCAGCGATTTCAAATGGTGGCGCCCGCGGATGCTGGGCGGACGGACCAACCATTGGGGCCGCCACGTGCCGCGCTGGGGCGCGTACGACTTCAAGCCCTTCTCCCGCGACGGGCTCGGCGTCGACTGGCCGATTTCCTATGACGACGTGGCGCCCTTCTATGACCGGGTCGAGAAGATGATCGGCGTCAACGGCGGCCCGATCGGGCTGGAGAATCACCCGGACTCGCCCGCCGAGTGCCTGATGCCGCCGCCCAAGCCCCGCATCCCCGAAATGCTCATCAAGGCGACGGCCGAGAGCATGGGCATTCCCGTCCGCGCGGCGCACACCGCGGTGCTGACGCGCGACATGCCCGACCCGGTCGCGCCGCGCGCCGCCTGCTACAACGCCTCGCCCTGCACGCGCGGCTGCACGATCGGGGCGATGTTCCAGACGACGACCTCCTTCCTGCCCCAGGCGAAGGCGACGGGGAAGCTGACGGTCCAGACCGACGCGATGGTCAGCCGTGTGCTCACCGACAAGGCGGGCCGCGCGACCGGCGTCGAATATGTCGATCGCAAGACCGGCATGCGGCATCAGGTGCGGGCGAAGGCGGTCGTGCTGGCCGCCGGCACCGGCGAGACGACGCGGCTGCTCCTCAATTCCGGCACGCCGGGCCGGGGCCTTGCCAATTCTTCGGGTGAGCTTGGCCGCAACCTGACCGATTCGACGGGGGCGTCGTTCACCGCCTACATCCCCGGCCTTGCCGGACGACCGCGCTATAACGAGGACGGGATCGGCGGGCAGCACATCTACATCCCGTTCTGGCTCTACGAGCAGCAGAAGCGCGGCGAGCTCGATTTCGCGCGCGGCTATCATTTTGAGGTGTGGGGGCGGTTCGGCGTGCCGTCGTCGAACGTCCTGCCGCGCGTCTGGGGCGCCGACCTCAAGAAAGCGGTGCGGCAGGCGTCGGGCGCAACGATCGGCATGGCGCTGCGCGGGGAGATGATCCCCAACAAGGACACCTATTGCGAGATCGATCCGGGGGTGAAGGACCGGTTCGGCATCCCGGTCCTGCGCTTCGCGTTCAAGTTTTCGCGGAACGAGATCAATCAGGTCGCGCACGGCCGAAAGACGGCGCACGCGATCTTCACGCGGATGGGCGGCCGCATCTTGGACGATCCGACCCTGCCGCCCGAAAAGATCATGGCTGCGGGCGGTGAGATCATTCACGAACTCGGCACCGCGCGGATGGGCGCGGACAAACGATCGTCGGTGGTCGACGGCTATGGTCAGGCATGGGACGTCGATAATCTGGTGTTGATGGACGGCGCGATCTTCGCCTCGGGCGCGCACAAGAACCCGACGCTCACCATCCTCGCGCTGGCGCTGCGCTCGTCCGAGCGGCTGGCCGCGCGCTTCAAGTCGGGAGCTTTCGCATGACGCTGTCGCGCCGCACGACGATGCAGTGGATGATGGCCGCCGCTGCCCTGCCGTTCGCCCGGCTCGCCCCCGAAGCGGGCGCGGCGGCGGGGGAGGGGGCGCCGCTGCCCGTGGTCGCGGACTGGCCGGGACCGGTCCCGCCGCTGCCGCCGACGAAGGGCTATGGCCGCGATCCGACGCTGATGGAGCCGAAGGTCGTCTGGCCGCTGACGCTGACCCCGGCGCAGCGCGCATCGGTCGACCTGCTGGCTGACATGATCCTGCCCGCCGACGAGGTGTCGCCGAGCGCCGCTAAGCTCGGCATCGGCGCGTTCGTCGACGAATGGATCAGTTCGCCCTATCCGGCGCAGCAGGCCGACCGGGCACTGATCCTCGGCGGCCTGACCTGGCTCGACCGGCAGGGCGAGGCGCAGTATCGCAAGCGGTTCACGGCGCTGGACGCGAAAACGCGCGGCGGGCTGCTCGATACGCTCTGCACCGCGGCCCCCGCAGGCGCGATGGAGATGCCCGTCCGGTTCATGGACCGGATGCGCGGGCTGCTCGTGCTCGGCTTCTATACCCTGCCCGAGGGGAAGGCGGACATGGGCTATATCGGCGACCAGCCGACCGAGGGGCCCTATCCCGGCCCGTCGCAGGAGGCGCTGGCCCACCTGTCCGCGCTCCTTGCGACGCTCAAGCTGACGCCCGCCTAGCCGCAGACTACGAGGCAACCTGAAAAGCCCCTGCCGAGCCATCGGTGGGGGCTTTTTGCGTTCCAGGCTCGCAAAGTCGTGCCCGGCGATCATCCCAAAGGGTCATCGGCCGCACGAACAATCGATTGCAGGAAATCGATTGCATAGCTATGTTGATCCTCAACGCCGGGACCACCGACGATGGTCCGCGAAATGGGGAGGTTGTCTTGAACCGTACGCTGCTGCTCGCTTGCACGTCGCTGATCGGGGTCGCCGCGGGAAGCGCGCCCGCCCTTGCCCAGACCGCCACCGTGCCCCCCGCACCGATCGATGCGCAAGCGGGACAGCCGAGCACCACCGACGCCGATCAGGGTGCGCTCGACGATATCGTCGTCACCGCATCGGGACGCGACAAGCGGCAGCTCGACAGTTCGGTTTCGGTCACCACCATCTCCGCCGACACGATCCAAACCTTCCGCCCGAGCTCGGAATCGGAGGCGCTGCGCCTGATCCCCGGCATCCAGGTCGCGGGCACCGCCGGCCCGGGCGGCAATTCGAACATCGCGGTGCGTGGCCTGCCGGTCGCGACCGGCGGCTCGCCCTTTGTCCAGTTGCAGGAGGACGGGCTACCCACCGTGCTGTTCGGCGACATGCAGTTCGGCAACAACGACTATTGGACCCGCTTCGACGCCTCGGTCGCCGACGTGCAGGCGGTGCGCGGCGGCGGTGCGGCTACATTCGCGTCGCAGGCGCCGGGCGCGGTCATCAACTACATCAGCCATTATGGCGAGCAGGCGGGCGGTTACGTCGCGTTCAATCAGGGCATCGGCTATAACGAGCAGCGCGTCGATTTCCGCTACGGCGCACCGATCGGCGAGACGACGCGCTTCCACATCGGCGGCTTCTATCGCACCGGCAAGGGTCCGCTGCGCGCCGATTACCGGGCCAGCGACAGCTATCAGGTGAAGGGCAACGTCACCCAGGATTTTGACGACGGCAACGGCTATGTCCGTGTGCTCTTCAAGCTCGCCGACACGCGCGAGCCGAATTATACCGGCGCCCCGGCACTCGCGACGATCAACGGCCTCGATGTCAGCAACGTGAAGCCGTTTCCGGGCTTCGACGGGCGGCGCGCGTCGAACTACTCGATCTACAATCGCGACTTCCTGATTTACGACCGCGACAGCACGCTGCGCCGCGTGCCAATGGACGGCATCACCACGAACACGCAGGCGATCCAGGCGCAGTTTCACTATGACTGGGGCGATCACTTCACGATCGACAACAATGCCCGTTACACCGCGATGGACGGTGCGTTCACTTCGCCCTTCCTGAACGTCGCGACGCGCGCCAGCGTGATCGGGTCGCAGCTCACGTTGAACGGCGTTCCCTATGCCCGGGTGGCCTCGATCCGCTACGCCAACGGGCCGCGCGCGGGGCAGGCCTATACCGGCACCTATGTCGACAACAACGTCAACGTCCGCACCAACATCCGCGACGTGGGCAGCTTCGCCAACGACCTCGGCCTGTCGGGCAAGTTCGACGCAGGGAGCTTCGGCCGCCTTACCGCACGCGCGGGCCTGTTCTACATGAATCAGAAGATCGCGATGGACTGGCACGTCGACCGCTCGCTGCGCGAGGTATCGGGCGACAATCCGGCGCAGCTCGATCTCTATGATGCGGCGGGCGCGAAGCTGACGCAGGAGGGCATCTCGGGTTACAACAACAACTGGGGCAGCTGCTGCAGCCGCGACTACGACTATTCGTACAAGAACACGGCGCCCTATGTCGGGCTCGACCTGACCGGCGACCAGTTCCAGATCGACGGCAGCGTCCGGTTCGAGTCGGTGAAGGCCAGCGGCAGCGGCCGCGCGGGCGGGGCCGAGTTCTTCGTCAATTCGGGCGGCGTGCGCATCCCGACGATCACCGCCAACGGCCCGGTCGAGGTCCTCGACTATCGGCGCAACTACACCAGCTGGACCGTGGGCGGCGGGTTCAAGCCCAGCGTCAACACCAACATCTTCGCGCGCGCGTCGCGCGGCGGGCGGTTCAACAGCGATCGTCAGACCTTCGGCGGCAAATTCTCGCGCGACGGCGACCTGTGCAACAGCGCCGATGCGCGGGCCGGGACCAACGGTTGCGCTGCCGACGGCCTCACCCCCTCGGTCGATTTCGTCAACCAGTACGAGATCGGCGTGAAGAACCAGGGCCGCTTCAGCTTCGGGCGCTATTCGGTCCAGCTCTCGCTGCTCAAGGCCAATTTCAAGCAGAGCACGTTCGAGCTGTCGGCGACGCGCTGCCCGGGCGGTGCGGGCGGGTGCATCATCGATGCGAAGTTCAAGTCGCAGGGCCTCGAGTGGACGGGCACCTTCGACAGCGGGCCGTTCTCGCTGTTTACCAACGCGACCTATACCCAGGCCAAGCGGCTCAATACCGGCGCAGCGGACTATACCCGCTCACCGAACCTGCCCGACCTCACCTACAACGTCGTCGCCAATTACCGGGTGGCGGAGATCGTCGGGCTGGGCCTTGCCATGACCGGCCAGACCAGCGCCACTGACGATGTCGGCCGCGAGTATCCGGGCAAGGCGATCTTCAACGCCAACGCGACGGTGTCGCCGATCCGCAACGTCGAGCTCGGCGTCAACGTCTACAACCTGTTCGACACCTTCGACCTGCGCGGCAATGGCGGCGTCGCCGATCCGACCGTCACCCCGACGGTGATTAGCGGACAGCCGGCGCTCGGCCGCACCTTCACCGGCTCGGTCCGCTTCAACTTCTGACCCCTGCCTCGCGGGCGGGCGCCGGCTTGGCACCCGCCCGCGCTTTATCCTAACCATGACGCCGAAGGAGAGGGCGGCATGAGCGGCAACGACCGGCGCATTCGATCGGTGGCGATCGTCGGCGGCGGCACGGCGGGATGGATGACCGCCGCGGCATTGGCACAAGCGCTCCAACACGGGACGACGATCACGCTGGTGGAGTCCGACGAGATCGGCACCGTCGGCGTGGGCGAGGCGACGATCCCGCCGATCCGCATCTTCAACGACACGCTTGGGCTCGACGAGCGGCAGTTCGTCGCCGAGACGCAGGGGACGTTCAAGCTCGGCATCGAGTTCGTCGACTGGGCGCGGGTCGGGCACCGCTATTTCCATCCCTTCGGCCCGCACGGCCGCAACTTCGACATCGTGCCGCTGCACCAGCACTGGCTGCGCGCAAGGGCAGAGGGGGAGGGCGCCTCTCTCGACGAGCATTCGATGGCTTGGCACCTCGCCCGCGCGGGCCGGTTCGCGCCGCCCAGCTCCGACCAGCGCAGCGTCCTGTCGACCTACGACTATGCCTTCCACTTTGACGCCGGGCTCTATGCCCGCTTCCTGCGCCGCTATGCGGAGGCAAAGGGCGTCGTCCGGGTCGAGGGCAAGGTCGGCCACGTCGCGCTCGCCGGCGAAAGCGGGCATATCGAGCGGGTGGCGCTGGCGGACGGGCGCGCGATCGATGCCGATCTGTTCGTCGACTGCTCGGGCTTTCGCGGGTTGCTGATCGAGGGGGCGCTGGCGACCGGGTACGAGGAGTGGACGCACTGGCTGCCCTGCGACCGTGCGGTCGCGGTGCCGTCCGCGCGGGTCGAGGCGCCGATCCCCTATACCCGCTCGACCGCGCGAGATGCGGGGTGGCAGTGGCGCATCCCGCTTCAGCATCGCACCGGCAACGGCTATGTCTATTGCAGCGCGCACCTTAGCGACGATGCGGCGGCGGCGGCGCTGCTCGGGCGGCTCGACGCACCGGCGCTGGCCGATCCGCGGCATTTGCGCTTCGTTACCGGGCGGCGGCGGCTGGCGTGGAATCGCAACGTCGTCGCGATCGGCCTGTCGTCGGGCTTTCTGGAGCCGCTCGAATCGACCTCGATCCACCTCATTCAGGCGGGCATCTCGAAGCTCTTGGCGCTGTTCCCCGACCGTGATTTCGACCCCGCGACGATCGACGAGTTCAACCGCGTTACCGGAATCGAGACCGAGCGGATCCGCGACTTCCTGATCCTCCACTACAAGCTGACCGAGCGGACCGATGCGGAGCTGTGGCGATACTGCGCGGCGATGGACGTGCCCGACACGCTGAAGCTCAAGCTCGATCATTTCCGCCGCCACGGCCGGCTGGTGGCGCGCGAGATGGACCTGTTCGCGCCGCCGAGCTGGCTCGCCGTCCATATCGGTCAGCTCAATTTTCCCGACGGCCTCGATCCGCTGCTCGATCACCGCAGCGTCGATGCGCGCGGCTGGCTGGCGAAGCTGCGCGCGGCGATGGCGGCGGAGGCGGCGCGCGTGCCGACCCATGCCGAGTTCATCGAGCGCAACTGCCGGGTGACGGCGTGAGCGACGTTGCCGCGCTCATCGGCCGGGGCATGGCTTTGCGAGGCGAAGAGCGGATGGGCGAGGCCGACGCCGCCTTCACCCGCGCGTATGCGCTGGCGCCGCGCGACCCGATGGTCGTGCGCTGCCTGGCGCAGATCCAATTCGAACGCGGGCTTGCCGCCGCCACGCTGTTTGCAGCGGCGCGGGCACTTGCCCCCGGCGATCGCGACCTGTTGCGCAATGAGGTACTGGCACTCGCGGCGGAGGGGGCGCCCGAGCGGGGGGAGGCGCTGCTGGCCGATGCGGTCGCCGCGGCGCCCGACTGGCTGGACGGGCAGCGGGTACTGGCGACGCTGCGCTGGACACATGGGCTGGGCGATCCGTTTGCGGGCTATCGCGCCGGGGTCGAGGCGGTGCCCGGCAACGCCGCGCTGTGGCTCGCCTGGTTCGCCGCGGTGGCGCAGCAGCGCGACTGGCCAGCGGCACGGACGATCCTCGACCGGGCGCGCACTGCGATCGGCGAGACACGCGGGTTGCTGCTTGCCGAGACGTTCATGGCGGTCGAGCGCGACACCGATCGGGACGAGGCCCGCCGTCTGCTTGGCCTCACGACGGGCATCGACGATGCCGGCCTGTCGATCTGCCGCATCCGCTTCGCCCTGCGTGAGGGGGATTGGGCAGGTGCCCGCGGCAGTGCGCTGGCGATGTTGGGCGGGCCGGCGGCGATGCTTGCTTGGCCCTATCTGGCGCTGGCGTGGCGGCTGCTCGACGATCCGGCGGCCGAGTGGCTGGAGGGCGATCCGCAGCTTGTCGGCGAATACCCGGTGGCGCTGTCCGATGCCGAGATGGGCGAGTTGGCCGAGACACTGCGGTCGCTCCATACCGCCCGCGCGCCCTATGGCGAACAGTCGGTGCGCGGGGGCACGCAGACCGATCGCTCGGTCCTGCTCCGCCACGAACCGATCCTCGAGCGGACCCGCGCCGCGCTGATGGCGGCGGTGGAGGCGCATGTCGCGCAACTGCCGCCGCCCGATCCGCCGCACCCGCTGCTCGGGCGCCCGCGCGGGCCACTGCGGCTAGCGGGCAGCTGGTCGGTGCGCCTCTCGGGCGGCGGGCGCAACGTGCCGCACACGCATCCGGCCGGCTGGCTGAGCTCGGCCTTCTACGTCGCGCTGCCGGACGCGGAGGAGGGCGCCTTGGCGCTCGGCGTGCCGCCGCCCGAGCTCGGTCTCGACCTGCCCCCGCGCCGCGTCGTCCGTCCGGTGGTGGGGCGGCTTGTCCTTTTTCCTTCAACGCTTTGGCATTCGACGTTACCGTTCACATTCGGCGAGCGGCTCAACATTGCGTTTGATATCGTACCTGCGGCAAGGCGGGGTGGATGACCAAGACCAACGATCCAGAAGGAACGACGCCGCGGGTCCGCACGCTCGCCGATCTCGCGCGGCTGGCGGGGGTGACGGCGGGCACCGTGTCGCGTGCGCTGGCAGGCAAGGAGCTCATCAGCGCCGAAACGCGCGAGCGGATCCAGAAGCTGGCCGACGAGCACGGCTTTCGTCCCAACCAGATGGCGCGTCGCCTGCGCACGCAGCGGACCGGCGTCATCGGCGTGGTCGTGCCGCTGGGGCACGAGCGGCGCCAGCATCTGTCCGACCCGTTCTTCATGACGATCCTCGGTCACCTCGCCGATGCGCTGACCGAGAATGGGTACGACCTGATGCTGTCGCGCATCATTCCCGATGCCGACGACTGGCTGGAGCGGATCGTCACCTCGGGCATGCTCGACGGCGTGCTGCTGATCGGTCAGTCGGACCAGTTCGAGGCGATCGAGCGCGTCGCCGCGACTTATCGCCCGCTGGTCGTCTGGGGCAGCGCGCTGCCCGGACAGGTGCATTGCGCGGTCGGCGTCGATAACCGCATGGGCGGGCGGCTTGCCGCCGATCGGCTGATCGAACGCGGCTGCCGCCGGCTCGCTTTCCTGGGGGAGGTGCGGACGCTCGAACTGATCGAGCGACATCGCGGCGTCTGCGATGCGCTGGCCGCGGCGGGTCTACCGCCGCCGCTGCAACTCGATACGCACCTCGCCTCCGACATCATGGCCGACGAGATCGCGGGCCATGTCGATGCGCTGCCGCCCGAAGTCGATGGCATCGCCGCGGCGTCCGACGTGATCGCAATGCGGACAATCCGCGCGCTGGTCGATCGCGGCATATCGGTGCCCGGCCGCATCGCCGTCACCGGCTTCGACGACCTGCCGCTGTCCGAGAGCATCGTGCCGCGCCTGACGACGGTGCGACAGGACCTCGTCACCGGCGCGCGCGCGATGGTCGACGCGCTGTTCGCCCGGATCGGCGGCGCGGACGCCCCCTCGGTCGAGATGCCGCCGATACTGGTGCCGCGCGACAGTGCTTAGGCAATGGCGATCCGGTCGCCGTCGATGACGAGGTCGAAGAAGGGCGCCGGAACGCCGCCGAACGCCGCGCGCCGTGCCTCGGGCGTTTCGGGCTCCGTCGCAGGGCCGCCGCGCCAGTAATTGACGAAGCTCGCGACGCGAAGCTCGTCCGTCACCCACCAGCAATAGGCCTGGACCGGCGCCGATCCGGGGTTCGCGGCCACCAGCCCCGATCCGTTGACCGGTCGCCAAGGCCCGCCGATCCGCTCGGCGACCATCGCATAGAGGCCGGAGGGTGCGCCGATGCCGGCCGCGAAGCGATGCGCGTGCGTCGACCAGAACAGATAATAGCGGCCGGCATGGACGACGACGTGCGGCCGCTCCAACTCGCTGTTGGTGCCCACCGCCGACACGATCGGCGGCAGCAGCGACCAGCCGTCGCCGCTCGCCGTCGCCGCCCCGATCACGCCGTCGGGAAATCGGTCGGCGCCGCCGGCATTGGCGGTGAACAACAGATATTCGCGGCCATCGGCGGGATCGCGGAAATAGCCCGGATCGCGAAAGCCCTTGATGCCCGTGGGAGCCGCAGCGGCGTCGCGCGCGACCGCGTAATGCGCGCCATCGGCAACCACGCATTCGACCGGCGGGCTCCACGCGCCGAAGCGCGGCTCGCCGTCGACGATCGCGAAGGGCGCGCGCGTTTCGAACAACCGCTGCTCGAATGTCGTCGGCTCGCCCCGGCGACCGGCGGCGGTGAAAAATTGCCGGACGCTGCCGTTGGTCGTCCGCACCGCCGATCCCGACCATTCGCGGCTACCCGGGGTGAACCCCGGTTCGAACGTCCAGCCATGATCGCGCCAGCCGCCCTCGCCGTGGCTCAGCAGGCGGATACGCGCATGGTCGTGCCGTGCCTCCGGATCGGGAAAGCGGGGCGTCGCGAGGAAGAACCACCAGCTTCGCCCGCCGTCGAACACCGTCGAGCCATCGGCTTCCGTCAGATGCCACATGTCCCACAGGTCGAGATCGGGAAGCCCCGGATCGCGCGGGGGGGCAGCGAACGGCGCGATCGCGGCATCCGGCTGCGCTGCGGCAAGCCGGGCGGCATCCGCAGACCAGACCCCGGCGAGCGGGTGCGTTCGAGCCACGGTCATATCCTCCCCCAAAGCGATGACTGCCACCTTGGCGCAAAGCCGGATCTGTTTCAACAATCGATTGCATCATGGCGCGAAACCGCCTAGCCTGCGACCAAATCAAGGGTGGAGAGGGCATGAGCGGCTATCAGGGCGTGGCTTCGCAGGCATCGTCGGTCGGCGGCCACCGGATCGTGCAGGATCGAGCGCCGGTCCTGCTCAAGGCGCTGGTCTTCCTCATGTTCGCGATGTTCGCGATGACCACCGATTCGGTCGGCACCGTCATTCCGGAGGTGATCCGCGAATTCGGCCTTGGGCTGACCGCGGGCGGGTCGTTCCAATATGCGACAATGTCGGGGATCGGCCTCTCGGCGATCGCGCTTGGCTTCCTTGCCGACCGGATCGGGCGCAAGCCGACGATCCTCATCGGTCTTGCGCTGTTCGGGCTCGGCTCGGCGCTGTTCGCGGCAGGGCATGATTTCCTCTTCTTCACCTTCCTGCTGTTCGTCTCCGGCCTCGGCATCGGCATCTTCAAGGCGGGCGCACTCGCGCTGATCGGCGACCTGACCCGTTCGACGCGCGAGCACGCCGCGACGATGAACCTGGTCGAGGGGTTTTTCGGCGTCGGCGCGATCGTCGGCCCGGCGCTGGTAGCGGCACTGCTACAGGGCGGGGCGAGCTGGAAATGGGTCTATCTGGTCGCGGCGATGCTGTGCGGGCTGCTCGTGCTCGGCACTGTGTTCGCGCGCTTTCCGCAGCCGGTCGCCGCACCCGCCGAACGACCGCAGACGGGCGAGGCACTGCGCCTGATTGGCGATCCGACCGCGATCTTCTTTGCCGCCGCGCTGATGCTCTACGTCGCGGCGGAGGCGGCGATCTATGTCTGGGCGCCCACCTATCTCGCCGACTATAAGGGCGAGTGGGCGTGGCTGGCGCTCTATGCGGTGTCGATCTTCTTCGTGCTGCGCGCCGGCGGGCGCTTCGTTGGCGTCTGGCTGCTCGGGCGGTTCGAGTGGAGCACGGTGCTCGCGATCTGCAGCGGCGCGATGGCGGTGCTGTTCTGGCTGTCCGTGATCGGCGGCCGCGGCGTCGCAACCTTTGCGCTGCCCGCCACCGGGCTGTTCATGTCGGTGCTCTATCCGACGATCAACTCGACGGGGATCAGTTGCTTCGACAAGTGCCGTCACGGCGCGGTCGCGGGCTTGCTCCTGTTCTTTACCTGCCTGTCCGCGGTGCTGGCCCCACTCGCGATGGCGGCGCTGGCCGAGGGGTTGGGCGATACGCGGTGGAGCATCGTCCTCGGCGCGGTGTTCGCGAGCGGGCTGGCGCTGCTGACGGGGTGGAACCTCGTCGCTCGCCCGTTCGCCGCGCGGCTCGCGGCGCGAAACGCCGCGGACTACGAGCCGGGGGAGGCGGGGAGGAGCTAACCGGACACCGCCCGCCCGTACCGATCCGATCAAAGGTGCTCCACGCGAACAGCCGTCCTTTCGAACCGTGCCGGCTTTTGTTACCGCTCGCAAAAAGGTTCAGGACAGGATGCGCCGATGATGCTTCGCCCCCTTCTTCTCGCCGGCATGTCCCTCCTGGCGGCGAGTGCGGCCGAAGCGCAGACCTTTCCGATGCTCGACCGCAACGGCAGCCGGGTGGCGATCGAGCCCTATGGCCCCGGCATCGTCCATGTGACGATCGCACTCGATTCCAAGGAGATCGAGAAGGGGCCGGGTTACGGGATCAGCGGCAAGCCGGTACCCGCCGGTTGGACGCACCGCGCCGATGCGGCGGGCGATACGTACAGTTCGGGCGATCTGTCGGTGACGGTGAACGCGCAGCCTTGGCCCAAGGCGCCGAGCCAGATGGAGCGCTACTTCGTCCCCTCGCTGCCGCCGGTGTCGATCGCGGTAAAGGGCGCGGACGGGCGCGAGATCACGGCGATGACCGGCTGGGAACTCGCCCCGCACGAGGTGAGCGGCGAGAAGACGTTCCGCATCGGTGCGACCTTCGCCGAACCGCGGGGCACGCATTATTATGGGCTGGGGCAGAACCAGGAGGGTGCGCTCGACCTTCGCGGGCGGACGATCGACTGTCGCCACAATTACGATGCGCCGACCGGCGAGACGGTGTGCGTGCCCTTCCTCGTCACCGACAAGGGCTATGCGATCCTGTGGGACAACCCCTCGGTCACGACGGTGTCGCCGGGGATCAACGACAAGACGCAGTTCCAGTCGCGCGTGGGCGAGCGGGTGTCGTTCTTCATCGTCACGGGCAAGACGACCGACGAACTCTACGCCGGCTACGCCAGGCTGACCGGCCGCACGCCGCTCCCGCCCAAGGCCGCGTTCGGGCTGATCCAGTCCAAGGCGCGGTACGAGACGCAGGGCGAGCTGATGGGCATCGCCAACGGTTATGCGAAGCGTAACCTGCCGCTCGACGTGATGGTGCTCGACTGGTTCCACTGGACCCGGATGGGCCAGATGGACATCGACCGCACCGCCTTCCCAGATCCCGCCGGCATGAACCGCGAGCTGCACGCGCGCGGGCTCCACACGATGCTGTCGGTCTGGCCCCGATACGAGCGGGAGGGGCGCTATTACGACCTGCTCGCCTCGAAGGGCTGGTTCCTGAAGGACCCGGACGGAGAACCGGCTTACGGCCTCGCCATCCGGTCGGACCGCGCGGGCGCGCTGATCGACAGCACCAACCCCGACGCGCGCCAGTGGTTCTGGGGCAGGATCCGCGACAATCTGGCGAGCGAGGGCTTCGACTGGTTTTGGCTCGACGAGACCGAGCCGGATCTGGTGCCCGCGGGGAAGCAATATTCGATCGGGTCGGGCGACCGCTTCTACAATCTCTTCCCGCTCGTACACACCGCCGGCGTGGCGGAGGGGTCGGCGAAGGACCGGCCAGATTTCCGCAACCTGATCCTCGCGCGCGCGGCCTACACCGGCGCGCAGGCGTCGGGCGCGATCTTCTGGACCGCCGACGTGCATGCCAGCTGGGAAGCGCTCAGGCGGCAGGTGCCCGCGACGCTCAACATGGCGGCGAGCGGCATCGCCTATACCAGCAGCGATACCGGCGGTTGGCAGTGGCCGAACGGGCCGAAGGCGGAGCGGCCGGTGCTGGTCGATCCCGCCGGCGCCACGGCCATGGGGCCGGATTACCGCGACTATCCCGAGCTGTTCGTCCGCTGGTTCCAGTATAACAGCTTTACGCCGACGCTGCGCATCCACGGCCAGCGGCCGGCGACTGCGATCTGGGAATATGGCGCAGCGGCCGAGCCGATCCTCGCCGACTGGCTGCGGCTGCGTTACGCGATGATCCCGTACCTCTATTCGCTGGGGCGGCAGACGTACGAGGGCGGGGCGCCGTTCATGCGCGCGCTGTTCATGGACTTCGGCAGCGATCCCAAGGTCGCCGACATTCGCGACCAGTATATGTTCGGCCCCGCCTTCCTCGTCGCGCCCGTCGTCGAGCAGGGGCGGACGAGCCGGTCGGTCTACCTGCCCGCCGGCGCCGACTGGTACGACTACTGGACGAGCAAGCGCTACACCGGCGGCCAGACGATCGAGGCGGCGGCACCGATCGAGCGGATGCCGCTGTTCGTGCGCGCGGGGTCGATCGTGCCGGTGGGCGCGGCGGTGAAGAACACGAGTGAGCAGCAGGCGCTGACCGCGATCCGGGTCTATCCCGGCCGCGACGCGCGCTTCACGCTCTACGACGATGACGGCATCACCAATGCCTATCAACGCGGCGGGGGCAGGAAGGCCGAGCTCGTCTGGAACGACGCGACCGGCCGGCTGTCGGCGAGCGGGCGTCTGCCGACTGGGCAGGACGCCGCGTCGCTGGTCGAAGTGGTGCGCGGGCAGTGAGGGCGCTGCTCGCGCTCGCGCTGATCGCGTCGCCGATTGCTGCGCAGCAAAACCCGCTGCCGCGCCTCGAAAGCAGGGACGGCCGCCACGCGCTGATCGTCGACGGCAAGCCGTTCCTGATGCTCGGCGCACAGGCGAACAACTCGTCCAACTATCCCGCCGCGCTGCCAAAGGTGTGGCCGGTGGTCGAATCGATGCACGCCAATACGCTCGAAATGCCGATCGCCTGGGAGCAGGTCGAGCCCGTCGAAGGCCGGTTCGACTTCGCCTTCGTCGACACGCTGCTCGCGGAGGCGCGGGCGCACGACAAACGGCTCGTCCTCCTGTGGTTCGGGACGTGGAAGAATACCGGGGCGAGCTACGCGCCCGAATGGGTGAAGCGCGATGGCAAGCGGTTCCCGCGGATGCGGACGGCGGACGGCAGCGCGCACTATGCGCTGAGCCCGCACGGGACCGAGACGCTCGCCGCCGACCGCCGCGCCTTCGTGGCGCTAATGACGCATCTGGCGAAGAACGATGCGCAGAACACCGTCATCATGGTGCAGGTCGAGAACGAGGCGGGCAGCTACCGCCTCGCCCGCGACTACGCCGCCGACAAGCTGTTCCGCGGCCCGGTCCCCGCCGAGCTCGTCCGTGCGCTGAAAGTGCAGCCGGGGACGTGGGAGGCGGTGTTCGGCAAGCGCGCCGGGCAGTTCTTCCAGACCTGGCACCTTGCCCGCTACGTCGATGCGATCGCGGCGGCGGGCAAGGCGGCAAAGCCGCTTCCCATGTACGTCAACGCCGCCCTCGGCAGCGCGTTCACCGACGAGGGGGGCGAGGTCGGCCCGTCGGGCGGCCCGAACTGGAACGTGATCCCGGTTTGGAAGGCGGCGGCCCCGCACATCGACCTGCTCGCGCCTGACATCTACAATCGCAAGGCAGCGGACGTCGCCGCCTTCCTCGACAAATATGCGCGCCCCGACAATGCGCTGATGGTGCCCGAGATCGGCAACGCCGCCGACTATGCGCGCTTCTTCTGGCCGGCGCTGGGCAAGGGGGCGATCGGCTTCGCCCCGTTCGGCATGGATGCGACCGGCTTCTTCAACTATCCGCTCGGCGCCAAGAGCTTCGACGGCGGGGTGATCGAGGCGTTCGCCGCGCCCTACAAGCTGTTCGCGCCGATGGCCTCGGACTGGGCGCGGATTGCGCGCGATCATCCGACCTGGGGCACCGCCAAGGACATGCCGGAGCAGTCAGTGGTCATGGGCCGCTGGAAGATCGCCGCCGAATACGGCCAGTGGCAGATGGGCGAGGCCGAATGGAGCAAATGGCTGCCGACCGCCGCGCACCCCGACGCCGACCGGCCGGTGGGCGGCCTGGTCGCCGCGCAGATCGCCCCCGACACCTTTCTGATCGCCGGCGCGAACGTCCGCGCTCGCCTCTCGCTCGCCGCGCCGGCGAAGGGGGAGGCGGGGGAAATTATCCGCGCCGAACAAGGCGGCTTCGTCGCCGGCAAATGGGTGACGACGCGGCTGTGGAACGGCGACCAGACCGACTATGGCTTTAATTTCACGGGCGAACCTGTGATGCTGCGCGTGACGATGGGCACCTATCGCTGACCGGGGGAGAGGGGAATGACCGGAGGGATCGATCGCCGCGGGCTGATCGCCGGGGGCCTCGCCGCTTCGCTGATCGCGGGTCCCGCCCTTGCCCAGGCACGCCGCCGGGTCGCGGCCAGCGACAAGCTTCAGGTCGGCGTCATCGGCTGCAAGGGGATGGGCTGGAGCGACCTTCAGGCGATGATGAAGGGGGGCGACGTCGTCCCCGTCGCGCTTGCCGACGTCGATGCGCGCGTGCTGGCGGACCGCGGGGCTGAGCTGCGCGCGGCGGGGCATAATCCGCGCCTCTATGACGATTACCGCCGAATGCTGGACGATCCTTCCGTCGATGCCGTCATCATCGCGACGCCCGATCACTGGCACGCGCTGCAACTGATCGACGCGCTGTCGGCGGGCAAGCACGCCTATTGCGAGAAGCCGCTCGGCAACTCGATCGCCGAATGCCGCGCGATGGTCGCGGCGCAGGCGCGGCACGGCGGCGTCGTGCAGGTGGGGCAATGGCAACGCAGCGCCCGCCACTGGGCCGACGCGATCGCGCACGTGCAGTCGGGTAAGGTCGGCCGCGTGCGCAAGGTCAAGGCATGGGCCTATATGGGCTGGATGAAGCGCGTCGCCCCGCAGCCCGACGGGCCGGCACCCGCGGGCGTCAATTACGATCGCTGGCTCGGCCCCGCGCCCGCGCGCGTCTTCAATCCCAACCGCTTTCATTTCAGCTGGCGCTGGTACTGGGACTATGCCGGCGGGCTGATGACCGACTGGGGCGTCCACCTGATCGACATCGCCCGCATGGGGATGAAGGCGGACGTGCCGCGCGCGGTCACCTCGATCGGCGGGCCGTTCGGATACCCTGACTCCGCGATGGAGACGCCCGACACGCAGACCGCGATCTTCGACTTCGGCGACCACCTGCTCGAATGGGAGCATGCGGTGGGGATCGGGCAGGGCCCCTATGGCGGGCGCGACCACGGCGTCGCCTTTATTGGTGAGCGCGGCACCGTCGTCGTCGACCGCGGCGGGTGGCAGGTGATCGCGGAGACGAGCGACGGCAAGCCGCTGAGCCCCGCGGTGCCGGTGACCCCCGGCCGCGACGACGGTCTCGTCGGACATACCGCCGACTTCGTCGCCTGCATCAAGGATCGCTCGCGCACCCCCGCCTGTCCGATCGGTGAGGCGGCGGCGACGGCGATCGTCTGCCAGATGGGCAATGTCGCCTATCGCACCGGCCGCCGCGTCGAATGGGATGCGCGGGCGGGCCGGTTCGGAAACGACGCGGGGGCCAATGCGCTCATCGCCCCGCGCTACCGTGCGCCCTATCGACTGGCCGCGCGATGAGGGCGCTCGTCGCACTGCTGGCGCTCGCAGCGCCCGCATCCGCGCAGCAATCGATCGACGCGGCGCACGCGATCGCCGGCGATCCGGCCACGACGCCGCAGCGCCTGACGCTGACCGATATCCCGAAGGCGACCGGGAGGCCGATCGCGCTGTTCGACGGCCGCACGCTCGACGGTTGGCAGGCGTGGCTCGGTTATGCCGACCCGGCGATCACCTATAATGCCGGCCCCGATGCACGGCCAATCGGGCGGTCGCGCGACACCGGCGGCGACTTCGCCGTCCGCTCGATTGACGGCCGGCCCGCGATCTGGGTGAAGGGCGAGACCTGGGGCAGCCTGATCCACCGCGCGGACCTGTCCGACTATCACCTGCGGCTCCAGTTCAAATGGGGCGGCAGGACGTACGCCCCGCGCAAAAAGCAGCCACGCAACAACGGCCTGCTCTATCACAGCCATGGGCAGCCGGGGGAAGTGTTCGGCACCTGGCAACCCTCGACCGAGTTCGAGATCATGACCGGATCGACCGGCATGATCGTCGCGGTCGGTGGCAGGCTGCGCGGGCGTACGACGGTCGCGTTCGACCCCGGGATCATCGCCCCGCACCTGCGCTACCGCGCGGGCGGGCGGACGATCGACATCGTCAACGGCACGCCCACCTGGAACGTCGAGGCGGCGAACGATGCCGAGCGGCCGGTGGGGCAGTGGAACACGCTCGACCTCTATGTCGTCGGCGACCGCGCGGTGCATGTCGTCAACGGCGTACCGGTGGCGGAAGTCCGCGACCTCGCGACGATCGCACCCGACGGCCGCCGCGTACCGCTGACGCACGGGCGGATCCAGCTGCAGTCGGAAGGGGCCGAAACCTGGTTTCGGGACATCGTCGTCGAACCGATCGACCGGCTTCCACGCGTCCGTGTCGCCGGCTGACCCATCTGACGCAAGGCGGTCAGATCGCGGCGCGGCGCCTTGCGGTTTCGCGCCGATCGGCAATCTCGGTCGACACGCGTGCCTTCGCCTCGAGCTCGGTAAAGTCGAGCAGGTCGGCCATCACCCGGTCGAGATGCGCGCGCATCGCCCGCCGCGCCGCGGCCGGATCGCGCTTCTCGATCGCCTCCAGGATGCGGTGATGGTCGGCGATGCGCGGGGTCTGTCCGGCGCGTGCGATCCGCTCCAGCATCTCGTGCGACAATCGCGATCGGCGGCGCAGGTCCCACATCGCCTCGACCATCATCGCCAGCACCGCATTCTGCGACGCCCGCGCGATGGTGAGGTGGAAATCGCGGTCGGCGATCCACTCGGCATTGCCCTCGGCGCGCTCCTCCTTGTCCATGTCGGCGAGGATATCGCGCATCGCGGCGATCTGTTCGTCGGTCGCCTCCAGCGCGGCGAGCGCTGCGGTCTGGACCTCGACGATCCGGCGCGCCTCGATCAGTTCGACGGGGCCGATGTCGAGGCCGCCGGTCTGCGCGGCCTGGCCGACCCTGTTGCTGCACACGAAAACGCCCGAGCCATGCCGCGGTTCGACCAGCCCGAGGATCTCGAGCCCGATCACCGCCTCGCGGATCGTCAGCCGGCTGACGTTGAAGCGTTCGACCAGTCGCTTTTCGGAGGGCAGTCGATCGCCGGGTCGGAGTACGGCGCCTTCGATCTCGGCACGCAGCACGTCGATGACATGTCGGTACAAGCGCGTGCTGGGGGCGCCGCCAGTCCGCTCATCCCGTCGCGCCATCATCTCCACCCCGTCAGACCGCAGGCTTATCCGACGAAACCCTCGCATCGGCAATCGAAACCTGTCGGATCACCCTGCATTGACTTGTCTGATGAGTTGCCGCACCCAATGACGCGGACGGGCCGGTCGGTACCGGCGGGAGGGGCGATCATGCAAGCGCATGGGGCCGGGGAGAGGCGAATGACGGGCGAGCCTTTGGATCGCGGCGGCGCGCGTACGAGCGCAGCAGGCGCATGACCGAGCGCACGCCTCCCGCGGCGGCGCTGCGACCCGCGCTGATCCTCACGGTCTGCCTGTTCTTCCTGTGGGGCATGGCCAACAACCTCAACGACATCCTGATCGCGCAGTTCAGGAAGGCGTTCGTCCTCAGCGATTTCGAGACGAGCTTCGTCCAGCAGGTCTTCTATCTCGGCTATTTCCTGTTCGCGGTCCCGGCGGCGATGCTGACGCGCGCGCGCGGGTACAAGCCCGCGATCGTCGCCGGGCTGTTGCTCTATGCCGCGGGCGCGACACTCTTCTATCCCGCGGCGCAGTTCGGCGAATATCACTATTTCCTCGCCGCGCTGTTCGTCATCGCCTGTGGCCTGGCCTTCCTCGAAACCTCCGCCAATCCGCTGATGACCGAGATCGGCGACCCGGCGGGTGCGGCGCGGCGGCTGAACTGGGCACAGGCGGCCAATCCGGTCGGCACGCTCGCCGGGGTCGCGATCGGCAAGTACTTCATCCTCGGCAAGGTCGCGCACGACGATGCCGCGATCGCCGCGATGCCCGCCGCGCAGCAGACGGCGGTCTATCGCGAAGCGGTGCTGGCGGTGCAGGGGCCTTATCTGGTCATCGGTCTTGTCGTGCTGGGATTCGCGATCGCCGCGCTGCTGATCCGATTTCCGCAGCATTCGGCGCGCGAGTTCGAGGGGAGCGGCGGCCGCTTCGTCGACGTGCTGCGTCGCCCACGCCTGCTCGGCGCGGCGGCGGCGCAGTTCTTCTATGTGGGGGCGCAAGTGGGGCTCTGGAGCTACACCATCCGCTATGTCCAGGCGGGCACGCCGGGGACGACCGAGGCGAGCGCCGCCGATTTCCTGTTCGCCAGCTTGCTGCTGTTCGGGGTCGGCCGGTTCGCGGGCTCGGCGCTGATGACGCGGATCGCGCCGGCGCGGTTGCTCGCGATGTTCGCGGCGATCAGCTTCGCGCTCACGCTGGTCGCCTGGTTCGCACCGGGCAGTGCCGGGATCTATGCGCTGGTCGCGGCCAGCTTCTTCATGTCGATCCAGTTTCCGACGATCTTCGCGCTCGGGATGGAGGGGCTGGGCCCGCTTGCCCGGACGGGTGCGTCGCTCATCATCATGGCGATCATCGGCGGGGCGGTGCTGACCGGGCTCATGGGCTTCGTGTCCGACCGCTTCGGCATCGCGGCGGCGATGCTGGTGCCCGCGGGCTGTTTCGTCGCGGTGCTGTTCTTCGCGCTGCGCGCGCGCCGGCCGGTGGGAGTGACGGCATGAAGACGATCGTCTGCGACCGGCCCGGCGTCCTCAGCCTTGCCGAGCGACCGCGGCCCGAGCGGCAGCCGGGCGAAGTGCTGATCCGCATCCGCCGCGTGGGCATCTGCGGCACCGATTATCACATCTATGGCGGCAACCAGCCCTATCTGAGCTATCCGCGCGTCATGGGCCACGAACTGGCCGGCAAGGTCGAGGCGGCGGACGCCGGGTCGCCGCTGGCACCGGGTCAGGTGGTAACGGTCATTCCCTATCTTGCCTGCGGGGCCTGCATCGCCTGTCGCAAGGGCAAGCCCAATTGCTGCGTGCGGATCCGGGTATTGGGCGTCCATGTCGACGGCGGCATGGCCGAATATCTGTCGGTGCCGGAAGCCTATGTGCTGCCGACCGAGGGACTGACGCTGGATCAGGCGGCAATGATCGAGTTCCTCGCCATCGGCGCCCACGCCAAGCGCCGTGCCGCGCTGACCGGGGGCGAGCGGGTGTTGGTAGTCGGGGCCGGACCGATCGGGCTGGCGACGGGCATCTTCGCCCGCCTTGCCGGGGCGCAGGTGACGCTGGTCGATCGCGACGCCGATCGGCTGGCGCTGGGTCTTGCGGCAGCGGGGCTGGACCGGGGCGAGGTCGCCGATGCGGGGCTGGCCGATCGGCTGGCCGCCGCGACCGAGGGCGAGTTCTACGACGCAGTCTTCGACGCGACCGGCAATCCACAGGCGATGGCGGCGGGTTTCGGCTATGTCGCGCATGGCGGTGCCTATGTCCTCGTCAGCATCGTCGCGGCCGACATCGCCTTCAACGATCCCGAATTCCACAAGCGGGAGACGACGCTGCTCGGCTCGCGGAACGCGACGCGCGCCGATTTCGAGCACGTCATCGCCGCCGTCCGCGCGGGCAGGGTCCCGCTCGCGGCGCTCCATTCGCACAGCTTCGCCCTCGACGAGGCGCCCGCGCGGTTCCCCGAACTGATCGCGGGGCAAAGCGCGGTCATCAAGGCGATCGGCGCGATCTGACGCGCGGTCTCTTGGCTTCGGGATCGGCGTGAGTGCCACGAACCGAGGCTACAGCCCCAGCGCATCCAGCCCCGGATGATCCTCCGGGCGTCGGCCGGCCGCCCCTGAAGAAAGGCGGACCGGTTCCGCCACTGGCTGTCCGGGGTGTAGGCAAGCGCGACACGCGCGGGATCGCGGCTGTTCCAGCCATCCTAGGCGGCGCGCACTTTTTGCAGCGCGGTTTCATGGGTGAAGGGGGGCAGGGGCGGTCGCGACATCGGGTCGATCCTTTCAGGCGAAGGGAGTGGCGAACTCGAGGCGGATGCCGCCCGGGATGAAGACGAGGAAATGGCGCGACGTCGATCCGGGCGCGATCGGGCCGGGCGGCGCATCGACCACCACCCCGGGATGCGCTGTCACCGCATCCCACGCCGCCGCGAGCGCCGCATCGTCGGCGACCGAGAGCGAAAGGTGGTGGAGCCCGATATTGGCGCGCCGGTCGAAGGCTCGGGCGGTCGGCGGGTCGGCGGCGCGCCACAGGGTCAACAGGATCGCGCCGTCCGAGACGAAGATCGAGGGATAATCGGGCACGCCGCCTATTTCCTCGAACCCTAGCGTGCCGCAGAAGAAGCCGCGCGCCTGATCTAGGTCGGGCACAGTCAGGCCGACATGATGGACGCCGTTGGTGAGCTTGGCAGTCATTATGCTTTCCCTTCCAGTTCCGCGATGCGAGCCCGCAGCACCTCGATTTCGTCGATCAGCGGCTGGGAGGCGCGGCGCATTTCCGCCTCGGTGAACCGCGGGGTGATGTGTTGCGGGCAGTTCCAGTCGAATCCGACCACGTCGATCAGAAAGGCGCGTTCCGGTTCGGCCACATGGCCGGGCGGCATCAGCGCCGCGATGACTGCAGGGTCGTCGCTCGCCTGCGCATGGCCGATGATCTTCAGGCGCCGGCGGTTTGGATAGTCCATCAGGAACAGCGCGATCCGGTCGTCGCCCGCGACATGCGCGGCGGACAGATATTGCCGGTTGCCGCGATAGTCGGCGAACCCGATGCGATTGCCCTCGACATGCCGCAGGAACCCCGCCGGCCCGCCGCGATGCTGGACATAGGGCCAGCCATGCTCGGAAATGCTCGCCATATATAAGCTGTCGCGGGCAGCGATGAAGTCGAGTTCCCGCGGCGTGAGTACGTCAAGCGGCCCCTCGCCGGCTTCCATGCGGGCATAGGCGGCGCGCGATCCCGCAACCGCCTGCATTGCACGAGCACGGGGGCCGAAGAGCGTGTGGAGATAGGTCTGTGCCATGGCCAACGACATGGCGCGTTGCTGTCGCTGTGATAATCAGTGACGAACGGTATTTACTATTGCGCATCGAGGAATGATGGATCGCTTCGAAAGCCTGTCCGTGTTCGTCGCGGTGGCCGACCAGCGCGGCTTCGCGGCGGCGGCGCGCGCGCTGGGCCTGTCGCCGCCCGCGGTCACGCGCGCGGTCGCGGCGCTGGAGCGTCATCTGGGCGTGACGCTGTTTCATCGCTCGACGCGAGCGGTGTCGCTGACCGACGACGGGGCGGGACTGCTCGATCGGGCGCGGCGGATTCTAGCGGAGCTTCGCGAGGCGGAGCAGATCGCCATGGGCAGCCGATCAGTCCCCCGGGGACAGCTCTATCTGACCGCGCCGGTCATGTTCGGGCGGCTGCACGTGCTGCCGGTCGTCAACGCGCTACTGGCTAGCCATGCCGATCTCAGCGCGCGCATGATGCTGCTCGACCGCAATGTCCGCATCGTCGAGGAGGGCGTGGACGTGGCGGTGCGGATCGGGGCGCTCGCCGACAGCAGCTTGCGCAGCGTGACGATCGGCTCCGTTCGCCAGACCATCGTGGCGAGCCCGGCCTATCTGGCGGCGCATGGCGTACCACTCGATCCGGCAGACCTTGCCGGCCATCATTGTATCATGGGCACCGGCATGCGCGCGGGTAGCGGATGGCCGTTCGGCGCGCGGGCTGAGAAGGCGGCCGGGCTGTTGCCGCGCCTGTCCATCAACGGCATCGACGCGATCCTTGCCGCTGCGGAGGCGGGGGTGGGGCTGGCCAATGTGCTGAGCTACCAGTCGGCTGCACAGATCGCGAGCGGCCGACTGGTCGAGGTGCTGGCGGATCACGCCCCGCCGGCCATGCCGGTCAGCCTGCTCTACGACCCCGGTCGGGCGTCGATGCCGGCCGTGCGCGTTTTCATCGATGCGATGCGCGAACGGGGGCGGCGGGGCGTGTGGTAACGACCGCCCGTTACGGTTGCTGGATGTCCGTCGGCGGCGAGAGACGATCGCTCGCTTCCCCGACCCACAGGCGGAGCGGACCGGACGGCAGCGTCGTCCTGACCCGGCAGCGGGCCGTGATGCCCGGTTCGACCGCTTGATGCGTGATGGCGGCGAGTTGCAGCCTTGGCCGGACATGCGTTCCCGCGAGCGACTGATAGTAAAGTTGTAGGACGGCGGTCCCGGATCGGCGGCCCGTGTTGGTGACATCGACCGCTACATCCGTGTCGGACCCTATCTTTTCCACCGCGATCGCGCCGAGTTCGAAGCGGGTGAAGGAAAGCCCGTGGCCGAACCCGTAGCGCGCCCGATCGGGGGCGTCGCGCCAGTGCGCCTTACCCGCTGCCATCGGATCGGTATCGCGGGCAGGGCGGCCGGTCGGCGGGCGGTCGTAGCTCCATGGCTGCTGCCCGGTCGAGAAGGGGAAGCTGACGGGCAGGCGGCCGGTCGGCTCGGCGCGGCCGAAGACGATATCGGCGACCGCATCGCCCGTCGCGTGGCCGAGGAACCAGGTGGCGAGGATCGCGCGGGCATTGACCACGGCGCCCTCCAGCGCCAGCGCGCGGCCGTGGCGGAGTAGGACGACGATCGGCTTGCCGGTCGCGGCGACGGCCCCCGCCAGCGCCATCTGCGCGGCGGGGACGGTGATCTCGGTCCGGCTGTTGCCCTCACCCGACATGTCCGCACCCTCGCCGATCGAGAGCAGGACGATATCGGCGGCGCGGGTGGCAGCGACGGCGCGTTCGATCCCGCCGGGCAACGGGTCGTGGATGCCCGATCCCGGCTCGACCGCCAGATGCGGTGCGATGCGGGCGAGGCCGGTTGCCAGATCGACACCGTCGTTCGTGCCGGCAAAGGACCACGGACCGTTCAGATGCTCCTGATCGCGCGCGAACGGCCCGATCAGGGCGATCCGCCTCGACGGATCGAGCGGGAGCAGGCCGCCCTCGTTACGGAGCAGCACGATCGACCGAGTCGCCGATTCCCGCGCGAGGGGTCGCAGGTCGGGAGCGCGTGCCGGTCTGGCGAGGCCCGCATGGGGATCGTCGAACAGCCCGGCGGCGGTCTTGAGCGCGAGCACGCGCGCCACCGCCTCGTCCACGCGCGCGATCGGCACGGCCCCCGCGGCGACCAGCGCGGGCAGATGCGCGTTATAGAGGCCGCTCTGCATCGACATGTCGATGCCCGCGAGAATGGCGAGCCGGGCGGCGTCGGCCTCGTCGCGGGCGACGCCGTGCGCGACAAGCTCGCGATCCGCGTCATAGTCGGCGATGCAGACGCCGCCGAACCGCATCCGTTCGCGCAACCGGCGGGTCAGCAGGTCGCGATTGGCGGTCGCCGGGATGCCGCCCACTTCGGTGAACGCCGCCATCGTCGCGGCGGCGCCGGCGGCGAACGCAGCGGCGAAGGGGGGCAGGTGGATCGCCTCCAGCTCGCGCTCGCTCATGTCGACGGGACCGTATTCCATCCCGCCACGTACCGCCGCATAGCCGGCGAAGTGCTTGGGTGTAGCGAGGATGCCACCGCTCGCGAACCCGCGCACGCGGGCGGCTGCAAGCTGGCAGCCGAGATACACATCCTCGCCCGCACCCTCCGCCACGCGGCCCCAGCGCTGGTCGCGGGCGACATCGACCATCGGCGCGAACGTCCAGTGGAGCCCGGCCGCGCGCATCTCCGCCGCGACGCCGCGCGCGACTCGTTCCGACAGGTCGGGGTCGAAGGCGGCGGCTTCGGCGAGGGGGATGGGGAAGATCATGCGGCAGCCATGGATCACGTCGGCGGCGAAGATCAGCGGGATGCGCAGGCGGCTGCGCAGTGCCGCAGCCTGCGCGACGCGCGCGCCCTCGATCCCATAGCCGTTGAAGAGCATTCCTATCCGCCCGGCCTCGATCGCACGAAGCTGTTCGGCGGCGCCGGTGCGGTTCACCTTCGGATTGAACTCGGTGCCGACGGGGCGGATCTCGTCGCTGAAGCAGGAAAGCTGGCCCGCCTTTTCCTCGATCGTCATCCGCGCGATCAGGTCGGCGATGCGCGCCCGTTCGGCATAAGCGAGGCGAGGCAGCGCGGCGGTGCCGGCGCCGATCAGGCCGAGGGCGGTGCGGCGATCGATGCTCACCGCGCCGGGGGACGGAGCGCCAGGAAGACCGTGCTCCAGAGCTGCGCCGCGTTCGATTCGTCGGCATCGCCGCTCGATGCGCCGAACGGGGCGACGCGGTAGCCGCCGCCCGCGTAGCTCCACGACCAAAGCTCCGACGTGCGCACCTCGCCCGCTGCATCGATCGCACGCCACAGCCGGGTGCGCAGCGCGGTCAGGCGCGCGCGTGTCGCGGGCGGCAGGTCGCGGCGTGCAAGCTGTCGGTCGATCCCCGCGGCCATCACCGCCTGTTGCCAGGACCAGACGACGGTGCCGTGATACGCCTCCCGCCCGAAGCGGCGCTGCACGTCGCCGGGGGCGAAGGCGGGGTTGGCGACGAGCATCCCCACATCGGTGAACAGGCCCGCGGGAAAGGGCCGCCCGATCGCCGCGATCGACCGGTCGAGCGCAGCGGGATCGGGATCGGTGAAGAGCAGCGCGAAGCCGTCGTCCGAGTGAAGTACGGGCACCGGTCGCCCGCTCGCATCGAGTGACAGCGCGTTGAACGCGAGCGGCGCGGTGCCGAGACTGGCAAGCGCGGCGGTCGCGGGGACGCCGGCTTTTTTCGCGTAATCGGTGACGGCGCGGCGTGCGGCCGCATTGGGAAGCTCGGTCGCAAACAGGGCAGGGGCGGCGCGATGCCATACCGCCGCCTGCCCAGCGGCGCGGGCGATCGCCGCACGCTCGGCCGGGGTGCCGTAGCGCGCGAGCAGCGGCGCGAGCCGGGCGATTGAGTGGAGCGCGGCGGGCACCCAGACCGCGTTGACGTCGTAGGGGTAGGTGCCGCGGCCCAGCCCCTCCTCGCTGTCGCGCCACTGACCGGTGCGGCGCCCGTCCTTGAGCGCGATCAGCCGCACGAACCCGGGCCGTTCGGCAAAGCCGGCGGTGCGTCCCACTGCCCAGGCGAAGTTGCGCGCGAGCAGGTCGCCGTTGCGCTCCCCATTGGCCGCGCGGGTGGACAGGAACGATGCAGCGCGGGCCGCGCCGCGGCCGGTCAGCCATGCCTCCGCCACCGGCGGGAGCATGAAGTCGTCGTCGATCATCGCATAGTCATAGATCGGCGTGTCGACGGGCCCGCGGCCTTCCTTTGCGTTGCGCAGCACCGCGAACTCGCCGATGTCCTCCTCGTGCGCGACTTCGCCGCCCGGAGACAGGCGGGCGAGGACCGAACCGATCCCCGCCTCGACCGCGGCGGGCTGAAGCACCGGCATCAGCAGCCGCACGCTCATCAGCGTGTCGCGCCCGAAATAGGTGTCGAACCGCCACGATCCGGCGAGGAACTTCTCGCGATAGGAGAGGAACTGAAGCGCGTTGGCGGCGCGCGCATCGGGCCGCGTGGCGTCGGTGAGCAGGTTGCGCCCGCCGATGGGGGTCAGCGGCGTCTCGCCCGTCGCGGCCATGACGATCAGGCTGATGCGACCCGACGGCCCGGCGCGTAGGCCTTCCTGTGTCACGACCGTCCCATGGATACCGATCAGCTGCAGGAAATAGCCCGGCGCGCCGTCCAGCCGGTCGCGGGCCCAGGTCACTGACGCGCCGCCGCCGTGCAGACCCGGCGCGGTTGAGGGCGCTGCCATCACCTCGGCCGGCGCTTTTCGCAGCAGCTCGTAATCGCGCAGCACCCGGATCGAGGTGCCGAGGCCCTGACGAAACCGTAGCTCGGTGGCGTCGACCGACACGTGAGCGACGATGCCGTTCAGCCGGCGCCCCTTCGCATCGGCCGACTGGTCGGGCCGCGGCGCCCGGTCGATCCGCCATGTCACGGGCCGCGCCGTCTTTTCGAACCACAGCGCCACGCCGCTGTTGCCCGCGGGAAACCCGACGAGGATGCGCGGCTCCTCGCCCGAGCGGAGCAGCAGGTGCGCGGCGACCGGCCCCTGCCGGACGAAGGCGTTGAGGTTGCGCCCCTCGTCGATTTGGAAAGCGAGCGGCGCCTGCTGCATCGGGGCCGCCGCCCCGGTGGTGACGACCATCAGGAGGGCGGCGGCGTAGCGGATCATGCGTAACCTTTCGCGCGGGATCAGAAGTCGAAGCGCAGCGAGGCGACGGCGTTCCGTCCGTTGACCGGCCGCGCGAAATAATAGTTGGAGCCGGTGTTCTCGACGAAGCCGCCGCGCGGATTGCCCTCCGTCAGGCCGATCGTGTCGCCGATATTCTCGACCGAGGCGTTGAACGTCACGTCGTCGGTGAGCTTGAACATGACGCCTGCCGAAAACAGGTCATAGCCCGGCAGCTCGAGCGAGTTGGACACGTCGGCATAGATCTTCCCGATCCGCTTCCAGCTGGCATAGATTTCGCCGCGCCCGCCGGGCAGGACGATTGCGGGGGTGACGGTGACGTTCACCGCGGGCGTCCGCTCGGGCTTGTTGCCGTCGAAGCCGTTCACCTGATCGCGCAGCGCCTGGGCGATCTGGTTGACGTCGATCGGGTTGCCGTTCTGGAAGGCCGAGAGCGAGCGGATGCTGATCTTCGAATCCTGGATGACGCCCACCGCCGACAGGCGGAACCAGCCGGTGGGGCGGACCGTCACGTCGAACTCGCCGCCATAGACCTTGATCCCCGAATTGGCGGTCAGCTGCTGCGTGACGGTGGTGCCATTGACCGTCGTCTGCACGTCGCGCGACTGCGGATAGTCGAGGAAGTTGGTGTAGAAGCCGGTGACCGACGCCTGCACCAGCGGGCTTGAGTAGCGAAGGCCCGCCTCCGCGAAGCGCAGGTCGGTGGGCTCGTTCTGCTCCTGCGCCTGGAAGCCCGTCGCATAGCGGCCATAGACGGCGAACCGTTCGGTCAGGAGATAGTTGGCGCCGATCGTCCAGGCGATCTTGTCGAACACGCGGCGCTGGCGCGAATAGGTGCCGTCGAAGCTGCCGCCGCCGAACTGGGCGATGCAGTTGTTGGCGATGATGTTGTCATTGTCCTGCACGATCGCGCAGCCCGGCCCGAACGTCCCCTGGCCCGCGATCGGCACCGCGCCCACGGTATTGCCGCCGAGGCGATTGAAGACGAAATGCTCGTACCGGATGCCGCCCTCGATGCGGAGCTTGTTCCAGAGCGTCAGCTGATCGGTCGCATAGGCGGAGATCGAGCTAAACTTTGCCCGGCTCGGCCCCTCGCCGAAGGTGCCGTAGTTGAGGAAGCCGTTCTCGGTCAGCGAGCCGACGACCTGGCCGCCCGCGTCCAGCGCCACCACGTCGACCCGGCGCGCCCGATCCTGCACGTCGGTCAGGAAGGTCGCGGCGCCGACCGCGTCGTTGTAGCGGCTGGACCGGGTGAACAGCCCGCCGATCGTCAGCGAGTTCTTGCCCGTGTCCCAGGTGATGCCGGTGTCGCTGTTGAACTCCTTTACCGAGGCGCGATTCTCGCCGATCACGCTTTCGGCGATCAAGCCGTTGCCGTTGATCGCATTGAGATTGGCATCGCCCGCGATCACCTGTCCGGTATCGACATAACGGATGCCGAGCCCGGTCGCGCCGCGCGGGGCGAAGGTACGCAGGGTGAGCGCGCTGGTCGCGTTCGAGCGCAGCCGTTCGGACGCGAGCTGAAGCGCCGAATTGTCGTAGGAGAAAATCGAATTGAAGTTGGTGCCGAAGTTCGTGTAGCGGCCGCGCGCGAAGAACGTCACCTCGTCGCCGAACCGCTGGGTCAGGTCGTAGCCATAGGATTGCGACCGGGTGTGGACCCCGTCGGTGAGGTCGATGTCCTTGAATGAGGCGCCCGTCGTCGGCGTGGTTCGCACCGTCACCCGGCCGAAGTCGCGGCTCTGGAGCAGGCCGTGGGTCGCCGACAGGCCGGGGATCGACTGCGGATCGCCAACACCCGTCACCGGGATCGGCACGTAGAAGATGTTGCGGTCGTCGACGACCTTGGCCGACAGCGTGAGCTTGCCCGTCGCCCAGCGCTGGCTGATCGCGGCGCGCAGCAGGCCGCCCAGATTGGCGTCGTAGCCGGGATCGCGGATGCCGTCGTCCTTGCGGAAGAAACCGCCAATCGCGATCGCGGTATTCTCGCCGATCGGGCGGGTCATGAAGGCGTCGACGCGCGCGGCGCCGAAGCTGGAGGTGGTCAGCTGGAACGTACCGCTGGCTTCGTCGAAATCGGGCTTGCGGGTGATGAAGTTGATCGTCGCGCCCGCGCCGTTGACGGTCAGGATGCCCGATGCGCCCGACCGCACCGCCTCCAGCCGGTCGATCGCCACTTCCTGCTTCAGGATCGTGTCGCTCAGCGCGTTGATGTAGAAGACGGGCAGGCTGTCTTCCTGCACCTGCACGAACTGCTGCCCGCCGCCGGCCAGGCCGCGGACCGAGAAGTTGTTCGACACCTCGCCGCCTGACCCTTCGACGAAGATGCCGGGAATGAGCTCGAGCGCCTGTGCGGTCGACCGCGGCGCCTTGCGGTCGAGGTCCTCGCGGCTGGCAACGGTGACGGCGGAGGAGGAGGTGAGGACGGTGGTGCCGCGCGCACGAGTGCCGGTGACGATAATGTCCTCGCCCATCGGCTCGGCAGCGGCCTGCTCGGCGGGCGCGGGTTCGCCGGTCTGCGCGGTATCCTGCTGCGCTGCGGCCTGCCCGGCGGCAAGGACCGCGGTGCTGCCGTCGAAGGAGACGAGGCGCAGGCCGGTGGGGGCGATCAGGCGGCGGAGCCCCTCGGCCACGTCCAGCCGGCCGCGCACCTCGCCCGTCCGGCGCGCGCGCGTCGCATCCTCCGGCGCGATGATCTGGATGCCGGCCTGGCGCGAAAAGGCGACGATGCCGGCAGCAGCGGGCTGTGCCGACACCTCGAACGCGCGGGCGGGCCGCGCCTGTGCGACAGCGGGTGCGGCAAGGGCGATGAGGCTGACGGCGGGGACGAGCCCGATCCGGTACGGCGTGCGCATGATGATCCTCTCCCGACATCGCCCCGTCTGGCGCGGGGACATGGGCTAGACGCGCGGGGGGCGCGGTTCCGTCGCGCTCGGTCCGCAAATCAGCGGGTGATGCGAATTTTTCCGTCGGCCTGCTCGACCCGGCCGCCCGCGACGATCGCGGCGGCGCGGGCGAAGCCGTCGATGTCGCCGGCGCGAAAGCGGCCGACGATCCGGCGATCGGCCAGCGACGCCTCGACCGCGAGTTGGCGGGTGCTGTAGCGATTGAACTCGGCCGCGGCATCGCCCAGCGTCATGCCGTCGAGCACGACCTCGCCGGTGCGCCAGGCAAGTGCGTCGGCCACCCCGGCGCCGACCCGCTCGGGCGCGGCGACGCCGGTCGCGCGCGACACCGCCGCGCGCTGCCCCGCGTCCAGCGTGCTGAATCGCGCGGGATTGGCCTCCGACCAGACGCGGACGCGCCCCTCGGTCACGACCACCTCCGCATCGTCGCCGGTCCGCCGCACGGCGAACGCGGTGCCGACCGCCTCGATCCGGATATCGCCCGCCGACACGATGAAGGGGCGGGCGCGATCGTGCGCGACCGCGAACCAAGCCTCGCCCGCCGACAGGTCGATGCGGCGGCGATCGGGCGTCATGGCCACGCTGGAGGCGCTGGCGGTGTTGAGGATCATCGTCGATCCGTCCGCCAGCGCGACACGGCGCCGCTGGCCGATCTCGGTCGCGTAGGAGGTGGTGCGCTCGCTGCCGATCCAGGTGCCGACGCCGCCCAGCACCGCGACAGCGGCGAGCCCTGCGGCCAGCAGCCCGCGACGCGAGGCTCGGGTCGCGGGCGGCGCCTCGGCACTCGCGTTCGCGCCCGCCATCGTCGTCCAGATCGCCTCGGCCCGGATCAGCGCGCCGCGGCGGCGGGTGTCGGCATCGGCCCAGCGCTCGATCGCGG
>CAJYIX010000011.1 GCA_913775315.1 uncultured Sphingomonas sp. | reverse complement strand
GCAGGCGCTGGAGCGAGGCGGCGACGTTCGAATCCGGGAACTTGCCGATATCCTCGGCCGAGATGACGTCGACGACGCCCGGCGAGGTCCGCTTGATGTCGAGGTTACGCTGAAGCGAACCGCGGATACCGGTAACAATAATGTCCTCGGCATTGGCGTCCGCGTCAGGCACGGCCTCACCCTGGGCGGGGGCCGTCGTCTCGCTGCCAACCTGCTGATCCTGGGCCCAAAGCGGCGTCGCGCACGCGATCGCGGCGATGCTGGCGCCGCCGGTGAGCAGGCAGCGCATCGTGCCGCCGCTGATACCGGTAACAAACGCCGACTCGGCAAATCCCTTCATGCTGTCCTCTCCCGTCGCGCTTCTATCTAGCGGGGCCGTCCGCTCGTTCACCGGATCGGACCCACGGCCCGACATGAGGGTCGGACAGTGCGATCCTATAGGCTTTTTTGGCTGGCGACAATCTCAATTGTCGGTCTAAATCATCGCCGCCGATCCGAAGGATGGCGGGGAGAGGGATTGGAATGACCGCGCAGCGTCTGGAACTGCTGAATGCCAACGACCATGCCGGGCTGCGCCTGGGGCCGGTCGAGGGGGCGCCGCCGCCCTTCGTCCAGATCGTGCTGGACGAGTTCGCGAGCGCCGCGACGCTGGCCCCGATCTTCGTCACGCGCGCCGAATCGACCGGCGAATTCTATGCCGGCGCGATCCTGGGGCTGAAGCCGGAGGAGCCGACGCTGGTCACCCGCGACGAACTGGCGGGCCTGTTCGAGCCGCTCGACTGGAAGCGCCGCGGCTTTCACGTGGTGGACGAGCAGGTAGCGATCGACCCCGCCGATCCGCGCTTTGCCGACGCCGCCGGCGAGCTGCTGTTCGGCGGCGACGGCGCCCCCTCTCCCGCGCTGGCCGGCATGGCGCAGTCGCTCGGCCGGCTGAAGGCAGGACTCGACGCGACACGCGCGTTCATCGACGCCTGCCTGTCGCACAGGCTTCTCGAGCCCATCGATGTCGATCTGAAGTTCGACGACGGCGAGCGGTTGACGCTGGCCGGGCTCTACACCGTCAGCCTCGATGCGATCGGCGACCTGGACGACGCCGCGGCGCTGTCGCTGCTGCGCGCCGGGCACCTTCAGGCCGCCTTCACCATGGCACAATCGGTGCGCCAGCTCGGCCGCCTCGCGCGCATCCGCAACGCCCGACTGACGGCGGGATGAGCGAGGGCGTCGCTGCGATCGACGCGCGGACGCTGGCCGATCGGGCCGCGTTCGAGGCGGTGGTCGTCGCTCCCTGTCGCCCGGTCGTGCTGCGCGGCGCGGTCGCCGACTGGCCGGTGCTGAAGGCATCCGCAGCGCATAATTCGGCTTGGATCGAGGTACTTGCGGAATCCGCCGCGCCGGTCTCGGCCGAGCTTTTCGTGGGCACGCCGGAGATCGCCGGCCGCTATTTCTACGCCCCCGGCCTCGACGGCTTCAATTTCGAGCGCCGCTCGATGCCGCTGCCGCAGGCCATCGCCGCGATCGGGAGCGAGGCGGCGGATGGTGCCAGTTTCTACCTCGGTTCGATCCCGGCAGAGGTCGGCTTTCCCGCCTTCGCCGCCGCGCATCCGATGCCGTGGTTGCCCGAGCGGGCGGGTCCGCGCCTCTGGCTCGGCACCGCCTCGACCGTCGCCTGTCATCACGATCGCCTGGACAATCTGGCGGTCTGCGTCGCGGGGCGGCGGCGCTTCACGCTGTTCCCGCCGGGGGCGATCGGCGACCTCTATGTCGGGCCGATCGACCATACGATGGCGGGCCAGCCGGTGGGTCTGGCGGTCGGCTCCTCCCCCGGCGATCCGCAATGGCCGCGGTTCGAGGCGTGGCGGGACCGCGCGCTGGTGGCCGAGCTCGAACCCGGCGACGCGCTCTATCTGCCGAAGCTGTGGTGGCATCAGGTGGAGGCGATCGGCGACCTCAACCTCCTCGTCAATTACTGGTGGGATGCGCACCCGTCCGGCCCCGACGATCCATTCACCGCGATGCTGCTGGCCCTGACGACGATCGCGGAGCGCCCCCTGCCCGAGCGACAGGCGTGGCGTGCGTTCTTCGACCATTATGTCTTCCGGCCCGAGCGCCATCCGCTCGACCACCTGCCCGCCGAGAAGCACGGCATCCTCGGCCCCCTCGCCGCCAATCGCGGTCGCGTCCGCGCGATGGTGATGCAGTGGCTGCGTCGTTGACGGCGGCAATTGTCGGACTAGAGTGCCGATCCTATCGAATATCGGGGGAGAGGTCCGAATGTCCGTCCGCGTCGCGATCGCCGCGCTTGCCTGCCTGACGACACCGCTCCTCGCGCAGGATCGGATGGGCACCCTGCCCGGATCGAACCCGCTGTTCCGCACCGTCTTCACCGCCGACCCCGCGCCGCTGGTCGTCGGCGACACGCTCTATCTCTACACCGGTCACGACGTCGCCCAGCGCGATGAGATGTTCAACATGCAGGAATGGCTCGTCTGGTCCACCAAGGACATGAAGACGTGGAAAGCCCATCCCGCGATCATGAACGTCAAGGACTTCAAATGGGCCAAGAAGGACGCCTGGGCCGCGCAGGCCATCCGGAAGCACGGCAAGTTCTGGTTCTATGCCGCGGTCGAGCATGACGACACGCATCCGGGCAAGGCGATCGCCGTGGCGGTGTCCGACAGCCCTACCGGCCCGTTCAAGGACGCCAAGGGATCGGCACTCATCACCAACCAGATGACGCCGAAGGGCACGCACAGCTGGGAGGATATCGACCCCACCGTCTTCACCGACGACGACGGCGCGACGTACATCGCCTGGGGCAACCGACAGGCCTACATCGCCAAGCTGAAGGAAAACATGATCGAGCTGGACGGCCCGATCACCGAGATCACGCCGCCGCATTTCGAGGAGGGCCCGTGGCTGCACAAGCGCGGCAAGCTTTACTACCTGACCTACGCCTCGCTCGACCGGTCGAAGCATCGGGACGAGCGCATCTCCTATTCGACCGCGCCGTCGATTCGCGGGCCGTGGACCTATCGCGGCGAACTGGCCGATTCGGGCAAGTACAGCTTCACGATCCATCCGGGCATCGCCGCGTTCAGGGGCAACTGGTACCTCTTCATGCACAATGCGACGCTGGCGATCGGTGACCAGAACGGGTCGATCGGCCGGCGCACGGTGACGGCCGAGTATCTGCGTTACAATCCCGACAGCACGCTGAAACGGGTGGAGCACACCATCGCGGGCGTCACCGCCCCCGCCCCGGTCGACGCAAAGGTTCGTTGAAGCGCCTGCCGAAACGCACTGGCGCTAAGATGATGTTAGCGCTATCCAGCCAAGCGATGCGGCAGCGACCGCAAGACAGGAGAGGATGAATGATGCGAGCTCCCCTTAGCCTTGCCGTGAGCGCGATCGCGCTTGCCCTTGCCGCCTGTTCGGGCGCCGCGCCGCAGGCGGGCAACGACACCGCTGCCGCCGCCGACAATGAAACCGCGGGCGAGGTGCCGACGACCAATGCCAGCGCCGACGCGACGGGCCCCGACGGCCGCAAATATCTGTCGCAGCCGCTGACGACCGAGATCTTCACCGCCGACCCCTCCGCGCATGTCTGGGGCGACGGCAAGCTCTACGTCTATGGCAGCCACGACATCGACGGCCCGGCGAAGGAAGACGATCTCGGCAGCCATTTCGAGATGCGCGACTATCGCGTGCTCAGCATGGATGAGCCCGGCGGCAAGACCACCGTCCACCCCGTCGCGCTCGACGTGAAGGACGTGCCCTGGGCCAGCCAGCAGATGTGGGCGCCCGATGCCGCGTTCAAGAACGGCACTTACTACCTCTACTTCCCCGCCAAGGATAAGCAGGGCGCGTTCCGCATCGGCGTCGCCACGTCCAAGTCGCCGGTCGGCCCGTTCAAGGCGAACCCGGAGCCCATCAAGGGCAGCTTCTCGATGGACCCGACGCTGTTCATGGATCAGGGCGGCGAAAGCTATCTGATCTTCGGCGGAATCTGGGGCGGGCAGCTTCAGCGCAACGTCAGCGGCAAGTACGATCCGAACGGGTCGAAGACCGATCTCGAAAAACCGAACGAGCCGGCGCTCTCGCCAAAGATCGCGAAGATGAACGGCGACCTCACCGAATTTGCCGAGGCCCCGCGCGACGTGAAGATCGTTGATGAGGCGGGCAAGCCGCTGCTCGGCGGCGATACGCAGCGCCGCTTCTTCGAGGGGTCGTGGCTGCACAAGTATAACGGCAAATATTATCTGAGCTATTCGACCGGCGACACGCACAACATCGTCTATGCCACCAGCGACAACGTCTATGGCCCCTACACCTATCGCGGGCAGGTGCTGAAGCCGGTCAACGGCTGGACCAGCCACCATTCGATCGTCGAATGGAAGGGCAAGTGGTGGCTGTTCTATCACGACGTGCAGCTGTCGGGCGACACGCGCCTGCGCAACGTCAAGATGACCGAGCTCAAATACAATCCCGACGGGTCGATCCAGACCATCGACCCGTTCGTGAAGTAAGGCGGGCCATGTTCCTCGGCATCGATATCGGCACCTCGGGGGTCAAGGCCGTCGCGCTGGACGAGCGCGGCGGCGTCGTGGCCACCGGGGTGGCGGCGCTCACCGTCCAGCGGCCGCATCCGCTGTGGTCGGAGCAGCATCCCGACGCATGGTGGGACGCGACGCAGGCGGCCGTGCGGGCGATCGACCCGGCGGTGCGCCGCGCCGTCCGCGGCATCGGCATCGCCGGGCAGATGCACGGCGCGACGCTGCTCGGCGGGGACGACCGGCCGCTCCGCCCCGCGATCCTCTGGAACGACGGGCGCAGCGAGGCCGAGTGCAAGGCGCTGGAGGCGGCGGTCCCGGACCTGCATGCGGTGGCCGGCAACCTCGCCATGCCGGGCTTCACCGCGCCCAAGCTGATGTGGGTCCGCGATCACGAGCCCGAAACCTTCGCCGCGACGCGCACCGTGCTGCTGCCGAAGGACGAGGTGCGGCTGCGCATGACCGGCGAGAAGGTGTCGGACATGTCCGATTCGGCCGGTACGCTGTGGCTCGATGTCGCCGCGCGTGACTGGTCGGACGCGATCCTCGCCGCCACCGGCCTGTCGCGCGAGCATATGCCGCGGCTGGTCGAGGGGTCGGCGGTCTCGGGCATCCTGCGCGCCGAGGTGGCCGAGGCGTGGGGCATGGAGCGCGTGCCCGTCGCGGGCGGCGGCGGCGACAATGCCGCGGGTGCGGCGGGCGTCGGCGTGGTCGAGGATGGCGACGCGCTGCTCTCGCTCGGCACCTCAGGCGTGATCTTCGTCGCGACGAGGGACTTCCGCCCCAATCCGGCGCGCGCCGTCCATGCCTTTTGCCACTGCATGCCCGGCATGTGGCACCAGATGGCGGTGCATCTGTCGGCCGCCGCCTGCATCGACTGGGTCGCACGGCTCACCGGTACGAGCGGTGCGGCCGAACTGTTCGCACGCGCCGAGAGCGTCGGCCCCGCCTGCGGCCCCGAACTCTTCCTCCCCTATCTGTCGGGCGAGCGCACCCCGCACAACGATGCGGAAGTGCGCGGCGGTTTCCTTGGCCTCGACCACGACACCACGCCCGAACGGCTGGCGCAGGCGGTGCTCGAGGGCGTCGCCTTTGCGCTCGCCGACGGCGTGGAGGTGCTGCGCGAGGCGGGCACCGATCTCACCCGCCTGTCGGTGATCGGCGGCGGCGCGCGCTCTCGCTACTGGGGCCAGACGCTGGCCGCGGCGCTGAACGTCGAACTCGTCTATGCCCAGGGCGGCGAGGTCGGCCCGGCGCTCGGTGCCGCGCGGCTTGCGCAGCTGGCGGTCGACGGCGGCGATCCGGCCGCCGTCTGCACCAAGCTGACCACCAGCCACACCATCGCGCCCGACCCCGAACTGGTCGAGCGTTTCGCCCCCAAGCTGGCGGCCTTCCGCGCCGCCTATCCCCGCATCACGCCCAGGAGCATCTAATGGCCACCGACTTCTTCGCCGACATCCCGACGATCAAATATGAAGGTCCGGACAGCGACAACGAACTCGCCTTCCGCTTCTATGACAAGGACCGCGTCGTCCTCGGCAAACGGATGGAGGACCATCTCCGCTTCGCGCTCTGCTTCTGGCACACCTTCTGCTGGCCGGGCAGCGACGTGTTCGGCGGCGGCACGTTCAACCGCCCCTGGCACGCCGGCGCCAACGACAACGCCGCGGCGGCGATGAAGCGCGAGGCGGCGTTCGACTTCTTCACGAAGATGGACGTGCCCTATTACTGCTTCCACGACGTCGACGTGATGGCCGATGCGCAGGATGTGACCTCGCACCGCCGCCACCTAGCCGAGGCGGTCGACCATCTGGAGGCGCTTCAGGCGTCTAGCGGGCGCAAGCTCCTGTGGGGCACCGCCAACCTGTTCAGCCACCCGCGCTTTGCCGCGGGCGCGGCGACAAGCCCCGATCCGGAAGTCTATGCCTTCGCCGCGATGCAGGTCCGCGACGTGCTGGAGGCGACGCATCGCCTCGGCGGCGAGAACTACGTCCTGTGGGGCGGCCGCGAGGGGTACGAGACGCTGCTCAACACCGACCTTCGCCGAGAAATGGACAATTTCGGCCGCTTCCTCAGCCTAGTGGTCGAGCACAAGCACAAGATCGGCTTCAAGGGCACGATCCTGATCGAACCCAAGCCGCACGAGCCGACCAAGCACCAGTACGACTTCGACACCGCCACCGTGTACGGCTTCCTCAAGCGCTTCGGCCTCGAGAACGAGGTCGCGGTGAACATCGAGGCGAACCACGCGACGCTGTCGGGCCACACCTTCGAGCATGAGCTGGCGATGGCGTCAGCGCTCGGTATCTTCGGGTCGATCGACGCCAATCGCGGCGACCACCAGAATGGCTGGGACACCGACCAGTTTCCGAACTCCGTCGAGGAACTGACGCTGGCGATGCTCGAGGTGATCCGCGCGGGCGGGTTCACCACCGGCGGCTTCAACTTCGATGCCAAGGTGCGTCGCCAGTCGGTCGATGCGGTCGACCTGTTCTACGGCCATATCGGCGGCATCGACACCGTGGCGAAGGGCCTGCTCAACGCCGCCGCGATCATCGAGGACGGCCGCGTCGATGCGATCAAGGCCAAGCGCTATGCCGGCTGGACCGAGGGGCTGGGCGGCGAGATCGCCAATCTCGACCTGGCCGGCATCGCCGACCTGGCGGTGGAACGCGACCTGAAGCCCGCCCACAAGTCGGGCCAGCAGGAGCGGCTGGAAAACCTCATCAACCGCTTCGTCTGAGGCGTTCGGGGCCGCGGCGAACACCGCGGCCCCTTTTCATTTCCCGAAAGGATCGCCGATGCGCGCCCTGCTGCTCACCGCGCTCGCCGCCGCCGCGCCCGCTGCCGCTCAGGAGGCGCGCTTCGCCGACTTCCGGTACGAAGGCCGCTCGATCGAGCGCGCGGTGCCCAAGACCGGCGAATATCGCAACCCGATCCTGTCGGGCTATTATCCCGACCCCTCGATCACGCGGGTGGGCGAGGATTACTACCTCGTCCTCTCCTCCTTCACCCATTATCCGGGCCTGCCGATCTTCAAGTCGCGCGACCTCGTCAACTGGACGCAGATCGGCAACGCGATCGACCGGCCGGGGCAGCTCGACTTTTCGGGGCTGGCGGTGTCGCGCGGGGTGTTCGCGCCCGACATCTCGTTCCACGCGGGGACGTTCTACATCGTCAACACCTGCGTCGACTGTAAGGGCAATTTCGTCATCACGGCGAAGGACCCGGCGGGGCCGTGGTCCGACCCGATCTGGCTTCCGTTCGAGGGCATCGACCCATCGATCACTTGGGAGGGCGACCGCGCCTACATCGTCAACAACCGCGCACCGAGCGAGCCATCCCGCTACGACGGGCACCGCGCGATCTGGATCCAGGAATATGACTGGCGCGCGGGCAGGATGGTCGGCCCGTCGACCGAGCTCGTCAACGGCGGGGTCGACCTGTCCAAGAAGCCGGTCTGGATCGAGGGGCCGCACATCTTCAAGAAGGACGGCTGGTACTATCTGACCGCGGCGGAGGGCGGGACCAGCGTCAATCATTCGCAGGTCGTGTTCCGGTCGAAGGCGCTGACCGGCCCCTATGTGCCGTGGGACAGGAACCCGATCCTGACGCAGCGCGATCTCGACCCCGCGCGGCCCGATCCGATCACCTCGGCGGGCCATGCGACGCTTGTCCAGACGCAGAGCGGCGACTGGTGGGCGACGTTCCTCGCGACGCGGCCTTATGAGGGCGACTTCTACAATATCGGGCGCGAGACGTTCCTGCTGCCGGTGACGTGGAGGGACGGCTGGCCCGTCATCCTCGATCCCGGCAAGCCGATCCCGCACGTCGTCGCCAAGCCCCGCCTGCCCGCCGGCCCCGCGCCGACGCTGCCGACCAGCGGCGACTTCGGCTATGTCGACGCGTTCGATGGTCCGAAACTCGGCATGCAGTGGATCGGCGTGCGGACGCCGAAGGCGAATTTTTGGCGGCTCGACCGCGGTGATCTGGTGCTCAAGGGCGGCGCGGCGCTCGGCGATCAGAAGGGCGTCCCCGCCTTTCTCGGCCGCCGCCAGCAGCATCATGTCGCGACCGTCAGCACCACCGTCACCTTCGCGCCCATGAAGGACGGCGACCGCGCAGGGCTCGCCGCGATACAGAGCGATCAGTCCAACCTGTTCTTCGGGGTGACGCGGATCGCCGGCAAGCCACAGGTCGCGCTCTATACTCGCGACAAGGGCGAGGAGAAGCTGGTCGCCTCGGCGCCGGTCGATCCGCGCCGGCCCGTCACGCTGACGATCCGCGCGAACGGGGGCACGATGGCGTTCGACTATGGCGCAGGCGGCACGACGCGGACACTGAAGGCGGGGCTCGACGCGCGCTTCCTCAGCACCAATCGCGCGGGCGGGTTCGTGGGGACGGTGATCGGACCGTTCGCATACACGCATTGATTGCGGGAAGCGCTTGTCCGTTCTATTGTCGGACTTATAAGCTAAGGCCGAGTGGCCGCGCGGGAGGAATTAGATGAAGACGATCCGATTGGGAGCCGCGCTCCTGCTTGCCACCGCCGCGATGCCGGCGATCGCCGCTGATGCCGAGCGCAAGCCGTTCGGCACGCTCGCCGATGGCAGCCCGGTCGAGATCGTGTCGCTGAAGAACAAGCGCGGGGTCGAGGCGCGGATCATCACCTATGGCGCGACGCTGCAGGCACTGATCGGCCCCGATCGCGCGGGCAAGCGCGCCGACGTGACCTTGGGCTACGACACCGCCGAACAATATGAGAAGGTGCCGAACTATTTCGGCGTCACCGTCGGCCGCTATGCCAACCGCATCAAGGGTGGGCAGTTCAGCCTGGACGGCAAGCGGTACCAGCTGACGCTCAACGACAAGACCAATTCGCTCCACGGCGGGATCAAGGGGTTCGACAAGGCGAACTGGCGCATCGTCTCGGTCGCGAGCGGCCCGACCGCGAAGCTGGTCCTCGCGCACACCAGCCCCGATGGCGACCAGGGTTATCCGGGCCGGGCGGACGTCACCGTCACCTATACGCTGGACGAGGCGAGCAACCTGACGATCACCTATGATCTGAAGACGACCAAGCCGACCATCGCCAACATGACCAACCACGCGCTGTTCAACCTGGCGGGCGAAGGCGCGCCGGCGGGCACGTCGGACCATGTGCTGACGATCCCGGCCAAGGCGTACACGCCGGTCGACGCGACGCTGATCCCCACGGGCGAGCGGCGCGCGGTCGCGGGCAGCGTGTTCGACTTCACCCGCCCCCGCCTGATCGCCGAGGGGCTGCGCGACCGGCGCGACGAGCAGATCGTGCTCGGCACCGGCTACGACCATAATTTCGCGCTCGACAAGGGGCAGACCGCGACGCCGCAGCTCGCCGCGCGGCTGGAGGACCCGAAATCGGGCCGCGTGTTGGAGGTACTGACGACCGAGCCGGGCGTGCAATTCTACACCGGCAACTTCCTCGACGGGTCGGTCTCGGGCAAGGGCGGCCATGCCTATCGCCAGGGCGACGGCATCGCGCTCGAACCGCAGAAATTCCCCGATGCGCCGAACAAGCCCGATTTCGCCTCGCCGCGCGTCGATCCGGGCAAGCCCTATCGCCACGTGATGATCTATCGCCTGACCACCCGGAAGTGACAGCCACGCCCATGACCGATCCCAACACCCGCAAGCTGCGCTCGCGCGCCTGGTTCGACAATCCCGAGAATGTCGACATGACCGCGCTCTATCTCGAGCGGTACCTCAACTACGGGCTGAGCCTGGAGGAGTTGCGGTCAGGCAAGCCGATCATCGGCATCGCCCAGACGGGCAGCGACCTGTCGCCCTGCAACCGCCACCACCTCGTCCTTGCCGAGCGGGTGCGCGCTGGCATCATCGAGATGGGCGGCATCCCGCTCGAGTTTCCCGTCCACCCGATCCAGGAAACGGGCAAGCGGCCGACGCCGGGCCTCGACCGCAACCTCGCCTATCTGGGCATGGTCGAGGCGATCTACGGCTATCCGATGGACGGCGTCGTCCTGACGATCGGCTGCGACAAGACGACGCCCGCGGCGCTGATGGCGGCCGCCACCGTCAACATCCCGGCGATCGCGCTGTCGGTCGGACCGATGCTCAACGGCTGGTTCAAGGGCGAGCGGACCGGCTCCGGCACCATCGTGTGGAAGGCGCGCCAGCTCCTCGCCGCCGGAGAGATCGACGACGAGCAGTTCATCAAGCTCGTCGCCTCCTCCGCCCCCTCGACCGGCTATTGCAACACGATGGGCACGGCGACGACGATGAATTCGCTGACCGAGGCGCTGGGCATGTCGCTGCCGGGCTCCGCGGCGATCCCCGCCCCCTATCGCGACCGGCAGGAATCCGCCTGGCGCACCGGCCGCCGCATCGTCGAGATGGTGCATGAGGACCTGAAGCCCTCCGACATCCTGACCAAGGAAGCCTTCATCAACGCGATCCGCGTCAACACCGCGATCGGCGGCTCGACCAACGCGCCCATCCACCTGGCCGCGATCGCTAGGCATATCGGCGTCGACCTGCCGATCGAGGATTGGCAGGCCTACGGCCTCGACTTGCCGCTGCTGGTCAATCTCCAGCCCGCCGGCGAGTATCTGGGCGAGGATTATTACCGCGCGGGCGGTGTCCCCGCGGTGGTCGCGCAGCTGATGGGCGCGGGCCTGATCGAAGAGGGCGCGCTGACCGTCAACGGCCGCACGATCGGCGACAATTGCCGCAAGGCCGAGATCGAGGACGACAAGGTCATCCGCCGCTTCGACACGCCGCTCCTCGAAAAGGCGGGGTTCGCAGTGCTGAGCGGCAACCTGTTCGACGCCGCGATCATGAAGCTGTCGGTGATCTCCGACGAGTTTCGCCAGCGTTACCTGTCGAACCCCGACGATCCCGACGCATTCGAGGGCCCGGTCGTGGTGTTCGACGGGCCGGAGCAATATCACCACTCGATCGACGACCCCGCGCTCGGCATCACGCCCGAGACGCTGCTCATCATGCGCGGCGCCGGCCCGATCGGCTATCCGGGCGCGGCGGAGGTCGTGAACATGCGCCCGCCCGCCTATCTGATCGCCGACGGGGTCAACAGCTTGCCCTGCATCGGCGACGGGCGCCAGTCGGGGACGAGCGGCAGCCCCTCAATCCTCAACGCCAGCCCAGAGGCGGCGGCGATGGGCGGCCTTGCCCTCCTGCGCACCGGCGACCGCGTGCGAATCGACCTTCGCAAGTTCACCGCCGACATCCTGCTGCCCGACGAGGAGCTCGCCGAGCGTCGCCGTGCGCTGGAGGCCGAGGGTGGCTACCAGTATCCGGCGTCGCAGACGCCGTGGCAGGCGATCCAGCGCGATCTGGTCGGCCAGCTATCCACCGGCGCGATCCTCGAAGGGGCGGAACAGTTCCAGCGGATCGCGCAGACCAAGGGACTGCCGCGCGACAGCCATTGACCTTCGTCGCGGCGCGCGTCCCGGCGGGGGTTGGGGCGCGCGCCGCGCCGGCTTGCCACGGCGGGTCGTAACGGGAGAGCGACGATGACCAAGGCGATGTTGCGCGCGGGCCTCGCCGCCTGCGCGTTGGTGCTGGCGTGGCCGGCGGCGGCGCAGGAAGCGGCGGTGCCCGTCACCGTCCAGGCCGACCGGCCCGGCGCAAAGATCGAGCGCGATATCTTCGGCCAGTTCGCCGAGCATCTGGGCACCGGCATCTATGGCGGCATCTGGGTCGGTGCCAATTCCAAGATTCCCAATGTCCGCGGCATCCGCAGCGACGTGGTCGCCGCGCTCCGCGCGATCCGCGTGCCCAATGTCCGCTGGCCGGGCGGCTGCTATGCCGACGAATATCACTGGCGCGACGGCATCGGCCCGCAGGGCAAGCGCACGCGCAAGGTCAACGCCGCCTGGGGCAACGCGCCCGAACCCAATGCCTTCGGCACGCACGAGTTCATGGACTTCGCGCAGCAGGTGGGGGCCGAGGCCTATGTCTCGGTCAACATCGGCTCGGGGACAGTGAAAGAGGCGGTCGACTGGGTCGAATACATGACCGGCGACGCCGCGACGACCAGCGCAGGGGCGGAGCGCGCAGCGAACGGCCGCAAGGCGCCGTGGAAGGTCAAGTTCCTCGGGATCGGCAACGAAAGCTGGTCGTGCGGCGGCGCGATGACGCCCGATTTCTACACCGACCAGATGAAGCTCTATGCCCGCTTCATCCGCAACTATCACCCCGACCAGCGCGAGAAGGCGCCGGGCGCGATGCGCCGCGTTGCCGTCGGCCCCGGCACCGGTGACACCGCCTATACCGAGGCGGTGATGAAGGCGTGGAAGACCCACGACTGGGCCTGGAACATCGAGGGGCTGTCACTCCACAACTATACGACGGGCGGCTGGCCGGTCAGCTATTCCTCGACCGATTTTGGCGAGAAGGAATATGCGACGCTGGTCAAGGAAACGCTCGGCATGGACGGGCTGATCGCCAAGCATAGCGAGGTGATGGACCGCTACGACCCGAAGAAGGAGGTCGCGCTCGTCGTCGACGAATGGGGCGTGTGGGCCGCGCCGATGCCGGGCACCAATCCCGGCTTCCTCCAGCAGCAGAATACTGTGCGCGACGCGGTGATCGCCGCGCTCAACTTCAACATCTTCGCGCGCCATGCCGCCCGCGTGCGCGTCGCCAATATCGCGCAGATGGTCAACGTGCTCCAGTCGATGATCCTGACCGACGGCCCGAAGATGGTGCTGACGCCGACCTACTGGGTGCACAAGCTGTACCTGCCGTTCCAGGACGCGACGGCCGTGCCGGTGGACGTGGGCGCGGGCGTCTATCGTTACGGTGACCTCGCCATGCCGCGCGTCGATGCGGTGGCGGCACGGGCCACCGACGGAAAGCTATATCTCTCGCTCGTCAACCTCGACCCGACGCGGCCCGCGACGATCGAGGCGAAGGTGGCGGGCACCACGCCCACGCGCGCGGCGGGCGAGGTGCTGACGGGGCCGGCGGTCAACAGCCTCAACAGCTTCGCCGCGCCGGATGTGGTCAAGCCGCGAGCGATCGCGGGGAGCGTCGCGAACGGGGCAATTACAGTAACGCTGCCGCCCGCGTCGGTCACGATGCTCGCGGTGGAATAAGCTCTAAACGTCACCCCGGCCACGTGCCGGGGGTCCACCGTGCTGCGAACGCGGCGGCGGCATCCTCTGGACGGTGGCCCACGGAACAAGTCCGGGGTGACGGGCGTCAGAGAACCTTCACCCCCGTCACTCCCTCGCCCCCCGCCGCGCGCGCGAGCGGGTTGGCGAGCGGAAGGCTGAACGGTGCCGCCTCGATCTCGAAGACGTCGCCAGCCTGCGTTGCGAACCCGTCGCTGAACGAGAGCGTCGCGGTGCCGAAGAAGTGAACGTGGATATCGCCCGGCCGGCGGAACAGGTCGTACTTGAAATGGTGATGCTCGAGATTGGCGAGCGTGTGAGACATGTTCGCCTCCCCCGACAGGAACGGCTTTTCCCACACCGTCTCGCCGCCGCGGCGGATGCGGCTGGTCCCGCGCACGTCGGCGGGGGGCGTCCCGGTCAGGATCTCCGGCCCCAGCGCCGCCTGGCGCAGCTTCGAGTGCGCGAGCCACAGGTAATTGTGCCGCTCGGTCACATGGTCGCTGAACTCGTTGGCGAGTGCGATGCCGATCCGGTGCGGCGTTCCGTCCGGCCCGATCAGATAGATGCCGGCAAGCTCCGGCTCCTCGCCGCCGTCCTTGGCGAAGCCCGGCATCGACAGCGCCTCGCCAGGCCCGACGAGCTGGCTGCCATCGCCCTTGTAGAACCATTCGGGCTGCTGGCCGACCGCACCTGCGGCGGGCTTGCCGCCCTCGACACCCTCAAGGAACATTCGCATCGAGTCGGTCTGATGCGCCGCCTCTGCCGCGGCGCGGTGCATCTTGTCGCGGCCCTCGGCCGAGCCGAGATGCGTGAGGCCCGTGCCCGACAGGATCAGGTGCGCCGGGTCCTCATGATCGATCGGCGCGAGCAGCCGCCCCTTGGCCGCCACCGCCGCCAGATCGACCGTGGCACCGCACCCGGCCGCCTCGACCGCCTGCGCAAGGCTATGCCCCGCCGCGATCGCGCGTGTGGCGAGGTCACGTACGCTTGCGACGCCCGGTACGACGAACGCCCCGCCCCCGTCCGCCGCCACGACCTGACGCCCCTCGTTCCCGCGCACCTGCAACAATCGCATCTTAGCCTCTCGATTTATTTACTCCGACTTATTACGCTGTCCCTGATTTGGCAACGTTGGATTTGCCCGCCGCCGCGCGGACGATTACCGTTGCGCCCGGAACGAGGGGACTGAACGGGTGGAAGAACAGGCCAGAAAGCCGCGCGGCACCGGGCGTCGGCTGCGCGGGGCGGTGGCGAACTATCTCGGCACCGCGATCGTCACGGGCGAGATCGCGCCTGGCGAGCGGCTGTCGGGCGAGGTCGCGAATGCCGAGGCGCTCGACGTATCGCGTAGCGCATACCGCGAGGCGGTGCAGGTGCTGACCGCCAAGGGCCTGGTCGAAAGCCGGCCCAAGGCGGGCACCCGCGTCCTGCCGCGCAGCCGCTGGAACCTGCTCGATCCCGAGGTGCTGGCCTGGGCGTTCGCCAAGGAACCCGACATGAACGTCGTGCGCGACCTGTTCGAGCTGCGCGCGATCGTCGAACCCGCCGCCGCACGGCTGGCCGCCGAGCGGCGCGAAAAGGCCGACGTCAAGGCGATGCGCGACGCGCTGGCGGCGATGCGCCGCTTCACGCTGGCGACCGAGCCCGGCCGCGTCGCCGACCGCGAGTTCCACGACGCGATCCTTCGCGCGACCCGCAACGACGCGCTCGTGGCGCTGAGCGCGGGCATCGGCGCCGCGGTCAACTGGACCACGCAATACAAGCAGCGCGCCCGCGCCCTCCCCCGCGATCCCGTCCCCGACCACATCCGCGTCGCCGACGCGATCGCCGCGGGCGATGTGGAGGCCGCGGACAAGGCGATGCGCGTGCTGGTCGAGATGGCGTTCGACGACACGCGCGCGGCGATGGAGCGGTAGGGGCGTTCATGATAGAAGCCGCCCGCCTCCGGCGCGCTCGGCGCCGCCTTAGGGGCTACTTTCTCGGCAGCGGGGTCGTTCTAGCGCTGCTGTACCTAATCCTCGGGATGTTCGTCATACGGCTCGTTGGCATCGAGCTCGCGCGCTACTGGTCCACCGCGGCGATGGTCGCTGGTGTCATGCTCGGCGGCACCTATGCGCTCATCATGATGATCTGGATAGCTATCAGCTTTTTGCAACGGCTTCGAAAAGGCGAAGCGCTTATCGACAACGACGATTGATCGCCGTTGGAAGCCCTTACCCCCGCCCCACCGCCGCCTTCGCCCGCTCCGCCAGCCGCGCCACCGCCGCCGCGTGGATCGCCGGCGCCGTCACCAGCACCCCGAACGCCTCGGCGCGCGGGGTGTTGAACGACAGCTTCTGGCCGAGTGCGTCGCTGACCGCCGCACCGCCTTCGCGCGCAATCAGCACGGCGGCGGCGATGTCCCATTCGTGGCCCCAGCGCAGCGTCGCGATCAGGTCCGCCTCGCCGGCGGCGACCATCGCCATGCGCAGCGCGATCGAGTTGGGCTTGGCGACGGTCACGAAATCGCGATCGGCTTTGGCGAGCGCATCGGCGGGGACGCGCGCGCCGGCCAGTTCCGAGCGGTCGCTCGCGCGCAGCCGTTCGGTGCCGCGAAACGCCCCTTTGCCCGCGATCGCGCGCCAGTGCTCGCCACGTGCGGGGGCGTCGAGTACGGCGATCACCGGCTGCCCATCCTCGACCAGCGCGATGGACACTGCCCAGCCGGGGCGGCCGCGCAGGTAATCGCGCGTGCCGTCGATCGGATCGACGACCCACACGCGTCGCCCGCCCAGCCGCTCGCGGCTATCGACAGTTTCCTCCGACAGCCAGCCCGCTTCGGGCAGCAGCGCCGACAGCCGCTCGCGCAGCAGGGCATCGACCGCCAGATCGACCTCACACACCGGATGGCCCGGCGCCTTCTCCCACCGTCTCACCTCGCCGCCGAAGCGCGCCATGGCGAGCGCGCCCGCCTCGGTCGCAATGGCGCTCACCCGGTCGGCGAGGGGCTCAGCCACCGGCGACGGTCATCCCGTCGATGCGGATCGTCGGCGCGTTGGTGCCATAGCGGAACTCGAGGTCGCTGGCGGGCACCAGCGCCCGGTACATGTCGATCAGGTTACCCGCGATGGTGATCCCCGCGACGGGGCGGACCAGCTCGCCATTCTCGATCAGGAACCCCGCCGCGCCGCGGCTATAGTCGCCGGTGACGCCATTGACGCCCTGCCCGATCAGTTCGGTGACGTAGATGCCGCGCGTCACCTCGCCCAGCAGCGTCTCGATGGGTAGTTTGCCCGCGGCCATGTGGACGTTGGTCGTCGCCGTCCCGCCGCCGCGCGCGGCGTGGCCTGTGGGCTCCAGATGCAGCTGCCGCGCCGCCGCGCTGTCGAGCAGCCAGGTCTGGAGCACGCCATGCTCGACTAGATCGACGGACGAGACCGGCAGCCCCTCGCCATCGAACGGCCGCGAGCGCAGCCCGCGCGGGCGGTGCGGGTCGTCAGTGATCGTCACGCCGTCGGCGAACACCGGCTTGCCGAGCCTGTCCTTGAGGAAGCTCGTCCCACGCGCGACCGCGCCGCCGGCGATCGCGGCGGTGAAATGGCCGATCAGGCTGGCGCTGACCCGCCGGTCGAAGACGATGGGCATCGTCCCACTTTCGACCTGCACCGGGTCGATCCGCTCGACCGCGCGCTCCCCCGCGCGGCGGCCGATCGCCTCGGCCGCTTCGAGCTGATTGAAATACCGCGCCGAGTGGCTGGCGTCGCCGCCCTGCATCCGCTCGCCGGTGCCGGCGATGACGCTGGCGGACAGGCTGTAACTGGTCGTCGCATAGCCGCCGGCAAAGCCATGGCTGGTGGCGAGCGCCGACACGGCCGCGCGGGCCGAGGCACCTGCGCCGTCGCTGTTGGTGATCCCCGCAACCTCGCGCGCCGCATCCTCGCACGCCATGGCAAGGTCGCGCAGGCGATCGGGCTCGACCGCGGCATCGTCATGCAAGTCGAGGTCGGGGGCGGTGCCGTGCATCAGCCGCTGCTCGGGCGCGAGGCCGGCATAGGGATCCTCGGGCGCGGCCTTCGCCATCGCCACGACTCGCTCGGCGAGGCGATCGAGGTCGGCGGGGGCGAAGCGCGAGCTCGTCACGCTCGCCACGCGGCGGCCGACGAACGCGCGGAGGCTCAGTGACTCGCCCTCCGAGCGATCGATCTCTTCCAGATGGCCGAGGCGGACGCCGACGCCGGTCGACTGGTCGGCACTGACGCTGGCATCGACGGCATCGGCACCGGCGGCGCGCGCCCTGTCGACGGCGGCCTGGGCGATGGCGACGGCTTCGGAAACGCTGAGCATCCACCGCAGTTAGGGTGCGGGATGCCCCCCGTCAAAGGGCGGCGGCGGTCCCGACCACGGCGCAGGCGAGGAACATGAGGAACCCCGCCATCCGGTTCGACCGGAACCGCGCCAGCGCACCCGCGCCGTCGGCGGGCCTGAGCGTCGCCACCTGCCACGCGAAATGCCCCGCGACGGGCACGAGCGCCAGCAGCGCGAGCGGATCGGCGAACGTCCGCCAGAACCCCGCCGCCCAGCATCCGACCGCGATCGCATAGAAGATCGCCGTCCCCGCCCGCACATGCCGCCCCATCGCGCGCGCGGAGGATTTGACGCCGATCATCGCGTCGTCCTCGATATCCTGAAGCGCATAGATGGTGTCGTAACCGATCACCCACGCGATCGACCCGGCATAAAGGAGCGCGAACGTCCACGACGCCCCGCCCGTCACCTCGACCCAGCCAACCGGCGCAGCCCAGGAAAAGACCATCCCCAGCCACGCCTGCGGCCACCAGGTGATCCGCTTCATGAACGGATAGGCGGCGACCAGCGCGAGACTGGCGAGCGCGACGACCTGTGCCTCCAGCCGCAGTTGCAGGAGCACGACGAGGCCGATGAGCGACAAGGCGATCAGCCACGCCCATGCCGCCTTCAGACTGACGATTCCGCTCGGCAGCGGGCGGCTGCGCGTCCGCTCGACCGCGGCGTCGAGGTCGCGGTCGACGATGTCGTTATAGACGCACCCCGCCCCGCGCATCGCGATGCTGCCGAGGAGGAACCAGAGGAGAAGGTTCCAGCGCCCGGAGCCCAACGGGGCCAATCCGCCGGCGAGCGCGATCGCCCAGGCGCCCGGCCAGAACAGCAGCCACCACCCGATCGGCCGGTCGAACCGCGCGAGCAGCGCGAAGGCGCGCGCCTTGGCCGGCAGGCGTGCGACGAGGCCCTTATGCTCGCTGTCGGGGACGATCGGCTGGGCGGTCATGCCGCCCCCATGCCATCGGCGCGGGGGCTGCGAAAGAGCCCTAGGGCGCCAGCGGGCGCGGCGCCTCGAACCGGGTGCCGCGATTGCCCGAGGTCATGGACGCGCCGGCCATGCCGCACTCATAGGCCATCAGCTTCATCTCGGTGCAGTTGTTGGGCCGCGCGATCAGCTTCGATCGCTCGCGCGGCACGTCGTCCGGGTCGATCGCGCCGGGATCGGGGGTGACGAAGGGCACGCGCCATTTGTCGGCATCTCGGCGGGCGCAGACGGTGATCGCCTCGCCCTCGCGACTTTGCCGACACTCGACTATGGCGCGGGTCAAAAACCGCGCTTCGGCCACCAGCCGCGCCGCGTCGACGGGGGCAGCCTGTATCATCAGCATCAACGCCAGCATCTGTGCGCCCTCCGATCGGTCCGCCCCGATCCAATCACGTCCGGCGCGGTTCGTCCATTGCCCAATCGCGCCCGCCCGCCTATCGCCCGCCCAAAGCAAAATCGACCAAGGGGATTTCGACGTGACGCAATCGGCCAGCCAGAATCTCGACCGCGTGCTTGTCCTCGAAATGGTCCGCGTGACCGAAGCGGCGGCGATCGCCGCCTCGACGCTGGTCGGGCGCGGCGACGAAAAGGCCGCCGACGCCGCCGCGGTCGAGGCGATGCGCGCCGCATTGAACGAACTCTACATGGACGGCACCGTCGTGATCGGCGAGGGCGAGCGCGACGAGGCGCCGATGCTTTATATCGGCGAAAAGGTCGGCTCGGCGCCCGGCAAGGGGCCGAAGATCGACATCGCGCTCGACCCGCTCGAAGGCACGACGATCACGGCGAAGGCCGGTCCCAATGCGCTGGCGGTGCTGGCGATCGCGGAGGAGGGCTGCCTGCTCAACGCGCCCGACGTGTATATGGACAAGATCGCGGTCGGCCCCGGCTATCCGGCGGGCGTCATCGACCTCGAAAAGTCGGCCACCGAAAACGTCCGCGCGGTCGCCGCGGCCAAGGGCGTCGAACCGCACGAGATCATCGCCTGCGTCCTCGACCGCCCGCGCCATGAGAAGCTGATCGCCGAGCTGCGCGGTATCGGCTGCGGCGTGATGCTGATCGGCGACGGCGACGTGGCGGGGGTGATCGCGACGACCGATCCCGACACGACGATCGACATCTACATGGGTTCGGGCGGCGCGCCGGAGGGCGTGCTTGCCTGCGCGGCGCTGCGCTGCGTCGGCGGCCAGTTCCAGGGGCGCCTCCTGTTCCGCAACGACGACGAGCGGGCGCGCGCCCACCGCTGGGGGATCCAGGACCTCGACAAGGTCTATACGCTGGACGAGCTGGCCAGCGGCGACTGCATCTTCGCCGCGACGGGCGTCACCGACGGCTCCCTGCTGGCCGGCGTCAAGCGCAAGGGGCGGATGATGACGACCGAGAGCGTGGTGATGCGCGCCAGCTCGGGCACGGTGCGCTGGGTCAAGGGCGAGCACCGGATCTGACCTGATCCTCCCCGGTACGGGGAGGGGGACCGCCGCGCGCAAGCGCGGGGGTGGAGGGGGATTTCCACAAGCGTTTCGCAGGAGGCAGCGCCCCTCCACCATGCTGCGCATGGTCCCCCTCCCCTTACAGGGGAGGATTAGAGGTGCCGCTTCTCCAGCTTCCGTGCCAGGGTTCGCCGGTGCATCCCCAGTCGCCGCGCTGCCTCCGACACGTTGAAGCCGGTGTCGGCCAGCACCTGATGAATATGCTCCCATTCGAGCGTGCGCAGCGATGTGGGCGCGGCGGTCAGGTCCGCTTCCGCATCGCCCGCCACCCGCTCGAACGCCGCCTCGATATCGTCGGTGTTGGCGGGCTTGGTGAGATAGTTGGTGGCGCCGAGCTTGATCGCCTCGACCGCGGTCGCGATGCTGGCGAAGCCGGTCAGCACGACGATCCGCATCGCGGGGTCGAGCGCATGCAGCACCTCGACACAGGCAAGTCCCGATGCGCCGCCCAGCCGGAGGTCGACGACCGCGTGGGTCGCGCCATGCTCGCGCGCGGCGTCTTCAAGCCCCTCCGGCCCGTTCAGCACGCGCACCGCATCGGCGCGCCGCTCGAACGAGCGGGCGAGCGTGCGGGCGAATACCGCGTCGTCCTCGACGATGAGCAGCCGTCGTCCGGTCATCGCGCCTCCTCCAGCATGAGCGCGGCGAGCGGCAGGCGGAACACAACCTCCGCCCCCTCGAGCTTGCGATTGGCCACCGACAGCGTGCCGCCCAGAACGCGCAGCACGTTGACCGCCAGGAACAGCCCCAGCCCCGCCCCGCGCCGGTTCTTGCTCGACTGATAGGGCTTGCCCAGATGCGCGAGGATGCCGGGCGGCACCCCGCGCCCGTCGTCGATCACGCTCAGGACGAGTTCGCCGTCCTTGGCCGTCGCCGTCACCTCGATCGCGCGCGCGCCGGCTTCGGCGGCGTTGTCGAGGACGTTGGTGAGCGCCTGCGACAGCGCGCGGTCGGCGACGATCGCGCGGTCGGGGCCGAGCCGGTCCTCGAACCGGACGAGGCCCGGCTGCCCCTCGTCCCAGCGCGCGACGATGCCCGACAGGAAGCGGCGCAGCGTCGTCCGCTCGGGCGCGGCGCCGGTCACCTCCCCCGCGGCGAGCAGGATACCCGACAGGATCGCCTTGCACCGCGCAATCTCGGCGGTCATGTCGGCAAGCTCCTCGGCACGCGCGGGGTCGCCCGCGATCGCCGGATCGCGTGCCCAATCGCCCAGCGCCACCGCGACGGTCGAGAGCGGCGTGCCGAGTTCGTGCGCCGCGCCGCTCGCGAGCAGGCCCATGCGGACGATATGCTCGGTCTCCGCCGATTGCTGGCGCAGCGCTGCGAGCCGCGCGTCGCGTTCGGACAGGTTGCGCGCGATCCGTGTAACGAACAGCACGATCAGCACGGCGGCCAGCGTGAAGTTGAACCAGTTGCCGATGAGGTACGGCAGCGAATGGTTGCTCGCCATTGCGGGGGGCAGGTCGAGGCGGTGATAGTCGACCGTCAACCCCGCAAACGCCCCGCTCGTCACCGCGACCATCAGCCAGCTCGTGACGGGCTTCAACAGGATCGCGCCGAGCACCACCTGGAGCAGGAACAGGCCGACGAACGGATTGGTCGCGCCGCCCGACAGGTAAAGCTGGATGGTGAGCGCGCCCACGTCGATCAGCAGCGCGGCGAAGAGCTGGTTGTTTGTGACCGCCCTTCGCCGCTCCGACAGGAGCTGTACGAGGTTGAGGCCGATCAGCAGGCCCAATGTCGCGAACATCGGCAGGATCGGCAGCGCGATCCCCAGGCCGAACTGCACGCCCAGGATCGTCGCCATCTGCCCCGCCACCGCCAGCCAGCGTAGCTGGACGAGGAGCAGCAGGTTGCGGCGGCCCGCATCTTCCGGCGATAGCGTCGTCATCGCCGGATCGTAACGCGCCACGCGAGGAACGCGAGCAGCCCCGCCATCGCGAACCACGTCAGCGCATATTGCAGGTGCGCGTTGCGGAACGTCACGACCGTAAGCCCCCCGCGCGGCCAGCTGTCGCCGTTCGCCCCGGCATCGAGGAACCAGGGCAGCACGGGCCCCAGCCGCCGCGCCGCCGCGATCGCCGCCACGTCGCGCGAGTACCAACGGTCGGCGGCGGGGTCGTTGGCGCGGAGGAACCCGCCCCCCGGCTCGCTCAGGCGCAGCAGCCCCTTGACCCGCACCGGCCCGACGGGCGGCGGGGTCTTCCCCCGGCGATCCACCGTGACAAACCCGCGGTTGACGAGCAGGCGCCCCTCAGGCGTGTCGAGCGGCGTCATTACCCAGAAGCCGCCGCCGAGCTCGGTTACCGCCTGCGTATAGGTGTCTCGCCCCGGCACCCAGCGGCCGGTCGCGGCGATGCGGGTATACTCCTCGCCCCGCGACGATGGCGGCACCGGCGGCGCCTTCAGCCGCGCCTCGACCCGCGCGATCAGGTCGAGCTTCCACGTCCGCCGTTCGAGCTGCCAGATCCCGAGCCCGACGAACAGGACGATGAGGGAAAGGACGCCGATCCGGGCGGCGACGCGCTTCACATGCCGCTCATGTCCGACATCGGTGCCGCGGCGGATGCGGGCGGCATCGGCGGCATCATGTAGCGGTTCATGTTGACCATCACCCATAGCGAGCCGGCAATCGTGATGACGACGATGACCGCGGTGAAGATCAGCGCCATCAGCGTCCAGCCGCCCTCCGACTTGGTATCCATGTGGAGGAAATAGACCATGTGGACGACGATCTGCACGATCGCCAATGCCATGACGATGCCGGCGGTGATCCGCATGTCGTTAATGACGCCGCCCATCACCAGCCCGAACGGGATCGCCGTAAGGACGACCGACAGGAGGAAGCCGGTGACATAGCCCCGCCTCGTGGCGTGCGCGGCGCCGCCCTCGCCATGATCGGCCGTGTGTGCGTCGTGGCTCATTGCATCGACCCCAGCAGGTACACGAAGGTGAAGACGCCGATCCACACGACGTCGAGGAAGTGCCAGAACAGGCTGAGGCAGGCGAGCCGGCGGGTGTTCGCCGCGATCAGGCCCTTCTTCGCCACCTGCACCATCAGCACGGTCAGCCAGATCATGCCGAAGAAGACGTGCAGCCCGTGGGTGCCGACCAGCGCGAAGAAGCTCGACAGGAACGCCGACCGCTGCGGCCCCGCCCCCTCGTGGATCAGGTGCGCGAACTCGTAGAGCTCGATTCCAAGGAACGCCGCGCCGAACAGGCCGGTGACGGCCAGCCAGCCGAGCGTTGCGCCCTTCTTGTCCTCCTGCGCCGCGATCATCGCGAAGCCGTAGGTGATCGAGCTGAACAGGAGCATCGCGGTGTTGAGCGCGACAAGCTTCAGGTCGAACAGTTCGGGCGCGGTGGGGCCGCCCGCGGCGCTCTGGCCATAGACGCCCCAGCCCGCGAACAGCATCGCGAAGATGAGGCAGTCGCTCATCAGATAGAGCCAGAAGCCGAGCATCGTGCTCGACCCCGCCTCGTGATGATGCGGCTCGGTCTCCCAGAAATGGGGCGCGTCGGCTGTGGTTGCGGTGTGGTTCGCCATCGCTTCAGGCCCCTGCCATCACGCGCCCGGCGCGCTCGGTTTCGGCGACTTCGTCTGCGGTGACGTAATAGTCGCGGTCATAGTCGAAGCTGTGCCAGATCGCGAAGCCGACGATGCCGGCCAGCGCGCCGCCCGCCATCCACCAGATGTGCCACACGAGGCCGAAGCCGCAGACCGCCGACAGGCCGGCGAGGATGACGCCCGCGCCCGTGTACTTGGGCATGTGGATGTCCATGTACCCTTCGGCCGGAACCTTGCCGCCGCGCGCCTTCATGTCGTGCCACGCGTCGAGGTCGTGGACCACCGGCGTGAACGCGAAATTGTAATGCGGCGGCGGCGAGGTGGTCGCCCATTCGAGCGTGCGGCCGCCCCACGGATCGCCGGTCTCGTCGCGCAGCTTGTCGCGATTGAGGATGCTGACCGCGATCTGGATCAGGAATGCGGCGATGCCCACCGCGACGATCGCCGCACCGATCCCCGCGATGACGAACCAGATCTGGAGGCTCGGATCGTCGAAGGTGCGCAGGCGACGGGTGACGCCCATCAGGCCCAGGACATAGAGCGGGGTGAACGCAGTCCAGAAGCCGACGACCCACGCCCAGAAGCTCACCAGCCCCCACTTGCGATCGAGCTTGAACCCGAACGCCTTGGGCCACCAGTAGTTGATGCCAGCGAACATCCCGAACAGCACGCCGCCGATGATGACGTTGTGGAAGTGCGCGACGAGGAACAGCGAGTTGTGGAGCACAAAGTCCGCCGGCGGCACCGCCAGCAGCACGCCCGTCATGCCGCCCACGGTAAAGGTCAGCATGAACGCGATCGCCCACATCATCGGCAGCTCGTAGCGGATGCGCCCCTTGTACATCGTGAACAGCCAGTTGAAGATCTTCGCTCCCGTCGGGATCGAGATGATCATCGTCGTGATGCCGAAGAAGCTGTTGACGCTCGCCCCCGACCCCATCGTGAAGAAGTGGTGCAGCCACACGAGATAGGCGAGGATGCAGATGACGATCAGCGCGTAGATCATCGAGGTATAGCCGAACAGCCGCTTGCCCGAGAAGGTCGACACGACCTCGCTGAACACGCCGAATGCGGGAAGGATCAGGATGTAGACTTCCGGGTGGCCCCAGATCCAGATCATGTTCACGTACATCATCGGGTTGCCGCCGAGCGTGTTCGTGAAGAAGTTGGTGCCGACATAGCGGTCGAGGCTGAGGAAGGCGAGCACCGCCGTCAGCACGGGGAAGGCCGCGACGATCAGCACGTTGGTGACGAGCGCCGACCAGGTGAAGACCGGCATCTTCATCAGGCTCATGCCCGGCGCGCGCATCTTGACGATGGTCGCGATCAGGTTGACGCCGGACAGCAATGTGCCGACGCCGGCGATCTGCAACGCCCAGATATAATAGTCGACGCCGACGTCCGGCGAGTAATCAAGCCCCGACAAGGGTGCCATCGCCAGCCAGCCGGTCTTGGCGAACTCACCCACGAACAGGCTCGCCATGACCAGCCCCGCGCCCGCGGCGGTCATCCAGAAACTGAAATTGTTGAGGAACGGGAAGCTCACGTCGCGCGCGCCGATCTGGAGCGGGACGACATAGTTCATCAGCCCCGTGACGAACGGCATCGCCACGAAGAAGATCATGATGACGCCGTGCGCGGTGAAGATCTGGTCGTAATGGTGGGCGTCCAGATACCCTTCGGACCCGTTGAAGGCCATCGCCTGCTGCAACCGCATCATGATCGCGTCGGCGAACCCGCGCAGCAGCATGACGGTGCCGAGGATCATGTACATGATGCCGATCTTCTTGTGATCGACCGTCGTGAACCACTCGCTCCAGAGGTAGCCCCAGAGCTTGTATTTGGTGATGAGGCCGAGGAGCGCGAGGCCGCCCAGCGCCACGACGCCGAACGTCGCGACGACGATCGGTTCGTGCAGCGGCAGCGCGTCGAGCGTCAGGCGACCGAAGATCATCTGATAGACTGCGTCGGACATGAGTTCCTCACTCACCCTTCTGCGTGGGCGTTTCGCGATTGGCGGCGGCACCGCTGCCGGTGCGGGCGGGCGAGCTGGCGCCCTTGCCCGCCGCGTCGGTGCGCGGGCTCGGCACGTCCTCACCCGGCGCGCGGTCGAAGGCCGGCGGGGTGCGCGGACGGACCGCGTTGTTGGTGGGCGCGGGCAGGCCGGAATTGCCGTGCATCCCGTGCATCGATTCGGTCATGCAGGGCTGGTTCGGGCGCACGCACATGTTGACGATGCGGCTGAAAATGCCCTGCTCGACCCCGGCGAACTGACGCGGCGTATCATCCTCGCTCGGCTGTTCGAGCTGGAGATAGGTCTTGGCATCGAGCCGACCCTGCGCGCCCTTGGCCTTCGCGACCCACTTCTCGAACCCGGCCTCGTCGACCGAATAGGTGCGGAAGCGCATCTTCGAGAAGCCCGCGCCGCTGTAATGCGCGGACATGCCCTCGAAATCACCGGTCTTGTTGAGGACGGCGTGAAGCTTCGTCTCCATGCCCGGCATCGTGTAGATCATGCCCGCCATCGCCGGCACGTAGAAGGTGTTCATGACGCTCGACGAGGAGAGGCGGAAACGCACTTGGCGGTCGACAGGGACGACCAGTTCGTTGACGCTCGCCACCCCCTGCTCGGGATAGATGAACAGCCATTTCCAGTCGAGCGAGACGACCTGCACCTCCAGCGGGCGCTGCGTCGCGGGGACGGGCTTGCCCGCCGCGATCCGGCCGATCGGGCGATAGGGGTCGAGCGTGTGCGTCGCGACCCAGGTCAGCGCGCCTAGCATGATGACGATGAGGAGCGGCGCCGACCAGATGATAAGCTCGAGCCCGGTCGAGTGATTCCACTCGGGCGCGTACTCGGCCTCTTCGTTGCTAGCGCGGTAGCGCCATGCGAAAACCGCGGTCAGCACCATCACCGGCACGATGATGAGCAGCATCAGCCCCGTCGACCACAGGATCAGGTCCGCTTGCTGGCGCGCGACGTCGCCCGAAGGGTTCATGACGACCATGTCACAACCGCCGAGCGCGAGCAGGGCGGCAGCAAGGGTCGCGAAACGGAGGGCCGGGGCGCGCGTGCGGTTCAGCATGACGCGGAGCTAGGCCCGTGGGCGGCTGCGCGGAATAGGACAAAATGTCCTATGCCCCATCGGCCGTGGACCGCGTAAGGGACCGGAATCGCGGTTCGCGGGTTGCTCGCCCAAAGGCCCCGCCCAAAGGATATGCCCGTCATGGCCGAAGCCGTCGCCCATTCCCACGCGCTCGAGCAGGACGCCCGCGCCCTGCATGCCGACGAGCATGTCCGGCCGGGAGAGATCGCGATCGGCGTCATCATCGGGCGCACCTCCGAATTCTTCGATTTCTTCGTCTACGCGATCGCCAGCGTGATCGTGTTCCCGCAGCTCATCTTCCCGTTCGCGGATCGCGTGACCGCGACGCTTCTGTCCTTCGCTTTGTTCCCGCTCGCCTTCGTTGCGCGGCCGATCGGCACGCAGATCTTCATGGCGATCGACCGGCGGCACGGGCGCGGGACGAAGCTCACCATCGCGCTGTTCCTGCTCGGCACCTCGACCGTGTCGGTCGGTTTCCTCCCGAGCTATCAGGCGGCGGGCATCTGGGCGGCGGTGATCCTCGCCATCCTGCGTATCGGTCAGGGCATCGCGCTGGGCGGCGCGTGGGACGGCCTCTCGTCACTCCTCGCGCTCAACGCACCCGACGGGAAGCGCGGCTGGTGGGCGATGGTGCCGCAGCTCGGTGCGCCGCTCGGCCTGTTGGTGGCAAGCGGCCTGTTCGCGTTCCTGCTCGGCACGATCGGGGCCAAGGATTTCTTCGCCTGGGGCTGGCGCTATCCCTTCTTCGTCGCCTTCGCGCTCAACGTCGTGGCGCTGTTCGCGCGGCTTCGCATGGTCGTGACCGCCGAATATGCCGACCTGTTCAAGACGCGCGAGCTCACTCCCTCGCGCGTCGCCCCGACGATCAAGGCGCAGTGGCGCAACATCGTCATCGGCGCGTTCGCCCCGCTCGCCAGCTTCGCGCTGTTCCACATGGTGACGGTGTTCCCGCTCTCCTGGGTCTATGTCTACACCGGCGAGAGCATCACCCGCTTTCTCGTGATCGAAATGGTGGGCGCGGGCTTTGGCCTGGCTTCGATCGTCGCGTCGGGGTGGCTGGCGGATCGGATCGGCCGCCGTTCGGTGCTCGGCTATACCGCCGCGGCGATCGCGGTGTTCTCTGGCTTCGCACCGCAGTTGCTGCGCGGCGGCGCGGTCGGCGAGTCGGTGTTCATGATCTCGGGGTTCATCCTGCTCGGCCTGTCGTTCGGCCAGTCGTCGGGTGCCGTCACCAGCAACTTTCCGAAGCGCGCGCGCTATACCGGCGCGGCGCTCACCAGCGACCTGGCCTGGCTGTTCGGCGCGGGCTTCGCCCCGCTCGCGGCGCTGGCGCTCACCCATTATTTCGGGCTCGCGGCGGCGGGCGGTTACCTTTTGTCCGGCGCGATCGGCACGCTGGTGGCGCTCGGCCTCAACAAGGAACTGGCGCGCCGCCTCGACTAACCCGGCTGGATTGATCGGGCGGGGATCGTTACATCCCCGCCCATGATCCTGCTTGTCGAAGACGATCCGGCGCTGCGCGTCCTTACCGCCCGCGCGCTTCAGGAAAACGGCTATCAGGTGCGCGCCTGCGCAGCCGCGCCCGAATTCTGGCAGGCGTTCGAGGGCGGCGATGTCGAGCTCGTCCTGCTCGACATCATGCTGCCCGGCACCAGCGGCATCGACCTGTGCCGCCGCATCCGCCAGCAAAGCGACGTCCCCATCATCTTCATCAGCGCCAAGGGCAGCGAGGTCGACCGCGTCATCGGCCTCGAACTCGGTGCCGACGACTACCTGCCCAAGCCGTTCGGCACGCGCGAGCTGATCGCCCGCGTCCGCGCCGTCCTGCGCCGCTGGGAATCGCGCGGCGGCGGCGGCGAGGACGAGCGGTCGAAGGGAATCGCGACGTTCGAGGGATGGACGATCGACCTGCCCCGCCGTGAACTCCGCTCCCCGACCGAGGCGGTGGTCGACCTGACCGGCGCCGAGTTCGACCTGCTCGCCGTCCTCGTCGATCATGCGCAGCGCGTGATCGCGCGCGAGCGGCTGATCGAGCTGTCGCGCACGCGGATCGGCGATTCGTCCGACCGCTCCATCGACGTGCTCATCAGCCGCCTGCGCCGCAAGCTGTCGACCGAGGAGCGGCCCGCGCCGATCGTCACCGTGCGCGGCGTCGGCTATATGCTGAGTGCGCCGGTCACGCGCGAATGATGCGCCCGCACTGGCCGGCGATGGGCCTGATCGGGCGGCTGGTCGCGATCCTGCTCTTTGCGCTCGCGCTCGAGTTTGTTGCCAGCACGCTGCTTTACGAACGCGCCACCGAGTTTTCGGTCCGCGACGACGAGGCGCGGCGGCTGGCCGAGCATCTGGTCATCGTCCGCCGGCTGGTCGGCCAGTCGCCGCCGCCCGCCCGCGCGCGCTATGCCGACGAACTGACCACCGACCGCTACATCGTCCGCTGGAGCGCGGCCGAACCGACGCTGCCGCAGAACGGCCCCGCCCCGAACCAGATTCGCGATCAGGTCATCGCTTGGGAACCCGGCCTCGAAAACCAGCAGGTCCGCCTCGCGCTGCTCCGCGTCGGGACCAAGTCGGTGATCACCGGCACGATGCGCCTGCCCGATCGAAGCTGGGTCTATTTCCGCACGGTCGAGCCGGTGCGGTCGGCGGGCGTGCCGATCGAGCGGATGATCGCGGCGCTGATCCCGGTGTTCGCGGTGATGCTGCTCGGCGGCCTGCTCATCCGCCGCACGCTGAAACCCATTCGCGGCCTGACCGGCGCGGTCGAGCGCTATACCCCCGGCGAGGCGCTGCCCGAGCTGGACGAAGCGGGGCCGGTCGAGATCCGCCGGCTGATCGCGGCGTTCAACACGATGCAGGCGCGCATCCGCCGGCTGATCGACGAGCGGACGCGCGCGCTTGCCGCAGTCGGTCACGACCTGCGCACGCCCCTTGCCCGCCTGCAACTGCGAACCGAGGCGATCCCGGACGAGGGCCTGCGGCGGGAGGTCGCCGCCGATATCGAGGGGATGGAGGCGATGGTAAACTCGCTCCTCGCGTTTCTGGGCGGGGAGGCCGATCCGGAGAAGCCGCGCCGCGTCGATATTGCCGTCCTGTGCGCCAGCCTCGCCGACGATGCCAGCGACCATGGCCATGCCGTGCGCTATGAGGGGCCGTCGCATCTGGAACATTCCGTCCGCCCGTCGAGCTTTCGCCGCGCGGTCACGAACCTCGTCGACAATGGCGTCCATTACGGGCGCGAGGTGATCGTGCGGCTGGAAAAGCGGCCGGGCCATGTCTGCCTGCATGTCGAGGATGACGGGCCGGGCATCCCCGAGGAATCGCTGGCGCTCGTCCTCGAACCCTTCGTCCGGCTCGACAATGCGCGCGGGCGCGACACCGCCGGCTTCGGCCTGGGTCTGTCGATCGTCGCGCGCGCGGCGGCGGCTGAGGGCGGGAGCCTCGACCTCACCAACCGCGCCGAGGGCGGCCTGCGCGCGACGATCGCGCTGCCGGGCTGACCCCAGCAATCATTCCTTACAGAGCGTCCCCAACGGGAAAGATGCGCGCGGCTATCCCGACAGGTGCGGTGCGCCGGTTGCGCCCGCGTCGTGGGAGGGTGTCATGCGGGCTAGCGTCGAAATCGAAAGCGGAGGGGCGGCATGAACGCCCACGCCGCGATCGCCGCCCCGTCGCCTGCGCCCGCGAAGATCGGCTTCCTGCCAAACTTTGCCACGTGGAAGCAGGACCTGCCCGCCTCGATCGTCGTCGCGCTGGTCGCGCTGCCGCTGTGCCTCGGCGTCGCGCTTGCCTCAGGCGCGCCGCTGTTCTCGGGGCTGATCGCGGGGATCGTCGGTGGGATCGTCATTGGCGCGCTGTCCAAGTCGCCGCTGTCGGTCAGCGGCCCGGCCGCGGGCCTGACCGTCATCGTCTTCGACGCGATCCAGTCGTTGCCGAGTTTCCAGGCGTTCACGCTCGCCGTCGTGCTGGCGGGCGCGATGCAGATGATCTTCTCGTTCAGCCGCTCGGGCGTGCTGGCCGAGTTCGTCCCCAGTTCGGTCATCACCGGCATGCTCGCGGCGATCGGCCTCATCCTGATCCTGAAACAGGTACCGCACGCGGTCGGCTATGACGGCGATCCCTCGGGCGAGTTCGCCTTTACCCAGACCGACGGCATGAACACGCTGTCGACGCTGTGGTTCTCGTTCACCGACAAGCTGACGATGGGCGCCGTCGTCATCTCCGTCATCTCGATCGCGTTCCTGTTCTGGTGGGACGCCAACCGGCCGAAGGAAGGCGCGCTCAAGCTGCTGCCCGGCCCGCTCGTCGTCGTTGCCGGCGCGGTTGGCATGAACGCGCTGTTCGGCGTGATCGCCCCCGCGCTCCAGCTCCAGAAGGAGCATCTGGTGTCGGTGCCGATCGCCGACGGGTTCTCGGGCTTCGTCGGCCTGTTCTCGCTCCCCGATTTCGGCCAGGTCGGCAATGCGACGGTGTGGACCGTGGCGATCACGCTGGCGATCGTCGCCAGCCTCGAATCGCTCCTGAGCGTCACCGCGGTCGACGAGCTCGATCCGCAGCGCCGCACCACCGACAAGAATCACGAGCTGTTCGCGCAAGGCGGCGGCAACCTGATTTCGGGCCTGATCGGTGGCCTGCCCGTCACCTCGGTCATCGTCCGCTCCTCGGCGAACGTCGATTCGGGCGCGTCTAGCAAGCTGTCGACGATCATGCACGGCAGCTGGTTGTTGCTCAGCGTCGTGCTGATCCCCGCGATCCTCAACCTCATCCCGCTGGCCGCGCTCGCCGCTGTCCTGATCCAGACCGGCTACAAGCTCACCAAGCCGGCGCTGTTCCTGAAGCGGTGGAAGCAGGGTTACACCCAGTTCGTGCCGTTCGTCGCGACGATCGCGGCGATCCTGTTCACCGACCTGCTTGTCGGCATCGTCATTGGCCTCGCCATCGGCTTCGTCTTCGTCGTCGCGCGCAACTTCCGCCCCGCGGTCAGCTTCGTCTGCGACGGCAACAGCTGCATGATCCGCGCGCGACGCAATCTCTACTTCATCCACAAGTATGAGCTGCAAAAGGCGCTGAACCGGGTGCCCAGCGGCGCCGATCTGCTCGTCGACCTGTCGTCCACGTCGTACGTCGACCTCGACAATATCGACGTTCTCAATGCCTTCGTCCGCGGCGCGCCGTTCCGCGACATCCGCGTCTCGGTCCGCGGCGACATCGCCGAAAAGAGCGCGCCGCTGGTCAACGCGCCGCGCCGGGAGCTCGTCCACCTATGAACGATACCAAGATGCTGCTCCTCGCCAACAAGGCGTGGGCCGAACAGCTGCGTGAGGAGCGCCCCGACTATTTCGCGCGCCAGGCCGAGGAGCAGAAGCCGAACTTCCTCTGGATCGGCTGTTCGGACAGCCGCGTGGCGCCCGATCAGATCACCAACTCGCCCCCCGGCGTGATGTCGATCCACCGCAACGTCGCCAATCTGGTCTACGAGGACGACCTCAACCTGATGGCGGTGCTCCAGACCGCGGTCGAGCGGACGCGCGTGCGCCACATCATCCTGTGCGGCCATTACGGCTGCGGCGGGGTGGCGCATGGTTGGAAGCGCGAGGGAACCGGCGCGGTCGGCGAATGGGTGGCGGGCGTCCACGACGTCTATGCCGAACATGCCGAAGAGGTCGACGCACTGCCGGAGGGGCAGCGGCTGAACCGCATGGTCGAACTCAATGTCCGCGACCAGCTCGTCCGCCTTGCCCGCGTCCCGCTGGTACAAGCCGCGTTCGAGCGGGGGCAGGAGCTGACGCTGCACGGCTGGGTCTATGACCTCCGCGACGGGGTGCTCAAGCCGCTGATGACGATCGAAGCGGCCACGCGGCTCGACGCGGTGGAGCGGCCGGAGCCCGTGCTGGTCTGACGGGATCGGGCTTTAGAGATCGGACAGGGCGGCGGCGGTAGCTCCAACGCCGGCGTCGCCCTCACCCGGACCGGAGCGCCGCGGTCCCCTCCCCGCTGGCGCTCCGGTCGAACCTTACCAGTCGCCCGCGGCGGCCATCCACACCGCGGTCGCCGCCGCCGCGGCGGTTTCGGCACGCAGGATGCGCGGACCGAGCGTGATGCCGACCGCCGCCGGGCATGCGCGGATCGCCTCGCGCTCGGCGGGGGTGAAGCCGCCCTCCGGCCCCACCAGGATCGCCGCCGGGCCGGGCCGCGCGCGCATCGCCTCGGCCGCGGGCACGCCGCCGCTCTCGTCGGCGAAGAACAGTGCGCGCTCGGCAGGCCACTCGGCCAGCAGCGCCGCCAGCTTCACCGGCTCGGCCAGAGAGGGCAGCGCAGTGCGCCCGCATTGCTCCGCCGCCTCGATCATGTGTGCGCGCAGGCGATCGAGATTCAGGCGGTCGACGATCGTCCGCTGCGTCAGCACCGGCACCAGCCGGTCGACGCCCAGCTCGCACGCCTTTTCCGCGACCCAGTCGATCCGCCCCTTCTTGATCGGCGCGGCGCACAGCCACAGGTCGGGCACCGCCTCGCGCTCGCGCATCCGGTGCGTGACCGTCAGCGTAAGGTCGCGTTTGCGGACCTCGCTCGCCTCGGCAAGCCACTCGCCGGTCGCGTCATCGAACAGGAGGACGGGATCGCCGACCTTCAGCCGCATCACCCCGGCCAGATAATGTGCCTGCCCGCCGTCGATCGCCACCGCCGCCCCGTCGGACAACGGCGTCTTGACGAACAGGCGAGGCGTTGAATCGGGCGGCCAGGCCGGCGTCGCCGCCATCAGCGGCGGCGCTTCGGCACGGGCCGTGCGGTGTCGGCGACGCGCGTCCAGCGCTGTTCGCGGCAGCCGAAATTGCCGAACAGGCAGCCGCGCCCGACCAGCGTGTTGCGCCCCTCCATCCAGATCGAACCCGAAAAGCTCTTGGCCAGGTCAGGGACATAGACGTCGCCCACCCACTCGCCATCCTCGGGCGTAAAGCCGTCGAAGATGCGCGTGCCGATCAGATTGTCGGTCCCGCCGGCCGCGGCATCGGCCTTTGCCTTTTCGCTCGCCCAGATGACGGTGCCGCACATCGCCTGTCCGCAGCGGCTGGCGCGGATATGGACGCTGTTCGATCCGTTGCGCCACACGCCCGTCCAGTCGGGGGCGTTCTGCGCCGGCGCGGGCGCTGCGGCGAGCATCGTGCTCGCGATCAGGGACATGAGCATAAGCAACCTCGTGAACGAAACGGCCGCTCACATAGGAAGTCAGGCGGGCTTTATCGAGTCGCCGGCCTTTGCCTTGGGCGGCGGCGTCTTGGGCTTGTAGCGGCAGAGGTCCGCGACCGGACATTTCCAGCAATCGGGCGTCCGCGCCTTGCACACGTACCGGCCATGCAGGATCAGCCAGTGATGCGCGTGCAGGCGAAACGGCTGCGGCACCACCTTTTCAAGCTTCAGTTCGACCGCGAGCGGCGTCTTGCCGGGGGCAAGGCCCGTGCGGTTGCCGACCCGGAACAGGTGCGTATCGACCGCGAACGTCTCCTGCCCGAAGGCGACGTTCATGACGACATTGGCGGTCTTTCGCCCTACCCCGGGCAGCGCCTCCAGCGCGGCGCGGTCGGCGGGCACTTCGCCGTCATGCTGGTCGATCAGCGCCTGCGAAAGCGCGATGACGTTCTTGGCCTTCGTGTTGAACAGCCCGATCGTCTTGATATGCCGCTTCAGCCCCTCTTCGCCGAGCGCCACCATCTTCTCGGGGGTGTCGACCTCGGCGAATAGCGCGCGGGTGGCGCGGTTGACGCCCGCATCGGTGGCTTGTGCCGAGAGAACGACGGCGACGAGCAGCGTATAGACGTTGACCGATTCTAGTTCGGTCTCGGGCGCGGGATTGACCTCGGCCAGCCGGCGGAAGAACTCGAAGACGTTCGCCTTCTTCAAAGGCCGAGCACCTGGTCCATCCGGTAGCGGCCCGGCGCGCGGCCCGCGAGCCACAGCGCCGCCCGCACCGCGCCGGCGGCGAAGATCGCGCGGTCCTGTGCGTAATGGCCGATCTCGATCCGCTCGCCATTGCCGGCGAAGACGACGTTATGGTCGCCGACGACGGTGCCGCCGCGCAGGCTGGAAAAGCCGATCGTCCCGCGCGCGCGCGCGCCGACCAGCCCAGCGCGGCCTTGCACGCCCGTCTCGGCGATCGTCGTCTCGCGACCCGCCGCCGCCGCCTCGCCCAGCATCAGCGCGGTGCCCGACGGGGCATCGACCTTGTCGCGGTGGTGCATCTCGACGATCTCGATGTCCCATTCCTGCCCCAGCTTGCGCGCGGCATCGCGGACGAGCGCCATCAAGAGGCCGACGCCAACGGAAGTGTTGCCGGTCTGGAGGATCGCGATCCGCTCCGCCGCCGCATCGATCGCGTCGTGGTGGTGCGGCGACAGGCCGGTGGTGCCGATGACGATCGGCGTCCCCGCCGCCGTCGCCGCGGCCAGATGCGCATCGAGCGCGGCAGGCGCGGAGAAATCGACGAGCACGTCGCACTGGCCGGCGAGCGGGCCGGGATCCTCGCCCGCATCGACGCCGCCGGCGTGCACCGCGTCAAGCGCCGGCATCGCCGCGACGATCGCCTGCCCCATCCGCCCCAGGCTGCCGTAGATGCCGATCCGGTTCATGCGCACTCTCTGATTAGACAGACTATTCCCCCCCGCCCTTGCCACGGGCGGGCGGCGGGGAACAATCATTAAAGCAGATCAGCCGTTGCTCGCCTGTGCGGGCGTGTTGACCCCCATCGACTGGAGGTAGCGCTTCACGTTGCGCGCTGCCTGACGCAGCCGCTGCTCGTTCTCGACCATCGCGATGCGGACATAGCCCTCGCCGTCCTCACCGTAACCGACGCCGGGCGCGACCGCGACCTTGGCGTGGGTGAGGAGTTGCTTGGAGAATTCGAGGCTGCCCAGATGCTTGAGCGCGGGCGGCAGCGGGGCCCAGGCGAACATCGACGCCTTGGGCGCAGGGATATCCCAGCCGGCGCGGCCGAACGCCTCGACCATCACGTCGCGGCGCTTGTGATAGAGCTGGCGGTTGCGCTCGACAATGTCCTGCGGGCCGTTGAGCGCCGCGCATGCCGCCGCCTGAATGGGCGTGAACGCGCCGTAATCGAGGTACGACTTCACCCGCGTCATCGCCGCGATCAGCTTCTTGTTGCCGACCGCAAAGCCCATCCGCCAGCCGGCCATAGAATAGGTCTTGGAAAGCGAGGTGAACTCGATCGCCACGTCCTTGGCCCCCGGCACCTCAAGGATCGAGCGCGTCGGGTTGCCGTCGAAATAAAGCTCCGAATAGGCAAGGTCGGACAACACCCAAACCTGGTTCGCCTTCGCCCACGCGACCAGCCGCTCGTAGAAAGCGAGGTCGACCGTCTCCGCCGTCGGGTTGGACGGATAGTTGACGACGAGAATGCTCGGCCGCGGCACGGTGAACGCCATCGCGCGGTCGAGGCTGGCCCAATATTCCTCGTTCGGGGTTGTCGGCACGCTGCGGATCGTCGCGCCGGCGATGATGAAGCCGAAGGTGTGGATCGGGTAGGATGGGTTGGGCGCCAGCACCACGTCGCCCGGCGCGGTGATCGCGGTGGCGAGGCTGGCCAGCCCCTCCTTCGATCCCATCGTCACCACGACCTCGGTCTCGGGATCGACGTCGACGCCGAAGCGGCGGCCATAGTAATTGGCCTGCGCGCGGCGAAGGCCGGGGATGCCCTTGGACTGTGAATAGCCGTGCGCGTCCGGTTTCATCGCCACTTCGCACAGCTTCTCGAGCACGTGCGGCGGCGGCGGCAGGTCGGGATTGCCCATGCCCAGGTCGATAATGTCCTCTCCCGCCGCACGCGCCGCTGCCCGCATCGCGTTCACTTCGGCGATGACATAGGGGGGCAAACGCTTGATGCGGTAGAATTCGTCGGACATTGCCGTTGCTCCTGAGTGGCCGCGGGCGATTTCGCCGATGCGGCAACCCCGCTATACGGGCGCGGACAGGCGACTGCCAGAGGAGAGGACCATGGCCGACCAACCCGACGGCGCGACCGCGACGCCCACGCCCGACCTGAAGGACATCCAGCACTGGACCTGGGTGATGGGCCGGATGCAGCAGATGATGATGGAGCACGGCCTCGACCTGATCGACGCCGCGCCGCAGCCCTTGAGCGGCTCGCCGTTCGATCCGACGCCCGTCATCCGCGCGCAGGCCGAATTCTGGGGCGACACGATGAAGCTGTGGCAGCGCTTCCTCGACCCCGCGAACGCCGCCCCGCCCGAGGAGACGCCCGAGCAGGCGCGCGACAAGCGGTTCAAGGCGCCGCAGTGGCGCGAGGACCCGGTTTTCGACTTCATCCGCCAGAGCTATTTCCTGATCGCCGAGCATCTGGTGAAGGGCGTCGATGCGATCGAGGGCGTGGACCCCAAGCAGAAGGAACAGATCCGCTTCGCCACGCGCGGCTTCATCGACGCGATGAGCCCGACCAACTTCCCCGCGACCAACCCGGTCGTCCTCGAAAAGGCGATCGAGACGCGCGGCGAGAGCCTGCTCAAGGGCCTTCAGAACATGCTCGCCGACATGGCCAAGGGCCAGATGACGCAGACGAGCGAGGGCGCGTTCGAGCTCGGCCGCAACATCGCGGTGACGCCGGGCAAGGTGGTCAAGCGGACGCCGATGTACGAGCTGATCCACTACGCGCCGACGACGAAGGCTGTGTCGAAGATCCCGCTGCTGATCTTCCCGCCCTGGATCAACCGCTTCTACATCCTCGACCTCACGCCCGAAAAGAGCTTCATCCGCTGGGCGGTCGAACAGGGGCTGAGCGTCTTCGTCGTCTCCTGGAAGTCCGCCGACGCGTCGATGAAGGACGTGGTCTGGGACGACTTCATCGAGCGCGGACAGATCGACGCGATCGACACGGTGCGCGAACTGCTGGACGTGCCCTCGGTGCACACGATCGGCTATTGCGTGGCGGGCACGACGCTCGCCGCGACCCTGGCGCTGCTGACCGCGCGGGGGGAAGCGGACAAGGTGGCGTCGGCCACCTTCTTCACCGCGCAGGTCGATTTCACCCAGGCCGGCGACCTTCAGATGTTCGTCGATGATGAGCAGATGAAGCTGATCGAGGCGCTGTCGCCCGACGGCTTCCTCGACGGGCGGTACATGGCCGCGACGTTCAACCTGCTGCGCGGACGCGACCTCATCTGGAACTATGTCGCCAACAATTACCTGATGGGGGCGGAGTATACGCCGTTCGACCTGCTCCACTGGAACAGCGACGTCACCAACCTGCCCGCCAAGTGGCATCAGAGCTATCTCGCCGACCTCTATCGCGACAACAAGCTGGTGACGCCGGGCGCGATCGCGGTGGCCGGGACGCCGATCGACCTGACCCGCGTCGCCACGCCGACCTATGTCCAGGCGGGGCGCGAGGATCACATCGCCCCGGCAGAGAGCGTGTGGAAGATCACGCATTACTTCAACGGCCCCTTGCGCTTCGTGCTGGCCGGGTCGGGGCATATCGCCGGCGTGGTCAACCCGCCGTCCTCGGGGAAATACCAGTATTGGATTAACGAGGACGGGGCCGACAGCCTCACCGCCTTCGTCGCCGGCGCGCGCGAGGTGAAGGGAAGCTGGTGGCCCGACTGGCGCCAGTGGATCGCCGCGCTCGACGGCGAAACCGTGCCGGCGAAGGGCGCGCGAGTGCCCGGCGAGGGTCCGCTTCCGGCCCTCGAAGATGCGCCGGGGACTTACGTCCGAACCCGTTGAGACCGCTAACAAGTTTCACTGCATCGTGACTTTGTTGCACCGCAACAATTCACTTGCAGCGACCTGTCGAATCGAGTAATCGCTGCACCGCAACATCTTTTGCGAGAGGCGAGTGATGGTGACCAAGGGTCCGAAGTCCAGCACGCCGCGCGGTGCCGCGCCGCGCGCCAAGGCGGTTCCCCCCAAGCCTGCGGCACCCGCGCCGGTGATTGCCGCCGCGCCGGTCGAGGCGATCGCACCCACGCCGAAGCCTTCCGTCCTGAAACCCGTGGTCGAGGCCGCCGAAAAGGCTGCCGACACCGCCAAGGCGACCGTCCAGAATGTCGCCGCCCCGGTCACCAAGGCCGCCGAGACGATCGTCAAGGCCGTCGCCGGCACCGTGACCGACACCGCCAAGGCCGTTGCGGCTGCGGCGGCGCCCACCGCCCAGACCGTGCAGAAGGAAACCGCTCCGATGACCGACCTCAAGACCGCTGCCGACACCGCGACCCACAAGGCGCAGGCCATGTTCGGCGACATGAACGATCGCGCCAAGACCGCGATGGAGAAGAGCGCGAAGCTCGCCGAAGAGATGAACGACTTCGCCAAGGGCAACCTCGAGGCGATGGTCGAGAGCGGCCGCATCGCCGCCAAGGGCGTCGAGACGCTGGGCCAGGAAGCCGCCGAGTACAGCCGCAAGTCGTTCGAGCATGCGACCGCCGCGATGAAGAGCATGGCGTCGGTGAAGTCGCCGACCGAGCTGTTCAAGCTCCAGAGCGACTATGTCCGCTCGGCGTTCGACGCCTATGTCGCCGAAGCGTCGAAGGCGACCGAGCACATGCTGAAGCTGTCGTCGGACGCGATGCAGCCGCTGTCGAACCGCATGGCCGTCGCCGCCGAGAAGGTGAAGGTCGTCGCGTAATCCGCATCCCGCCACGGCGGGAACGGATCGAATACCGGGGGCGGTCGCGATGCGGCCGCCCCTTTTCGTCGGGCCTACGGCCAAACGGCCCTTGCCCCGATGGGGGGGCATCCCCTATTTTCGGCAACGATGCAGCGCTTCAGCCCCCATATGACCGATGAAGACGAGCAGGGCGGGACCGGCGGCAACGGCACGTCTGTCGGCATCGCCACGCGCACCCGCGCCAAGACGAAGAAGCCCACGCCCTATCGCGTGCTGATGCTCAACGACGATTATACCCCGATGGAATTCGTCGTCCTCGTCCTTCAGCGCTTCTTCCGGATGAACATGGAACAGGCGACGCAGGTGATGCTGCACGTCCACCAGAAGGGCGTCGGCGTCTGCGGCGTGTTCAGCTACGAAGTCGCCGAGACCAAGGTCAGCCAGGTCATGGACTTCGCCCGCGAGAACCAGCACCCGCTGCAATGCACGCTCGAAAAGGCGTGACGTTCGCCTAATTCGCCGCGGCGATCTCGACCAACACGCGATCCATCACCGGCGTGACCGGCGGCGCTGCGCTGGGCATGTCGTTGGCGAAGAAGGCGAAGGTCAGCGTCCGCCCGCTCTTCGCCGTCAGATAGCCCGACAGCGCCGACGCACCGTTCAGCGAACCGGTCTTGGCAAATAGCTTGCCCGCCAGCGCCGTCCCCTTGAACCGCGCGGCGAGCGTGCCGTCGACGCCCGCGATCGGCAGCGATCCCTTGAACGTCGCAGCAAAGGGCTGACCCGCCGCCCAGCGCAGCAATGCCACCGATGCGCGCGGGGAGAGGCGGTTGTAGCTCGACATGCCCGACCCGTCGGCGAAGTCCCATCCGCGGCGCGGCGCCCCCGCGGCTGCGAACAGCGTGTCGTAGCGGGCGAGGCCAGCCGCCGCCGTCCCCTCGGGCACGTCGCGTCGTAGCAGCATCTCGGCGAACAGGTTCTGGCTGGCCTTCAGCGTCCGCGCCCAGGTTTCGGTCAGCGGCGGCGGCGTCAGCCGGGCGATGGCTTGGGGCAGCATGGCCGCAGCCTCGCCCGGCCGCCGATGCCGCGCCTTTGCCTCGCCGCCCACCTTTACCCCCCGCGCGCGCAGCAACACGGCGAAGCGGTGTGCGGCATAGGCGGCGGGATCGTCGACGGGGTGCGCGATCGTCACCGGCGCCGGCCCCGCAACCGTGCCGCGCACCACCAGCGTCCGCTCGCCGGGCAGGCGCTCCACGCCGAGCGAGGTTGCCGCCCCCGGCTCGACCCGATCCTCGATCCGGTACCAGCCGGTCGGCTCCGCGACCTTGCCATCGGGCATCACCGTCACCGCGACGATATTCTCATCAAGGCTCAAGGCCGACACCGCCGCACCCGATCGCGTGGGCAGGTTGTTCCAGTTCCACCCCTGCCCCCAGCGTTCGTCCACCCAGCGCCGGTCGTCGCCGATGACGTCGCGTACGCGGCCGGTGCGCGCGGCGACGGCGTCGGCGAGCGTCGACAGGCAGTCGCGCACGCAGTCGCTCGCCCCCGACAGCCACGGATCGCCCGCGCCGATGAGCACCACGTCCTCGCCCTCGATCGCGACGCCCGTCCCCTCGGCGGGCGCGGGCGCGGCCATGTCGGCCAGCACGCTCGGCAGCTTGCTGTTCGAGGCGGGGAGGAAGCGCGCGTCCGGATCGATCGCCACCAGCGGACGCCCCGCCTCGTCGACGACGAGCAGCCCCCATCGCGTCCCGGCAAGATCGGGCGCCGCCAAGGTCCCCCGCACGCGATCGGCGAGCACCGGGCCATCGGCGCGTGCTGGTACGGCAATCGCGAGGAGCAGTAGGACGGCTCGCTTCATTCCCGATGCTCCAGCCGATCGACACACGACGCTACAGTGAGGTTGGCCGACGCGCTCGGCACCGTCCGCGTCATGTCGAGCAGGCGGTCGAACGGCAACACCAGCCCGACGATCAGCGCGGTATCCCCCGCGCCCACGCCGACCGCCGCCAGCACCGCCGCGAGCATGAAGAGGGAGGCCGACGGCACCGGCGCGGTCCCGAATGCCGCCAGCGTGGCCGTAGCGAGGATCACGCCCCATTCGGCAGGCGCGATCGGGTGGCCGAGCGCCTGCAGGCTGAAGACGCTCAAGAGGCCGACATACATCGCCGTCCCGTCCTTGCCGATCGACGCGCCGAGCGGCAGCACCGTCTGCGCGACGTGGCGCGCGATCCGGTGCCGCGTCTCCGCCAGCCGGATCGCAACGGGCAGCACCGCCGAACTCGACGCGGTGGAAAAGGCGATCGCCAGCGCCTCGACACTGTCTCGCCAGAAGCGGAGCGGCGACCGTCGCGCAACGACGGCCAGCAAGGGCGCATGGACCAGCGCCATCTGCGCCGCCGACCCGATGACGACCGCAAGTGCCAGCCAGCCGATGCGCGCGAAGACCTCGACCCCGCTCGACGCCACGGCATTGGCGGTCAGCGCGAACACCCCGAACGGCGTCGCCTCCATCACCAGCCGTACGACCGACAGCAGCACTGCGGACAGAGACTGGAGCCCGCGCGCGAACGGCCGCCCCGCCTCGCCCGCCGCGACGGTACCGACGCCGATCAGGATCGCGGTGAAGATGAGCGCGAGCATGTCGCCCTTGCCCAGCGCCTCGACGATGTTGAGCGGGACGATGCCTGCGGCGGTGTCGTAGAGGCTCCGCGGTTCGCCCAGTGCCTGTGCCGCGACACCGGCCAGCGGCGCGCCGTCGCCCGGCCGGACGAGCACCGCAACGGCCATGCCGATCGCCACTGCCGCCAGCGTCGTTGCAGCGAACAACCCGATCGTACGTAGTCCCAGCCGTCCGAGCTTCGCGGGTTCGGCCATGCCGGCGATGCCCGCGGCGATCGTCACCAGCACGATCGGCGCGACGAGCATCCGGATCGCGCGCACGAACCACTCGCCGACCAGCCCGACCTTCGGCGCGGCGGCGGGCCAGACCAGACCCAGCAGCACGCCCAGTAGCAGCCCGCCGAGCACGCGCAGCCAGAGCGGAATGGCGAGCCAGCGGGCAATCATGCCGGGCAAGTCCCCTCGGCAGGCTTACGCGGCAAGGCCCGCCCTGCCGCGACGCCGGTCAGCCGCCCGCCCTCGACCGCGACGCGGCCGTTGACCAGCACCATTCGCACCCCAGCCGCCGTCCGCTCGGGATCAGAATAGGTCGCGCGGGCGGCATAGGTGGCGGGATCGAACAGCACGAGGTCGGCGAACGCACCCGTCGCAATCCGCCCCCGATCCTTGAGGCCGAACGTATCGGCGGTCAGCGTCGCACTGCGCGCGACGAAGCTCGACAGGTCGAGCACGTGCCGCTCGCGCACATAGACCGCATATTTGCGCGCGAAGCTGCCGAAGCTGCGCGGGTGGCCGGTCGAGGCGTCGCTGCCCGTCATCACCCAGGGGCGGGTCATGAAGGCGCGGATATCGCGCTCCGACTGGTTGAAGTTCGCAACTGCCGGATCCTCGCCCCGAATGATGCGGATCGCGGCGGCAACCGGATCGCCACCCGCCGCGATCTGCGCCAGCGTCCGCCCGCGCAGCGGCCCCCTGGTAAGGAGGAGCTTGTCCGCCCCGCCCCGCCGCCGCAGATTTTCGCGCATCTCGGCTATCGCCCGCGCATCGCCCAGCCGCGCGAGCATCGCCGCGCGCCCGTCGGCCTGCGACCACCCCGGCACCAGCGCGGCGACGAGACTGGTGCCCGAGGCGTCCCATGGATATTGATCGGCGGTGACGCGCTGGCCCTTCGCCCGCGCCGCCTCGATCCGGGCGATCACCGCGGGGGCGCGGCCTTCGACATCGGCGCCAAGTGCCTTGATATGCGCGATGTGCACCGCCGCGCCCGATGCGCGGCCGATCGCCAGCGCCTCCTCGACCGCGGCCTCGAGGCCGATCGAATAGGAGGATTCGTCGCGCAGATGCGTATCGTAGAAGCCGCCGCGTCGGCCCGCCTCCGCCGCGACGGCGGCGACCTCCCCGGTCCTCGCGAAGCGCTGCGGCGCATAGAACAGTCCGCTCGACAGGCCGAGCGCGCCGTCGCACATCGCGCGGGCGGCGAGGGCTTTCATCCGCGCACTCTCGGCGGGGGACGGCGCGCGATCGGCGTCCCCCAGCACCGCGCTGCGGATGCTGCCGAACCCGACATAGGTAGCGTAGTTGATGGCGACCGGCCGCGCTGCCGCGCTCGCCAGCACCGCCTTCACGTCGACCGCGCCGCCCCCGTCGTTGCCGATGAAGGCGGTCGTCACCCCCTGCATCAGGAACCGATCGACCAGCCGCGCGCGTGCGTCGGGGCCGAGCAGCATCGCCTCGACATGCGTGTGCGGGTCGATGAAGCCCGGCGCGACGATCAGCCCCTTCGCCTCGACAGTCCGGGCGGCGCGCATCGACAGGCGCGCACCGACCGCGACGATCCGATCACCGCGCACCGCCACGTCGCCGACGAACGGCGCGCGCTGGCCGGTGACGACGGTGCCGCCGCGGATCAGCAGGTCGGCGGACACCGGCGCAGCGCCCAGCAGCGCCAGCGCGGCGAGGATCGCGACCCTCATGCCCAGAAGCCCGGCACGGGCGGGGTCAACACGCCCTGCTCGATCCGCACCCCGCCCGTGCGATCCGCCGCCAGCCACCATGGCCCGTCGAGATCGACAAACGACGCCCGCCCCGCCAGTCGGATCGCCGGGGCGATACCGAGCGAGCTCGCCACCATACAGCCGAGCATCACCCCCATCCCCACGCGTTCGGCGGCATCGGCGAGCGCGAGCGCCGCGGTCAGCCCGCCGGTCTTGTCGAGCTTGATGTTGATGTGGCTGTAGCGGCCGCGCAGCCGGTCGAGGTCGCCGATCCCATGCGCGGATTCGTCGGCGGCGATCGCGAACGGCGCGTCGATCCCCACCAGCGCGTCGTCGGCATCGGCGGGCAGCGGCTGTTCGACCAGATCGATCCGCGCCTCGACCAGCGCGGGCAGGGCGGCGCGGAGCGTGCCCAGCGTCCAGCTTTCATTGGCGTCCACGATCATCCGCGCGGCGGGCAGCGCGCTGCGGACGGCGGCAACGCGATCGGCCACGGCCTCACCGTCAACCTTGACCTTGACCAGCGGCACCGGGCCGAGCGCGAGTGCGGCGGCGTGCATCGCAACCGGCGTGTCGATGCCCACCGTCACCGCCGTCTCGGTTTCCATCGCCGGGGGTAGTGACGCGCGGCCGAGCTTGACGTCGAGGTCCCAGAGCGCCGCATCGACGACATTGCGCGCTGCACCCGCGGGCATCAGCGACAGGAGATCGCGGCAATCCGCCCCCGCCTCCACCGCGCCGCGCGCCGCCTCGATCGCCGCCAGCGCGCTCGCGACGCTCTCGCCATAGCGCGGATAGGGCACGCCCTCACCGCGTCCGATGAAACCGGCTTCTTCGATCCGCACCTCCACGACCTCGGCCACCGTCTTCACGCCGCGCGCGATGCGGAACGGCGCGCGTAGCGGAAAGGCGCGCGCCTCGGCGGTCAGGCGGCGAAGCAGCGTTCGATCTCCGCGACAATCGGCTCGGCGCCGAAGCGATAGGGGTCGGTCGCAGGCAGGCCGAGTTCGGCCTCGACCGCCGCACACGCCGCCCGCGCCGCCGCTTCGTCCAGCGACGCGGTGTTGAGACATACGCCCACCGCCCGCACGCCCGGCGAGGTCAGCCGTGCCACGCAAAGGTTGGCGTCAAGGCACTCGGCCAGCCCCGGCACGCGATAGTGGGCAAGCCCGCGCAAGGTCTCGCGCCCCACCTCGTGGCACAGCACCAGCGCATCAGCCTGCGCGCCGTGGAGCAGCCCCGTCGACACGCCTGCGAAGCTCGGGTGGAAAAGCGAGCCCTGTCCCTCGATCAGATCCCAGCCGCCAGCCTCGCGCGGCGGCGACAGCGTCTCGACCGCGCCGGCGATGAAGTCGGCGACCACCGCGTCGATCGCGATGCCGCTGCCGGCGACGAGGATGCCCGTCTGCCCCGTCGCGCGGAAATCGGCGTGGTGCCCGCGCGCCTGCATCGCCCGCGTCAGCGCCAGCGTCGCGTACATCTTGCCCACCGAACAGTCGGTGCCGACGGTCAGCAGCCGCCGCCCGGCACGCGGGCGGCCGTTGCCGACCGGCAGATCGGCAGGCGGATCGCGCACGTCGCAGAGCTGCACGCCCGCCGCTTCCGCCGCCGCGACCAGATCGGGCTCGCCACGCAGCCGCTGGTGAAGGCCGGCGGCGACGTTCAGCCCCGCCCTTGCCGCCGCGACGGCATCGGCGACGACACGCGCATCCATCCGCCCGCCCGGATTGGCGATGCCGATCACCAGCGTCCGCGCACCCCGCGCGATCCCCTCGTCCAGCGTCACCCGGTCGAGGTCGACCGAGTACGGACATTCGTCGTGCCGCCACTCGCCGACGCACTTTTCGGGTGCGAACGTCGCCAGCCCGCGCGCGGTCTTCAGCCCCAGAAAGTCGGTCGCGGCACCCAGATAGAGCAGGTACGGCGTCGGGATCGCGCTCATTTGCCGCGCGCCAGTCGTTCCTCGATCGCCGAATAGCCCGAGGTGCCGAGGGCTGCGTCCTGCGCGATCCCCGTCGCCCAATAGGCGGTCACGCCGTCGTCCGCCCCGACCCACAGGCCCGAGCGCAGTCGATACGCCTCCCCCGCATGGCCCATACGCGGGCGACCGTCGCCGAACAGGTCGTCGGGGCAACCGTCGATCCCGCTGCCGGTGAACATGACGCCAAGGCCATAGCGGCAATAGAGCCCGCCCTCGGTCTCGCCATTCTTGCCGTCATAAGTCCAGGCGGGGGTCGTCATCGCCTTCACCGAGGCGGGCGAGAGCAGCCGCACGCCATCCACGCTGCCGCCCCCCGCGATCAGCCGCCCGATCTTCGCCAGCCCCTGTGCCGAGATGCGCAGGCCCCCCTGCGGCGAGAAGATCGCGCCGTTGCGCCCCGCTTCCCATCCGGTCAATGCACACGATCCGTTGCGCGCGGGGGTGACCGAGCAGGCCGGCTTGATGCCGCGATTGTCGTCGCGGATCGGCGTGCCGTCCGGCTCGACCAGCACCACGGCGCGCGCCGCGATGGCGGCGTCGCACGCGTCCCATTGATAGCAGCCGGCGATGCCGAGCGGTTTCAGCACCAGCCGATCCATCAGCCGGTCGAAACGTTCGCCCGTCGCGCGCTCCATCACCGATGCGACGACCGGGAAGCCGATATTGGCGTAGCGGAAATAGCCGCCCGGCGCCTGCGCCCCCCACGCCTTCCGATCGGCGAGCGCGGTGCGCAGGTCGGCATCGAGCGGCAACACATAGTCGATGCCGTCGGCCAGCCCCGATCGGTGCGAGAGCAGCAGCCGCAGCGTGATCGGCGTGTCCGGGAATTGCGGGTGCCGCAGCCGCCAGCCGAGCAGCGTGGATACATCCGCGTCCAGGTCGAGCTTCCCCGCCTCGACCAACCGCATCACCCCGATCGCGACGACCAGCTTCGAGATCGAGGCGACGCGGACCGGATCGTCGGGGGTCGCACGGCGTCCGGCTGCCAAGTCGGCCAGCCCCGCCGCCTGTGCGGCGACCACCTTGTCCCCCGCGACCACGACGCGCGCGCCGGCAACGGGTTCGGCGGGCGGCAGAGGCGCAGCTTCCTGTGAAAGGGCGAGCGCGAGCAGGAGGGGCAGCGGCATCGCTCGAGGCTAATCGAGCGCCGGGGCCACGTCCACCGGCACGCCACCGGGTCGCTCCGCACCATGTACCCCCTGCAAAGACACCAGGAACGGCGGGGCGGTAACATGGGTTAGGCCGCCCGCAATCTTCGACGCCCGTCACGCGGGCGCAACCGGAGGAAAAGCATGGCAAGCGAACTCAATCCGCGCCCCCGCCCGATCGCGGCGGCGCGGCGACTGGCGGCAGAGGCGACGGGCGCGTTCTGGCTGGTGCTCGGCGGCTGCGGCGCCGCGGTCCTGGCGGCGGGCGCGGACGTGCCGGGGTCGATCGGGCTCTTGGGCGTCTCGCTCGCCTTCAGCCTTACGGTGTTCACGATGGCGTTCGCGGTCGGGTTCATCTCGGGCGGGCATTTCAACCCGGCGGTCAGCATCGGGCTGGCAGTCGCCGGGCGGTTCCCCGTTCACGACGTGCCCGGCTACGTCGCCGCACAGCTCGTCGGCGCGATCGCGGGTGCGGGCGTGCTGGCGGTGATCGCGGGCGGGCATCCGGGCTTCGACCTCGTCGCCAGCGGCTTTGCCGCCAACGGGTACGGTGCGCATTCGCCGGGCGGCTATACGCTCGCGGCAAGCTTCGTGACCGAGGCGCTGCTGACCGCCGGATTCCTTATCGTCATCCTCGGCGCGACCGACGAGCGGTCGCCGATGCCGTTCGCGCCGCTGGCGATCGGGCTGGCGCTCGCGCTGATCCACCTCGTCTCGATCCCGGTCACCAACACCTCGGTCAATCCGGCGCGCAGCACCGGGCCGGCGCTGTTGGTCGGCGGCTGGGCGCTCCAGCAGCTCTGGCTGTTCTGGGTCGCGCCGATCGCGGGTGCGGTGGTGGCGGGCCTTGCCGGTCGCTGGCTGTTCGCGCACCGCGACGCCGATGTCTCGCCCGGGCCGATCGGCGACATGCCGATCGAGCGGATGGCCGAGGAAGCGCGCTGAGCGTCGATACGCGGAATTAACCATGCGCCCCTTACGCGGGGGCGCATGGATACCCCGGCGCCGATCGCGCGCGACCTGACGTTGGCGAGCGGGCTGGCGGGCGTGATGACGCTCGGCTGGTGGTGGGTGCGCCGCGCCGACCTCGCCCGGCTCGCACTGCCCGACGGCGACGATGCGGTGCGGTTGCAGCAGATCCGCGATTGGCTGGGCGGACAGGCGTTCGGCGACCTTGGCCAGGTCCGGATCGGCGTCGAAGGCGTCGCGATGCACTGGTCGCGGCTGCCCGACCTGATTCCCGCGGCGATGCTGAGGGCGGGCCTTGGCGAAGCCACGATGCTGATCCTCTGGCCCGCGCTGCTGTTCGCCGGTTTCCTGTTCGTCACTGCCCGGCTGGCGCGAGCGGTCGGCGCGCGGCCGATCGACGCCGCGATCCTCGCCGCGCTCGCCTATCCGGCGACGACGCTGTTCGCGCCGGGGCGGATCGATCATCACGGGCTCCAGATGGTGCTGCTGGCGCTGTTCGCGCTCGGCCTCGTCGCGCGGCGGAAGCGGGCGGGCGGCATCGCCGCGGGCGTGGCGGCGGCGCTGTCGCTCGGCATCGGCATGGAAACCGCGCCGATGCTGGCGGTTGGAATCGGCATTGCGGTGTTGCAATGGGCGCGCACGCCCGGCCCGCGCCTGCTGGCGATGGCGGTCGCGCTCTTCTTTGGCCTCGCGCTGCTGGCGATGGTCTTCGCGCCCGGCGACTGGGCCAGCGCGCCGTGCGACGGCTTTGCGCGCGCGAGCTGGCGGGCGGGGTCGATCAGCGCGGCGGCGCTGCTTCTGCTTGCGCTTGGTGGGAAGCGGCTGTTCTCACCGCGAGCGCGCCTGATCGCCGCCCTTGCGACGGGCGGAGCGGCGGTGGCCGGCATCGCGTGGTTCGTTCCCGCTTGCTTCTCGCCCTATGGCGCGGTCGATCCGGCGCTGGCTAGGGTCTGGCTGACGCAGGTGGGCGAGGCGCAGCCGCTCTTCGCCGCCGATCCGCGCTGGGCGATCGGCTATGTCGGGGTCGGGGTCGTGGGTCTGGTCGCCGCCGCCCTGACCGCGCGCCACCGACCGGCGCTGACGATCGCGGCGCTGGTTGCCGCGGGCCTCGGCATCGCGTTGTTGCAGCTGCGCGGCGCCTATGCCGCGGCGGCGCTGGCGCCCCCGCTGATCGCCCTCTCGCTCGATCGCGCGCGCGGCGTGTCGCCGCTGGCCGCGTTGCCGGTCTGGGTGGCGGGGGCGGGCATCGTCTGGCCGATCGCCGCCGCCGCGCTGCCCGTCCGCACGGCGCCGCCCGCCGGCTCGCGCTGCGACGGGATCGATCAGGCGCGCGCGATGGCCGCGCTTCCGCCCGGCCGCGTGCTCGGCCCCGTCGACCTTGGTCCCTGGCTGCTCGTCGCGACGCGCCACCACGCGATCGCCGCGCCCTATCATCGCAATGCCGCGGGTAATCTCGCGAGCTATCGCCTGTTCGCGGGCAATGAGGGAGCGGCGCGGGCGATCGTCCGAGACCTGCGCGTCGATTACGTTGTCGCCTGTCCCGCTGCTCTTTCGGCGATGCGGACCAATCGCGGCGTCGGCGCAGTACTGGTCGGGGAGAATGCGCCGGCATGGCTGCAGCCGACCGGCGTCGCGAACGTCTGGCGGCTGCGATGACAGACATACCAACCCGCCGGATCGCGTTCCTGCTGCTCGCGTGCGCGGTCGTGCCGTTGCTCTGGCCCGCGATCCCGCCGCTCAACGACCTGCCAGGCCATATCGGGCGCTATCACATCGCCGCCGCGCTCGCGCGGTCGCCCGCGCTTCAGGCGCACTGGCGCTACGAATGGGCACTCGTCGGCAATCTCGGCGTCGACCTGCCCGCGATCGTGCTGGCGCGCGTGATCGGGGCGGAGGCGGCGGCCAAGGCGATCGTCATCCTGATCCCCGCGCTGTTCGTCGGCGGGCAGATGATGCTCGCGCGGGTTCGCCGGCTGCGCGTGCCGCCGCTGATCGGGTTCGCCGCGACGCTGGCGTACGGACAGGCGTTCCAGCTCGGCTTCGTCAATTTCGCGCTGGCCGCCGCGCTCGCGCTCTGGGCGCTAACGGCGTGGATCGCGATGGCGGAGCGTCCGGCGCTCCGCCTGTTGCTGCTGACCCCCGCGGCCTGTGCCCTGTGGGTCGCGCACAGCTTCGGATGGGGGCTGTTCGGGCTCGCCGCCTTTGCAAGTGACACCGCGCTGCGGCGCGAGCGGGGGCGCTCCTGGCCCCGTGCCCTGATCGAGGCGGGCCTAAGCTGCCTTCCCCTCGCGCTGCCGATCCTCGCGATGGTCGGCGGTCATGGCGGGGAGGCGCAGCCGCTCGCCTGGGACTGGCGGGCGAAGGCGGTCTGGGTGGCCGGGCTGCTGCGCGACCGGTGGAAATGGTTCGACGTCGCCAGCGCGATCCTGATCGCCGGGCTGCTCTGGACGGCGATCCGCCACCGCGCGTTCCGCTTCGATCCGGTGCTGGGCGCGGTGGTAGTTATCCTCGTCGCGGCGTTCGCCCTGCTGCCGCGGCTCGCGCTCGGCGGGGCCTATGTCGACATGCGGATGCTGGCGCCGGCGCTCGCCGTCGCGCTGATCGCGGTGCGCGTGGCCGAGCCGCGGCTCGCCGCCAGGCTGCTGCTGGTCGGGCTCGCCTTCCTCCTCGTCCGCACGGCCGCCACGACGGCGAGCTTCGCGATCGTCGCGGAGCGGCAGGAGGCGGCACTCCGCATCGTCCCCGCCATTCCGCGCGGCGCGGCGGTGCTCGTGCTGGTGAACGAGCCCTGCGCGTCCGACTGGTCGTCCGACCGGCTGGGGCATCTGGCGGGCATCGCGGAGGTGCGGCGCGACATCTTCGACAACGGCCAGTGGACGATCGCCGGGCAGCAATTGCTCGCCCACCGTCATCCGCTTGCCGCGCCCTATGACCGCGACCCCTCGCAGCTCGTCTATCCGAAGGCTTGCGAATATGCGCCCACCGACTTCGCCGCGGCGGTGCGCGATGCCGATCGCCGCGTGTTCACGCACGTCTGGACGATCGGGTTTCCCGCCCGCCCCCGCCTTGCCCCCGACGTGATCCGGGCGGCGAATGAGGGCCCCTCAACGCTTTACCGCATTGCGACAGAGCGTGCGGTGAGCCGCTTGTCGCAACCCGCCCCCACCCGCTAAGGACGCGCGATGCAGGGGCACGGGCAGGGCGCGGGGCAGGAACCGCTTCGGTGGTGGCAGACGCGCTGGTTCGTGGCGGCGATGGCGCTGCTCGCGGCGGTGCCGCTGATCTGGCCCGACATCCCGCCGCTGGTCGACCTGCCGGGGCACATGGGCCGCTACCGCGTTCAGCTCGCGCACGGACAGGTGCCGTGGCTGGCCGACTGGTATAATTTCGACTGGCAGCTGATCGGCAATCTCGGCATCGACCTGCTCATCGTCCCGCTCGAGCCGATCATGGGGCTGGAGCTCGCGGTCAAGCTGATCGTGCTGATGACGCCGGTGCTGACCGCGACCGGCCTGCTCTGGATCGCGCGCGAGGTGCATGGCCGCATCCCCGCCACCGCGCTGTTCGCGCTGCCGATCGTCTACAGCTTCCCCTTCCATTTCGGCTTCGTCAATTTCGCGCTGGCGATGGCGCTGGCACTCAATGCCTTTGCGCTGTGGCTGCGGCTCGCGCGGCTGGGCCGGCTGAAGCTGCGCGCCGTCCTCTTCGTGCCGATCGGACTGATCCTGTGGGTCTGCCATACCTATGGCTGGGGGCTGCTCGGCGTGCTCGCCTTTGCCGGCGAGTTGATCCGGCAATGGGACCGCCATCCGCAGCTTGCCGACAAGTGGAAGGCGCCGGTCTGGGCGGGCATCCACTGCCTGTCGCTGTTCCCGCCCGCCGTGCTGATGCTCGCGTGGCGATCGGGGGGCCATGTCGGTGGCCAGACCGGCGACTGGTTCAACTGGCGCGCGAAGATGCAGTGGGTCACGATGATCTTTCGCGACCGCTGGGAATTGTTCGACATGGCGACGCTCGCCACGTTGTTCCTGGTGCTGCTGAAGGGGCTGCGCGACCCCAATATCCAGTATTCGCGGCATCTCAGCATCTCGGCGCTGTTCCTCGTCGCGGTCTATGTCCTGCTGCCGCGCATCGTCTTCGGCTCGGCCTATGCCGACATGCGGCTGGCGCCATTCGCGCTCGGGATCGCGCTCTTGGCGCTCAGGCCCAAGCCCGGCATCCCGATGCGCAACGCGGCGCTGCTGGCGGCGGCGGGCCTTGCCTTTTTCGGGGTGCGGATCGCCGCCACGACCTACAGCTTCTGGCTTTATGACAAGAGCTACGACCGCGAGCTGGCCGCGCTCGACAAGCTGCCCGAGGGCGCGCGCCTCATCACCTTCATCGGCGAGACGTGCCGCTACGAATGGAAGATGTCGCGACTGGAGCATCTTCCCGGCCTCGCGCTCGAGCGCAAGCTCGCCTATGCCAACGACCAATGGTCGATGGCGGGTGGCCAGCTCCTGACCGTGCGGATGAAGAATGCGCGCGGGTTCAACCACGACCCGTCGCAGATCGTCACCGACGTGAAGTGCGCGCGCGAATGGTGGCGGCCGATCGCCGTCAGCCTCGCCCGCTTCCCGCGCCAGACCTACGACTATGTCTGGATCGTGCAGCCGCCGAAATACGACCGCCGGCTGGAGGCGGGGCTGATCCCCGTCTGGCGCAACGGGACGAGCGCGCTGTTCCGCGTCGACGACGCCGCGCGCGCGCCGCAGCTGATGATGCAGGACCTCGGCCCCTATGGCCCCGAAATGAAGACGCGGTTGGAAGCGATCAACCGGGCGAACCGGGCTTCCTGAACGGCGTCAGTTCGCCGAGATATTCGGCCTCCTGCTCGACCGCCAGCCGCTCCCGCTCGACGAAATCGGCGACCGCGCGGCGGAACGAGGGGTCGGGAATGTAATGCGCCGACCAGGTGGCGACGGGCGCGTAACCGCGCGCCAGCTTGTGCTCCCCCTGCGCGCCCGCCTCGACCCGCGCCAGGCCGCGCGCGATCGCCGCATCAATCGCCTGATAATAGCAAAGCTCGAAATGGAGGAACGGCACGTCCTCGCTGCACCCCCAATAGCGGCCGTAGAGCGCGTCGGTGCCGATCAGATTGAGTGCCCCCGCGATCGGCACCCCGTCCCGCTCGGCAAGGATCAGCAGCACCCGGTCGCCCATCGCCTCCCCCAGCATCGAAAAGAAGGCGCGGGTCAGGTACGGGCGCCCCCATTTTCGGCTGCCCGTATCCTGATAGAAGATCCAGAAGGCGTCCCAGTGCGCCTCCGTGATCTCGGCCCCGGTCAGGTGCCGGATCGTCAGGCCCTCATTGGCGGCGGCGCGCTCCTTGCGCAGGTTCTTGCGCTTGCGGCTGGCCAGGTCGGCGAGGAAATCGTCGAAGCTGCTATAGTTGCGATTGGCCCAGTGGAACTGCACCCCCTCGCGGATCAGCCACCCCGCCGCCTCGAACGCCGGCAATTGGCCCTCATCGACGAAGGTCGCATGGGCGGAGGAGAGCCCGTTCTGGTCCACCACCGCCTCGATCGCGGCGATCAGCGGCGCGGGTTCGGCCCCTTCACGCAGCAGGAGCCGCGGGCCGGGCACGGGCGTGAACGGCACCGCGACCTGCAGCTTGGGGTAATAGCTGCCCCCCGCCCGCTCCCATGCATCGGCCCAGCCATGGTCAAACACATATTCGCCCTGGCTGTGCGTCTTGGCATAGGCGGGCGCGATCGCCGCGGGCTTGCCGTCCGCCCCGTCGACGATGATCGGCAGCGGCGTCCAGCCGCTCCGCCCGCCAACCGAACCCGACCGCTCGAGCAGCGAGAGGAACGCATGGCTCAAGAACGGATTGTCCGCCCCCGCGCACGCATCCCAGTCGGCGGCGGCGATCTCGCCCACCCCGCGCGCGATCCGCGCCGTTACAGCCACTTGAGCGCCTTGAACCGCAGATAGAGGATCGTACACAGCGTCGCGATGACGCCGAGCACCACGAAATAGGCGCCCTTTACCTTCAGCTCGGGCATGTATTCGAAGTTCATGCCGTAGATGCCCGCGATCGCGGTCGGCACCGCCAGGATCGCCGCCCATGCCGCCAGCTGCCGCGTGATCGCGCCCGTCCGCTGCTGTTCGAGCAGGTTGGAGACCTCGAACACCTGCCCCAGCACCTCTCGCAAGGTCGCCGTCGTCGATTCGGTGCGGCGCAGATGGTCGAGCACGTCCTTGAAATAGGGCCGGATGTCGCGGTCGATGCAGGGCATGTCGAGATTGGCGAGCTTGGCGACCAGTTCGCCCATCGTCACCGTCACCCGCTGGAACCGGATGAGCTGGCGGCGGAACGTGAACAGCCGCGCGGTCTGCTCGCGGGTCAGGAAGCTGTCGAGCGTCGATTGCTCGATCTCCAGCACGCATTCCTCGATCTGGTCGATGATCGGCTGATACCCGTCGACGATGAAGTCGAGGATTGCGTGCAGCACGTAATCGGTCCCCCGCCTGAGCAGCGCGGGCGAGGTCTCCAGCTCCTTGCGCAATTCGGTATGCGCGCGCGCCGAGCCGTGGCGGACGGTGACGACATGATGCTTGCCGACGAAAATCGCCGTCTCGCCATAGCGGATATGGTCGCCGTCGAGATGCGCGGTGCGGGCGACGACGAACAGCTGCTCGCCGTATATGTCGAGCTTCGGCAGCTGCTTGCCGTTGATCGCATCCTCCACCGCCAGCGGATGGAGGTGATAGCGATCGGCGATCGTCCGCAATTCCTCGTCGCTCGGCTCGTAAAGGCCGATCCAGACGAACTCGTCGTCACCGTGACATTCGGGCATCGCGTCGATCGACACGGGCCCCGCGCACTGCCCGGCGCGGTAGAGGGTGGCGGCGACGACGGTCATGCGCGCGCTATCTGGGCGGGCGAGGCGCGCGGCGCAATGGCCTCAGGCGGCGGGTACGACCATCAGCCGTACCGACGCGGCGGGGCTGCCCGACAACTGGATCAGGTGGCGGCCGGCGGGCAGGTCGAAATCGACGATCTTTCGCATCCCCGAACAGCGCGGCCCGTGGCCATGCCCGGTCGAGGCGACCGCCTTGCCGCCCGAGACGAGCTCGATCCAAGCGGGCGCCGACAGCGCGACGCGCACCTTGCCCGCACGGGGCATGGCAAAGGCGACGAGGCCGCCATGGCTGTCCGCCGCCGCTGCCTTCGCCGGCGGCGCGGGCAGCTTCAGGTGCGCGGCGGGATGCAGCGCGACCTCGACCGGCAAGCCGATCGCAATCGTCGGCGCATCGGCGTCGGCTGCGGCGGAAACGGGCGTCCCCTGCCCCCATGCCGACAGCGCAGGCGGCACCGGCTCCGCCCCGGCGGGACAGGCAGCAGCCTGAAGCATCAATAGCGCGGCGAGCATCGGCATCGGGCTTCCTCAAGGATCGCGCGCACGCTAGCGTGCGCCTTGCCCATCGCCAAGCTTGCGGCGGCAGGTGTATTGACTATCTAATACGGTTGAAGCCGGTGCCGATCGCGGGCCCCGGACGGAGGATGGAATGGCGACCGAGACGACGACGGCCGAACCCGCACTGAAGCTGACCCCGCCCGATCCTGTCCCCGCGGTCGCGCCGACGCAGGCCGCCGGTCTCGTCCCCGTGGACGAAGCCAAGAAGTCCGAGCTCGAACAGCGGGTCGACGCCTTCATCGACGACCTAGTCGCGCAGGACGTCAACTCACCTGAGTTCGGCAAGCGCGTCGATGCGATCAGCGCGATGGGCAATAAGGAAATCCGAGATGCCGCGGGTCAGTCCAACCGCTTCCTCGACCGGCCGGTCCGCGCCATGGACCAGGAAAGCGGCGTCGGCGCCGATCTGCTGGCGCTGCGCCGCACGGTCGAGGATCTCGACCCCGGCAAGAAGGGCGACCTGTTCACCAAGAAGAAGCTGTTCGGCATCCTCCCCTTTGGCGACAAGATGCGCGACTATTTCGACGGCTATCAGTCGGCGCAGAGCCACATCGCCGCGATCCTGAAGCGCCTTGCCTCGGGCAAGGACGAGCTCCTGATGGACAACGCCGCGATCGATACCGAGCGTGCGAACCTGTGGGCGGCGATGGGCCGGCTCGAACAGATGATCCACCTGTCCAAGGCGATGGACGCCCGGCTGGAGGACAAGGCAAACGAACTCGATCACAGCGACCCGGCCAAGGCCAAGGCGATCCGCGAGACCGCGCTCTTCTACACCCGCCAGCGCACCCAGGACCTGCTGACGCAGATGGCGGTGACGGTGCAGGGCTATCTGGCCCTCGACCTCGTGAAGAAAAACAATGTCGAGCTGGTGAAGGGCGTCGACCGCGCCAGCACCACCACCGTCTCGGCGCTTCGCACCGCCGTCACTGTCGCGCAGGCGCTGACCAATCAGAAGCTGGTGCTCGAACAGATCACCGCGCTGAACACGACCACGGCGGGCCTGATCGATTCGACCGGTGCGCTCCTGAAGTCGCAGACCGCGCGCATCCACGAGCAGTCCGCGTCCTCGACGATCCCGCTCGAGACGCTGCAGCGCGCGTTCCAGAACATCTACGACACGATGGATGCGATCGACAGCTTCAAGCTCAAGGCGCTCGACAGCATGAAGACGACGGTGACGACGCTCGGCAACGAGGTCGAGAAGTCGAAGGGCTATATCGCCCGCGCCGAGGGTGCCGCGCAGAATGGCGCGAGCGGCGGCCAGACCTTCAAGCTGGAGGCGCTGTGAGCGAGGTCGACGCCCAGATCGCGCGGGCGAGCGAGGCACTGGAGCGCGCGCGGGAGCGCCGGTCGAGCCTGTCGCGCCGCGCCAGCCGCCGGCGCGAGGGCACGGTCATCCGCCGCGTCGGGACGATCGCGCTGGCGGACGGGCTCATCATCGCGGTTGCGCTGATGATCGGCATGGTGACACCGCTCGGCACGCTGGGCGCGATGATCGTCATGGGCCTGTTGATCGCGACGACGCTCGTCATTGCCTTCGCCCGCACCGACGCCGCGCCGACGCCGGAGAAGCTGGCCGAAACCCCGCTGAAGGCGTTGCCGCTTCAGACCGAGCAGTGGCTGGAGGGCCAGCGTCTCGCCCTGCCTGCACCCGCGCGCACGCTGGTCGATTCGATCGGCGTGAAGCTGGAAACGCTCTCGCCCCAGCTCGCCCGCCTCGACGAGCGCGAGCCCGCCGCTGCCGAGGTGCGCAAGCTCGTCGCAGAGCAGTTGCCCGAACTGGTGAAGAGCTATCAGCAGGTCCCCGAACCGCTCCGCCGCACCGAGCGCAATGGCGCGACGCCCGACGCGCAGCTGGTCGAGGGGCTGAAGGTGATCGACCAGGAGATCGCCACCATGACCGCCCAACTCGCGCAGGGCGATCTCGACCTGCTGGCGACGCGCGGGCGGTATCTCCAGGTCCGCTATCAGGGCGACGAAGCGCTCTGACCGGCGTCACGATCGACCGGCTGGCCCGAGCGGACCTGCCCGCGGCGCTGGCGATTCAGGCCGCGGCGTATCCACCGTTGCTGATCGAGCCGGCCGATGCCTTTGCCAGCCGCATCGACCATCCCGCCGGCTACTGCCTTGCCGCGCGGCGGGCGGGCGAACTGATAGGCTATCTACTCGCCCATGGCTGGCCGCGCGGATCGCCGCCCGCGGTCGGCACGATCCTCGACCCGGGCGCAGCGCGCGAGGTGCTGTTCCTCCACGACCTCGCCCTTGCCCCCGCCGCCCGCGGCCTGCGCGTCGGCGAACGGCTGGTTGCGGCGGCGCTGGGAGCCGCACACCGTGACGGCCTGACCGAAGCCGAACTCATCGCGGTCGAGGGGGCAGCCGCTTACTGGCACCGCCTCGGTTTCGCGGAAGCGGCCATGGCGCCGACGCTCGCTGCCAAGGTCGCCGGCTATGGCGACGCGGCGCGGTGGATGCGCCTCGCGTCGTGAAACGCAGATCAGCCGACCCGGGCCGGCTGCTTCTCCATAAACCGGACGATTCGCCAGCGCGCGCCGCGCACGGGATTGCCGGCCTTGTCGCGGATCGGTTCGGTCCCCGCCAGCGGCGCGGCCAGCTTGCAGGCAGCGGCGTTTAGCGCCTTGCTGGGGCTGGGCGACGTTACCTCGCAATGTTCGAGGGTGCCGTCGGCACGCTGGATCTGGCGCACGACGACGAATGCCCGGATCGGCGGCACGGGCAGGCGCGCGACCTCGACTTCGATGTCGGGATATTGCGGGATCGGGTCGAATTCACCGCGAGCGTTCTGTCCGACCCGTTTAATGCGCTTCCGAAAGACGGAAAAGATTGGCTGGCCGTTCGGGTCGACAGCCGGGTTCCAGCGACCCCTCAATTGAAATGCCTTGCACGCCGCGTTCTCGAGATCGGCTGTGCCGCTGGATTTCTTTACCCGGCAACCGGCGGCACGACCGGCCCGGTCCACGAACAGTTCGAATTCCGAAATGCCACTCTTGATCAGCGAGCCCGGCGGATAATTGTCGCTCGTGAGCCAGCGCTCGGACTTGCCAAGGGGTTTCGGCCCAACGGTCAAGTCGGGCATCTGCATCGCAGATGCCATTAGCAACGGCATAGAGTGCATTCCCCCATTCAACCCGCAAGCAAGTTGTCAGCCGTTCGCCGCCGAGTCCAGTTCCGCCTTCACCTCTAGCGCCCGTGCGAACACCGCCTCGAACATCTCGGGCGTTAAACGGCCGGTGTTCTGGTTGTAGCGTGAGCAGTGATAGCTATCGATCAGCACCTGCCCGCCCGGCATCCGGTGTTCGGCCAGATGCCCGAACTTGGCCTTGGGCAGCTTGCCGCCCAGCACCTTCACCGCCGACTGGTGCGCGATCTGGCCCAGCGCCACGAACACGCGCGGGGCGGGCAGCGCGGCGATCTGTCCCTCCAGGAACGGGCGACAGGTGCGGATTTCCTCGGGCGTCGGCTTGTTCTCGGGCGGCAGGCACTTGACCGCATTGATGATGATCGCGCCCTTGAGCGCGAGCGTGTCGTCGGGCTTCGCCTCGTACGTTCCCTCTGCCAGGCCGTATTTGCCCAGCGTGTCGAACAGCAGCACGCCGGCATGGTCGCCGGTGAACGGCCGGCCGGTGCGGTTGGCGCCGTGCTTGCCGGGGGCGAGGCCGACGATCGCCAGCCACGCGTCGGGATCGCCGAACGCATTGACCGGCGAATTCCACCAGTCGGGGTATTCGACCCGTAACGCCTCGCGGAAGGCGACCAGGCGGGGGCAGCGCGGACAGTCGCGCGGGGGTTCGGTATCGGGCAAGGGGCTTGGCGCGAACATCGGCCCGGCATAGGCGGGGGATCGTGGCGACGGCAACAACCTATCTGATCGCGCTCGGGTCGAACCGGCCATCGCGTCATGGCGGGCCGGCGGCGACGCTGGCCGCAGCGCTCGCGGCGCTGCCCGGCCGGGTGACCGCGCGATCGCCGATCCTGTCCAGCGCACCCATCGGCCCGTCGCTGCGCCGCTATGCCAATGCCGCTGCACTCCTAGAAAGCGAGCTTTCGCCCCCGGCAATGCTTGCCGCGCTCAAGGCGATCGAGCGTGATTTCGGGCGGCGGCGCGGGCGGCGCTGGGGCGCGCGGACGCTCGACCTCGACATCGTGCTGTGGCGCGGCGGGCGGTGGCGGACGCGGACGCTCACGATCCCGCATATAGCGTTCCGGGCACGCGACTTCGTCCTCACACCCGCCGCGGCCATCGCCCCCGGCTGGCGCGATCCCGCGACCGGCCTGACGCTGCGCCAGCTTCGCGCCCGGTTGACCGCGCGCCGCTCCATCCCTAGGTCCGCGCATCGATGGTAGGGGTCCGTAGCTCAGTCGGTAGAGCAAGCGACTTTTAATCGAGAGGTCCCGGGTTCGAGCCCCGGCGGACCCACCATCGCCCTGCCCCTCCGCTCGCGCTGCCCGGCGGATATTGACGACCGGCGCGTCGCTGCGCATCGCGGGCCGATGACCGACTGGCACTTCTATCGCCCGGCGGAGGGCCACCGCCTGCCGCACGACCCGCTGAACGCGATCGTCGCACCGCGGCCGATCGGCTGGATCAGCACCGTTTCGGCTGACGGCACGCGCAACCTTGCCCCCTACAGCTTCTTCAATCTCGTCAACTATCAGCCGCCGCTGATCGCCTTCTCCTCGGTCGGGCGGAAGGACAGCGTCGCCAATGCGCAGGCGACGGGCGAGTTCGTCTGGAACCTCGCGACCCGCGCGCTCGCCGAACGGATGAACGCGACGTCGGCCATGGTGGCAAGCGACGTCGACGAGTTTGCGCTCGCCGGGATCGACGCCCTGCCCTCCCGCCTCGTCCGGCCTGATCGCGTGGCGGCCAGCCCCGTGTCGTTCGAATGCATCGTCACGCAGGTGGTGCAGCTCGAGACGAAGGAGCATCGCGCGCTCGACCAGTGGCTGGTGATCGGCGAGGCGGTCGGCATCCATATCGATCGCGCGATGCTCGAGGACGGCGTCTATCAGACGGCGCGCGCGCGGCCGATCACGCGCGGCGGCGGGCCGGGCGACTATTTCGAGATTCGCGAGGACGCCCTGTTCCGGATGATGCGCCCGCGCTGACCGCCAATTCCCGGCAGTTATCGCTAGTCCCGCAACCGATGACCCTTAATAACGATCTAAGATGCGCGGTTTCGGTACGGCGCCTTAACTTCGGCTTATCGAACGGCGCATAGTTTTCGACGAATGCTACGGGCAGGGCTCTACCTACGGCGATGGTTGCGATCGGGGTTGGGGACCGACGCCGACATTTCGTCGACCATCACGGTCCTGCTTTACGCCCTTATCGCCCTCGCCATCGTCACCGCGGCGATCGCGACCGCCTTCCTCACTTGGCAGGCGGATCGAGACGCCAACCGGATCGCCGCCACGACGATCGCCGGCGCGATCGATCGCGAGCGGTCGCGGATCAGCAACGAGACCTATATCAACGCCGCCTGGGACGAGGCGGCCGACCACGCTTACGGCGCGATGGATGCCCGCTGGGTCCAGTCGCAATGGGGCACGCCGATTGGCCGCGGCTATGTCATCGACGCCGCCGGGCGAACGCTGTTCGGCCATATCCCGGAGAGCCCCGCCCCGCCCCTCGACCGGATGATCGAGCCGGCGATGCTGAAGACGCTGCTCGCGCGCCTGCCCGCGACCGAGGCCGAAGTACGGGCGCGGCGCGATGCACAAGTGCTGATCGGACGCTTCGGCGGCCGGCCGGCGCTCGTCGGCTTCTCGCCGATCGTGCGCGAGAAGGGACCCGCCCGCCTCGATCGTCGCACCTACCGGATCTTCGTCGACGTGCGCGCGCTCGACGACGCGGTGCTGGCCGAATGGTCGCAGGGTTTCGGGCTGAAGGGGCTTGGCTGGCACGAGGCCGGGGCGGCGGCGGAGGACGATGCCTCGACGCTGATCCGCGACTGGCGGGGCCGGCCGCTCGGCGTCGTCGCGTGGCAAAGGCTGGTACCCGCGATCGTCGCGCTTCGCTCGATGTTGCCGGTGCTGGCGATCTGCCTGCTTGCCTTCGTGGCGATCGGCGCGGCCGTGATCCGCCGCGTGCGCCAGCTTAACGAGCGTCTGGCCGAGCGGACCGCCGCCGCACTTGCCGCCGCCGACGGGGAACAGACCGCGCGCGTCGCGGCAGAGGCGGCGCAGGATGCAGCCGAACGGGCGCTGCACGCGGCCGGGGCCGCCCGGCGAGCGGGCGAGCGGGAGGCCGAACGCCGCCTTGCCGACGCGCTTCGCCACCGTAGCGAACTCGCGCGATCGACCACGCTGATCGCGGACCAGCTCGAACGCACGATCGGCGCCTTGATCGGCCCCCTACGCGAGGTTGCCGACGCGCTCGACGACAGTGCCGACCAGACACTGCTAACCGTGGTCGATCAGCAGCAGCGAGCCGAGGCCGCGGATGCCGTTGCCGCCGACGCCACCGAAGCCACCGCGTCGCTGCTCGACGGGATGCGCATCCTGGCCGCCGATGCCGAGCTGATCGCCAGCGAGGCCGAACGCTCGGCAGAGGCGACGATCGAGGCGGCGGGCCATTCCGCCACCGTCCAGAGCGCCAACGCGGCGCTGGTGCGGACGGTTGCGCTGATCGAGGAGTCGTCGGACCGGATCGCGACGCTCAGCCAGGCGACGAACCTGCTCGCGCTGAATGCCGCGCTCGAGGCGGCGCGCGCGGGCGAGAACGGGCGCGGCTTCGCCGTGGTCGCACAGGAAGTCCGCAATTTCTCGCAGGCGACCGCCGTCACGACGCGAGAGATCGCCGCGCGTGTGGCCGAGATCGGCACCGCCACCCATGCCGCCGTGCGGATGAGCGAGGCGCTGAACGCCGCGCTCGACACGCTCGCCGCCTCCGCCTCTCAGACCGTGCAGTCGGCGACGCAGCAGCATCGCACCAGCGCCGACATCCGCGGCACGATCGGCGCGATCGAGACGAGCACGACATCACTGCGCCAGACGTTCCGCGCACTGATCGACACGTTCGAGCGGACCGAAGCCGCCGCGCGCGAGACACGGTCGATCAGCGCGGCGGTCCGCTCGCGCACGCAGGCGCTCCAGAGCGAATGCGACCGCGTCGTCGCCCTACTGCGCAGCGCCTCCTGACAGACCGGCGCGGCGGGTGCGCCGTCCGCCAGGGTCAAATCATTGCTGTCGATGCGGGCGTGGGAGTACCAACCGGATGTCCTGCGACAATAAAGCGCGAGAGACACCCCTTTGTGCCAATCGATCCGTCCGGGGTCCGGTGACAACCCCTGTGTCCTCGCTTGCTTGTTTCAGACAATCTTCGTGGCCGCTTTTGCCAGGTGGCTGGTTTAGCTAGGGTCAGGACCCATTGATGTGAGCGTCGCGATCTGATTCAGACTCCGCGAGGAGACTAGGATGAGCGACCTGTTTTGGCTGACCGACGAGCAGATGGAGCGACTGCGACCGTTTTTTCCGA
>CAJYIX010000010.1 GCA_913775315.1 uncultured Sphingomonas sp. | reverse complement strand
CTTCGGCATCGCCTGCGCCGGCGGCACACCGACCAGCTCGGACGCGGTGACGAACTGGTAGCCTTCCGCCTTCAGCGTGGCGATGATGCGCGGCAGCGCCGCCACTGTCTGCGACCGGTCGCCGCCGCCGTCGTGCAGCAGGATGACGTTGGCCGAGTTATCAGGCGTGGCACTGTGGACCTGATCGATTACCTGCTGAACGATCGCGTCGCTGCCGGGGCGCTGCCAGTCATTCGGGTCGACGTGGAGGCCGACGACGGTATAGCCCGCTTCCTGCGCAGCGAGCGCCGGCCCGAGCTCGTCTGTCGTGGTTGGCTCGGCATCGCCGAAATAGGGCGCGCGGAACAGCCGCATCGACCGGCCGGTATAGGCCTGCACCATCCGCTGCGTCGCGTTCATCTGAAGGTCGGTCTCGCGTGCACTCGCAGCGGCGAGGTTGGGGTGGGTGTAGGTATGATTGCCGATCTCGCCACCGTCGGCGATGATGCGGTTAAGCAGCCCGGGATGCTCCAGCGCATTCTCGCCGATGACGAAGAAGGTGCCCGGCACGTGCGCCTGTTCCAGCACGTTCAGGATCTTGGGCGTCCAGGTGCCGTCCGGCCCGTCGTCGAAGGTAAGCGCCAGCTTCTTCGGATCAGCCGCGCCCGCGCGTCGCACTACGTACGGCGTCGGCAGCGCGTCGTAGCGCTCCTGCCGGATGATCCCGCTGGCGTCGGCCGCGACCGTGCGGTGCCCGGTCTGCGGTGTCGCGGTGATGCGCAGGATCTCCCCGCTGCCCTCGACATCGGTGTTGAGCAACTGCTTGAGCGTCGACAGATCGGGCGTGCCGCCGGTACGGAATGCGCCCAGGTCGGACCAGAAGCCTGGGTCCTCGCTGCCCAGCCGCCACAAGGCTACGTCACCGATCCCCAAGCGTTTGAGCACCTGCATCTGGTTCCAGCTGGTGGCTGCGTCGAGCATCCAGATCGCGTGGTGCACGCCACCTTCGTCATAAGCGAAGCCTGCGTTGCCGCTGGCAGGATCGAAGCTGATGGCGGCATCGCTGTCGTGCGCCGCCATCCACGCTTCCTCCATCGTCAGCGCATCGGTGTCGTCGCCGTGCCAGTCATAGCCGTAGCTGCCGAGCGCCACGACCAGCTTCTCACGCCCGACCCGCTTCAACGCGTCCTGCACCTGCGCGACGAACCAGTCCTGCGCCGCGATCGGGCCGGCGGAGCCACCTTCCCAATGCTGGTCATAGGCCATGAAGATCAGCTTGTCGGACGCGCGCGCGATCGCCGCCAAGGGCCACGCCTCGTCCTCCGCGGGGGCAGTCACAGCCAGCTGCGAACCCTTGGGCAATGCGACGCGCACGTCGCCTAAGAAGCGCAGATAGTCGCGCATCGCGCTCGCGGGCAGCGCTTCGATGTCGAGCACCACGCCGCCGTAATGGCGCGCGGCTACCAGCTTGCCGAGCTTGATCGCGAACGCGCGCCGCGCGGCGGTGTCGTGGAGCAGCGCGGCAGCACCTGCGCCATCCCAGTCGGCGTTGCCGAAATTCTGCACCATCGGCAACACTTTGGGCGGACGCGGCATGGCGGCGATCATGCGGTTGAAGCGCACGTCATCGTTGACCGACACCTGATGCTTCGGACCCGCAAAGGTGATCAGCGACGGCACGATCCAGTCGAGCGAGCCGACATGGCGGCGCAGTGACGCGATGCTGCTGTCGTCGCCGGGCGAGTAGAAACCGATGCTGAGCGCGGTGTTTGCGCTCTTGCCGGCACGGCGGGGCAGCCAGGCGGCGAGCCCGTGGCGCGGCGGGTTGCCGCGCAGCCGCGACGCGTGCGGCTGTGGCAGGGGCAGTGCGAGATCGCGCTCATGCGGCACACGCACCAGTGTCGAGGCGAACGCGACTGCCGCAAGGATCACCGACAGCAGGATCAATCCCAGCAACCGCTTGGACCAGCGGCTGCGCCGTCCGGTCGGATCGAAGAAAACGGGCGCGCGCATGGCTCAGCGCGGCTCCCGGCTGGTCAGCGGTGTGACGGTGAAGAACATGATGGCGGCTCCCGGTGCGGGCATGATGCCCGACATTATCGGCCTAGCCCATGCGCGATGGCGCGCGGCTGAGGTCTAGCTTAAATCCGTTTCATCTTTCCTGCCGCGCGCGTTCATGGACGTTTTGTCATGTGACGCTCAGCGCGCGAACAGGGGCGGGCAGGCACCCGGTTCCACGATAAAGGAACTTCGTCATGGCCACCAACCCCCTGCACGTGATCGTCGGCCGCCTGATCGGCAAGACCCCCGCCGCGCTCGACGCGGAGGAGCAGCGCGTGCTGGCCACGATGCAGGAAAAACGCCCCGTCTCACGGGATGCCGCCGACGTGGCGGACGATGTGGCGACCTTCGGTGATCGCCTGTCGGACAAGGTCGCGGCGGTCGGCGGGTCGTGGAGCTTCATTATTGCCTTTTCCGCCGTACTGGTCGGCTGGATGCTGCTCAACAGCGATGTGCTGACGCACTGGGGGCACGCGTTTGACCCTTACCCGTACATCTTCCTCAATCTGATGCTGTCTACGCTCGCCGCAGTGCAGGCGCCAATCATCATGATGAGCCAGAACCGGCAGGCGGCGAAGGACCGGGTGGCCGCCAGCCTCGATTACGAGACCAATCTGCGCGCCGAGCTCGATATCCTGCGCCTTCACCACAAGCTCGACCATGCGGTGCTGGCGCGGCTGGAGGCGCTGGAAGCGAAGATCGACGCGCTGGGAACGCGCCTCCCCTCTTGAGCCGGCGCCCGCTTCAAGGCTAGGACGCCGCCCCTATCCCCAGCGGGCGGCATCGAACCGGAAGCGCATCATGGCAGGCCACAGCAAGTTCAAGAACATCATGCACCGCAAGGGTGCGCAGGATAAGAAGCGCTCCTCGCTCTTCTCCAAGCTTTCCCGCGAAATCACCGTCGCGGCCAAGATGGGCACACCCGACCCCGACATGAACCCGCGCCTGCGCGCCGCGGTCAATGCGGCCAAGGCGCAGTCGATGCCCAAGGACAATATCCAGCGCGCGATCGACAAGGCCTCGACCAACGACACCGACAATTACGAGGAGATCCGCTACGAGGGGTTCGGCCCCGGCGGTGTCAGCCTCATCATCGAGGCGCTGACCGACAACCGCAACCGCACAGCCACCAACGTGCGCACCGCAGTGTCGAAGAACGGCGGCAACCTGGGCGCGAGCGGATCGGTCAGCCACGGTTTCGACCGGATGGGCCTCATCAACTATCCCGCGAGCGCCGGTGACGCCGAAAAGGTGTTCGAGGCCGCGCTGGAGGCGGGTGCCGAAGACGTGACCTCCACCGATGACGGCCACGAGATCTGGACCGCGCAGGACGCGCTGCACGAGGTCGCCAAGGCGATCACCCCCGTCCTCGGCGAGCCGGAGGGCGCGAAGCTCGCCTGGCGGCCGCAGACGATGGTCGCGGTGGGCGAGGACGAGGCGGGCCAGCTCTTCAAGCTGATCGACGCCCTCGACGACGACGACGACGTCCAAACGGTCTGGGGCAATTACGAAGTCTCCGACGAAGTGATGGAGAAGCTGGGTTGAGGGATCGCCTCCCCGGCTTGGGGAGGCACCCTTGCTGATCCTCGGCCTCGACCCCGGTCTCGGTACCACGGGCTGGGGATTGATCGAGGCGGCGGGGAACCGGCTGTCGCACCGCGCCAACGGGCGGCTGAAGACGAACACCGCCGCCCCGCTCGCCACTCGCCTCGCCCAGCTCGATGCACTGCTTTCCGCGCTGGTCGGCGAACACCGCCCCATGGCGGCGGCGTGCGAGGAAGTGTTCGTCAACGCCAACGCGCAATCGACGCTGAAACTCGCCCAGGCGCGCGGCGTGGTGCTGGCGAACGCGGCGCGCGCCGGGCTGATCGTCGGCGAATATGCCCCCAGCCTCGTCAAGCAGGCGGTGGTCGGCACCGGCCGCGCGGACAAGGCGCAGGTGCATGCGATGGTCACCCGGCTGATGCCAGGCACGACGATCGACGGCCCCGACGCCGCCGACGCGCTGGCCGTCGCGATCTGCCACGCGCATCATCTGGCGAGTGCGGGACGGAGACCGGGGTAAGCGCCCTCCGGCACCGTCCTCAATTCTTCGGCAGCTTCGCCGGATCGACCCCCTGCCCCAGGTCGAGGAGGAACGCCGGCCCGATCTCCAGCACCTGCTTGGCGCCGGCGAGCTGGATCGAGATGCGCGCCTTGCCCGCTGCATAGGCGGCGCTCGACACGCCCGATGCATAATAGCGCTTCCAGGCGGAACCCACCTGCACTGTCTCCGCCGCGATCGGGGTATAGGGCGCGTTGGCCCCGCCCGCGCCGATCGGGACGGGCACGGTCTCGCCTTCCTTGGCATCGGGCGCGCGCAGATAGACGATGGCGAGCAGCGTATCGCCCGCCGCGACGGGCTTGATCGTCGGATAGGTGGCGCCTGTATCCCACGGGTTCGCACCCTTGCGCGTCACCTGCACGCGCACGGCGTTGCCGCCGGGCACGTCGGCAGCGGGTACTTCCTTCGCCTTCTGGTCCGGGCCGTACAGGCTCCAGCCGATGCCCGGCTGATTGATCGCCTTGTCGAAGATGTTGCCGCCTTGCGGTGCCTGTGCGGTCGCAAGCCAGACGGGTGCCGCGGCCAGCGCCAGCGCGGTCGTCGCTTTCATGTCCATCCCCCCCCGCCGTCGCCGGCTTGGGTGCCGGCGGATCGACAAGTCGGACTATATCCGCGCGGTGCCGCTTGAAAAGTGACCCGTTCGGACGATCAGGTCCGCCAGCCGAGGCCGAGCGCCTTTTGCAGCGCTACGTAATCGGCGGTCATCGCCGCCGTCGCCTGGACCACCGACTGCTCCGCCGCCGTCCGCTGCCGCTCGGCATCGAGCGTGTCGATCAGCGTTGCGACGCCCGCCGAATAGCGCTGCTGCATCAGCGCGGCGGCGCGGTCGGCGGTCGCCTTCGACCGGGCGGCGGCGGCCACCGTGGCGCGGCGCGCGGCATAGCGCGACAGCGCATCCTCCGCATCGCGCAGCGCGGTCAACACAGCGCCGCGATACTGCGCAGCCGCCTCGTCCCGCTGCCCCTCGGCCTGGCCGATGCGAGCGCCGTTGCGGCCGAAGTCGAGCGCGTTCCACTGGAGCCGCGGCACCGCGATCCCGGCAAGGTTGCCGAGGTCGAACAGATCGCCGGGCTTGGTCCCGCCGATGCCGATCAGGCCGAGGAAGCTGATCCGCGGCATCGCGGCGGCCTTGGTCAGGCCGATCTGCGCGGTGCGCTGGGCGAGCACGCGCTCGGCCGCGCGCACGTCGGGGCGGCGCTCCAGCAACTGGGCCGGATCACCAACGTCGACGCGTGCCGGCGGAAGTGGCACGGGGCGCGGCGCGGACAGCTCGGCATCGAGCGTGCCCGGCGCCTCGCCCACCAGCACCGCCAGCGCGTTGAGATAGGCGTCGCGCTCTGCATCGATCGGCACGATCGCCGCGTCGCTCTCGACGACGAGGCCGCGGATGCGCTCGACATCGAGCTGGCTCGCGGTGCCTGCGCGGAACCGCTGCTCGGTCAGCGCGAGGATGCGGCGGCGCGTCTCCGCGGTCGCGCGGCCAAGTTCGAGCCGGCGCTGGCGATCGCGCAGGTTGACATAGGCGCTGGCGACTTCGGCGGTCAGGCTGACCTGCGCATCCGCCACCTGCGCCTCGGCCGCGCCGACACCGGCGCGCGCCGCCTCGACCCGGCGCTTCTGGCCGCCGAACAGGTCGATCTCCCAGCTCGCGTCGAAGCCGACATTGTAGAAGTCGATCCCCTGCGTGCCGCCATCCGCCGTCCCGCCGGTCAACCCGCCATTGGGGAGTTCCGCTCGCAGGTACGTGCCCTGGACATTCGCGTTGGGCAGGCCGTTCGCCTTGTCCAGCCGGAGCGCAGAGCGTGCCTGGCGGAGCCGCGCCTCGGCGACGGCGATGCTCGGATTGTCCTTGAGCGCGCGCTCGACCAGCGCGTCGAGCTGCGAATCGTTGAGCGCGCGCCACCAGTCGGCGACGACGGGCTGCGCGGTCGAGGTCTGGCCGGCACGCGCGAAGGCAGCAGGCGCGGCGACCGCGCCGGCGCTCTTGGGGCCTTCGTAATTCGGGCCGACGGTGCAGGCCGCGAGCGCGGCGAGCGAGACGAGCGGGATCAACTTGCGCATGGATGCCTCAATGCATCGCGGCCATCGGCCCCTTGGGCAGCGGTCGCAGGAACAGGACGAGCGGCGCTGCACAGACGATCAGCACCGAGAGGACGACGAAGATGTCGTTATAGGTCATCACCAGCGCCTCGCGCTGAATGGTGCCGGCCAGCGTGCGGAACGCGGCCTCGGCATTGCCCAGCGCGCCGGTCAGCCCGCCGAGATAGCCCTGCACCTCGCCCGAATTGGCGGGCAGCGTTTCCTCCAGCCGGCGGCTGTGCAGCCACATCCGCTGGTCCTGCACGGTCGCGATGCCCGCGAGCGCGAGGCTGCCGCCCAGGTTGCGGACGGCATTGAACAGCCCGGCGGCATCGCCCGCATCCTCCTTCGGCACCGACGCGATCGCCGCCTGATTGAGGAAGAGGAAGCCGAAGATCGTGCCGACCCCGCGCAGCAGCTGCGATTCGACGAAGTCGCCGCCCACCGCATCCGCGGTCAGCGTGGTGTCGATCCAGCAGCTATACGCCATGATGAGGAAGCCGAAGCCGACCGCGATGCGAATGTCGATCTTGCGGATCAGGATCGGCGTGAACGGCATCAGGAGGATGCTGGGAATGCCCGACAGGAGCACGATCTGGCCCGCCTGAAGCGCGTTGTAGTTGGCGATCGCGGCCAGGAACTGCGGAATGACGAAGGCGGTGCCGTAGAGCATCATGCCAAGCACGACGCCCATCAGCGCGACCGAGCCGAACTGGCGATCGAGCAGCAGCTTGAGCTTGATCACGGGGCGCTTCGCCACGAACTGGCCCGCGAACAGGCACACGAACCCAACGATCGAGACGAGCGTCAGCATGACGATCTCGTGGCTCTCGAACCACTGCTCGCGCTGTCCTTCCTCCAGCACGACGGTCAGCCCGCCTAGGCCGAGCGCGAGTCCGATGATGCCGAGCCAGTCGGCATTCGCCAGTTCCTCGATATGCGCCTTCTGGTGCGGCAGGCCGACGAGCAGCAGCGTGACGAGGATGATCCCGACCGGCAGGTTGAGGAAGAAGGCGTAGTGCCAGCTCACATTTTCGGTCAGCCAGCCGCCGATCAGCGGCCCGAGCAATGGCCCCAAGATGACGACCACGCCGAACAGTGCGTTGCCCACCGGCTGCTGATGCCGCGGCAGGCGGGTCGCGATGATCGTCATCGCGGTGGGAATGAGCGCACCGCCGGTGATCCCCTGCCCCGCACGGCCGATGATCATCGTCGTTAAGTCGGTGGCGATGCCGCAGATCATCGAGAAGATGGTGAACAGGCTCGCCGCGACGAGCAGGAAAGTGCGCAGCCCGAAGACGCGCGACAGCCAGGCGGCGAGCGGGATGATGACGATTTCGGCGACCAGATAGCTGGTGGCGATCCACGTCCCCTCGGTCCCGCTCGCGCCGATCTCGCCCTGGATCGTCGGCAGCGCGGAATTGACGATCGAAATGTCGAGCGTCGCCATCATCGCGCCGAGGCTGCCCGCCGCGACCGCCATCCATGCGGCCGCGTCGGCATTCGCCTCGTGCTGCTGGGGGGCGGCGGCGGCGTTCACTTGCGGCCGATCCGCTCGTTATGGTCTTCCTGCTCCTTGGCGATGCGGTCGCGCGCGTCACGGGCCGAACGGGTATCGACGCTCACCTCGACCGACATGCCGGGGACGAGCAGCGCTCGCGTCGCCGGGCCGGGGTTCAGCTGGATGCGGACGGGGATGCGCTGGACGATCTTGGTGAAATTGCCCGTCGCGTTCTGCGGCGGCAGGACCGAGAATTGCGCGCCGGTGCCGGGTGCGATGCTGGCGACGCGGCCGGGAATCTCGACGCCGGGCAGCGCGTCGACCTCGATCGACACGGGCTGGCCGACGCGCATCAGGCCGAGCTGCGTCTCCTTGAAATTGGCTTCGATATAGAGGTCGGTGGTCGGCACGACTGACATCAGCCGGGTGCCCGCCTGGACATACTGGCCGACGCGCACGCTCTTGTCGCCGATGCGGCCGGGAATCGACGCGCGGATCAGCGTCGCGCCGACATTGGTCTGCGCGGCTTCCAGCTGGGCACGCGCGCCCTCGCCCTGTGCCAGCGCCTGATTGACCTGTGCGCGCAGCGTGCCGACGCGGCGCTCCGCCGCGGCGACGGCAGCGCGGGCGGCGACGACACGCGCGATCGCCTGCTGCGCCTGGTTGCGCAGCGTCGACAGCCGCTCGCGCGTCTCCGCGCCAGAGGCGGCGAGCGGGGCGTAGCGGACGACTTCGTTGCGGGCGAAGGCAGCGTCGGTCTCGGCGGCGGCAAGGTCGGCACGCGCGCGGGTGATCGCGGCCTGCTGCTCGGCGATCTGCGCTTCGACGCCGCGGGCGTTCGCCTGTGCGACGGCGATCTGCGCCTCGCTCTGCTTTGCCTGCGCATTATAGTCGCGCGCGTCAATGCGGACGAGCGGGTCGCCCGCTTTCACCGTCTGGTTCTCGGCGACCAGCACCTGTTCGACATAGCCCGAGATCTTGGGTGCGACCGTGACCGAATCGGCCTGCACATAGGCGTCGGTCGTCGACTGCTGGAACTTGCCATAGCTCTGATAGCGCATGAACCAGAGGAGGCCGCCGACGACCACGACCGCCAGCAGCACCAGGATGATGATCTTGGCGCGTCGCTTCTTCGCGGGCGAGGCGGGCTCGGAACCGGCGTCATCGGGAGTGGTTTGATCGGCAGCGTTATCGGCCACGGGCAAGCGCCTTCGGAAAGTTGAGTCGAGTCGTCGGGTGCCTCATGTGCTCGCACTTGCAGCATTGCGCAAGACCATATATTGAGGCCCCTCATGAAATATCGCAGCGACGACATCGCCCGGCTGCTCGCCGGCACCTACATGCGGGTCCATCGCCGTATCGACGCGGCGATGGCGGCGGAGGGCGCGTCGCTGGCCCGCACCAAGATGCTGCTCATCATCGAAAAGCATGCCGGCGACGCCCGTGCCGCCGACCTTGCCGCCTATCTGGGCCAGGCACCTCGCACGGTGACGGAAGCGCTGGACGGACTGGAGCGTGACGGCCTGATCGCGCGGACCGCCGACCCGGCCGACCGCCGCGTGAAGCGACTCGCCATCACCGACGAGGGTCGGCGTGCGATCGCGGCCACCGAACCGCTGCGCCAACGGCTTACCGGCGAATTGTTCGCCTCGCTCGAACCGGCCGAATGTCAGGCGCTTGGCACCACCCTCGAAAAGCTGGTCGCCGCCCTCGACGACGACCCCTCTTGCGGCGCGTTCCGGTCGTGATACGCTCCCATCCGACCGCGGATGAACCGCGGCGGGACGGAGAGGTGTCATGGAGCGCATCGGCGCTGAATTGTCACAATGCCGGTTCGGGATGCTTTGCGGATTCAGCAGCGCCGCGCTCGCCATTTTCGGCGCGGCGTTCGTGATCCTCACCTGACCGCAGGGTCCTGTTCGAGCCTTTGACCGCCATCTCGGCGGCGGTTGACATGCGCTGTCCGAGCGGGCCGAAAGGGCGCCGCTGACAGGAGGCGCGTTTCCCATGAACCTTTCCCGCCGCACGCTCCTGCTCGGCAGCGCCGCCGCCGCCGTGCTGGCCCCGTTCCGCTTGCGCGCGCAGGACGTCGTCGCCGAGCCGCCCGCCCCGCCGCTGCGCCTGACCGCCAAAGGCCTCACCGCGCCCATCGAGATCATCGACGACCGCTGGGGCGTCCCGCACATCCGCGCCGCCAGCGCCCGCGATGCGTTCTTCGGTCAGGGCTGGGTCGTCGCGCGCGACCGGCTGTTCCAGCTCGATTACGAGTATCGCCGCCAGCAGGGTCGCCTGTCCGAAGTGCTCGGGCTCGATTATGTCCGCAGCGACACGTTGGCGCTGCTCGGCCGGTATCGCGGCGATGTGGGCGCGGAGATCGCCGCGGTGCCCGCCGAGGTGCGCGCCTGTGTCGAGGGCTATGTCGCGGGCATCAATGCGCGGATCGCCGCGGTCGCTGCCGACCCTTCGCTGATGCCGGCGGAGTTCGCGATCCTCGGCTACCAGCCGCTCGAATGGACGCTCGCCGACCTCGTCGCCGCGCGTGAACTGACGCCGGGCAATATCGACGACGAAGTGCGGCGCGCCCGCCTGTCTGCCGCCGATGCGCTGTGGCTGGAGGCGCTGGTCGCCCCGCCCCGCCCGCCGCGGCCGATCACGTTCCGCGACGGGCTGAAAGTGGCGGAGGTGGGCGAGGCCGATCTGGGTATCCTCGGCAGCGCGCCGCCATCAGCACCCGAGCCCGATGCCGCGGGCAGCAACGCGTGGACCGTTGCACCCTCGCGGACCGCGACCGGCCGCCCGATCCTCGCCAACGATCCGCACCTCTCGATCGGCGGTTTCCCGCCGCGGCACGTCGCGCACCTGTCCGCGCCCGGCCTCGACGTGATCGGTGCGGGCGCACCGGGGCTGGCGGGGATCATGCAGGGGCACACCGACCGCTTCGCCTTCGGCCGTACCAATAGCCATATCGACCAGTCGGACCTGTACCTCCTCGACCTCAACCCCGTCGATGCCGAACGCTATTGGCATCGCGGGCGATGGAAGACGTTCGAACGGCGCGAGGTCACGCTCTCGCCCAAGGACGCGCCGCCGCGCACCGTCGTGCTGCGCTGGTCGGTGCAGGGGCCGTTGATCGCCCACGATCCCGCCCGCCGCCGCGCCACCGCGCTCGCGCATGTGTCGCAACGGCCGGGCGCGAGCGGGGTGTTCGCGATGGCGGCGATCAATCTGGCGCGCGACTGGCAGGGGTTGCAGGCCGCGTTCCGGCTCCACCCCTCGCCCACCAATTTCCATTATGCCGATGTCGACGGGCATATCGCCTGGCGCATCCTCGGCTTCGCGCCGCGGCGGATGGGCGGGCATGACGGGATGACGCCCGCCCCCGGCGACGGTCGTTACGACTGGGAAGGGCTGCTGCCGGTCGAGCAGTTGCCTAGCGTCATCGATCCCAAGGCGGGCTGGCTGGCGAGCGCCAACCAGGACAACCTGCCCAAGGATTACAGGCCGGTCCTCGCCTATTCCTTCCGCGAGCCTTGGCGGTACGAGCGGGTGGTCGAGGTGCTGGAGGGACAGCCACGCCACAGCCTCAACGACTCGGTTTCGCTGATGCAAGACGTTGCCTCCACCCCCGCGCGCCGCTTCATGTCGCTGATCCCCGATAGCGTGCCCGATGCCGCGGTCGATGCGGCGGCGTTGCTGCGCGATTGGGACGGCGTGCTCGCCGCCGACAGTGCGGCGGCGGCGGTGTACGAACTTGCGTGGGCCGATCTCGAGCAGCGCATCCACAACATCGTCGTCCCCGCACGACTGCGCGAGTGGGTGCCGCTGTTCGAGGTCGGCGCGATCCTGTCTCTGCTCGAAAGTCCCGACAAGCGGCTCGGCCCGAACCCGAAGGGCTCGCGCGATCTCATCGTCGCGATGGCGCTGGCGTCGGGGTGGGAAGCGGCCGAGCGGCGGCTGGGGCCGGAACCGGCATTGTGGCGCTGGGGGACGCTCCACGATGTGACGATCCGCCACCCCCTCGCCCGCAGGTCGCCGATGATCGCCGCTGCCTTCCCCCCGATCGAGGTCGGCGGGTCGGGCGGCGACGGGACAACCGTCAATGCGCGCTGGCTGGCAGGCGATCTCGGCGTCGCGGGAGGCGCAAGCTATGTGCAAGCAATCGACGTCGGCGGCTGGGACAACTGCCTGTTCCTCAACCTCCCCGGCCAGTCGGGCGATCCCAAAAGCTCGCACTACGCCGATATGGCGCAGTCGTGGATCGAGGGGCGGATGCTCCCCCTCGTCTTCACGCGCGAGCGGGTGGAGGCGGAGGCGGCGGGCCGCGTCTTCCTCGACCCCGCCTGACCCAAAGACGGTATCGCCGCGCCGCTGGCGATACCGACGCGATAGGCGTATTCTTCCAGGCCCAAGCCCGAACGCGCGATCACGGCGTGGAAGCGACAAGAAGGAATTGAACCAGGACTTAGGAAAAGGATCAGGACATGGCCATCACGATGGACTCCGCCGCCTATTCCCGCGGCGTCGAACGGATCGAGGTGCGACGGATCGGCAAGGCCGATCTCGATTGGGCGCTGGCAGAGGGCTGGCGCGACTTTCGGGAGCGGCGCGGCGACCTCATGTTCCTGGGCCTTATCTATCCCGCCATCTGCCTGTTCGCGGTCATCGTCGCGATGAATGATGCGCTGCTCCCCCTCCTTTTCCCCGCCATCGCCGGCCTCTCGATCGCCGGCCCCGCAGTCGCTGCCGGCTTCTACGAGCTGGCGCGCCGGCGCGAGGAGGGGCTGGAGTCCGACTGGTCGCATTTCCTCGACCCGCTCAAGGGGCGCAGCCGCACGCCGATCCTGACGCTGACCGCGGTGCTGTTCGGGCTGTTCGTTGTCTGGCTGACCGCAGCCTATGCGGTCTACGCCCTCACCTTCGGCGCGGAGAACCAGATGCGCGCGGCCGACCTGTTCGGGCGGCTGTTCACGACGAGCGCGGGGTGGGAGATGATGGTCGTCGGCAACCTCGCCGGCCTCGCATTCGCCGTCGTCGCGCTTGTCGTATCGTTCGTCAGCTTCCCGATGGTCGTCGACAAGCCCGTCGATGCGATGACCGCGATCCGCACGTCGATCGACGCCGCGCGCGCCAATCCGGGCGAGACCGCGGGCTGGGGTCTGCGCGTCGTCGCACTGCTCGCGCTCGGCACGATCCCGTTCGCGGTGGGGCTGGCGATCGTCCTGCCGTGGCTCGGCTATTCGACCTGGCACCTTTATACACGCATCGTGAAGCGGTGAGTTCGTAGCCCCGGCTCACGCCGGGGGGCGGCACCAGCCCGCTCCCCCACCCGGCCTCCCACCGCATATCCTGGATGGGAGGCCGGGTGGGGGAGCGGGCTGGTGCCGCCGCGCTTGTAAAAGCGCGCACCTTCGGCTAACGCCCGCGGCTTCCGTGCCGGGGTCATCCCTGGAGGCTCGGCCGGATGAATGGACTAATCATCAGCATTTCGGAGCACCGACATGAGCGATACGCTTAACCTGTCGGCCGAGACGCGCGAGCGGGTTGGCAAGGGAGCCTCCCGCGCGCTTCGTCGTGAAGGCCGCGTCCCCGCCGTGATCTACGGCAACAAGCAGGAACCCCTCTCGATCCATCTCGAGGAGCGGGCGCTGAACAAGCTCCTTGGCACCGGCCACTTCATGAACTCGATCGTGATGATCGAGGGCGCCGGCCGGGGCAAGATCCGCACCCTGCCGAAGGACGTGACCTTCGACCCCGTCACCGATCGTCCGGTGCACGTCGACTTCCTGCGCATCGCCAAGAACGCGACTGTCACGGTCGCGGTGCCGTTCCTGTTCACCGACGAGGAAGAGGCCCCCGGCATCAACAAGGGCGGCGTGCTCAACATCGTCGCGCACGAGCTCGAAGTCACGGTCGAGGCGGACAAGATCCCCGAGAATATCGAGGTTTCGCTCAAGGGCCTCGAGGTCGGCGACACGATCCACCTGTCGGCGATCAACCTGCCGGGCGACGCCGAGTCGACGCAGGACGACGAGTTCACGATCGCGACGATCATCGCCCCGTCGGCGATGAAGGCCGACGTCCAGGAAGCGCTGGCTGAAGACGCCGCGCTGGCCGAGGCCGCCGCTGCCGAGCAGCAGGCCGAGGAAGAGGCCGCTGCCGCCGAAGCCGCCGAAGAGGCTGCCGAGGACGATGGCGACGCCGAGGAAGGCGAGGACAAGGGCGAGTAATCGCCGGTCCTTTCCGACACGAATATGCGGCGGCCGGGTCCACGATCCGGCCGCCGTTTTCGTTTTTGGCGGCAAACCTTTCGACGGCATCAGCCGACACATCGCAGGAGCAACCGATGCAACTCTGGGTAGGGCTCGGCAATCCGGGGCCGCAATATGCGATGCACCGGCACAATATCGGCTTCATGGCGATCGACGCGATCGCCGAGGTGCACGGATTCTCGCCACCGCAGAAGAAGTTCCAGGGCTGGTTGCAGGAAGGGCGGATCGGCAGCGAGAAGCTGCTGTTGCTAAAGCCCGCGACGTTCATGAACGACAGTGGGCGCTCGATCCGATCGGCACTCGACTTCTACAAGCTGGCGGTCGGCGACGTGACGGTGTTCTACGACGAGCTCGACTTCGCGCCGTTCAAGGTGAAGGTACGCGTCGGCGGCGGCGCGGCGGGGCACAACGGTATCCGCTCGGCGATCGCGCATGTCGGGCCGGAGTTTCGCCGCGTGCGCCTGGGCATCGGCCATCCGGGGCACAAGGACCGGGTGACCGGCCATGTCCTCGGCAACTTCGCCAAGGTCGAGATCGACGATCTGAGCGACCTGCTCGGCGCCATCGCGGCGGAGGCACCGTGGCTGGCCGCGGGCGACGACACGCGGTTCATGAACGACGTGGCGCTGCGGTTGCAGGACTGAGCACGCGTTTCATGCGGCCCTCTCCCCTCCCTAAACGGGAGGGGCTCTCAGCGGACGGGGCTTCTAGGCCGCGCGCTTCTCCAGCGCCGCGGCCGCCTCGTTCATCAGCGCCGCGATGATGTCGGCGACAGGCTCCTCCTTCGTCACCATGCCGACCGACTGGCCGGCCATCAGGCTCCCGTGCTCGACATCGCCATCGATCACCGCGCGGCGCAGGGCGCCGGCCCAGTAATGCTCGATCTGGAGCTGTGCCTCGGCCATCTCGACCGCGCCCGAATCGAGGCTGGCGGCGACTTCGCGCTGCTTGGCGGTGAACAGCTCGGTGCCGGGGTTCTTGAGCGCCCGCACGGGGATGACGGGCAGTCGCGCATCAACCTGCACGCTCGCCACCGCATCGCGGGCAGAGGCGCGCAGGAACGCGCGCTTGAAATTGGGGTGGGCGATCGATTCGGTCGCGCAGACGAACCGCGTGCCGAGCTGGACGCCCGCCGCGCCCATGTCGAGATAGCCGGCGATCGCCTCGCCACGGCCGATCCCGCCCGCCACGAACACCGGCACGTCGGCGGCAACCTCGGGCAGGATTTCCTGCGCCAGCACGCTGGTCGAGACCGGACCGATATGGCCGCCCGCCTCCATCCCCTCGATCACCAGCGCGTCGACGCCCGAGCGGACAAGCTTCTTGGCAAGGCTGAGGGCGGGCGCGAAGGCGATCACCTTGGCCCCCGTCGCCTTGATCGCCTCAAGCGCGCCCTTGGGCGGCAGGCCGCCGGCAAGGACCACATGGCCGACGCGGTGCTGGCCGCACACCTTGATTAGGTCGAACAGCTGCGGATGCATGGTGATGAGGTTGACGCCGAACGGCTTGCCCGTCAGCCCGCGGGTCGCCGCGATCTCCGTGTCGAGCAGGTCGGGGCTCATCGCCCCGCACGCGATCACGCCGAAACCGCCCGCGTTCGAGATCGCGGCGACGAGGTTGCGCTCGCTCACCCACGACATCGCCCCGCACAGGATGGCGACCTCCGACCCCAGGAACTCGCACCCGCGCGCCATGCGCCGCTCGAGGCGCGCGGCGCCCGTCGAAATCATCTCGTTCATGGGAGGGTCCGTTAATCCGGCCACCGGCGAATTGCCAGTGGGGGGATGGGGGTGGCGGAGAGGGTGGGATTCGAACCCACGGTGCCCGCGAGGGCACGCCGCATTTCGAGTGCGGTACAATCGACCAACTCTGCCACCTCTCCGCAGAGGTCCCATAGACGACCGCGCGAAGGCGGCCTGTCGGTCGGAGCGGGGCGGTTAGCCGAAGCGTGAAGGGTGCGCAAGCCCCTGCTTGTGCATTGACGAAACGACATTAGATTCAGGCCATGGATCGCATCGAGACCAACACCCTTCCCCTCGACCCGGATATCGTGCTGCCGGCAGTCGCGCATGCGCGCTTCAACGTCGGCGACGTGGTGCGCCACCGGCTGTTCGACTTTCGCGGCGTGGTGTTCGACATCGACCCGGTCTTCGCCAACAGCGAGGAATGGTACGACGCGATCCCGGAAGCGGTGCGCCCGCGCAAGGATCAGCCCTTCTACCACCTGCTCGCGGAAAACGGCGAATCGAGCTATGTCGCCTATGTCAGCCAGCAGAACCTGATCACCGACGAAAGCGAGGAACCGGTCGAGCATCCCGCGATCGGCGGCCTGTTCGATCGCGTCGGCGGCAATCGCTACAAGCTGAAGTCCGTCCATCGGCACTGATTTGATTGCCACGGGCGGTTGACAGAATCACCCTCGGGGCATAACGGACGCCTTCCCACTCGCACGGCCTTACGGGGTCGGGGCGGGTTATCGTATTGCTGGAAGAGATTTAGGGCCATGTTCGCAGTCGTGCGCACGGGCGGCAAGCAGTATCGCGTTGCCGCTGGAGACAAGATCGTCGTCGAGAAGCTCGGCGGCGAGGCTGGTGATTCGGTGACGCTGAGCGACGTCCTGCTCGCCGGCGACGGTAGCGACCTCAAGTCGGTGGCCGGCCTGACCGTCGCCGCCGAGATCGTGGCGCAGGCGAAGGGCGAGAAGGTCATCGTCTTCAAGAAGCGCCGCCGCCACAATTATCGCCGCAAGAACGGCCACCGCCAGAATCACACGATCCTGAAGATCGTGTCGATCGGCGACGCGGCCTGATCGCAGCGACAAGGAGACCCAGGAAATGGCACATAAGAAAGCTGGCGGTTCGTCGCGCAACGGTCGCGATTCCGAGAGCAAGCGCCTTGGCGTGAAGAAGTTCGGTGGCGAGCACGTCATTCCGGGCAATATCATCATTCGCCAGCGCGGCACGAAATACTATCCGGGACCGAACGTCGGCATCGGCAAGGACCACACGCTGTTCGCGCTGACCGAGGGTCAGGTCGCGTTTTCGCGTGGTCGCCTTGGCCGCACCTTCTGTGCGGTCCAGCCGATGGCGGAAGCCGCCGAATAATCGGGTAACCGGCCGGGTTGCCCAACGTGGGCAGACCCGGGTTCCGGCATCGGAACCAGCCAAGAGGAAGGGAGACGGGTCCGCCCCGGCTCCCTTTTTTCTTGCTCCCCTCGCCCCCGCCCGTGCCCGATCGGCGCGTGCGTATCGAGGAGAGCTGCGATGTTCGTTCGTACCCGGCGCCTGACGCTCCGCCCCGCCTGGCGCGAGGACGCCCCTGCCCTTGCCGCCGCGATCGCGCACGAGACGGTCGTGCGGATGCTGTCGCGCGCGCCCTGGCCCTATCGGCTCGACGATGCGGAGGCGTTCCTGGCGCTACCTTCGCGCATCGACGAGCCGACCTTCCTGATCTTCGAGCATGTCGGCGGCAACGCGGTGCTGGTCGGCGGGATCGGCGTCCACCGCGACGAAACCGGCGAGCGCGAGCTCGGCTACTGGCTGACGCCCGCCGCCTGGGGCCGTGGGCTGATGACCGAGGCGGCGGGCGCGGTGGTAACGACGCTGGCGGAGAGCCTGCGGCTCACGCGGCTCGTCTCCGGCCACTATCTCGACAACCCCGCCTCTGGCCGGGTGCTCGCCAAACTCGGCTTCGTGGCCACGGGCGAGGTTCGCACGCGCCAGTCGGTCGCGCGCGGGGCCGAGGTCGGCTGCGTGATGATGGAATGGCGGGCGCCGGCGAGTGAGGCTCAAGCCATCGCCGCCTAAATCCCCGTCACCCCGGACTTGATCCGGGGTGACGGCGGCGGGTGGTTCACGCCACCCGCGCCATCGCGAACTCGCTGTCGACCCGGCCGATCAGCGCGCGGTCGTCATGGTTCCACGGGTGGAAGCCGGGCAGGAAGAAGCTGGTCCAAGCCCCCATCACCTTGCGCGCCACGCCCGGTCGCCCGAACGCATAGGCAAGCACCCGCGCCTTCACCCGCCAGCCGGTCAGCCCATCCTGTGCCAGCAGGTCGAGCATCCCGATCCATCGCCCGACGAGAAACTTGCGCGTAACCGTCAGCATGACCAGCGTCTTGATCCACCAGCGGCGAAAGCGCGGCCAGTCTCGCGTCGCGTGCAGCCAGGTGTCGTAAGCGACGCCCTTGTGCTCGATCTCCTCGATCGCGTGCCACCGCCACAGGTCCGCCGCCTCGCCATCGCCGCCCGCCAGATGGCGCGGATCGGCGACCAGTTCGTGCGCAAGGATCGCGGTGAAATGCTCGAGGCACATCGTCGCGGCGAGCGAGCCGATCGCCGGCTTGTCGCGCGTGAGCGCGATCTCGTCGTCCACCCGCTTCTCGAGCCGCGAGGTGTCATAGCCCTGATCGGTCACGTGGCGGTTGAACGCCACATGCTCGCGCGTGTGGATCACTTCCTGCTTGATAAAGGCCTGGATTTCGGCGGCGAGACGCGGCGGGGTGCCGTCGCGGAACTTGCGCACGCTGTCGATGAAGAACGCCTCGCCCTTCGGAAACGTCACCGACAGCGCGTTGTAGAACGCCGTGGCGATCGGATCGCCGTTCAGCCACCAGCGATCGGGCCGGCGCGCTCGGCCGAAGCGCAGGTCGCGCGGGGTGATGGTCAGATCGGCGGGAGTCTTTGCGTTCGCCATCATAATCCTCCAGATTGCTCGAAATCTGGATTTTACTTACACCAATGTCAATAGTCGCCCGCCGCCGTCTCTCTCCCGAAGCTTCGCGCGATACCGCGCTGCAGGCCGCCCGCGAATTGCTGATCGAGGCAGGGCCACAGGCGGTGACGTTGAAGGCGGTCGCGACGCGAATCGGCCGCACACATGCCAACCTGCTGCATCATTTCGGCTCGGCATCCGGCCTGCAAAAGGCGCTGGCGGGCAGCATGGCGGAGGCGATCACCGCCAAGATCGGACAGGCGGCGCTGCGCGCCCGCGCCGGCGAGCAGGAACCGCGCGAGGTCGTCGATCTTACCTTCGACGCGTTCGATACCGAGGGAGCGGGCGCGCTGGCGAGCTGGATGATCCTGACGGGAAACGAGGATGCGCTCGACCCGATCCTGGAGGCGATCCACCGGCTGGTCGACGAGCTCGCCGACGTCGCGCGGCCGGGTAAGCCGATCCATGCCGACACGCTGCATCTCGTCCTGCTGGCACTCGGCGATGCGTTGCTCGGCGGGTCGATGACCCGTGCGCTCGGCCTTCCGCGCGACATGGCGCGGCGGCTGGCGCTGGAAACGCTGGTGCGGTCGCAGGGGTAGCCGCAGGCACCTAGTCACCCCGGACTTGATCTGGGGTCCCGCTGCCTTGGCTGCCGTCGGAAAAGAAGAAGCGGGATCCCGGATCAAGTCCGGGATGACGCATCATGTGATTGTGACGTTACGCTTCCCGCGGGGCGGCCCTGACGGCACGTTCGTGAGCGATGCGCTCGGCGCGGTCGGCCATGGCTTCCCAGGTCACGGCGGACCGCTCGCATCGGTCGCGGACGTTCTGGAGGTTAGAGGCGGCGGCATCGGCGCGCGCCTGGTCTGCACGACCGCGAAAGGTGGCGGCATCATCGCTCATCGTGCTGCTCCTCGATAGAAGAATAAGGTGCGGCGACGGAACGCCGCCGCACCGGACGCGGGGACCTTAGTCGGCCGCGTTGAGGTTGACCGCCGCCATCTTGCCGCGGCGATCCTCTTCGAGCTCGTACGAGACGCGCTGGTCCTGCTGCAGCGTGACCATGCCCGAACGCTCGACCGCGCTGATGTGGACGAAGGCGTCGTTGCCGCCCGTGTCCGGCGCGATGAAGCCATAGCCCTTGTCGGCGTTGAAGAACTTGACGGTGCCGGTGATGGCCATTTGAGTATTCCTTCGTTTCGCCCGCGCAAGTGGCGCGGGACCGGTTGCCGGTCAGCAGGGAAAGAAGGAGAGCGCCGCAAAGCGAGAACCGTCGATTTGCGACTTTAGCCCTTGCAATATGGTCCATCGGGCCGGAAAGCGCAAGGTGCGCGCCAAAAGGGTGACGCAAGCGGCCCTTTGCGCTAACGGCGCGCCATGCATTTCCTAGACCAGGCCAAGATCTATGTCCGTTCCGGGCATGGCGGCGGCGGCGCCGTCGGATTCCGACGCGAGAAATATGTCGAATATGGCGGCCCTGACGGCGGCGACGGCGGCAAGGGCGGCGACATCGTGTTCGAAGCGGTCGCCGGCCTCAACACGCTGATCGACTTTCGCTACACCCAGCATTTCCGCGCCCAGCGCGGCAAGGGCGGCGCGGGTTCCAACCGCACCGGCGCGGGCGGCGAGGATCTCGTTATCAAGGTGCCGGTGGGGACGCAGATCCTGGCCGACGACGAGGAGCGGACGCTCCTCGCCGACCTTACCCATGTCGGCCAGCGCATCGTCTTCCTGCGCGGCGGCGACGGCGGGCGCGGCAATGCCAGCTACAAGACCTCGACCAACCGCGCACCGCGCCAGCACGGCACCGGCTGGCCGGGGGCCGAGGCCTATGTCTGGCTGCGGCTGAAGCTGCTCGCCGATGCCGGCCTCCTCGGCCTGCCCAATGCGGGCAAGTCGACCTTTCTCAACACCGTCACCAATGCGACCGCCAAGGTCGGCGCCTATGCCTTCACCACCACGCGCCCGCAGCTCGGCGTCGTCAATCACAAGCACCGCGAGTTCGTGCTGGCCGACATTCCCGGCCTGATCGAGGGGGCGGCGGACGGCGCTGGGATCGGCGACCGCTTCCTCGGCCATGTCGAGCGGTGTCGCGTCCTGCTCCACCTGATCGACGCCAATGTCGAGGATGTTGGCGAAGCGTACCGCATCGTCCGCGACGAGATCGAGGCGTACGGCGCCGGCCTCGACGAGAAGACCGAGGTGATCGCGCTCAACAAGTGCGACCTGCTCGACGACGAGCTGATCGCCGCGATCAGCGAGGAACTGCGCGAGGCGTCGGGCGGCGCGGTCGTCCTTCCCATGTCGGGCGCGACGGGCATGGGGGTGGAGGCGGTGCTCGACCGGCTGATCGAGATGATCGGGCCGGGCGAAGCGACGACCTATGCCGAAATCCGCGAGGATGACGAGGACGCACCGGGGGAACCCAAGGAATGGTCGCCGATCTGACGAATCTCGACGCTGCCGCTCCCTTCGCCCCCGCCGCCTGTCCGCGGCTGGTGGTGAAGGTCGGCTCGGCGCTGCTCGTCGATCCCGCCGGCGCGATCCGGCGCGACTGGCTTGCCAGCCTCGTGGCCGACGTGGCGGCGCGCGTGAAGGTGGGACAGCAGGTGGCGATCGTCTCCTCGGGCGCGATCGCACTCGGCGCGCGGCGGCTGGGGCTTGCGAAGGGCGGGCGTGCCAGCCTTGAGGACGCACAGGCCGCCGCCGCGACGGGCCAGATCGCGCTCGCTGGGACCTGGGCCGCGCTGCTGCACGACCACGGCCTGACCGCGGCGCAGATGCTGCTGACGCTCGACGATCTGGAGGATCGCCGCCGCTACCTCAATGCCGCGGCGACGCTCGACCGGCTGCTCAAGCTCGGCGTCGTGCCGATCATCAACGAGAATGATTCGGTCGCGACCGAGGAGATCCGCTTCGGCGACAACGACCGCCTCGCCGCGCGTGTCGCGGGCGCGGCGATGGCGGGGGGCGTGATCCTGCTGTCCGACGTCGACGGACTCTACACCGCCAATCCGACGATCGATCCCGACGCCGCGCTGATCCCCCGCGTCGAGGATATCGCCTCCGTCGCCCATATGGCCGACCGGCACTCCGCCTCGGGCATGGGGTCGGGCGGGATGGTCGCCAAGGTGGAGGCGGCGCGGATCGCCGTCGCGGCGGGCGCACATCTCGCCATCGCCAGCGGGCATGGCGACCACGCGCTCGCGCGGTTCACGAACACCGGCCACGGCACGCTGTTCATCGCGGCCAGCAACGCGCCCGCGCGCAAGGCATGGCTGCGCGGCGGGCTGACCGCGCGCGGCACGATCCATGTCGATGCCGGCGCCTGCGCCGCGCTGCGCGAGGGCCGCAGCCTGCTCGCAGCGGGCGCCACCCGGATCGAGGGGCGGTTCGCACGCGGCGATCTGGTCGTCCTTACCGGCCCCGATGCGCGGCCGATCGCGCGGGGCCTGACCGAATATGCCGACACCGACGCCGCGCTGATCGTCGGGCGGCGCAGCGACGAGCATGAGGCACTGCTGGGCTATGCCCCGCGCGCCGCATTGGTCCACCGCAACCACATGGCGCTGCTGTGATCCTCGCCATCACCGGCGGCACCGGCTTCGTCGGCAAGCGCCTGATCGACCGCGCGCTTGCCGCCGGGCACAATATCCGCGCGCTCACCCGCCGGCCACAGGCGGCACGCGAAGGCGTCGCGTGGATCGCCGGCGCGCTCGACACGCCCGATGCGCTGCGCGACCTCGCGAGCGGTGCCGATGCCGTCATCCACGTCGCCGGCGTCGTCAACGCGCCGGACAAGGCTGGCTTCGTCGCGGGCAACGTGACCGGCACGCAGGCCGTCGCCGCCGCCGCAAAAGCTGCAGGCGTCCGCCGCTTCGTCCACGTCTCCTCGCTGTCCGCGCGTGAGCCCGCCCTCTCCACCTATGGCTGGTCGAAGGCGGAGGGAGAGGCCGCCATCCTCGCCGCGATCCCCGGCGCGGCGGTCGTGCGCCCGCCCGCCATCTACGGCCCCGGCGACATGGAAATGCTCGAGCTGTTCCGGCTGGCGAGGAAGGGCGTCGTTCCCCTGCCCCCGCCCGGCCGCTTCTCGACCATCCATGTCGACGACCTCGCCGACCTCTTGCTCGCGCTCGCCGCCAGCGAGGTGGCCGGCGTGTTCGAGGCGGATGACGAGGCGCCGATGGGCTGGTCGCATGTCGACTTTGCCCGCGCGCTCGGCTGCGCGGTGGGCAGACGCGTCGTCCCGCTCTCGACCCCGCGCGCGCTTCTGATGCTTTCGGCCAGGATCGCGCGCGCGGTAAAGGGCGACAGGGCCAAACTCACGCCCGACCGCGCCGCCTATTTCAGCCATCCCGACTGGGTCGTCCGCGCCGACCGCCGCCCCCCGCCCGCGCTCTGGCGCCCCGCGATCGCGACCGAACCCGGCCTTGCCGCCACGGCCGAGTGGTATCGCGCCGCGGGCTTGCTATAACCCCTCCCGAAAGCCGCCGCATTGCCCTGTCAGGGCGTCGGCGAACCGCAAGGAAAGAACACCGCGAATGTCCGACCGTCAGGCCGTTTTCGACACCGTCGCCGCCCAGATCGAACCTTTCAACAAGAAGGGCGTCGCCCTGACCGAGGCGACGACCTTTGCCGGCGATCTCGAATGGGACAGCCTGACCGTCATGGATTTCGTCGCCGCGATCGAGGACGAGTTCGACATCCTCATCACCATGAACATGCAGGCCGAGATCGAGACCGTCGGTCAGCTGGTCGACGCCGTCCAGAAGCTGAAGGCCGAGTAACCCCACCATGACCGAAGCCGCCGCCACCGCGCACGAGCTGCCCGCCGACGCCCCCGCCGCCGAGCCGAAGCGCGACCTGTTCTCCAAGTTCGACGGCCTGATCGCCGAGCGTGAGGCGCTGCTGGCGACCGGCGTGCGCGATCCGTTCGCGATCGTGATGGACGAGGTGCATTCGCCGACCGAGGCGGTGATCCGCGGCAAGCCGACGATCCTCGCCGGCACCTACAATTACATGGGCATGACCTTTGACGCCGATGTCATCGCGGCGGGCAAGGCGGCGCTCGACGAATTCGGCTCGGGCACCAACGGCAGCCGGATGCTCAACGGCACCTTCCGCGACCATGTGGCGGCGGAGGACGCGCTGCGCGCCTTCTACGGTGCCGATCATGCGATGGTGTTCTCGACCGGCTACCAGGCCAATCTCGGCATCATCTCGACCATCGCGGGCAAGGGGGATTACATCATCCTCGACGCCGACAGCCATGCCTCGATCTACGACGGCTGCGCGCTCGGCAATGCGGAGGTCGTGCGCTTCCGCCACAATTCGGTCGAGGACCTCGACAAGCGCCTCGGCCGCCTGCCCAAGGATGCGGGCAAGCTCGTCATCCTCGAGGGCGTCTATTCGATGCTCGGCGACCTCGCCCCGCTCGACCAGATGGTGGCCGTCGCGCGCAAGCACGGCGCGATGACCTTGAGCGACGAAGCGCACTCGATGGGCTTCTTCGGCGAGCATGGCCGCGGTGTGTACGAGGCGCAGGGGCTGGAGCTCGGCCGCGACATCGACTTCGTCATCGGCACCTTTTCGAAGTCGGTCGGCACCGTCGGCGGCTTCTGCGTGTCGAACCACCCGAAGTTCGAGGTGATGCGCCTCGCCTGCCGCCCGTACATCTTCACCGCCAGCCTGCCGCCGAGCGTCGTCGCCACCGCCGCGACCTCGATCACCAAGCTGATGACCGCGACCGAGAAGCGCGAGCGACTGTGGCGCAACGCACGCACGCTGCACGCCAATCTGCGCGGACTGGGCTTCAAGCTGGGCACCGAACAGGCCGACAGCGCGATCATCGCCGTCATCCTCACCGACCAGCAACAGGCGGTGGTGATGTGGCAGGCGCTGCTGGAGGCCGGCCTCTACGTCAACATGGCGCGCCCGCCCGCGACTCCCGCGGGCACGTTCCTCCTGCGCTGCTCGCTCTGCGCCGAGCATCGGCCCGAACAGATCGAGGCGATCACCGCAATGTTCGCCGAGGCGGGACGCGCCGTCGGCGTGATCGCCTGATCGCCGGGGGGCGGCGCGCGTGAAGGCGGCCGCCCGCCGCCGCTTCCGGCCCGACTGGCTGCCCGAGGACTGGCGCGGTTGGGTGCTGGCGCTGATCCTGATCCTCGGGATCGGCGTGACCGTCGGCCTCGTCACCACCGTCCTCGATTCGAATGCCGCGCGCGACCGCGCGATCGAGCGTCGCTCGCACAGTTTCGAGGTAATGATCCTCGCCCGCTCACTGGGCGAGAACCTGGCGCAGGCAGAGGCGTCGCTTGGCCGCTACGTCATCAGCGGCGACCGGCAGCTTGGCGTCCGGTTCGCGGGCGAATGGTCCGCGGCGGGGCGGCAGCTCGACATGCTCGGCCGCATGATGCGCGACAACGCGCTCCAGCGCGCGCGCCTCGCTGCGCTCGAACGCGCTTATGCCGATCGTGGGCGCGAATTGTCGTCGATCGCCGCGGGCGCGGGCGAACGCAGTCCCGATCGGGCGATCGCCGCCTTCTACGATGCGCGCGACAGTGCGGCGCTGCGCCGGATCGACGATCTGCTCGGCCAGACGATGGAGGCCGAGCGACTGCTCCTCGACGCCCGCTCGATCGAGCTCGACGCCAGCGTCGCACGCTCGAACCGGCTGGCGGGCGGGCTGCTGCTCCTCGGCATCGCGCTGCTCGGGATCGGCCTGTTCTTCGGCTGGCACCTCGTCCGCGCGATCGCAGAGCGCCGCGCCGCCGCGGACGAGGCCGATGCCGAGCGTGCGCGCGCCGCCAGCCTCGAAACCGCCGTCGCCGCTGCCACGGAAAGCCTGCGCGCCGAACAGGCCGAGCGGGAGGCGGCCGAGGCGCAATTGAGCCAGGCGCAGAAGATGGAGGCGATCGGCCAGCTGACCGGCGGCATCGCGCACGACTTCAACAACATGCTCGCGGTCGTCATCGGCGGGATCGAGCTGGCGCGGCGGCAGCCCGCGATCGACGAGCGGGTCGTCCGTCACCTCGATCATGCGACGGAGGGCGCGCAACGCGCCGCCGCGCTCACCCGCCAGCTCCTCGCCTTCGCCCGCGCGGAACCCGTCGCGCCCGAGGCGATCGACCCGCCCGCGCTGATCGCCGGCATGACACCGCTGCTCGACCGCACGCTCGGCGACGCGATGCGGATCGAGGTGGCGGGGGACGCGCGCGACTGGCGCGTCTGGGCCGACCGGCACCAGCTCGAAAACGCGATCCTCAACCTGGCGGTCAACGCGCGCGACGCGATGGAGGGTCGCGGCACGCTGACGATCGCCGCCCGGGCGATGACGCTGGCGGCGGGACAGGTCGGGGCGTGCGGCGCCGGCGATCACGTCGTCTTCGTCGTGGCCGACACCGGCCACGGCATGACGCCCGACATCCAGGCGCGCGTCTTCGAACCCTTCTTCACCACCAAGCCGGTCGGACGCGGCACCGGCCTCGGCCTCAGCCAGGTGTTCGGCACCGTCCGCCGCTTCGGCGGGGAGATCGGTATCGAATCGGCACCCGGTCGCGGCACGTCGGTCTCGCTCTACCTGCCCCGTCATCACGCCGCGGCCGACGCCCCGACCGACGCCCCGGACGCGCCCGTTGCCGAAGCCGCCACCACGGGCCGCGACATCCTCGTCGTCGAGGACGATCCGCGCGTCCTGCGCTCCGTCGTCGCGGCGCTCGGCGAGCTCGGCCATCGGCCGGTCTCGTGCGACGATCCGGCGCGGGCAGCCGATACGCTGGGCGGCATGGCCAATGTCGACCTCGTCCTGTCCGACGTGCTGATGCCCGGCGTGACCGGGCCGGAGATGGTGACGAGCCTGCGCGCCCATCGCCCCGACCTGCGGGTCCTGTTCATGACGGGCTTTGCCGGCGACATCGACGACGATGCGCTGGGGCGCGATCCGGTGATCCGAAAGCCGTTCACGCTCGCCGCGCTCGGCGATGCGGTCGCGTCCGCTGCCGGGGGATGACAAGCGCGCAGGGTCGGCCCTATAGCCGGCGCGGAGCCCCCATGTGGCGGGCGTCGACGCGAAAGGCAGTGCCGACCTCTCTATGGGCTCGATCGACCGCTACATGGCCCGCCTGATCGCGGTGCCGCTGTTCTCGACCCTCATCATCGCGGCGATGCTGCTGGTGCTCGACCGCATGCTGCGCCTGTTCGACTTCGTCGCGACAGAGGGCGGTCCGGTGGCGGTCGTGTGGAAGATGCTGGCCAACCTGCTGCCCGAATATCTGGGCCTCGGCATCCCGATCGGCCTCGTCCTCGGCATCCTGCTCGCCTTCCGCAAGCTGGCCTCGCAAAGCGAGCTCGACGTTCTACGCGGCGTCGGCATGAGCTATGGGCGGCTGCTGCGCGTGCCGTACATGTACACGATCGCGCTCGCCGCGCTGAATCTGGCCATCGTCGGCTATGTGCAGCCCAAGGCGCGCTACGCTTATGAGGAGCTGCGGTTCGAGCTGCGCTCCGGCGCACTCGGCGCGTCGATCAAGGTAGGCGAGTTCACCAATTTCGGCGACGCGATGACGCTCCGCATCGAGGAGAGCCGCGACAGCGGCGCCGATCTGTCGGGTATCTTCGTCCATTTCCGTTCAAAGGACGGCAGTTGGTACGCCGCCACCGCGGAAAAGGGCCAGTTCCTGCGCACCGACGATCCCAACACGATCATCTTCCGCCTGACCCGCGGCGCACTGGTCCACAACTCGCCCGGCTTCGTCCAGCCGCGGGTGCTGACCTTCACCAGCCACGACCTGCCGATCCCGCTTCCCGAATTCGGCCAGTTCCGCGCGCGCGGCGACCGCAATTTGGAACGCACGCTCCCCGAACTCGTCGTGCTAGGCAAGGATCCGCGCGTGACCGAGGAGATTCGCGACACCAGCCGCGCCGCGTTCCACTTCCGCGTGGTCGAGGTGGCGACGATGTTCCTGCTGCCGCTGCTCGCGCTCGCACTCGGCATCCCGCCCAAGCGGTCGTCCTCGGCGCTCGGCGTGTTCCTGTCGATCGTGATGCTGGTGACGTATCACAAGGTGAACGAATATGGCGAAGCGGTGGGCGGCCTCGGCCGGATCGACCCGATCCTGGCGCTGTGGGGACCGTTCGCGATCTTCGCCGGGCTGGTGATCTGGATGTACTATCAGACCGCCTATGTCCCCGGCGGGCAGCCGATCGCCGCACTCGAACGCTGGGTGGGCAAAATCGCGAGCGCGATCGCCCGCCGCCTGCCCGGCCGGAGGCGCATGGCATGAGCGGCGCGACCAGCTTCTTCCCGTCGCGGACCGTCACGCTCTACATGGGCAAGATGTTCCTGACGCGCAGCTTCGCGATCCTCGCGGCGCTGGTGCTCGTCCTTCAGGCGCTCGATCTGCTCTCCGAAAGCGGGCGGATTCTGGCCGTTGCCGGCAACGGTCAGGGCGAGGTGCTGCGCTACGTCAGCCTGCGGACGCCGGAGATCATCGCCCGGTTCCTGCCCTTCTCGGTCCTGCTCGGCACGATCATCACGCTGTCGACGCTCAACCAGAACAGCGAAGTCATCTCGATGAAGGCGGCGGGGCTGTCCGCACATCAGGTGCTGGCACCGCTGATCGTCGCGGCGCTGGGTGTGGCGGCGGTCAGCTTCGTCTTCAACGAACGCATCGTCACGCGCGCGACCGCCACGCTCGATGCGTGGCAGGACGTGGACTACGGCCCCCTCCCCGTCGATCGCGGCAACCGCACCAACGTCTGGGTGCGGGAGGGCAACAACCTGATGAACGTCCGCCTGGCCGTCGGGCGCGGGGCGGCGGTGCAGATCGCCGGGATCACGCTGTTCGTGCGGGAGGGCGGTACCCTCCGCTCGGTCCTGACCGCGACCAAGGGCGTGCGCGAGGGTCAGGGCTGGCGGGTCGAGGGCGCGCGCCGCTTCGACGTGAATGCCGGCAAGGTCGAGGCGCTCGGCACGACCCATATCGGCGACGGGATCAGCCCCGACCAGTTCACGCTGGCCAGCGTCAATGCCGACGGCCTGCCGTTCGGCGAGCTGAAGAGCGCGATCGACGAACTCGACACCGCCGGTCGCCCGACCAAGGCGCTGGAGGGGGCGCTGTGGCACAAGCTGTCCGGGCCGCTGTCGTCGGTACTGATGCCGCTGCTCGGCGCGGTCGCGGCGTTCGGCGTCGCGCGGTCGGGCAAGCTGTTCGTCCGCGCGGTGATCGGCATGGCGCTGGGCTTCGCCTATTTCGTCGCCGACAATTTCGCGCTGGCGATGGGCAATCTTGGCGCCTACCCGCCGTTCCTCGCCGCCTGGGCGCCGTTCCTGCTGTTCTTCCTGATCGGCGAAGCGGTGCTGGTACGGACCGAAGAATAATCCGTCACCCCGGACCTGATCCGGGGTCCCGATTGATAAGAGCCGGGTTTACGCGGAGGCGCGGAGAAGTCTTGATCACTGCCGCATAGCGGCTTTCGCAGGCCTCCCGCAGGCGAACGCAGCAGCCGCTTGAGCCGCTCCGCGGCAGAGATCGCCACATCTCCGCGCCTCCGCGTGAACCAACTTTGTTTTCAACAAAGGACTCCGGATCGCCTCCGGAGTGACGGCTTAGCGGACGCCGAACGTGCCCTTCACCAGCCGCGTCAGCAGCCCAGGCAGCCCGCGATAGTTCGCCGCGTGGAAGGGCGAGGCCGGCTCCAGCACGCCCGACAGCCTGCGATGCGCCTCGCCCAGCGAGTGATAGGGCAGCCCCGGCAGCAGGTGGTGGAGCGCATGGTAGCGCAGACCCACCGGCGCCCACAAGAAGGGCAGCATCCCCGGCGGCGGCACGTTGACCGAATCGAGATACTGCGCGGTCACCGACATCGCCTCGCCCTCGTTCTCCCACAGATGCGCAACAAGGGTGCGGACCTGGTTAACGATCATCAGGACCGAGATCGCGGCCAGATAGATGCCGAACGCCTTGAGCGGGATCACGCCGACGACGGTCAGCCCAACCAGCGCTATCGCCCACACGCTCGCCATCCGCTCGTAACGGCGGAACAGCGTCAGCGCCTCGCCCTCCAGCGGGCGGCGGCGGAAGTCGGGGTTGATCGCCAGCGCCGAGAATCGCGCGTCAATCTCCGCGCGCAGCTTCGGGCTCACCAGCCCCACCGGCACCATGATGCCGAACCGGATCAGAAAGCCGATCGGCGCCAGCGCGGCGACGAGGACGAACAGCGGCACGCTCCACGGCTTCATATGCGCGAGCGGCAGATATTCGGGGTCCTCGGCGGTGCCGTACTTCGTCCGCTGGTGATGCAGATTGTGCACGCCCTCATAGAGGAACGACGGCGCAAGCAGCGGCACGCCGATCAGCGCGTTCCAGCCGGTGCGAAAGCCCGGCAGCGCCGAATGCTTGATGTGGCTGACCTCGTGGATGAAGCTGGCCGCGCGATAGAGCGCAAGCACCGCGACGACGAACGCCGCCACGGCCCAGCCCGTCGAAGCAAGCGTCATCGAAGCCAGCAGCGCGCCGTAGCCGACCACGCTCGACGCGATCAGGTCGGTCCAGTAGATCGCCGGTCGCGGCTTGAGCAGGTCGCGCGTCAGTTCGGCGGCGGTGCGCAGCATCGCCTTGTCCTCGGCGAGCCGGTCACGCGCCGGCGCGGCCATCCGCCGCGAAGCGACGCCGCTCGCATCGATCTGGGTCACAGACAACATGTTCATGGTCGCAGGCATTGGCATGAGATAGTGGCTATATGTTGGCGTGCAATTGCCCGCGTTCGGACGCTTGACAGCGGACCGCTGCGGGAGGACGTGAAGCGGCCATGATCCAGGTCCGCCCCGTCGCCACCAAGGCCGATACCCGCGCCTTCATCGACATCGCCTATCGGCTGAACGCCGACGATCCGAACTGGGTCCCGCCGCTCCGCCAGGAAGTGGCGGAGACGATCAGCCCGGCCAAGAACGGCTGGTTCAGTCATGCCGAGGGCCAGCTTTTCCTCGCCGAGCGGAGCGGCAAGATCGTCGGGCGGATCTCGGCGCATATCGACACGCTGGCGCTCACCATGCCCGCGGACAAGGGCTTCGGCCCCGGCTGCGGCCAGTGGGGCCTGCTCGAGGCCGAGGATGGCGAGGTCGCCGCCGCGCTGATCGCCACGGCGGAGACGTGGCTGCGCGGCAAGGGGATGACCCGCGTCCTCGGGCCGATCAGCCTGTCGATCTGGGAACAGCCGGGTCTGCTCACCGATGGCTTCGACCATCCGCCGACGGTGCTGATGGGTCATAACAAGTCGGACTATCGCGAATGGATCGAGGCGGCCGGCTATACCTCGGCCAAGGAACTGGTCACCTACGACCTCGACATCAGCCAGGAATTTCCGCCGATCGTCCAGCGCATCGTCGCGGCGGGCGAGAAGAACAAGCGCATCCGCATCCGCCAGGTCGACAAATCGAAGTTCGCCGAGGAAGCGGCGATCATCCTCGGCATTCTCAACGACGCCTGGGGCGACAATTGGGGCTTCGTGCCGCTGACCCAGCCCGAGATCGACGATGTCGGCAAGAAGCTGAAGCCGATCGTCTTCAACGACCTCATCCGCATCGCCGAACTCGACGGCGAGCCGGTGGCGTTCATGATTACCCTGCCCGACCTCAACGAGGCGGTGGCGCCGCTCAACGGCAGCCTCCTCCCCTTCGGCTGGGCCAAGCTGCTGCTCTGGCTGCGCAAGCCCAAGGCCAGGACGATGCGCGTGCCGCTGATGGGCGTGGTCAAGCGGCTCCAGGCATCGCGCATGGCGAGCCAGCTCGCCTTCATGATGATCGAATATATCCGCCGCGATTCGGTCGCGCATTACGGTGCGACGCGCGGCGAGATCGGCTGGATCCTCGACGACAATCAGGGGATGATCGCGATCGCCGATGCGATCCAGAGCCGGATCAACAAGCGCTACACGATCTTCGGCAAAAATCTTTGATCCGCCGGCTCCGGGGCGCGCGGCCCCGGAGCGGCAAGACGGGCGTCAGCGCTTGAACGGGTCGACGCCCCTGGCCTTCCAGCCCTTCATCGTGTCACAGACAGTCAGCGGCAGGATCGAGCCCGTGATCTTACCCTTGATGCAGACACGGGTCGCGTCCGACGGCTGATAGGCGGCAGCGGCCGCAGAAGGCCGCGCTTCGGCGGGCTTGGGGTCCTCGGCAACCGCCGGAGCGGCGAAACCGAGCGAGAGTGCGGCGATAGCGATGATCGACATTGGGGTCCTCCTCCACTTGGCGTCGCCACGGGGGCAGGCGACGTTCGGAAGAGTGCATTAGTCGTGCCAGACACCGGCGAACCTAAATACAATAACTTACGAGCGGGCAGATTGTCGATTACACATGTAGTCGGCGGTTTTTGCCAAGGGTCGGGAAATTTCGCCGGGCTCAGCTTGCGCGGTCCAGCATCATGATCGCCGCCGCGCGTTCGGGCTCGGTCGAGGCGCGCACCACGCGGTTCCGTCCCTGCGCTTTCGCGCCGTAGAGCGCGGCGTCGGCACGCGCGAGGACCGGCTCGATCGCCAGGCCCGGCGCGCGTGTCGCGACGCCGCCGCTGACGGTAAAGGCGATCCCGGCCCCGCCCGCCCGTTCGGCCGCGTGGCGAATCCGCTCGGCCAGCCGCCACCCGCTGTCGAGGGTGATGCCCGGCACCATCACGGCGAACTCCTCGCCGCCCATCCGCGCCGCGACCGCGCCCTGTGGCAGGTGCGCGCGCAGGATCGCACCGAAACCGGCGATCACCCGGTCCCCCTCGGCATGGCCGAAGCGATCGTTGATCGCCTTGAACGTGTCCAGATCAAAGAGGACCACCTGCACCGGCATTCCGTCCCGGTCGGCATCGGCCAGGATCGGGGCCAGCCGCGCGAACAGGCCGCGCCGGTTGTCGAGGCCCGTCAGCGGATCGCTGTTCGCCTCGCTGCGCGAACGCAGCACCGACGCCTCGTGCACCAGCAGCAGCAGGATCAGCCCGACCGAGGTCAGCAAAAGCCCCGTCGCCGCCTGTGACAGCACCGCATAGTTGCTGGAGGCATAGTCGCGCGCGGTCGCGCCCGACCCGAGCCAGGTCGAGGCAACCGCCTTGATCGGAAAATGGAGCGCGACCAGCGCGAAGTCGATCGCCAGCGCCGTCGTCAGCAGCCGCCGCGGCCGTGCCCGCGACGCGGCCCAGGCGGCTGCGAACAACGCCAGCGCGAACGGCATCTGATAGGCAAGCTCATAGGGCAGCCAGTCCCGCTGGCCCCCATGGATCATGATGCGGATCGCCACCCCGCCGACGAACAGGCCGATCAGCAATCGCCGCGGGCTGCGCTCGCCATGAAAGGTCGCGACGCTGTGCGCGGTGAACACCATCGAAGCGAGGAACGCCGCATAGCCGACGATCGAGAACAGGCCCGGCAGATCGGTATAGCGGACGAGCAGCTCACAGATCGGCGTCAGCATGCCGATCAGATACGCGGCAGCGAATCGCCGCGCATGGCGCTGTCCCGGGTCGGTGATCGCGATCGCCGCAAAGCTGAGCGCGAACAACAGCGCCACGCCGACATTCGCCGCCAGTCCGTATCCGCCCGCTTCCATGCACCGCCCCGTCGATCGCTCGGCGCATGGTCTAGCGGGCAGACGCTCCGGAAGCGTTAATTCTCAGCGCAGGCTGACCCAGGTCGGTGCATGGTCGCTCGCCTTTTCGCGGCCGCGATACGCCTTGTCGACGCCGGCATCGGCAAGGCGATCGGCCGCGGTGGGGCTGAGCAGCAGATGGTCGATGCGAAAGCCCGCATCGCGCTGCCAGGCGCCCGCCTGATAGTCCCAGAACGTCCAGACCCCGCCGCTCGGATAGCGGGTGCGCAGCGCGTCGGTCCAACCCTGTGCCAGCAACTGGCGATAGCCTTGCCTCGACTCCGGCTGCATCAGCGCGTCGCTTTCCATCGCCCGGACCGAGAAGGTGTCGTCGTCATTGGGAATGACGTTATAGTCGCCGGCGAGCACGACGGGCTTCTCTTCTGCCAGCAGATCGAGCGCGTGGGCCGACAGCCGCTCGATCCAGCGCAGCTTGTAATCGAACTTGGGGCCGGGCACCGGATTGCCGTTGGGCAGGTAGATCGAGGCGATGACGACACCGTTCACCTCGGCCTCGACATAACGGCTGTGCTCGTCCTCCGGCTCGCCCGCCAGCCCGCGCTTGCGTTCGACGGGGTCGTTACCCTTGGCGAGGATCGCAACGCCGTTGAACCCCTTTTGCCCGTGCCAAACGGCGCCGTATCCGGCCGCGCGGATATCGGCCTCGGGAAAGGTCTCGTCGCTGGACTTGAGTTCCTGAAGGCACACCACGTCGGGCGCCTGCTCCTCAAGATATTCAAGGAGGCGGGGGAGCCGAGCCTTGATGCCGTTGACGTTGTAGCTGACGATCTTCACGCGCGCGTCAGACCGAGAAGCTGGTGCCGCAGCCACAGCCCGACGCGGCCTGCGGATTGGTCACTCGGAACGCCGCGCCGCCGAGCGACTCGACGAAATCGACCTCTGCCCCACGGACGAGATCGAGGCTGACCGGATCGACCACCAACCGGACGCCCGCCGTCTCGGCGACGCTGTCGTCACCCTCGATCGTGTCGGCAAGGCCGAAGCGGTACTGGAAGCCCGAACAGCCACCCCCCTCGACCGAAAGCCTCAGGATCGCCGGCTTTTTCTGGCGCTCGGCGATCGCGGCGACGCGAGCGGCGGCGGACGCGCTGAGCGCGATCTCGGGCTGGGTGGCGGTGTCGGTCATGGGGTGGAGATAAGGGAAGTGGGGGTCGCCATCAATGGACGACCCCTCTCCTCCCCTACCTCTGAAACTCGTCGGGCGGCTTACTTGGCCGGGCCGCCCATCGCGCCGCGCTGGCGCAGCGCCTTGTCCTGCGCGCCTAGCAGAACGTCGGCGGTCTGCATATAGGGAAGCGGATTGACGGGGCGGCCGTCGATCCGGACCTCGTAATGCAGGTGGCTGCCGGTCGAACGGCCGGTCGAGCCCATCAGGCCGATAAGTTGCCCGCGCTTCACGCGGACATTGTCGCCAATCATGATCCGGCTGAGATGGCCGTAGCGCGTCTCGATGCCCTTGCCGTGATTGATCTCGACCAGATTGCCATAGGCGCCCGCCCGCTCGGCGCGGCGGACGACGCCGTCTGCGGTGGCATAGACCGGCGTGCCGATCGGGCCGGGAATGTCGACGCCGGCATGCATCGCCGCGGTGCCGCGGAACGGGTCGGAACGGACGCCGAAGCTCGAGGTGAGCGAGATGTTGTCGACGGGCTGAAGCGACGGGATCGAGATCACCGCCTGCTCGAGCGTGTCTAGCTTCTTCCAGCTCTGGAACAGCGAGCGAAACTGCGCGTCGGCGTTCACCTCGGCGGCGGCCGCGGCGCCTTCCTTGCTGTCGAGCGGCAGGAAGGGGCCACCCATGCCCGCGCGAGCGAGAACACGCTCGGGCTTCACACCCAGCTTCTTGAGCTGGCGGGCGGTGGCGGCGGCGCGGGCATCGGTCGCCTCGCGCGCGGCCATCGCGAACTCGACCTGGCGAGCCTCGACCTTGTTCAGCGGGGCGAGAATCTGAGCGGCGGCGGCCTCCGCCTTCGCGCGGGGCGCTTCGGCCAAATCGGCGAGCTCGTCGGGGCTGCCCTTGCCGCTCAGCACGGCGGCGATCAGCGCTTGGCGCTTCTCGACGCGGGCGGCGTGGACCTTGGCGGCTTCGCGGACGGCGGCGACGTCGGCGCGCATCTTTGCGACCTCGGCCTGCATCGCCTCGACCTTGCCGGTGGGGGCAGTGGTCGCCTGCACCGCGCCATAGCCGGTCAGCGAAAGCGTCATCGCCGCCGCGCCGACCGTCAGCATCTGCTGGACCGGGCTGATCGACACGCGGCGCGCCTTGCGGCCGTCATGGATCAGGAACTGGCGGGTACGAAGGAAAGAAGCCTTTTGCGCGGTCGGTTCGTTCATATCGCTCGACAGATCAGACATATGGCGCTTGCGACCCAAACACGCGCGGCCGCGGGCACGATTGCCCCGCCGCTGATGATTGTCCCGTCGCAGCCCCACCCGCGTGTCGTGACGTCAGGCTGTGTGTCCGGTAACATTCATGTCAGCAAGGGGGCCGTAGAAATCGCGCGTCAAACCGGCAGCGGCGCGCGCCGAATCGTTGAACGGTGGCTTAATGATCCCCCGAAAGTATGAGGAAACGAGGCCCTGCCACTTGCTCGCGGGGTCGAGCGAATCCCGGATGCAGCCCCATCCGTACCAGCGCGTCCCCGCGGCGACATGGCGCACTTCGTCGGTCAGGATACGGCGCAGGATGCGCACCGTGGGCTCGTCGTCGGCGCTGGCGAACCGCTCAATCGTCTGCGGCGTGACGTCGAGGCCGCGCGCCTCCAGCACCATCGGCACGACCGCCAGCCGCGCCATCGCATCGTGGCGCGTCGCGAACGCCGCCTCCCACAGCCCGTCGTGCGCGGGCATCGCACCATAAAAGCTGCCGAGCCGGTTCAGCCGCCGCTCGACCAGCGCGAAATGCATCGCCTCGTCCGCGCCGACCGCCATCCAGTCGTCGGTGAACCCGCGCGGGAACTCGGCCCCGAACCGCCCCACCGCGTCGAAAGCCAGGTCGATCGCCACGAACTCGATATGCGCGAGTGAGTGGATGAGCGCGATCCGCCCCCGTTCCGACCCGCCGCGCCCGCGCTTCGGCATCCGGTTGGGCGGCAGCAATTCGGGCACCGCCGGCCGCGCCGGGCGATCGGGCATCGCCACGTCGAAGCGGAAGTCGAGCCGCCCCAGCCGCCAATCGCGCGCCGCCGCCCGCGCTGCCTTCACCTTGGCGCGCGGGTCGGCAGCGGTCAGGACGGCATGGACGGCTTCGGCAACACTCCGGTTCACAGCGCCTTCGCGGCCTCCAGCACCTCGGCGACGTGACCGGGCACCTTCACCTTGTGCCACGCGCGGACGAGCGTGCCGTCCTTGCCGAACAGGAAGGTCGCCCGCTCGATGCCCATGTACTTCTTTCCGTACATCGACTTTTCGGTCCACGTCCCGAACGCATCGCACACGCTGTCGTCGGCGTCGGTCGCGAGCGGGACGGTGAGGTCGTACTTCGCCGCGAACTTCTGATGCTTGGCGGGCGGGTCCTTCGAGATGCCGAGCACGGCGACGCCCGCCGCATCGAAATCGGCCATCGCGGCAGAGAAGTCCTTGGCCTCGTTGGTGCAGCCGGTCGTGTCGTCCTTGGGATAGAAATAGACGACCAGCGGCGCGCCGAAACTGCCAAGCGACCGTTCGGCGCCATCGGGCATCGTCACCTTGACCGCGGGGATCGCATCACCTTCGCCGAGCGCCATCATTCGTCTCCTTGCACCTCGTCCCAGGCCACGCGCACCGTTTGCCGGACGGCATCCAGCGCGGCGACCACCGCGTCCCAATCGGCAAGGCCGAGCGCGCGGGCAATCAGGGCCTTGGTCGGGGGCGCCGGTTCCTGCGCATCGGGCGCGACCAGACGCAGCGTGACGATCAGCCGGGTCAGCAGTTCGAGCGCGACGCCGAGATCGTCGGACACCCGCCCCTCCCCCGACAGCACACGGATCGCCGCCGCCAGGTCGGGCGAAAAGCCCGTCCGGTGGACGAGCTGGCGGACATGCACCGCAAACTCGAGGTCGACCAGCCCGCCGTCGAGGAGCTTGGCATCCAGCGGCCCCTGCGCCGGCTTGTGCGCGCGCATCTCAGCCCGCATCGCCGCGGCGTCGGCGGCGATGTCGCGCTCCGGCCGCGCGCCGTTCAGCACCGCGTCGACGATCGCCTGCGTCGCCGCGCGCGCTTCGCCCGACCCGAAGACGGGCCGCGCGCGGGTGAGCGCCATATGCTCCCACGTCCACGCACTTTCGGTCTGATAGCGGCGGAACCCCTCCAGCGAGACGACCAGTGGCCCCTGATTGCCCGACGGTCGCAGCCGCGTATCGACCGGATAGAGCGGGCCGGAGGCGGTCGGCACCGACAGCGCCGCCGTCACCCGCTGCGCCAGCCGGTTGTAGTAATGTACCGCACCCAGCGGCCGCTTCCCGTCGCTCTCGGCCGCATGATCGCCGGTGAACAGATAGACGAGATCGAGGTCGCTGGCATGGGTCAGCGCCCCGCCGCCCAGCCGCCCGAGCGCGAGGATGACCAGTTCACTGCCTGGCACGCGGCCGTGCGCCCGCTCGAACTCGTCGGTCGCGGCAGCCGCCAGCGTCTCGATCGCCGCCTCTGCCAGCCGCGAATAGCCGCGCGCGACCTCCAGCGGATCGCGCGCGCCCGCGACGATCTGTACGCCGAGCGCGAACCGTGTCTCCGCGACCACCCGCCGAACATGGTCGAGCCGCTGTTCGTAATCGAGCCGCCCCGCGCGCATCGCTGCGACCAGGTCGCCAACCTCGCCCACCGGCTCCAGCGCGCTCGCGTCGATCAGCCCGTCGAGCAGTTCCACCCGCCGCCCCAGTGCATCGGCAAGTGTCGGCGCGAGCGCCAGCACCGTCGCCAGCAACCGCGCAAGCTGCGGCCGCGCGTCGATCAGGCGGAAGAAATTGATCGCGCTCGGCAGCTTGCCCAGCATCCGGTCGAGCCGCAGCAGCGCGGCGTCGGGATCGGGCGCTTCCCCCAGCGCGGCGATCAGGCCGGGCAGCACATCCTCCAGCGCCGCCCGCGCCGGGGCCGAGCGCAGCGCCGGATAGCCACCCGACCGCCATTCTGCGACGCGGCGAACTGCACTCGGCCCATCGGCGAAACCCGCCGCGGCCAACCGCTCGGCCAGCGCGGCCTCCGCATCGGGCAGCCGGTCCGACGCCTCCGGCTCCAGCGCGTCATAGATGCGGCCGACCGCCTCGATATGCGGGCGCAGGTCGGCGAGCAGCGCCGCACCGTCCGCCAGCCCGTCCAGCCGCGCGACGCGATCGAGCGAGTCGCCGGGGGGCAGCGTGTGCGTCTGGCGATCGTCGATCATCTGGACGCGGTGCTCGACGGTGCGGAGCCGGCGATACGCCTCGGCCAGCACGCGCGCGTCGTCCGCGCCGATCCGCCCCGCCGCGCCCAACGCCGCCAGCGCATCGAGCGTCGCCGGCGCGCGCAGCGCCGGGTCGCGGCCGCCATGGATCAACTGGTGGATCTGCGCGAAGAACTCGATCTCGCGGATGCCGCCGCGCCCGCGCTTCAGGTCATAGCCCGGGCCGAACGCCTGGCCCTGCGCATGATGGTCGCGGATGCGCGCGGTGATGCCGCGAATCTCGGTGATCGCGCCGAAGTCGAGGCTGCGCCGCCAGACGAACGGCGCGATCGCGGCGAGGAACCGCTCACCCAGCGCCACATCGCCCGCACAGGCACGCGCGCGAATGAACGCGGCGCGCTCCCACGGCAGCGCCGCGGACTCATAGTAACCGATCGCCGCCTCGACCGGCAGCGCGATCGGCGTCACCTCGCTCGAGGGGCGCAGGCGCAGGTCGACGCGCAGGACATAGCCGTCGCCGTCGCGCGCCTGGAGCAGTTCGACCACGCGCTTGCCGATCCGCACGGCTGCTTCCTGCGGCTCCTCGCGCAGGCGGGTGGGCAGCGTCTGGGGATCGAACAGCAGGATGGGATCGATGTCGGACGAATAGTTGAGCTCGCGGCTCCCCTGCTTGCCGAGCGCGATCGCGGTGAAGCCGGTGGGGTCGGCGCCCGGCATCCGCTCCTCGATCGCCGCGCGGATGGCGATATCGAGTGCGCGGTCGGCAAAGGCGGTGAGCGTGCCCACCACCTCTTCGAGCGGCCACGCCCCCGACAGATCCGCCAGTGCCGCGAGCAGCGCCAGCCGCCAGCGCGCGCGCCGTAGCCGCGCGGCGACCGGCAGATCGTCAAGCCCATCGAACGCCGCCGCCAGCGGATCGGCCAGCAGTCCCGCTGCGCTTGCGGCCGTCTCAGGCTCGCGCTGGGCGGCCAGCCGAAGGAAAGGCGATTCCTCGCACGCGCGCACGAGCGCTGCCGCCATCGTTTCGGGATCGACCGTCGCAATCATGTCACGAGCCTCGGGAAGCGACCAAATGACGGTATTGTCAAGAAACATACGGGCTTGATCCGCGTTATACCCGCATGACCAAACAGCCCCCCTTCGAGCGAGACGCGGCAAAGCGCGTTCAGGTATCGCGGCCCTGCGCCAGCGACCGCCTGACCGGCGCCCTTCGCGGCGCCTATGGGCGGGACACGGGGTTGCCCGACGACATGATCGGGCTGCTTCACGAACTCGACAGAAAAACCGCGCGGCACTGATCGTCCCGCGCGGTTTTTTGTGATCAGCCGATAATTTTGAAGGTCAGTGCAGACCGCGGTCCCGGCTGAGTTCGTCGACCTCGCCCATGATCGTGTCGAGCGCGCTCTTGTCGCCATGATCGTGCAGCGCGCGGCTGGGCAGCGCACCGTCGGTCAACAGATTCTCGAGCGCGACGCGGCCCCGGGCCACCCGGCTCTTGATCGTCCCGACCGCGACCTGACAGATTTCGGCCGCCTCTTCATAAGCGAACCCGCCCGCCCCGACGAGGATCAGCGCCTCACGCTGCGGCCGCGGCAGGTGGAGCAGCGCACGCTGCATGTCGGTCAGCTCCACATGGCGATCCTGGCTGGCCGGCGCGGCGAGCAGCCGATCGGCGACCAGATCGTCCCACTCGCCCTTGAAACGCGCGCGGCGCATCTGGCTGAGATAGAGGTTGCGCAGGATAATGAAGGTCCAGGCGCGCATGTTCGTGCCCGCCTGGAACCGCTTGCGCGCGGCCCACGCTTTCAACAGCGTCTCCTGCACCAGATCGTCGGCGGTATCGCGGCTGCCCGACAGCGAGCGGCCGAACGCGCGAAGGTGCGGAATGACCTGCGTGAGCTGTGCCTTGAACTCGGGATCCGAGAGCGAGACATGCTCGCGCTCGGGCATTTCGCCGCCCGGCTGTTGTTCGTCAGACTGGGACATGCAGCTCCGATCGGATGGGCCCTGCGGTACGCGGCCACGGTCTGGAACATAAGGGGTGGGGGCGGGAATGACCATCCCCGCCGCATCATCGGAAGCGGACAATCGGGTCAGGCCAGGACGAGATACGCAAAGATCGCGATCACCAGCGCGAGCGAAATCGGCAGGATGTAGCGCGTCATATGGGGGGTCGCACCGGCGCGAGCGCGGTCGGTGTCGATATGAACCTGTTCGTTCGGATCAGCCATGTCGCTTCAACCCCCCAAGTTCGTTTTGGCTCCGTATCCTTTTGACCCGAAGCGCTTTACGCGCCGGCCGGGACCGTCGATTGGTCGAAGAACAGCGCCTGGCTGATCGCCGCCTTCACCGTCGACCGCTGGAACGGCTTGGTGATGAGGAAGGTAGGCTCGGGTCGCTCGCCCGTCAGCAGCCGCTCGGGGAAGGCGGTGATGAAGATCACCGGCACGTTGAACTGCGCCAGAATGTCCTTGACCGCATCGATACCCGAACTGTCGTCGGCCAGCTGGATGTCGGCGAGGACGAGGCCGGGGCGATCCTCCATCGCCAGTGCCACCGCCTCGTCGCGGGTCACGGCGACGCCGGTCACTTCGTGGCCCAGGTCGCGGACGATCGTCTCGAGGTCCATGGCGATGATCGGCTCGTCCTCGATCACCAGCACGCGGGCGCGCGTCTGCTGCTCGATCTCGGCCAGCGCGTCGGCGACCAGCGCGTCGACCTCGGCTGTGTCGACGTCGATCAGATAGGCCGTATCCTCGACCGTGAACCCCTCCATCGCGGTCAGCAGCAGCGCCTGACGCGACAAGGGCGCGATGCGGGCAAGGCGGGCGCGCGCGATCGCTTCCTGATCGCTGCCGCCGGCATGATCGGCCTCATGGTCGTCGATCTGGCTCGATCCCCAGATCGCCTGGAACGTGCGATAGAGGCCGAGGCGCGGATCGACGTCGCGCGGAAACTCCTCCGGCGCCGCGACGATCGCCTCGAGCGTCGCGCGGACATAGCGGTCCCCCTCGGCCTGGCTGCCGGTCAGTGCCCGGCCATAGCGGCGAAGAAACGGAAGATGCGGGGCAAGCTGCTGTCCAAGCGACATGGTAATTCTAGTCTCCTCCACCGTCCGCCGGGGCGGGCGGGCCAATCAGATGTGGTGAGGCCGCGGACGGGCAAAATCCCCCCCTCCCCGGAAAAGCCACAAGCCACGGAACCATCGAACGTCTTTTTAGTTTCATCGCACCGAACGCGCATAGGTTGCGCGCGAAGCGAAGCGCTGCAAAGGGCCTCGCCGAACAGTGTCGTACCCGTCGTCCGAAAAACCGGGGGATGGCGGGCTGCAGGGGGAAGTCGTGGGTTCTGACAATCAGCCGCCGAAGCCGCCAAGGACCCCGCCAGCGCCCGCGAACAAGAATGTCGGCGATGCGCTGCGCGCCGTCTATCGCGAAGCGGTGGAGGAGACGGTGCCGGACGACCTGCTCGACCTGCTCAAGAAGCTCGATTGAGCCCGCGCCCCGGGCGCGTCATCCATCCGTCGCGAAAGCCCGATTGACCATGGCGTTCGCACCGCATTGCTTTAGCGTCGGTTCACGATGACCGCGCCCGATACCGCATCCGAACCGGACCTGCCGCCCGAGGTCGAACCGCGCCGCTGGCTGTCCGGGCTCCCGACCGGCGCGCGCGTCTTCCTGATTCTCGGTGGTGCGTTGCTGCCGCTGGCGCTGCTCGCCTTCCTCGCCACGGTTCAGACGACACGCATCGCCGATGTGGAGGTGCGCGCGCAGCTCCGCGTGGCGCTGGCCGAGAGCAATCGCTCGATCGGCGCCGAACTCCTGGGCGACATGGCGGCGCTGCGCACCAGCGTCGTCGCGCTCGCGGCCGACCCGGGCAACGACGCGACCTGCGCCCGCGCCCGCGGCATCTTTGCGCAGCAATATGCCGCGGGCCTCCGCTTCGCGATCCGCGACCGGGCCGGCCGGCTCCTCTGCGGCGAGGCACTGCCCGCCGACCGCGCCATCGCCGGCGAACGGCTGGATGCCGGCCGGATCGCCGCGCGGGTCGTCGCCGATGGCGTCGTCCTCGCCGTTGCCGATCCGCGCTCGGGCGTCGTCGGCACCGCCTTCTTTCCCGCCGGCTTCCTCGGCCCGATCGCGCAGCCGAGCGGCCTTCTCGCCGATAAGGGCATCGCGCTGCGCGACGACGACGCCTCGCTGACGCTGGCCGACCTGCCCGATGCCGGCCCGTTCGCGCGGACCGAAAGCGCGGCGACGCCGATCGGCATCGACGGCCTGGTCGTCGAGATGGCGATGCGCGGCGCGCCGATCACCTCGCCTTTGCTCGTCGCGATGCTGATCCCGTTCCTGATGTGGATCGGCGCCGCCGCCATCGCGTGGTTCGTCGTCGACCGCCTGCTGATCCGGCCGCTCCGCCGCCTGCGCGCCAGCGTCGGCGCGTATGCGCCGGGCACGGTGCTCGGCCCCGTCGACTATGGCGCGGTGCCGGCGCAGGAGATCCGCCAACTTGGCGACACCTTCCGCGCGATTACCCACACCGTCGTCGCGCACGAGGCGGGGCTCGCCGAGGGTCTGGTGCGCCAGACCAAGCTGACGCGCGAGGTTCACCACCGGGTCAAGAACAACCTTCAGGTCATCGCCAGCCTCATCAACTTCCACGCGCGCGGCGCCGCCACGCCCGAGGCGGCTGCTGCCTATGCCTCGATCCAGCGGCGCGTCGACGCGCTCGCGGTCGTCCACCGCTATCACTTCGCCGAGCTCGAGGAGAATCGCGGGGTCGAGATGCGTGCGGTGATCGGCGAGCTGGCCGCGGGCATCCGCGCCGGCGCGCCGGAGGGAGCGCACCGCTTCGCCGTCGCGATCGAGGTCGAGCCGGTGATGGTGTCGCAGGATACCGCGATCGCCGTCGCCTTCCTCGTCACAGAGCTGCTCGAACTGGCGATGACCGCGAATCCGGAGACGCAGGCGCGCATCTCGCTGCGCCAGCCCGCCGACCAGCCTGGGATCGGCGTCCTTCGCGTCGTCTCGCCCGCGCTGATCCAGGGCGACGGGCTCGATGCGCTGCTCGCCGGGCGTTACGGCCGGGTGATCGCCGGCCTTGCGCGCCAGCTTCGCGCGCCGCTCCATCACGACCCGCTGAGCGGCGCCTACGAGATCAACGTCGCGGTGATGGGCCGTCCCTGAAAAAAAATCGTGAGTGTGCGGGCGGCGTCGGAACCCCCCGCTGGGACGCACGTTCAGCAACCCGGACGGTGACCTTTTGCCCCCCCGCTCTCACCGTCCACGACATGAGGCCCGGAAGCGTCGACCCTCCCCCCCCCCCGGCGACGCTTTCGGGCCTTACCCCTTCCAACATCACCTGGTCTTCCATCCGCTGGTTACAGCCGCGGAACGAATATCGACGAGCGGCATTTTGATGCCACTGGTTCTAGGATGGAGATGACGATGCGTAAGATTCTGGGTCTGGCCGTGGTCGCGGGTGCGCTGCTGACCAGCGCGTGCAACACCGTCGAGGGCGTCGGCAAGGACGTGAAGTCGGCGGGCACCGCGGTCGAGAAGGCCGCGAACTAAGCCCCGGCCGCAAGGCTGAAAAAAGGCCGCGTTCCCGATCGGGAACGCGGCCTTTTCTTGTCAGGCGGGCTCTTCCTCGACCGCGGCGGTCCTGGCGCGCTTACGCTCGGTGAACCAGATGCCGATCAGCGCGACCTCATAGAGAAAGATCAGCGGGATCGCCAACAGGAACTGCGAGCCAATATCGGGCGGCGTCAGCACCGCGGCGAGGCCGAACGCGGCAACGATCGCGTAGCGCCGCGCACTCACAAGCTGCTTGCGCGTCACGATGCCCGCGCGCTCCAACAGCATCAGCAGGATCGGCAGCAGGAACGCGATGCCGAACGCAAACAGGAACTGCATCACGAACGACAGGTAATTGCCGACCGAGGGCAACGCCTCCTGCTGGATGCCGCCGAAATTGCCCTGGAAGCCAAGCAGGAAGTGTAACGCCACCGGGATCGTCACGAAATAGGCAAGCGCCGCCCCCATCGTGAACAGGATCGGCGTCGCCAGCAGGAACGGCAACAGCGCCTTCTTCTCGCTGCGGTAAAGGCCCGGCGCCACGAACTGCCACAACTGGTTGGCGAGCACGGGGAAGGAGATCATCATCGCCGCAAAGAACGCGACCTTCACCCGGACGAAGAACGCCTCGAACAGCTGGGTGAAGATCACCTTCTTCTGCCCCGCGGCCAGCAGCGGTTGCACGAGAAACGAGAACACGTCCTCGGCGAAATAATAGCAGACGCCGAACGCAACGAGGATCGTCAGCAGGCAGTAGAACAGACGGCGACGCAGCTCGATCAGGTGTTCGAGCAGCGGGGCCTGCGTGTCGTCGATGTCCCTCACGGCTGGCCCTTCTGCGCCGGATCGACCGGCGTGGCTGCGGGCTCGTCGCGGATCACCGGCTGGGGCGTCGATGCAGGACCGTGGTCGCCCTCCGGCATGGGCGTGGCGCCGCCGGCAGCGGCGTGCGCATCATCGGGAGCCGGCGGCCCCTCGAGCGCGACGGGCTGCGCGGCGGGCTCCGGCGGGTGTTCGCGCATGATCCGCGCGTTCTCGTCCGCCCATTTCTTTTCCATTTCGGCGAGCTCGGCCTCGCGCACCATCGCATCGAAGCCCGAACGGAACTGGCGCGCCACACCGCGCGCGCGGCCGACCCAATAGCCGACGAAGCGCATCGCCTTGGGCAGGTCCTTGGGGCCGATGACGAGTAGCGCGACGATGGCGACCACCATCATCTCGCTCATGTTGAAGTCGAGCATCTCGCCCTGTCGGTCCCGCCCTTAGCGCTGTCGTGTCATGCGGCGGGCATCGCGGCCCGCCCCGTCCGGCGAGTGTCAGCGCGTCTCGCGCGTGCGCTCTTCGGTCTTGTACGCGGGCTCGGCGGCGCGCTGTGCCTCGATGCGCGTCGGCTCGGCCTCTTCCTCGGCCATGCCCTTCTTGAAGTTCTTGATGCCCTTGGCGACGTCACCCATCAGGTTCGAAAAGCGGCCGCCGCCGAGCAGCAGGATCGCAATCACGCCGAACACCAGCCAGTGGATCAGGCTGAAACTACCCATGACGAATCTCCTAGAGGTCACGCCTATCTAGTCGTCCTCTCCGTCCTTTTCCACCGATACCTGTTCGAGCGCCAAATCGACCGGATCTAGCAGCCCCGCGGCGCGCAGTTCGTCGATGCCGGGCAGGTCGCGGCGGCTGGCAAGGCCGAAGTGATCGAGGAACACAGGCGTCGTAGCATAGGTCAGCGGCCGTCCCGGCACCTCGCGCCGGCCGGCGGGACGGATCCAGCCGGCCTCCATCAGCACGTCGATCGTACCCTTCGCCACCTGGACCCCGCGGATCGCCTCGATCTCCGCGCGCGTGACCGGTTCGTGATAGGCGATGATCGCCAGCGTCTCGATCCCCGCACGGCTGAGCTTGCGGCTGTCCTCCCGGTCGCGGCGGAGCAGGTGGGCAAGATCGCCTGCGGTCTCGAAATGCCAATGCTCGCCGCGCTGGACGAGGTTGAGGCCCCGGCCGGCATAGTCGGTCCGAAGCCGCTCCAACGCCTCCGCAATCCCCTCGCGCTCGCCCAGATGCGTGGCGATCTCGGCCACCGCCAGCGGTCCGGTGGCGGCGAACAGGATCGCCTCAATCGCGCGGGTGCGCTCGTCGGGCGGGGTCATGCCAGCGATCGCAGGTAAAGCGGCGCGAAGGGCGCGTCCTGTGCGAGCTCGATCCGCCCCTGCTTGGCGAGTTCGAGCGCGGCGAGGAAGCTGGAAGCAAGCGCCGATCGCCGCCAAAGCGCCTCGCCCCCCTCGGGCATGAAGCATTCGATCGCCGTCCAGTCGATCGCCTCGCCCAGCATCGCCGACACGCGCGACAGCGCCGTCTCCAGCGTCATCACAGGCCGCTGGCGCACGACATGCAGCACGGGCCGCGACCGCGCGCTCACCCGGCCATAGGCAGCGATCAGGTCATAGAGGCTCGCGTCCCACCTGGTCCGGCGGATCGTCTGCAGTCCCTCCGGACACCCGCGCGTGAACACGTCGCGCCCTAGACGGTCGCGCGCCATCAGCCGTGCGCCGGCCTCCCGCATCGCGTCCAGCCGCGCGAGTCGCAGCGTGAGGCGGAGCGCCAGTTCTTCGGGGCTCGGCGTCTCCTCGGGATCGCGCGGGAGCAGCAGCGCCGACTTGAGGTACGCCAGCCAGGCGGCCATCACGAGATAGTCGGCCGCGACCTCCAGCTTCAGGTCCCGCGCGCTCGCGATGAAATCGAGATACTGGTCGACCAGCTCGAGGATCGAGATCGCGCGCAGGTCGACCTTCTGCGTCCGGGCGAGCCCCAGCAGCAGGTCGAGCGGCCCCTCCCAGCTATCGAGCGAAATCGTCAGCGTGTCGGCGTCGGCCATGGGCGATCGTACATCCCCGTCAGTCGCGGCGCATCCGCGCGAAGGAGAAGAGATACGCCGCGACCACGACGATGCATATCGCCGTCAGATGCCACGGCCGCGGCACGAACAGATAGGCGGCGTAGGCCGCGACGCAGCGCCCGATCGCGTGCTGCATTCCCACTGGATCATCCGCCGACCAGCCAAACGGGATCCAAACGAGCGCCAAGAGGATCGCGGCGCCCAGCACGATGATGCCGGGATTGTTCAGGCCGGCGATGATGACCAGCGGCCAGAGCAGCCCGACCATGACGATGCCGCCCATGAAATTGGCGAGCACCGGGTTGCCCGCGCCGCTCTTCATGAGCTGTCGCCCACGCAGCCGGTCGATCAGCAGCGCGAGCGGGAAGATCAGCCCGCTGCCGAACGCAACCGCGAACCCTAACGTCTTCGGCGACACGATGGCCGACCCGACTGCCGCGATCGTCCACAGGATCATCCCCGCCAGCGGCATCGATGCGGTCGACGTGGCGCGGAACTGCTCGCGCAGGCTCGCGAGCGGCATGGTTGCATTTGTCATGACCCCCCCCTTTTTTTGCCGCCCTTATCCGCGGGAATTGGGGAGTTCAACGGGGCGGCTGCGGCTCAATCGCCCGCCAGCGCCAGCAACGCATCCCGCTTCGCCACCAGTTCGGCGAAATCCCCCTGCGGCGGCTGGCGCGTCGCCAAGGCCCGGTCGAGGCGCTCGAGCGTCGCCCCTCCCGCGGGTGCCAGGCGGCCGGCGATATCGACCATTTCGGGCATCCGCGCCCAGCAGTCGAGCACCACGTCGCACCCCGCGGCGATCGCCCCCGCGGCCTTGTCGCCGGCGCTGCCCGACAGCGCCTTCATGTCGATATCGTCGGTCATCAGCAGGCCGTCGAAGCCGATGCGGCCGCGGATCACGTCGCCGATGATCGTCGGGGAGAGCGTCGCCGGCCGCTCGGCGTCATAGCCCTCGAACACGCAGTGACAGGTCATGCCCATGGGCGCGTGGGCAAGCGTGCGGAAGGGTTCGAAATCGACCTCCAGTTCCTCAGGCGTCGCGGTGACGCGCGGCAGTTCGTGGTGGCTGTCGACGCGCGCGCGGCCGTGGCCGGGCATGTGCTTGACCACGCCGATCGTGCCACCCGCCGCCAGCCCGTCGAGCACCGCGCGGCCCAATGCGGCCACCTGCATCGGCTCGCCGCCATAGGTGCGGCTGGCGACCGCGGGGGTCGCGCCCTCCACCGCCACGTCGAGCAGCGGCAGGCAGTCGACGCTGATCCCCACTTCGCTGAGCATCAGCCCGATCGCCTGCGCATTCACCCGCGCCGCCTCGATCGCCGAGGACGGCGCGATATCCCAGAGCTTTGCGAAGGCGGGGCCGGCGGGGGTCGCGGGCCATTCGGGCGGCTTCATCCGCGCGACCGGCCCGCCCTCCTGGTCGATCAGGATGGGCAGGTCGTCGCGGCCCGACAGCGCGCGCAGATCGTCGGTCAGCGCGCGAAGCTGGCCGCGATCGACGACGTTGCGCGCGAACAGGATGTAGCCGAGCGGCTCGGCCTCGCGGAAAAAGGCGCGCTCGTCGGCGGTCAGCGCCGGGCCGGACAGGCCATAGATGACGGGAAGCATGGGGCCGGGTTAGCGCGGGCCGGCGAGCAGGCCAAGCCTAGACGACCCCGCACCCCGGCGAAGGCCGGGGTCCAGTTGGGGAACGTCGCCGGCGTTCACGTGCCGGCCGTGCCTGTACCCCGGCCTTCGCCGGGGTACGGCCGTGCCGCCCAGATCACGTCAGTTCGCCACCACGAAGCACGCCTCGCCCGCGACCTTGAGCTTCCCGCAGACTTCGCGGGCCTGGGCATTGCTGCCGGTGTTGACGCGCAGGCGCTGGACGGTGCGACCGTTGACCTCCGCCGCCTCGATCGACTGGCCGAGCCCGGCGAGATAGCCGAAGCGGCCCGACAACTGCTTCCACGCCGCATTGGCCGCCGCGGTGTTGGGGAAGGAGCCGAGCTGCACCACTGCGCCGCCGCCCGCACCACCCGCCGCGACGGGGGGCAGGCGCACGCCCGCCGCCTTGCCCGCGGCCGGATCGCTGCGGCCCGGCGGGGGCACCGCCTCGGTCACGCGCGCAGCGCCCTTGGTGGGGGTCGCCGACGGCTTGGGTGCGGGGCGCGCGCCGGTCGCCAGCGGCGCTTCGGGCACCGCGTTCAGGTCGACCGCGGCGTTGGCGCTCGTGCCGCCGTCGCTGGTCTTGAACACGCTGTCGCCCTCGCCCGGCACCTGCATCCCGCCCACTTCGTCGGGCTTGACCTTGTAGTCGCCCTCGGCCGCGTTGATGAGTTCGCCCGATCCGCCGCCGGTCGACGGCGCGCGATCCTGCCACCAGTAGAGCCCGGCGATCGCCGCGCCGATGATGGCGAGGCCAATGACGACCAGCAGGATGACGCGCCCCATCGGCGCGCCTTCCTCATACCGCTCCTCGACCGTCTCCAGCCAGGGCAGCCGATCCTCTTCGGCCATTGCGGTGTCGTCGGCAGCGGCTGCCATCACTTCATCTCCTCGACCGCCTCCACGCCCACGATGCGGAGGCCCGACCGGATGATCTGCCCGATCGCGTCGGCGAGATAAAGCCGAGCCTGCGTTAAGGACGCGTCACCGGCGATTACCGTCCGGCGCGAGGGATCGTCGTTGCCCGCGTTCCAGGCACCATGGAAATCGGCGGCCAAGTCATAGAGATAAAAGGCGATCCGGTGCGGCTCGCGCGCCTGTGCCGCGCCGTCGACCACGCGCGGGAACTGGGCGAGCCGCTTGACCAGCGACAACTCCGCCGTGTCAAGCCGGGACAGGTCGGGCGTCGCGGTCGCGGGTGCGATCCCCGCCTCCGCCGCGCGGCGACGCAGCGAATGGACGCGGGCATGCGCGTACTGGACGTAGAAGACGGGATTGTCCTTCGAGGCCTCGACCACCTTGGCGAAGTCGAAGTCCATCTGCGCATCGGCCTTGCGCGTCAGCATGGTGAAGCGGACGACGTCCTTGCCCACTTCGCGCACCACGTCGGCGAGGGTGACGAAATTGCCCGACCGCTTCGACATCTTCACCGGCTCGCCGGCGCGGAGCAGCCGGACCATCTGGATCAGCTTCACATCGAAGCGCGTCTTCCCCTCGGTCAGCGCCTCGACCGCCGCGACGATCCGCTTGACCGTTCCGGCATGGTCCGCGCCCCAGATGTCTATCAGCTGGTCGGCCGACTGCGCCTTCTGGAAGTGATAGGCGAGGTCGGCGCCGAAATAGGTCCACTGGCCGTTCGACTTCTTGATCGGCCGATCCTGATCGTCGCCGAACTTCGTCGAGCGGAACAGCGGCAGCTCGACCGGCTCCCAGTCGTCGGGCAGTTCGCCCTTCGGCGCCTCGAGCACGCCGTCATAGATGAGGTCGCGCGCGCGCAGCCACGCCTCGGCCTCTTCGGGCTTGCCCGCGGCCTGAAGCTCGGCTTCGGACGAGAAGAGATCGTGGTGGATGCCGAGCAGCGCCAAGTCGGCCTTGATGAGCTCCAGCATCGCCGCGACCGCACGCGTGCGGAACAAGGGCAGCCACTCGGCCTCGGGCGCGGCGGCGTAGCGGTCGCCATAGTCGGCGGCCAGCATCTGCCCCACCGGGATCAGATAATCGCCCGGATAGAGGCCCTCGGGCACCTCGCCCGCATCCTCGCCCAGCGCCTCGCGATAGCGCAGGTGCGCCGAGCGGGCGAGCACGTCGACCTGACCGCCGGCATCGTTCACGTAATATTCGCGGATCACCTTGTGTCCGACATGCTCGAGCAGGCTGGACAGCGCGTCGCCGACCACCGCGCCGCGGCAATGACCCATGTGCATCGGCCCGGTCGGGTTGGCCGAGACGTACTCGACATTGACGGTGACGCCCGCGCCTGCGTCCGAGCGGCCGTAATCGTCGCCCGCCGCATGGATCGCGGCCAGTTCGTCGCGCCAGCGATCCTCGTTCAGCGTCAGGTTGATGAACCCCGGCCCCGCCACCGCGACCGACGCGACCTCGTCCAGCGCGCCGAGCTTGGCGGCGATCGCCTCGGCCAGCGCGCGAGGGGCAGTGCCCGCGGGCTTGGCGAGCACCATCGCGGCGTTGGTGGCAAGGTCGCCGTGGCTCGCGTCGCGCGGCGGCTCGACCGTGACGGCGCGGCGGTTGAGGCCGTCGGGCAGCGTACCCTCGGCGACGAGCGCGTCGAGGATCGAGTCGAGATGGGCGGCGAACTGGGCGTAGAGCGTCATGGCCGCGCCCCTAGCCGAGCGCGGGCGCGGACTCAAACCTTGCGCGCGCGCAGGCTCCCGACGACGAACACGCCAAGCCCCGACCAGATCAGCGCGAAGCAGATCAGGTGCGCGGTCGTCACCACCTCGCCGAACAGCGTGATCGCCAGCCCGAACTGGATCGTCGGCGCAAGGTACTGAAGCAGCCCGATCACCGAATAGGGAAGCCGCCGCGCCCCCGCCGCGAACAGGAGCAGCGGGATCGCGGTGACGATGCCGGCGATCAGCAGCAGCACGGTGACCAGCGTATCGCCGCCCGCCAACGCGAGCCCGCCATGGCTCGCCAGCCAGGCCATATAGCCGAGCGCGACCGGCGTGAGGATCAGCGTCTCGGTCGTCAGCCCCTCGACCGATTCGACCGGCGCGACTTTGCGGATGAGGCCATAGAGCCCGAAGGAGAGCGCGAGGACGAGGCTGATCCACAGCCCCGCCGCCGCCTGTGACGCGAGCACCAGCACGCCCGCGCCGGCAAGCACCACCGCCGCCAGCTGCGGACGGGTCAGCTTCTCATGCAGCACGACGACGCCGAGAACGACGTTGACGAGCGGATTGAGAAAATAGCCGAGGCTCGCCTCCAGCACATGATGATGCTGGACCGCCCAGATATAGACGAGCCAGTTGATCGAGATCATCGCCGCGCTCGCCGCCAGCAGCCGCAGCGTCGCGGGCGTGGTCAGCGCCAGCCACAGCCGTGCGCCCCGCCGCGTCACCGCAACGATCGCGAAGAGAAGCGCCAGCGACCAGACCACGCGGTTGGCCACCACCTCGCCCGCATCGACCCCGCGCAGCGGCATGAAATAGAGCGGGAGCAGCCCCCAGAGCAGATACGCCCCCGCCCCCTGCATCAGGCCGATGCGGGTCGAACGGGCGGCGGTGTCGGGGGCCTGGGTCGTCATCGCCGCGCGATAGTCCTGTCATCGGGTGCGGCAAAGCACTTAAGCCTTGCCGCACCGAAAGAATTGGTCAGGCGTCCGCGTTCGCCTTGTCCGCCTTCTCCCGCTCGGCGCGGGCGAAGTCGTTCATGCCCTTGAACCGCTCGGCAAAGGCACCGTCGGCCTCGGCATTGCGGAAATCGCGGACGCGCTCGACCAGGATTTCGGGCGGGGTCGGCGCTTGCGAAATCAGTGCCATCACCTCGTCGGCGAAATCGTCGAGGCCGAGATAGCCGGTACGATCCGCCTGTCCGGGGGTCAGGTCGGTGCGGACACCCGGCGGTGCGATCTCGATCACCTCAACCTGTCCCGCCAGCGCCTCGCGCAGCGCCACGGTATAGCTGTGCACCGCCGCCTTCGTCGCCGAATAGGTGGGCGCAGCGACCAGCGGGACGAAGGCCAGGCCCGAGGTGACGGTGACGATCGCCGCGTCCGCCTGTCCCTTCAGATGATCGACCAGCGCGTCGGTCAGCCGGATCGGGCCGAGCAGGTTGGTGGTGATCGTCGCCTCCGCATCCGACAGGTCGCGCGCGCCCTCCAGCCCCTCGAACCGCATGATCCCGGCATTGTGAATGACGACGTTGAGCGCGGGGAACCGCTGGATCACCTCGGCCGCGAACGTCTTGATCGCCGCGGCATCGTCGATGTCGAGCGTCAGCGCGTGCATGTTGTCGTGCCCCGCAATCGCCTCGTCGAGCGCGGCCTGACGCCGGCCCGCGACGATCACCGTGTCGCCGCGCCTGGCGAAGCGCTGCGCGAGCGCGGCGCCGATGCCCGAGCCGCCGCCGGTGATGAGGATGGTGTTGCCGCTGGTCTTCATGAAACGCCTCCGACACTGGTTCGGGGGCTATGTCGGGGCGGCGGCGCGCGATGGAAGGGGCGCTGGACCAAAGCCCGCCAGAAAGATGCCGCACGCGAAAAAGGGGCCGGCGTCGCCGCCAGCCCCTCCTCACCCGGTGCGCCGTGCGCTGTCGCGCCGTGTTCGCCGGGGTCCGGTCATCGGGGCCGGTCCCGCGTGCCTGCCGGTCGCCTTTCGGCAAGGGGCGGTGTCGCGTTTCCGGCCTCGATGGCCTCACGTCGGTGCGCTTGCGCGTGCCGGCGCGTTTCGCCTCGGGTCCCGCCTTCGCTTCGCGCTTCCAGGGGAAGCGTTTCCGCATCGCCGTTTCCGTCGGCCGACCCGATTTCCGCTGTGCCCGAAGGCCCGGCATCGTCCGGATCGTTCGATCGTCCTCCGGTGGTTCCATTCGCCGTCCGGCCGGGGCCGCACGCCGTCTTGTCACCGCCTTCGCTCGATCCCCGGTTCAGGCCGCCGCGCGGTTTCCAGTGAAGGCACCTGCGCATCGTCCGATCCGGTATAACCGCTTCGATTTGCTTCGATTTCTCGAACCGCTCCGTCCCGGCTACAGGCAAAGTGTGTCACGCGATCCGAGTCGCCCGAAGCGCCAAATGCAGCCTCGACCCTGTGGATAACGTGGATAGCGGGGACAACCGCGGCGACTCGATCGCTGGCCGGCGGCGATGCCAATAGCGAACCGCGCCGTCCGATCAACCCCCTCGACAGCCCCGCCCCCGAGCGCCTAGGCCCGCGCGCCATGAACGATCCCGCGACCATCCGCCGCCTCTACGGCCGCCGCCAGGGGCACAAGCTGCGCGCCGGCCAGGCCGCGCTCGTCGAGGACCTGCTGCCGCGGATCTCGGTGCCCGAGGAAGGGCCGCTCGATGCGCAGACGCTGTTCGGCGACGACCGACCGCTCGAACTCGAAATCGGCTTTGGCGGGGGCGAGCATCTGGCAGGACAGGCCGCGGTCCGGCCCGGCACCGGCTTCATCGGTTGCGAGCCGTTCCTCAACGGTGTCGTCAGCGCGCTCGGCCATATCCGCGACGGCGACCTCGGCAACGTCCGCCTGCACATGGGCGACGCGCTGCAGGTGCTGGAGCGGCTGCCCGACGCCAGCCTCGACCGCGCCTATCTCCTCCACCCCGATCCCTGGCCCAAGGCGCGCCATGCCAAGCGGCGGATGGTCAATCACGGCCCGCTCGACCTGATCGCCGCCAAGCTGAAGCCCGGCGCCGAGTTCCGGCTGGGCACCGACGACCCGACCTATTGCCGCTGGTCGATGATGGTGATGACCCAGCGACGCGACTTCGAATGGCAGGCGAAAACCGCCGCCGACTTCCTCACCCGCCCCGCCGACTGGCCCGAGACGCGCTACGAGCGGAAAGCCCGGCGCAAGGGGCACGAGGTCTGGTATTTCCGCTACGTGCGCGTCTGACCTCAGCCGCCGGGAAGGACCGGCGGTTTCGCCCGAGCCTGGGCCTTCAGCACCAGTTCGGCGGCGAGCAACGCCTGGCGCTGGTCCTGCGCGACTTCGGTGCGCTCGACCACGTCGCTCACGAATTGCGGGCCGAACGGCAACGCCACCTTGCTGCAATCCTCGTAGCGGGAGCCCTTGGCATCGGTGATGAACAGATGGTCGCCGCCCGGCCGTCCGGCGACGTCGACATATTTCCTGAGCTCGATGAACCCTTGCGTGCCCAAGATGAACAGCCGCCCGTCGCCCCAGGTCGACAGCCCGTCGGGCGTGAACCAGTCGACGCGGACATAGCCGGTGCCGCCATTGCCGGTCAGCGTCATGTCCCCGAAATCCTGGAAGCGCGGATGCTGCGGCGTGCCGACATTGCCCGCCTGCGACGCCACCACGTCGGCGCGGGTGGAGCCGGTATAGAACAGGAACTGGTCGGCCTGATGGCTGCCGATATCGGTCAGGATGCCGCCATAGCGCGCGGTGTCCCAGAACCAGTCGGGGCGGCTCGCCGGGTTCATCCGGTGGGGCGCCAGGTTGACGGTCTGCACCACCTTGCCGATCGCGCCCGCCTTGACCAGTTCGCCGGCGCGGACGGCGGCGCGCACTTCGTATCGTTCGGAATAGAGGATCGCGAACTTGCGCTTCGTTTCCACGATGGCGCGGCGTACGTCGGCAAGCTGTTTCAGGCTGGTGATGCCCGGCTTGTCCGACAGGAAGTCCTTGCCAGCGCGCATCACCCGGATGCCGAGCGGCGCGCGCAGGTCCGGGATCGCGGCGCTGGCGACGAGCTGGATGTCGTTCGCTTCCAGCACCTCCGCCTCGCTGCGCGCCAGGCGCACGTCGCCGTAGCGGCCGAGGAATGCCGCGCGCTGTTTCGGGTCGGGCGCATGGACCATCGCCAGTGTCCCGCCGCCGCGGATCAGCGCGTCGGTCATCGCGAAGATATGCGGGTGGTCGAGGCCGACGACCGCGAAGCGGATGCGGTGACGGGCGGAGGGATCGGGCGCGCGCGGCGGCCCGCGATCCGGCGCCGCATTCCCCGCCGTCACCGATTGGGCATGAGCCGCGCTCATCGCCATCACCGCGCCGCCGATGCCCAGGCCCGCGAGCAATGCACGCCGATCGACTTCCTGCATGATACCCCTCCAAAAACATGTCTTACAGATTTTGATATTGGCCTGTCATATCCGCTATGATAGCAAATCGGAAGCGGCGAGATGGCCGCGACGAGTTTTGGGGACAGTGCGCGTGTGGATGACGCAGGCGATGCGATGGTTCGGGGCATCCGACCCGGTATCGCTTCGGGAAATCAGGCAATCGGGCGCGACCGACGTGGTGAGCGCGCTCCACGACCTGCCCAACGGCGCGGTCTGGCCCGCCGAGACGATCGCCGCGTACCGGGACCGGATCGAGGCGGCGGGTCTCAAGTGGCGCGTGGTCGAAAGCGTGCCCGTTCATGACGATATCAAGACCGGCAACGGCGATTCCGCGCGCTATCTCGACGCGTATTGCCGGACGCTGACCAACCTTGCCGCGTCGGGTATCGACGTCGTCACCTACAATTTCATGCCCGTGCTCGACTGGACGCGGACCGACCTCGCCTGGGAGCTGCCCGATGGTGCGAGGGCGCTTCGCTTCGAGCACGAGATGGCGGCGGCCTATGACTGCTTCATCCTGAAGCGGCCGGGGGCGGAGGCGGATTACGCGCCCGACCTGCTCGACAAGGCGGCGCGCCGCCACGCGGGCATGGGCGACGCCGCGTGCATGGCGCTCGAGGCGACGATCATCGCCGGCCTGCCCGGCAGCGAGGAAGGGTTCACCCGCGATGCCTTTCGCGCCGCGCTCGCCCGCTATGGCGAACTCGGCCCCGATGCCCTGCGCGCCAACCTGATCGCCTTCCTGAACGTCGTAGCACCGCATGCCGAGTCCCTCGGCATCCGCCTCGTCGTCCATCCCGACGACCCGCCCTTCCCGCTGTTCGGCCTGCCGCGCGTCGTCAGTACCGAGGCGGACGTGGCGTATCTGTTCGACCGGGTGCCGAGCGCGGCCAACGGTCTGTGCTTCTGCTCCGGCTCGTTCGGCGCGCGCGCCGACAACGACCTGCCCGGCATGGTCGAGCGGTTGGGCAGCCGCATCGGCTTCCTCCACCTGCGCTCGGTCCAGCGCGAGGATGGCGGCACCTTCCACGAGGCCCCGCATCTCGAGGGCGATGCCGAAATGGCCCGCATCGTCGCGGCGGTTCACGACCTTCAAATCCGTGAAGGCCGGTCGATCCCGATGCGACCCGACCACGGCCATCAGATGCTCGACGACCTCACCAAGCGCACCCTCCCCGGCTATTCGCTGCTCGGGCGGATGCGCGGGCTGGCCGAACTGCGCGGGCTCGAACGCGGCATCGCCCACGCCCGCGCCGCCTGAAGAAACAACGCGGGAGACGCCGCGACAAAGGAGAGACAGCGTGACAACCACCGGACCGATACGGCCCGCCAGCAACGTGCGCTGGATCATCTGCGCGCTGCTCTTCTTCGCCACCACGATCAATTACATCGACCGGCAGATCATCGGCATCCTGAAACCCACGCTCCAGGCCGAGCTCGGCTGGAGCGAGATCGACTATGGCAACATCGTCTTCTGGTTCCAGGCCGCCTACGGCCTCGGCCTGCTCGCCTGCGGGCCGGTCATCGACCGGATCGGGTCCAAGCTCGGCTATGCCAGCGCGATCGCGGTCTGGAGCGTGGCGGCGATGGTCCATGCACTCGCCCGCACGCCCGGCGGGTTCGCGGCGGCGCGGTTCGCGCTGGGGCTGGGTGAGGCAGCGAACTTCCCCGCCGCGATCAAGTCGGTGGCCGAGTGGTTTCCCAAGAAGGAGCGCGCACTGGCGGCGGGCATCCTCAACGCCGGCGCCAATGTCGGCGCGATCGCGACGCCGATCGTCGTGCCCGTCCTCGCCATCCAGCTGGGGTGGCAGGCGGCGTTCATCATCACCGGGCTTCTGGGCTTCGTCTGGCTGGTCGCGTGGCTCGCCTTCTATCGCAAGCCCGCCGAGCACCGCAGCGTCTCCCCCTCGGAGCTGGCGTACATCAATTCCGACGTGGCCCCGGCGGAGGACGAGCCGCGCATCCGCTGGAGCGCGCTGTTCCGCCGCCGCGGCACCTGGGCGTTCATCGTCGGCAAGTTCCTGACCGACCCGGTCTGGTACCTGTTCCTCTTCTGGCTGCCCGACTTCTTCGCCAAGCGCCACGGCCTCGACCTCAAGAGCTTCGGCCCGCCGCTGATCGCCGTCTATCTGATGGCCGACGTGGGCAGCATCGGCGGCGGCTGGCTGTCGTCGGCGCTCATCAAACGGGGGATGAGCGTCAATGCCGGGCGCAAGATGGCGCTGCTGGTCTGCGCGATCCTCGTCCTGCCGATCTTCTTCGCCAGCAGCGTCTCCGGCCTGTGGAGCGCGGTGGCGATCATCGGGCTGGCGGCGGCCGCGCATCAGGGCTGGTCGTCGAACCTCTACACCATGGTCAGCGACACCTTCCCCCGTTCCTCCGTCGCCTCGGTCATGGGAATCGGCGGCGCGGCGGGGGCGGTCGGCGGCATGCTCATGTCCACCTATGTCGGACAGGTGCTGGAGACGGTGGGCAGCTATGCGCCGGTCTTCGTCTGGGCGGGCAGCGCCTATCTGGTGGCGCTGGCAATCATACACCTGCTCGTGCCGCGGCTGGAGGTGAAGCCGGCCGCGTGACGGAAAGGGGCGGCGCCGCATCGGTGCCGCCCCGCTCTCAGACGGCGACGAGATCCTTCGGCCAGTCGAGCGTCCGCCCACTGTCCATCGCCTGCTCGCCCAGCAGCGAGGCGACGCTGGCGTAATACGCCTCCTTCAACAGCCCCGGCAGTTCGCGGCCTTTGCGCACCGCCTCGCCGAAGCCCTCGAACTGGAGCATCGTCTCGTCATATTCGCCCCAGCCGAGCGGGGTGCCGGGCGTGCGGACGGGCAGCTCGGGGAACCAGGTCGCGCCGCCGATCGGGATCGCACGCTTCGAGCCCGCCGCCACGTCGCACTGCATCTGCTGGAGCGCGGGGACGGCGTTCGGGTCCTCCGAATAGATGCGGCCGAGTTCGGGCTCGATCGTGCCCTTGCTCCCCTGGATCTGCTCCTCGCAGCCATAGCGGGCGTTGTTGAGCAGCGACGTGTAGATCGTCTTCCGCCCGCCCGGATAGTCGAACACCAGCGCGACATGGTCGTGGACCTCGCGCCCGTCCTTCCAGAAACAGATGCTGCCCGATCCCATAACCCGTGTCGGCAGCGCGTCCATGAACCAGTTGGCGACCTGTAGCTGGTGCGTCGCCAGCTCGGTCATGAGGCCAGCCGAGCGGTCGCGATAGAGGCGCCAGTTGATCTGCCGGTCGGTGGCATCGGCCGCGACGGGGCGGCGCCAGCTCTTGTTGCGATGCCAGCTGGCGCGCACCTGCGTGATCGTCCCGATCTCGCCCGCCGCCGCGCGCTTTCGCGCCGCGAGGTAGGTGGGGTGGAACATCCGCTGGTGGCCGATCTGTAGGACCTTGCGCGCGCCCCGCGCTCGCGACACCATCGCCCCGCAATCGGCAATCGTCCGCGCCATCGCCTTTTCGCACCAGACGTGGAGCCCGGCATCGAGCGCCATGAACGTCTGCTGTGCGTGCATGTCGAGCGGCGTGGCGATCACGACCGCGTCGATCCCCTTGGCATCCAGCATCGCGCGATAGTCGGTGAAGCTGCGCGTCCCCGCGGGCACCAACGCGCGGCCCCGCGCCAGATGCGGCGCATAGCTGTCGCAGATCGCCGCGACGGTGCAGTTCTTGGTCTTGAGGATGTTCTGGATCAGCGCGCGCCCGCGATCGCCGGTGCCGACCACGCCCAGCCGTACCCGGTCGCCGCGCTCGATCCCCGCCGCCGCCGCCATGGCCCATGGCGCCGCGGTCGCCATGCCGATGCCCGTCGAGGCGGCGAGCACGCGGTCGATGAAACCGCGGCGGGTCAGGTCGAAGTCACGCTCGTTCATACATCCGCATCCTCACGCGCCGCAGCCGTCGCGGCATGGTCAAACAAGTGGCGGTGCCCCGGCCGCGCGGCGATCAGCACCGCCGCCTCGCCCGCATCGGCGACGATCAGCGCGGTGCTGATCGCCTCTGCCAGCGCGCCGCTCGCCTCGACGGCGATCGCGGTGCGCGCTGCCGCGACGGGCCGGCCGTCGCGCGGGCGCACCGTCGCGGCGCGATTGGGCGCGAGCATCCCCGCCCCCACCGTGGCCGAGATCGACAGCGCCGCATCCTCGACCTCGATCACCGTCAGCGTGCCGCCGGGCACCGCCGGATCGGGGATCGCCAGCGGCCAGCCACCCCCCAGCGGATGGGCGCCGATCACCGCGATCGAGCTTTCCCCGGCTGACAACAGCGCACTGACGATGCCCGCCCCGCGCAGGATATCGACCGCGCGATCAAGCGCATAGCCCTTGCCGAACCCGCCGAAGTCGAAGGCAACCGGCCCGTCCGCCGTTATGCGCGCAGCTGCGCGGTCGATCGAAAGCCGTGCCCAGCCGCCGCCCACACCCTCGCCTGCGGTCGGATCGAACAGCCCGCCGGTCGCCGCGACCGCCGCGTCGGCCAGCACCAGCGCCTCCAGCAACAGCGGGTCGCCGATCTCGACCGAACCGCCCGCCGCCAGCGCCTCGTTGAGCGCGGTCGCGGGCGAGGGTCGGTGGATCGTCAAACAATCGTCCACCGCCTCCACCGCCCGCCGCGCCGAGCGCATCACTTCTTCTTCGACCGGCCCAAACACATGGAACTCGACGCGCGTCCCCATCGCGGCGAACCGCTCGATGCGCGTCTCGACACTCACGTCAAGCGTTCAGGCCCCAGCCCGGCGCATAGTCGACCGACCAGAGCTTCATCGCCGCCGCGCTCGCCGGGCGGCCGGTTCGCGGATCGACCTTTAGATCGGCGTCGGTGCGATAGGCCATGTTGCCGAGGTGACAGAGCGTGGTGCTAATATGCCCCTCCGCGATCGGCGAATTGAGCGACCGGCTCTTGCCGCGGATCACGTCGACGAAGTTCTGCGCGTGATAGACGTCGAGCGCGCCCTCGCCCACCGTCCCTGTCGTCGCGCTTTCGGCCGGCGCCTTCACCTCGCGGATCAGCTTGCCGTCGAGGCCGTAATGCTCGAACCCGTTGCGGTCGACGATCGCCGACCCCTTGGTGCCGAGCAGCAGCACGCCGCGCCCGCGCCCGAACGTTTGGATGCCGTTGCAGCTCTGCCCGTTCCAGCGGATCGTCCGCCCGCCGTCATAGTCGAGCGCGAGCGCGAGCGAATCGTACATCTCCCAGTCGTCGCCCTTCCAGAAGTTGCGCGCGCCCTTCGCCGACACTGCGGCCGGATAGGTGACGCCCATCAACCAGCGGGCGATGTCGAGCTCGTGCATCGCGTTGTTGCAGATCTCGCCGGTCCCGTATTTCCAGAACCAGTGCCAGTTATAGTGGACGAGGTTGTCGCGATACGGCCCGCGCGGCCGCGGCCCCTGCCACAGGTCCCAGTCGAGATTGGCGGGCGGTGCGGTCACCTTGCCCTTGCCGATCGACTTGCGGTTGTTGGCGTACCAGGTCTGCGCCTCGTACACGTCGCCCAGCGCGCCGCCGCGAACGAGGTCGAGGAGCTGGCGCGTCTCGATGCTCGACCGCTGCTGGTTGCCGACCTGAAGCACGCGGCCGGTGCGCTTCTGCGCGGCGATCAGCGCCTCGCCCTCCGCCGGGGCGATGCCGATCGGCTTTTCGAGATAGACGTGCGCGCCGCTGCGCATCGCATCGATGCCGATCTTGGCGTGCGAGAAGTCGGGCGTCGCGACGGTGACGATGTCGACGTCCTTGCGCGCCAGCAATTGCCGATAGTCGCGCTCCAGCTTCGGCCGCGCGAACCCCTTGCCCGCGAACGCATCGGCGCGCTTGGCGAGCACGTCCGAGTCCACATCGACGAAATGCGTGATCTGGACGTTCGGCACCTTGGTAAAGGCGCTCATATGCGCCTGTCCGCGGCCATTGACGCCGACGACGGCGACACGCAGCCGGTCGTTCGCGCCCTGAATGCGCGCATAGCTCTTTGCGGTCATCGCAAGGCCGGCGGCGGCGCCCGCCCCCATCAGGATCGTTCGACGGTCCATTCCCAATCCCCTCTTAGCGGCCGCGCAGCTTGATCGAGCGAAAATCGACCCGGTCGCCGTGATCCTGAAGCAGGATCGGACCCGATTTCCCTTCGCCGAAGCGCGGCCATTTGGCGTATTTGCTCAAGCTGACCAGCCGCCGGAACTCGGGCGACCCGCGCTCATATTCGACGACCTTGAACCCGTTGAGCCAGTGCTCGACATGATTGCCGCGCACGACCAGCAGTGCGCGGTTCCATTCGCCCGGCGGGTTGATCCGCTTGCCCGGGCTGTCGGGGTCCGACAGGTTTCGCGCGGTGATGAGGTCGTAGAGCGAGCCCAATGTCCGGTTGCCGTCGCGCCCCATCTTCGCATCGGGATGCCGCTCGTCGTCGAGCAACTGGTATTCGAGGCCGATCGCCGAGCCTTCGCCCTTCAGCAGGTTGGGATCGACGAAATACTTGATCCCGCTGTTCGCGCCCGGCGTCAGGCGGAAATCGACCGACAGCTCGAAATCGGAATAGTCCCGCGTGGTGATGATGTCGCCGCCATTGGTGGATTCGCCGCCGCCGGAAGGTTCGACCGACAGGATGCCGTCCTTTATCGCCCAGCCCTTGGCCGGGAAGCTCGGCCCCCTGGCGCTGCGCCAGCCATTGGTGGTGCGACCGTCCCACAGGAGCTTCCATCCCGCCTGCGCCTCGCCGGGGCTGAGGCGGTTCATCAGCCACCCCTGTTGCTCGAGCTTCGTCTCGGGCAGCGCATATCGCTGCGGCCGGTCGGTGATGACGCGGATCTTGCGGAAGCGGACCTCGGGGTTCTTCGCGGCCACCTCGTCCGACACCGAATGGACCTGCAGCGCGATGAAGCCGCGGGCGTCGGTGTCGTCGACCAGGTCGGCGGCGGGGACGCCGTTGATCCAGGTGCGGATGCGGTTGCCGATCGCTTCGACCCGGTAGCTATTCCAGTCGCCGGACCTGAAGGCCCGCCGCGCCGCCTCGTTACGGCCGAGCGTGTAGAGCCACTGGCGGCGCTGCTCGTCATAGAGGCCGCCGCTCCATGCGCGCTTCGACGGATCGATCTCCGCCTGATAGCCATGGACGACGCCGTTGCGGTAGTCGGCGCGCCGCTGGCCGCGGATCATCATGCCCGAATTGAGGATGGGATCGGTCTTTGCCTCGAACTCGACGATGAAGTCGCCATATTGCTGATTCGAGACGAGCCAGCTGTTCGGCGTCTTTGCGGCGGCGCGGCCGACCAGCTCGCCATTCTCGACGCGGTAGGGCGCGTTGCCGCCCGCCACCGTCCAGCCGGCGAGCCCCGCCTTGGGCGTGACATCGCGCCACGGTGCCTGCGCCGCGGCGGGCGCGGCCAGCGTACAGGCGGCAACGATCGAAATGGCGGCCAGGCGCATCGCTAATCCCCTCGATTTGCAGCCTTCGTATCGGGCCGATGCTGCAAGCCTAGAATGTGGCTAGACCAGACGCAACCCACCTGTCAGACATTTTGCGTACCGGGATGGTGTCGGGCTTGACGGTGCCGCTCCCGCGTCGGAGGACGGGCCGGACTGGATCGAAGAGGTTGGCATGGCAGTGGGGGAACAGGGCGGAAAGCTCTATCGCGGGATCGTCGATGCGATCCGCGCCGACATCGCGAACGGGATCTACGTCCCCGGCTCGCGCCTGCCCGCCGAGCGCGACCTGACCGAACGCTTCGGCGTCAGCCGCCCGACGATCCGCGAGGCGATGATCGCACTCGAAATGCTCGGCCTGGTCGAGGCGCGCAAGGGATCGGGCGTGTTCGTCCTTGATTCGAGCGTCGCCGCCGCCGCGCCCGGCGAATCCGAACTCGATATCGGCGCGTTCGAGATCATCGAGGCGCGCCGCCTGCTGGAGGGCGAAGTCGCTGCCGTCGCCGCGACCGAGATCGACGAGGCGCATCTGGCCGAATTGCGATCGCTGATGGAGGCGATGGCCGACGCCGACAGCGCAGCCGCGGAGGTCGCCGACCGCCGCTTCCACATCTGCATCGCCGAGGCGACGGGCAACGCCGTCATCATCGCCGCGGTCACCGACTTCTGGGACATGCGATTTCGCTCGCCGCTGGCGCGTGAGGTGCTGCGCAAGGCAGGCAGCCTCGGCACGCAGAGCCGCCTCGACGAGCATGGCCGCATCCTGCGCGCGCTCGAGACGCGCAACCCGGTGGAGGCGCGCGCGGCGATGCGCGACCACCTCAATCGCGTCATCACCCACCTGCTCGACGTGACCGAAACCGAGGCGGTTGAGCGCGCGCGCGCCGAAACCGCCCAGCGCCGGCGCGCGCTCGCGCGTCGAACGGTCTAACGATCGGCGAGAATCTGTAAGATCATATTGTCAGGCAGCCTTGGCCAGCGTATGACAACCTTCGGTCGGGCATGAACGCCGTCAGCGCGTCAGCCCGGAAACGACGATCCGTGGGAGCGGATCGCGACAGGAGGGGAGACGACCGTGGCATTGGTTTCCAAGCGCAGCTTCCGTGCATCGACGAGCCTTGCAGCATTGCTGATCGCGATGCCCGCCGCCGCGCAGACCGCCGACCCGGCGCCCGCCGCCGCCCCGCAGGAGGGCGAGAACGCCGAGGATATCGTCGTCACCGGCTTTCGCGCCTCGCTCAATCAGGCTCTGCTCGAAAAGCGTCAGGAAACCGCCGCAATCGACAGCATCGTCGCCGAGGATATTGGCAAGTTCCCCGATTCGAACCTCGCCGAATCGATGCAGCGCATTCCGGGCGTCGCCCTGTCGCGCGGCGACGGCGGCGAGGGGCGCAACATCTCCGTCCGCGGCCTCGGTGCGCAGTTCACGCGCGTGCGCATCAACGGGATGGAAGGCGTGTCCCAGGTCAGCGGCACCGACATTCGCGGCGGCGTCGCAACCGGCCGCTCGTTCGACTTCGTGACGTTCCCCACCGAAATCTTCTCGTCGCTCGCGGTGCGCAAGACCACCTCGGCCGATGTCGAGGAAGGATCGCTCGGCGCCACCGTCGATCTGCGCGCGCCCAAGCCCTTCGACACGAAGAAGGACTTCAACTTCTCCGCCACCGCACGCGGCATCTACAACGATATCGCGCAAAAGGTGGACCCGCGCCTGTCGGCGCTGGTGTCGAAGCAGTTCGGCGACAGCTTCGGCGTGCTCGGCAGCATCGCCTATTCGAAGCGGCACATCGACGAATACGCCTATTCGGCCGCCGACGTCATTCCGACCTATGTCTATGGCCAGGCGCAGCCCGCGGGCACGCCCAATGCTGGCGTCGTCTTCCCGTTCTGCACGCCCATCGGCTATACCTATAACGGCGCCCCGACGATCAGCCCCGTGCCCGGCTTCGCCAATGGCGGCAACGCGGTGGGCGCGGACGCCAATAATTGCAGCACCGGCAATCCGCGCACCGGCAACGCGGCCGCCTATGACTATATCATGAGCCGCAAGGGTGTGTCGGGTCGCCCCGGCGGCGGCGTCTTCCTCCCCCGCCTGCCGCGCCCGGCCAAGTCGAGCCAGGATCAGGAGCGGCTGGCGGGTACGGTGACCGTGCAGTGGAAGCCGGGCGAGAACACCGACCTGTCGATCGACGGCCTCTATTCGCGGTTCAAGGTCGATCGCCTCGACAGTTATATCGACGCGCGCTCGTTCGGCCGCGCCGCCTCGAACCAGGGCCAGCCGATGACTTCGGTCCGCGAGATCGAAGTCGACGAAAACGGCTCGCTCCTCCACGGGCTGTTCGACGGCGTCGATCTGCGCTCCGAGATGCAGAACGAGAAGTTCACCTCGACCTTCCGCCAGGTGAACTTCAACTTCGATCACCGCTTCTCCGACACGGTGCGCTTCTACGGTCTTGCCGGCATCAGTGAATCGAAGCTCGACGTCGACCGGCTGCAGGTCGCGATCGATTCGAACGACACGCGCAACTTCTCGATCGACTTCCGCGACAACCCGAATATCCCCAAGATCGGCTACGGCATCGACATCACCAACCCGGCGCTGTTCCAGTACGGCCCGCCGCAGGCCAACGGCGCGCAGCGCGGGCAGCTCTCCAACTTTATCCGAACCAACACGATCACCAGCAAGACCGCCGAGCTGAACGGCGAATGGGAAGCGGCGCCGAACTTCACGGTGCAGGTCGGCGGCCAGTACCGCACCAACGAATATGTCGCGCGCGAGCGGCAGTTGCAGACCAACACGCCGCTTACCCTGCCCGCGGGCGTGACGATCGCGAATTTCGCGACGGTGACGACCGGGGTCGGCAAGAATCTCGACGGCCAGCTTCAGGACTTCGTGACGATCGATCCCGACAAGTTCCGCGATGCGGTCGGCTTCGGCAACTATCTCTACTGCAATCTCGAATGCGCCAAGGGTGCCTATGGCGGCGTCAAGGAGACGTACAAGTCGGGCTATCTGATGGTGAAGTTCAACACCGCGGATATCCTCCCCTTCGCGATCCGCGGCGACGCGGGCGTGCGCTACGTCCACACCAAGCTCGAAACGTACGGCGCGATCCCGGCGGCGGCGCCCGCGGGCTCGCCCTTCCCGTCGCGCTACGTCGTGTCGGAAGTCGATCGCACGTACGAGGACTGGCTGCCGTCGCTCAACCTCGCGCTCGACGTGACGCCGGACCTGATCGCCCGCTTCTCGGCCGCGCGCGTCATGTCGCGGCCGGCATACGGTCAGCTCATCCCGAGCGGGTCGGCGAACATCAATATCCAGACCGCGTCGATCACCAATCCGTTCCTCGACCCCATCCGCGCCAACACGCTCGATGCCTCGCTCGAATGGTATTTCGCGCCCGGCTCCCTCATCTCGGTCGCCTATTTTTACAAGGACATCGAGACGTTCATCCAATCGACGCGCGATCTCGTGCCGTTCCGCGATCTCGGCCTGCCGCTGTCGCTGCTTCAGAACACCGGCACCGGCGTCACCGCCGACAACCTGTTCACGGTGACGCGCAACAACAACACGCCCGGCGGACCGCTGCGCGGGTTCGAGGTGAACGCGCAGATCCCCTTCCGCTTCCTGCCGGGTGCCCTCAGCAATTTCGGCGTGCTGGCGAACTTCACGCGGGTGCGCTCGACGATCAATTACATCATCTCGCCGACGCAGTCGGTAAATGCCTCGCTGACCGGCCTGTCGCCCGAAACGGCGAGCGGCACGCTCTATTACGAGGACAAGAAGTTCAGCATCCGCTCGACGGTCAATTATCGCTCGTCGTTCCTGACCAGCGTGCCGGGCGGCGGATCGGTCGATGCGGACTCGCTGTCGAACGCCAGTTCGATCTTCGTCGACGCCTCCGCCTCCTACAACCTGACCGACAACATCAAGCTGATCGCCGAGGCGTCGAACCTGACCAACGAGACCAATCGGCTGACCGCGGATTCGGTGCGCAAAGACCCGCTCTACACCTCTTATTTCGGCCGCACCTTCGCATTGGCGGTCAACGTCACCTTCTAATGCAGGCCGGCGGGTCGGTCGCGATCGACCCGCCGGACCCACAATACCGCGACCAGCACGACCAGCATCAGCACGCCGCACAGCAGCCATGCAGCGTTGATCGCGGGTACCAGCGCCGCCTTCTCGACCAGCGGGCGCACCATCTCCGTCGTGAACTCGTCAATCGGCTGGCCGCGCTGTTCGAGAAAGGCGTCGCGCGGGATGCCGATGCCGACCGCGGTGGTCACGTCGCCCGCCTGAAGCTTCGCGGCGATCGTGCGGCCTTCGGTCGCGGCACGGCTGAAGATCACCGTATCGACGAGCGCAAGGCCGACCGCCCCGCCCAGGTTGCGCATCAGGTTGAACAGCCCGCTGCCGTCCGCGACCAGATGCGCGGGCAGCCGGCCCAGCGCCATGCGCGTGGGCGGCAACAGGCAGAACATGATCGCCGCCCCGCGCACCATCTGTGGCAGCAGCATCGCGTCGAAATCGGTCGCGGCGGTCTGGCGCGTGCTCATCAGCAGGCCGACGCCGAACAGCGCGAAGCCGAACGCGGTCAGCCAGCGCGGATCGCACCGCCGCTCGGCCCAGACCGCGACCGGCGCCGCGACGAGCTGCGTGATCCCCGTCACCAGCATGATCTCGCCGATGCGCAGTGCCCCATGCTCGCGCACCAGCCCGAGGAAGAAGGGCATCAGATAGGTCGAACCGAACAGCCCGAAACCGAGCACGAAGCTGAACACGCATCCGATCGCGAAATTACGGTCGGCAAGGCAGCGCAGCTCGACCAGCGGCGCCCGCGCGCCCCAGGCCCGCCAAACGAACCCCGCCGCCGCGACGAGCGACAGCACCAGCAGTCCGGCAACGCGGGGCGATCCCCAGCCGAAGCCCGGCGCATCTTTCAGCCCGATCTGAAGCGCGACGAGCGCCGTCGCCAACAGCGCCAGTGCAGGCAGATCGATCGGCCGGCGCCTACCCGCCCGTTCGGTCGCCGGATTGCCGCGCAGGAGGATCGCCGCTGCGACCGCCGACACCGCGCCCGGCGCGATGTTGACGAGGAACAACCAGTGCCAAGAATAGGCCTGCGTCACGTATCCGCCGACGATCGGGCCGATCGTCGGCGCCAGCACCGCGGCGACGCCCGCGACCGTCGTCGCGGCCCCCTGCACCCGCTCCGGAAACAGCAGGAACACGGCGGAAAAGACGATCGGGATCAGCACGCCGCCCGAAAAACCCTGCACCACGCGCCACGCGATCAGGCTTTCGAACCCGCCGCTCATCGCACAGCCGAGCGAGGCGAGCGTGAACAGCGTCACCGCCCCCACGAACAACTGCCTCATGCCGAGCAGGCCCGTCAGATACCCCGTCAGCGGAATCGCGACGATCTCCGCCGTCAGATACGCGGTCTGGATCCACACCATCCGGTCGGGCGCGATCCTGAGCGCCGCCTGGATCGTCGGCAGCGAGGTGGCGACGATCTGGATGTCGAGGATCGCCATGAACATGCCGATGCACATGAAGGTGAAGCCGGCCCACGCGCGCGGTCCCGCGATGTCGGGCGCGGCGGCGGCGGCGGGCGGGGCGTCGGGTCGGGCCATGGCGTCCTTCGGCATCGGCGTTACGTAACTTAGGTACGGAATTGCAGCGGCCTGAACTTGCATGGATCAGGATCGTTGCGCCACACTCCCTCTACCGCCGGATTCCCGGCCTTTCGGGCGATGCATGTCCCAGCCGGTTTCGATTCTCTCCCTGGCCACCGCGACCCCGGCCCACGTCCTCGAACAGGGACAGGCGCTGGCGACCGCGCGCGAATTGATCGGCGGCCAGTTCGCCGATTTCGACCGGCTGGCGCCGGTCTACGACAATGCCGGCATCGCCCGGCGACAGCTGGCGATGCCGCTCGACTGGTACCGGACCGAACGCAGCTTCGAGGAGCGGAGCGCCGCCTATCTCGACGTGGCGCTGGCGCTGTTCGTCGAAGTGGCCGGCCGGGCATTGGATCTGGCGGGGATCGACGCGGCCGGGATCGACACGGTCGTCACCGTCTCCTCGACCGGGATCGCCACCCCCAGCCTCGAGGCGCGGGCGATGGCGCACCTGCCCTTTCGCACCGATGTGCGCCGGGTGCCGGTGTTCGGCCTCGGTTGCGCCGGGGGCACGACGGGCATGGCGCTTGCCGCGCAACTCGCCGCCGCGCGGCCCGGATCGACGTTGCTGTTCGTGACCGTCGAGCTGTGCAGCCTCGCGCTGCGTACCCATCGCGCGGACAAGGCCGACCTCATTTCCACCGCGCTGTTCGGCGACGGCGCTGCTGCCTGCGTGCTGCGCACCGGCGAGGACGGGTTCGCCGCGATCACCGGCAGCGCGGAAAAGACGTGGAACGACACGCTCGACATCATGGGCTGGCGCGCCGAGCCCACCGGCCTCGGCGTCGTCCTGAACCGCGCGATCCCCGGCTTCGTCCGGCGCGGGATGCGGGAAGCGATGACCGCGATGCTGGGTGCGAACGGCCTCAGCCTCGGCGACATCGACCGCTTCATCTGCCACCCCGGCGGGGCCAAGGTGGTCGACGCGATCGAGGATGCGCTCGATCTGCCGCCGGACAGCCTTGCCCATGAACGCGGCGTGCTTCACGATCACGGCAACATGTCGGCGCCCACCGTCCTCTTCGTCCTCAACCGTTACCGCGCCGATGGCCTGCCGCCCCGGTCGGTGATGAGCGCGCTCGGGCCCGGCTTCACCGCCTCGACCCTCGTTCTGGAGCGCCTCTCTTGATCCTTCCCTATGCGATCATGGCGTTCGTGACGCTCCAGCGGCTCAGCGAACTCGTCATCGCCAAGCGCAATACCGCGCGATTGCTGGCGGCGGGCGCGCACGAGGTGGGGCGCGAGCACTATCCGGTGATGGTGGCGATGCACACCGCGTGGCTGGCGGCACTCTGGTTCAGCGTCGGCGGACAGCCGGTCCACTGGCCGCTCCTGATCCTGTTCGCGTTCCTTCAGGCCGGGCGCATTTGGGTGCTGGCGACGCTCGGGTCGCGCTGGACGACGCGGATCATCGTCGTGCCGGGCGAGCGGCTGGTCGCGCGCGGCCCCTTCCGCCTCGTGCGCCATCCCAACTACGCAGTGGTGATCGCCGAGATCGCGGTGCTGCCGCTGGTGTTCGGGCTCGTTTGGATCGCGGTTCTCTTCTCGATCCTCAACGCCGCGATGCTCTATGTGCGCATTGGGGCGGAGAACCGGGCGCTCGGCCTTACCGCCGCGCCTTCGCCTCGCGCTCGGCCTTGATCCGCAGCATCGCCGACCGGCAGGTGGGCGAGGTATCGTTGATCCGCTGGATCATGCATGCCTCGACCTTCTTGCGGCTCATCGACTTCATCTCCGCCGGGCACAGCCGCCGCGCCTCGGCGACGCAGGCCTTCTTGCCGGGATCAGACTGCGCCTGAGCCGCAGACGCGGTCGACAGCGCAGCGACGACGGCAAGACCGAGAACGCGAAACTGGGTCAAGACGGGTTCCTCATTGGAGTCGGGATCGCTCAACGCGCCACGGGCGAGCGCGTATCCGGCGCGACCGTACCGATCCGCGACCGCCAGAGATAGACGGACAGATAGACGGCGATCGACAGCGCCAGCACGATCAGCGGCCCCGCCACCTCGGACAGCGTCGCGCCCATCTGGTTGAGGCGGGTGAACAGGTGCATCGCCGCAGTCGCGGGCGACAGCCACGACAGCGCCGCCAGCCACCCCGGCATCGCCGCGTGCGGCCAGGCGAAACCGGCGAGAAAGACGAGCGGCACAGACGTTGGCAGCAGTATCTTCAGCGCATCGTCGCCGTTGCGAAAGAAGGTCCCCGCCGCCAGTCCCAGCGCCGCGACCGCCCCCGCGAACAGCGGCACCGCGACCGCGAGCGCGGGCAGGTTGCCGGCGCGCGGAATGTCCTGCACCCAGAAGACGAAGCCGAAATAGAAGCCCGCGGCCAGCGTCCCGATCGTGGTGCAGGCAGCCCAGCGGCCGAGGCTCTCGGCCAGCCACGACGCGCGCAAGCCGCGCCGCCGCCGCTCCGCCACCAGCCGCGCGCTTGCGAACAGCAAGGTCTGTTGCAGGATGATGTTGGCGACCGCGGGAAAGATATAGTCGCGGTAGCCGCCGGTCGTGTTGAACAGCGGGTGGACGAGGATCGGCGGCGATCGCCCGCGCGCGGTGCCGAGCGCCGCCTGCCGCTCCGCCAGCGCGTCCTCGATCGTTTCGGCAAGCGCGCCGGCGATGCTTTCGGCGCGGAGCAGATAGCTGCCGTTCAGCCAGATGCCGACTCCCGCCCCTGCGCGCCCCGCCGCCACCTCCCGCGCGAAATCGTTGGAGAGGAGCAGGATGCCCTCGGCCCGGCGCTCGCGCACAGCGGCGCGCGCGGTGGCCATGTCGGGCACCTCGCCCACCAGTTCGATCGCGCGGGTGTCGCCCAGATGTTCGATCAGCCGCCGGGCCAGCACGCCGCGGTCGTCGTCCACGACGACGATCGGCAGTGCCTGCGCCGCCTGATGCAAATAGGGCGCGGGGTAGTAAAAGGCGTAGAGGACGACCGACAGCACCGCGACCGACAGCAGATCGCGCGTCGTGACGATCGTCAGCAACGTCGTCTCGTAAGCCTGCCGAAAACTCATCGCGCGCGCCCGTCGCGCAGCACCAGCCACAGCCCCGCTCCGCCCGCAATCAGCGGATAGAGCATCAGGGTGCCGGCCGCGCGCAGGAACGGGCCGGGTGCGACGCCCAGCACCTGGTCCATCTGGAGGGTCAGATAATGGGTGAGCGGCAGCACCGCGCTCCAGAACCGCGCGAACCACCCCGCCCCGCCGAGCGGCAGCGACGCCCCCGAATAGGCGAGCGCCGACCCCGCGACGATCACCGCCCCCGACAGCGCGGTCGCCACTTCGCGCGTCGCGACAACGAGCAACAGCGCGACCGCCGCCGTCGCGGTGAACAGCAGGGCGATGCCGAGCACGATCAGCATCAAACTACCATCCGCGCGATACCCCCGCGCCAGCGTCAGCCATATGAGCCACAGGATGCCCCAGAGCGTCCCCGCCGCGACATGCACCACCAGCCGCCCGACGATCCGCCCCCCCGCGCCATCGGTACTGCGCACATAGTCGGCGAACGACCGCTCGCGCATCAGCACGCCGACGCTCGCCGCCGCCGTCACCGCGATCAGCAGGTGGAGCACGCCGGGACCAAGCAGCAGCCCCAGATACCATTCGAGGCTGAGCGTCGGGTTGCCAAGCACGGTGACGGTGACGCCGGGCAGCGGCAGGCGGTCGGCCTCGATCCCCGCATCCTTCTCACCCGCCAGTGCGGCGGCGACGACAATGCGCAGGTTGGTTGCGGCAAGTGCCCCCGTCGACAAGAACAGCGCCTGGTGAAAGATTTCGACCGGCGCGCCGTCGGCGACGCGCGTACCGACGCCGCGGGGGATGACGACAGCGGCCACTGCCTCCTCCCGCCGAATCATCGCCATCGCTGCGTTCAGGTCGGGGGTGCGCGCCGCGACGGACAGGCCGGGCGCGGCATCGACATCGCGCGCGATCCGCTGCGCCAGCGCGCCGCCGTCGCGATCGACGATGACGGTGCCCAGCCGCTCCGGGCTGCCGCCGAAGATCATCGCCGCCATTGACCCGAGCAGCAGCAGCGGCATCGCGGTCAGCAGGAACAGATCGACGGGCGTCCGCGCGATCCGGGCGAGTTCGTCGCAAAAGCCACGCGCGATCGCGCTCATTGCGGCCAGTCGAACAGCACGCTCATCCCCGGCCGCAGCCCCTCGACGCGGGCGGCGGGCTTCAGCGTGATCGCGAACGCGCGCACGTCGTAGCCGCGCGACTGCCGCGTCGCGCGCCACGTCGCGAACCGGCCCTGCGGCGCCACCTTGCTGACGCGGAAGGTCAGGTCGCGACCGAGTGCGGGGACGCGGCCGGTCAGCGTCCGGCCGACGCGCATCCCGCGATAATCGTCCTCGCGCACGTTGAGCGTCACATGCGGGTCGTCGATCTCGATCACCTGAAACGCGGGCAGGATCGGGCTTACGATCTCGCCCGCGCGAAGCAGCCGGCGCGCGACCTCGCCGTCGATGGGGGAGACGAGTTGTGTTTCCTTCATAAGCGCGTCGGCGGTACCCGTCGCGGCGGCGGCGGCGCGGACCTGCGCCGCGGCGACGGCGCGCGATTGCGGGCGGGCACCGGCCAGCGCCTTGTCAACTTGCGCCTTCGCCGCCTGGGCGGCGCGGGCACTGCTGTCGCGCGCCGCATGCGCCTCGTCGCGGCGCTGCGCGGCGATCACCCCCTCGGCGTACAGTCGATCGGCGCGGCGGCTCGACACGGCGGCAAGGTCGGCGGTCGCCTGTGCCGCCAGCCAGGTGGCGCGGATCGAGGCGATATCCTCCGCCCGCGCGCCCTCCTCGGTCAGCGATTGCAGCGCGCGTGCGCTGTCGAGCGCAGCCTCGGCTTGTGCCTGGCCGTGGGCGATCTCCGGCGCCGACAGCGTCGCCAGCACCTGCCCCCGCCGCACGCGATCGCCCTCGTCGACCAGCAGCTTGTCGACGCGCGCCAGCGTCTTGGTCGCGACGTTCACCTCCTCGGCCTCGACCTCCCCCTGCAACTGCTCGGCGGGCGGGCGCGAGGCGAGCCAGAGGCCGGCCGCGACCAGCACCGCGACGACCGCGAGGCCGATCCAGAGCAGGATGCGCGCGCGGCGCGGCGGCGGGGCTTCGTCGGTCACGGGCGCGGCTCCAGCGGCAGTCGGATATCGGCCGCACGCAGATAATCGGGAAAGCGGTCGAGCTGGCCAGAGGCGGCGAGCAGCCCGGCCAGCGCGAGGTCGTATTCATACGCGGTCGCCGCCCGCTGCGTCCGCGCGGTCGCCAGTGCCGCCTCCGCGCCGAGGACGGCGGTCAGCGTCCCCTCCCCCTCGCGGAACGACACCTGCTGGACGCGCAGATTCTCGGTCGCGGCGGCGAGCGAGCTGTCGAGGAGCAGGAACGACTGCCGCGCGCTCTCGACCAGATCCCAAGCGCGCATCGTCGCCCCGACCGCCGCCTTGCGCGATTCCCGCGCGGCGTCCGACGCGGCGGCGGCATTGGCGCGCGCCGCCGCCAGCGCGTGGCCGCGGTCGACGTTGGAGAGCAGCGTGTAGCGAACGCCAACGCCCGCCACCCAATCGGGCTCGGTCGGCAGCGCATTGTCGCGATTGAGATTGTACTCGCCGAACGCGAACGCCTGTGGCCGATAGCGCGAGCGTGCCAGATCGACGCCCGCATCGGCGAGGCCACGCATCGCATCCGCCTGTCGCAACTGCGGCAGGTCGTCGCGACCGAGAAAGGTTTCGGCCGGGGGCAGCGGCCGGCTGGCGACGAACAGCGGGGTCGACGGGCGCACGCCGTCGGCCTCCAGCAACCGCGCCAGTTCGTCGCGAGCGCCCCGATGCGCGATCTCGGCGCGCGCCGACGCCCTCGCCGCGGCATCGCGCGCGACCTGTGCCTCCAGCGTCCGCGCGCGCGGCGTCACGCCGGCCATTTCAAGCTTCGTCGCGTCGAACAGCAACCGGTCGAGCGCCGCCAGCGTCTCGCGCGCCGACCGCGCGAGCTCGCCCGCCGCGATTTCCCCGAAATAGACGCGGACGAGATTGATGCGCGCCAGTTCCCGTGCCTGCGCTGCGCGCGCGGCCGCGGCATCGGCGCCGGCCTTCGCCCCGCGCTGGATCGCCGGGATCGCGCCGCCCGAATAGAGGGGTAGCACGCCCTGCACCGTCGGGCGAAACACCTCGTCGCGATACTGGTAGGACAGCGTGTCGGGGATCGCCGCGAACAGGCCGGGCAGCGCCTGCGAAATGCGGCCGATTATATCGCCGGCGATCGCTTGAAACGCCGGCGGGACGCTGCCGGGGATGCCCGACAGGAAATCCTGCGTCGCCGCGCTCGCCGATTGTTTCGAGCCGGTCAGGTCCACCGCCAGCGTCTTCTGATAGGCGATGTATTGGGCAGACGCCGTGATGATCGGCCGCCGCAGCGTCGCGACCGCCGCCGCCGTCTCACGCGCGGCGAGTTCGGCATTGTCGGCGGCGGACACCGCGGGCGACACCCCTTCGAGCCGCCGGCTTGCCGCATCGAACGACAGCGTCACCGGCGCTTCCTGAGCCGCCGCGGCGGCCGATACGAGCATGCCCGCGCTCACCGCGAGCCAGGCGGTCCAGCGAACAGCGATGCGCGGCAACCCCCAGGCTGGCACCCCTGACCCCCTTTTTGACCCCATATGGTCGATGCTGAAACGTAACGAACGCTCGCGGGTTTCGCTACAATCGATTTAATAAGGAGGGACCCGGGGACGGCATGGCAAGGCGGCGGTTTCGGGGATGGACATGGGCGATGCCGGTCGCCGCGCTGGCGCTGTCAGCGTGCGGCGCGCGCGACCGCGGCCAGCCGCCGCGCGCGAACGACGCGATCCGGGTCGATCCCAGCCCCTCGGTCATCGCGGTTCCCGTCGACGTCAATCTGGTCGATCTCCAACGCGTGCTCGAACGCGAACTGCCGCGCACGATGTGGCAGATCGACAAGCCCGGCCAGACCTGTGCCGGGCACAAGCGCATCGACCTCGGCATCGCCAAGCTGAAGACCCCGGCGATCAAGTGCCGGATCGTCGGACAGGTGACACGCGGCGCGATCCGCATCGCCGGCAGCGGCAGCACGATCCGCGCCGCCATCCCGCTGACCGCCAGCGTGCGGGCAGAGACGGCGGGCGGCATGCTCAAGGAAACCGCAACCGCGCGCGCGACGGCGCATGCGGTCATCAAGCTGTCGCTGGCCCGCGACTGGACCCCGCGCGGCACGCTCGACCTCGACTATGACTGGACCGACACGCCGCATGTCGAGATTTTAGGCGTCCGCATTGACCTGACCGAGCCGGCGGACAAGAAGCTCGCCCCCGTCGTCGCGAAGCTGGAGCGCGAGCTGCCCGGCGAGCTCGGGCGGATCGGCGTTCGGCGCGCGATCGACGATGCGTGGCGCTCGGCCTTCACCACCGTGTCGGTCAACGCCGCCAATCCGCCGGTCTGGATGCGCATCACGCCGCAGGCGTTCCAATATGGCGGCTACACGATCGAGGGCGGGCGGATGCACCTGAAGCTCGGCATGCGCGCGATTACCGAGACGCATGTCGGCCACCGCCCCGCCCCGCCGGCGCCCACCCCGCTTCCCCCGCTCGAACCGCTGGCGGCGGCGGACGGTGCGCTGTCGTTCTTCATCCCGGTTTTTTCCGACTATTCGGTGCTCGAGCCCGTGCTGATGAAGGCGCTGACCAAGCGCGCTGCACGGCCGTTCGACGTGCCGGGCCTCGATCCCGTCCGCGCCCGGTTCGAACGGGTGCGCATCTATGGCACGACGGGCGGGCGGATCGCGGTCGGCCTGACCTTCGCCGCGCTCGAAGCCGGCGAGACCAAGCCTTCACGCGGCACCGTCTGGTTGACCGGCAAGCCCGTGACGCTGCCTAATTCGCGGCGCGTGGGGTTCACCGATTTCGCCGTCACCGGCACCACCGACCGGGTGGGCGGCGACCTCATCATCGACGTCATCAACGCGCCCGGCATCGCCCCCATGATCGCCGAGGTGCTCGCCCAGGATTTCGAGCGCGACTATGCCAAGCTGATCGGCAAGGTCGACCGTGCGATCGAGGCCAAGCGCGAGGGGCGCCTGCTCATCAGAGCGGACCTGAAGGAAGCGCGCACCGGCCAGTTGCAGGCGGCGGGCGCGGGCCTCTACCTGCCCGTCTGGGCGACGGGCACGGCGTCGATCCTGATACGGCCTTAAGCCGGCCCCAAGTCGCCAAGGAACTTCAACACCTTATCGCGGGTAGTGGCTGTCCAGCCTTCGGGCATCATCGGACAGGGGCGGACAGACGAATGGCGACAGCGGCCGAAGTGATCGATCCAGCGGCAGCCGCGCCGCGCGGCACCGCGGCGATCGTCGCCGAACTGGCGGGCCTGCTGGCAAAGCGCGACCTCTTTTACGCCGCCCCCGACGAACCGCGCGCCGCCGTCCTCGCCGCGGCGCTCGCCCTCGCGGTTCCGGATGCGGCGGTGCTGTTCTGCCCAAGCAGCGACGCGCTGCCCGGCGACGACGCCCCCGCGTCCCCCGCCAATGTCGGCCAGCGCGTGTCGGCGCTGCGCGAGGTGCGGCGGCTGTCGTCGCTGAAGCAGCGGCCGCACATCGCTTTCGTCACGACCGGCGAAGCGCTCGGCCGGCTCTATCCCGAACCGCCCGCGTTCGACGCCGCGCCGCCCAGGGTCGAGACGAGCGCGGCGATCGACCTCGCCGCGCTCCATGCCGAACTCCAGTCGATCGGCTATATCGTCGACGAGCGGGTGGACGAGCCGGGCGAGGTCGCGCTGCGCGGCGCCGTCCTCGACGTCTATCCCGCCGACGCCGCCGCGCCGCTCAGGATCGAGGCGGCGGATGGCAAGGTCGCGGGCATCCGCGTCTATGACCCCGCCGACCAGCGGACGACTGGCACCTGCGACGCGCGCGAACTCGGCCGGGTGAGCGAACCGGACCTGGGCGGCAAGGGCGTGACGCTGGTCGAGCATCTGCCCGATGCGGCCGTCATCCTGCCCGCCGGTGCCGACGACCGCCGTCGCCGGTTCCTGGCCCTCGCGGGCGATGCGCAGCGCCAGCGCGGCAAGCGCGCGATTCGCGACACGGCGAGCGAGGCGGTCTGGGCCAAGGCGCTCGGCCAGCACGACCGGCCGATGCTGACGCTCGATGCCGTGCCGGCCCCGCGTTTCGTCGAGGCGAAGCGGCCGATGCGCGCCTTTACCGACGCCGCCCGCGCCGCGATCGAGGCGGGCAAGCGCGTCGTCCTCATCGGCAGCGAGCGCGACCTGCGCTTCCTCTCGCGTCGCGTTGCCAAGGCTTTGAAGGTCGAAGTCCAGCCGAAGACGAGCTGGGCCGCGGTCGAGAAGGGCCAGAAGGGCAGCGTTGCCAGCCTCGTCATGCCCGTCGACCGCGGGTTCGAGAGCGACCGCATCCTCGCCGTCGCTGCCGCCGACCTGCTCGGCAGCCGCGCACAGGTCGATGCCGCCGGCCCCGGCGCCGCCGACCCCGCGCCCTTCACGCTCGGCGAGATCAACGTCGGCGACGTGGTGGTGCACGAGGATCACGGCCTCGCCGTCGTCCACGGCCTCGCGCCGATGCCAAATGATGACGGCGACGCGATCGTCCTCTGCTATGCCGATGGCGGCACCCGGCTGGTCCCGGTGTCCGAGGCCGACCGTATCTGGCGCTATGGCGCGGAGGCGGATGCCGTCACGCTCGACAGGCTCGACGGCGCGAGCTGGCAGAAGCGGCGCGGCGCGATCGACGCCGCCATCGCCGAAAGCGCCAAGGCCCTGACCGCCATCGCCGCCGAACGCGCCGCCCGCGACGCGCCCGTCCTCGATCCGCCCAGCGACGCGTATGAGCGTTTCGCCGCCGGCTTCCCCTTCGCCGAAACCGCGGATCAGGCACGCGCCATCGCCGCGGTCCGCGACGACCTAGTCTCGGGCAAGCCGATGGACCGGCTGGTCGTCGGCGATGTTGGCTATGGCAAGACCGAGGTGGCGCTCCGCGCCGCCGCACTCGCCGCGCTTGCCGGGCATCAGGTGGCGATCGCCGCGCCGACGACCGTTCTCGCGCGCCAGCATCTCGACAGCTTCGCGCGCCGGTTCGAGGGGACGGGGATCGAGGTCGCCGGCCTCTCGCGCCTGTCCTCCGCCGCCGAGAAGAAGCGGGTGAAGGCAGGGCTGGCCGACGGATCGATCGGCGTCGTCGTCGGGACCGGCGCGGTTGCGGGCAAGGGCGTTGCTTACAAGAACCTCGCGCTGGTCATCATCGACGAGGAGCAGCGGTTCGGCACTGCCGACAAGGGTCGCATGCGCGACCTGGGCGCCGGCCACGTCCTCGCGCTCTCCGCCACGCCGATCCCGCGTACGCTGCAAAGCGCGCTCGTCGGCCTGCAACAGCTATCGGTGATCGCCACCCCGCCCGCACGCCGCCAGCCGATCCGCACCTCGGTCGGTGCGTTCGTACCCGAAACCGTGCGTACTGCCCTGCTGCGCGAACGCAGCCGCGGCGGGCAGAGCTTCGTGGTCGTGCCGCGGATCGAGGACATGGCACCGCTGGCCGAGAAGCTCGCGCGCCTCGTCCCCGAGCTCGAAGTCCTGCAGGCCCATGGCAAGATGCCCGCGGCGGAGATCGACGAGGCGATGGTCGCGTTCGGGCGCGGCGACGGCGACGTGCTGCTCGCCACCAACATCATCGAGGCGGGGCTCGACGTGCCGCGTGCCAACACGATGGTGATCTGGCGCGCCGACCGCTTCGGCCTGTCGCAGCTCCACCAGTTGCGCGGCCGGGTGGGTCGCGGCAGCCGGCGGGGCCAGGTCATGCTCCTCACCGATGCCGAGCATGAGATCGCGCCGCGCACGCTAAAGCGGCTGCGCACGCTGGATGCGTTCGATCGATTGGGCGCGGGCTTCGCGATCAGCGCGCGCGACCTCGACCTGCGCGGTGCCGGCGACCTGATCGGCGAGGCGCAGGCCGGGCATATGAAGCTGATCGGCGTCGACCTTTATCAGCACTTGCTCGAAGCGGCGCTGCGCACCGCGCGCGGCGAGACGGTCGAGCGGTGGACGCCCGAACTGCACCTCGGCGTCGCCGGCTGTCTGCCCGCCGACTGGCTGCCCGACGAGGAGCTGCGCGTCACCCTCTACTGCCGGCTCGCGCGGATCGAGGATGCGGACGGCCTCACGGCCTTTTGCGAGGAGGTGGAGGACCGCTTCGGCCCGCTCCCGCCCGAGGCCGAACTGCTCCTCCGCCTCGCCGGCATCCGCATCGCCGCGCGCGAGGCGAAGGTGGCGCGCATCGACGCCGGCCCCGCCGCCATCGCCCTCACCCCCCGCCGCGACTTCGCGGGCCAGGCCAAGGGGTTGGCGGCGAAGAAGGACCGTCTAATCCTGTCCGAACGGATCGAGGATGCCGGCCAGCGCCTCGACCGGATCGAGGCGCTGCTGGAGGAACTGGCTTACTAGTTAGCGGTGACGGCCCGCTGCCCCTCTCAGCCACCCGGTCGGGATATGCTATGGGTGGCCGGGAGGGGGAGCGGGCCGTCACCGCCTATCCGGCGTGAGCCGGATCGAACGTCAGAACGCCACCCGGCCGATCACCCCGAAATACCGATCCGCCTCGCGCGGGATGATGTAGCGATAACTGCCCCCCGGCCCGCCCGAGGTGATGGCTGCGGCAAAGGTCTGGTCGAAGAGGTTCTTGACCTGGAACCCCAGGCGGAAGCGGTCCTTCGCCTCGATCAGTGAGACGCCGACGTCGACCAGCGCATAGTCGCCGATCGTCGTCGCCGCGCGGATCGCGGGGTTGGCGTCGAACTGACTGATCTGTTCCGACTGCCACGATGCGTTGGCATTGAGACCGATGTCGATCACACCGCCGGTGCGGACGCGCCAGTCGCCCGCCAGCGACGCCTTCCATTCGGGCGCATAGGCCAGCCGCGTGCCGTTGGCGATCACTCCGGTGACGGTGCCTGTCGGCTGGCGGAACTGGTCGACATGCGCGTCGGTGTAGGCGAGCCCGCCCGACAGCGTCACGTCGCGGCTCGGCGCGAAAATCAGGTCGAGCTCGCCGCCGCGGGTCGAGATGCGCCCCGCATTGGTGAAGCGCGTGACCAGCACGCCCGCCACCACGTCGGGGTTGTTCGCCTGGAAATTGTCGTACTTGGCGTAATAGCCGGCGAGATTGAGGACGAGCTTGCCGTCGAAGAACGTGTTCTTGAGACCCGCTTCGTAGCTGTCGACCGTCTCCGGCTCGATCACGTTGGTGCCGGTGCCGATCAGGTTGAAGAAGATGTTGTACGCCGGCCCCTTATAGCCGCGCGTCCAGCTGGCGTAGAGCGTGTTCCGCTTCGTCAGGTCGAACTGCGCGCCGGCCATGCCCGACCAGTTGTCGTTCGTCGTCTTGGTCCGGAACGGCACGCCGTTCGAGGCCGCGACCGCCGCCGTCGCCGCCGCGGTGGGCGAGGTGCCGCCCGCGACTAGCTGGACGTAGCGATTATAGACACCTTGGTCGAAATTGGGCTGGATGCCCGGTCCCGCCAGCGTCGTGCGACGGATGTGGAACACGTCGAGCTGATCGTGCGTGAAGCGGAGGCCACCGAGCAGGCGGAAGCGGTCGCTGACGTTCACGGTGAAGCGCGCGAACGCCGCCATGTTCTTGAACACCGATCCGAAATTGGCGGTGCCGGTCGGCCGCGTGACGGCGATGCCGGTCGCGGTGCAGGGCGTCAGCGCCGTCTGATTGGGCGCGCAAACCACATCGTTGCGCGTGAAGTCGCGCTCGCTCTCCGCCCGGCTGTAGAACAGCCCGCCGGTATATTCGATCAGGCCGCCGGTGGGCGAGGTCAGGCGCAGTTCCTGGCTGAACGTCTCGCCTGTCTGCGGCCCGAAATCGTGCAGCTCGTTGAGGCCGGCATTGGCATAGGGCGCCGCCAGCCAATCGCCGTCGCGGATCTCCTCATTGTCGTAGCGCCGCCACGCGGTGATCGAGGTGACGGTGTTGCGCCCCAGCGTCGCGTCGATCTGAAGCGAGCCGCCATAGCTTTCCTCGTTGGTCGAGGTGACGAGGTTCTGGCGCACCGTCCGCGTCTCCGTGCCCTGCTGCGTCGGCAGGATCTGTGCGGCGAGGTTGGTGGGCGTCGTGCCGATCACCTCGGCACAGCAATTGTCGCGCGCCTTGCGATAGTCGCCGATCAGCGTGATCGTGACGTCCGGCGTCGGATCGGCGACGAGGGTGCCGCGCACGCCCCAGCGCTTGAAGCCGTTCACCCGATCCTGAACGCCGGGCGCGTCGTTGAACAAGTTGCCGTCGTAGTCGCTGTAGAAGCCGGTGATCCGCGTCGCCGCTCTCTCCCCCAGCGGTACGTCGATCGCCGCGCGCGCGCGATATTCGGTGCCGTTGTCGAAATAGAAGCCGCCCTCGGCATAGCCGGCGAGCTCGCGACCCGGCTTCCTGCTGACGATGTTGATGACGCCGGCGGAGGCATTCTTGCCGAACAGCGTGCCCTGCGGCCCGCGCAGCACCTCGATACGGTCGATGTCGACCAGGTCGCTGAACGCCTCGCCCGCGCGCGAATAGACGACGCCGTCGATGACCGTGGACACCGACGGCTCGCCCGCGATCGAAAAGGTCGAGGTGCCGACGCCGCGCAGGAACAGCGACTGGTTAAGGCTGGTGCCCGATTTGCGGAAATTGAGCGTGGGGACGAGATACTGCGCGCTCTCGAGGTTGATGCCGCCCTGGTTGGCGATCAGGCTGCCCGGCACGACGGAGACGGCGATCGGCACGTCCTGAAGCCGTTCCTCGCGCTTCTGCGCGGTGACGACGATGTCCGCGCGGCCCTCTTCCGCTTCCGGCTCGGCAGCGGGCGGCGGCGTCTGCTGCGCCAGCGCGGCGGTCGAGGTATTGGCGAGCGCCAGCACCATCGCGGCGGTCAGCGTGCGTGCGAATGCGGTTGTCATCGGCAATCCCCCTCGTCCCTTGATCGTCGGCCCTCTTAAACCCGAGTGCTCTTATGGGAATATAGTTCTCTTTGGTCAGCCCTCCACCGCGGCTTTAGGCCCCGCGGGCAGCATGACGCGCAGCCAGGCGAACGCGATCAGGTAGGAGACGGCGGCGAACACGAACACGGGCACATACCCCGCGCCCCCCGCCAGCACCTCGCCCGTCACCCACACGATCGCCACGCCGCCGAGATTGCCGCAGAAGGCACCGAACGCGGTCACGCGTCCCACCTTCGACCGCGGCACGATGTCGGTTATCGTCGCGAAGATGCTGAGCGAAAAGCCCTGATGCGCGGCGAGCACGACGCCCATCATCGTCGCGACGGCCCAGAGGTTGCCGAATCCCAGCACCACCGGCACCGGCAGCACCAGCAGCGCCGACCCCAGCATCACCGCGCGCCGCACCCGCAAAGGCGCCCAGCCGCGCTCGATCAGCCGGCCCGACAGCCACCCGGCGAACAGCGCGCCGAGGCCCGAGCCCAGGAACGCGATCGCCAGCGGCTTGGCCAGCCCCTCGGTCGAGAGGCCGAAGACACGGCGATAGAAATCGGGCAGCCAGAAATTGAGCAGCCACCAGGTCGAATCCGAAATCGCCTTCGCCACGACGATCGCCCAGGTCCGCCGCTCGGTCAGGATCGGGCCGTAGGGGCGGCCATCATCGGCATAATCGAGCGCGGGGTCCTCCGCCTTGTCGTCGAACACGATCCCGCGCGCGGCGATCCACCAGAGCGCGAGGATGACGAATCCGCCCGCCCCGGCAAAGATCAGCGACCCCCGCCAGCCCCAGTTGGCGGCCAGGAACGGGATGAAGAACGGCAGCGCGATCGTGCCCAGCGCGCCGATAAGCGTCCCCGCCCCGATGGCGAGGCTGCGCAGCTTCGTACCGAACAATGTCGCGACGGTCTTGATCGTAAGCGGCGTCTGCACCGCCTCCGTCGCGCCAAGGCCGATGCGCGCGGCGACCACCTGCCACCCGGTCGAGGCCCAGCCATGCGCGGCGGCGGCGATGCTCCATGCGGTGACGCCGACCAGCATCGAACGGCGGACGCCCAGCCGGTCGATCATCCAACCGGTGAACAGGAACGAGCATGCCGCGGCGAATTGCGTGATCGCCGCCAGGCGGCCGAAATCGGCGTCGCTCCAGCCGAACTCGGCCGACATGTCGGGCTTCAGGATCGCGATGATCGGCCGATCCATCGCATTGAAGATGCCCGCCGCGCAAAGGAGCGCGAACAGCAGCCACGCGCGGGCGGGGGAGATTTTCACGCGCGATCAGACATCGAGCGGCCCATGATCAAGCCTCGGCAGCACATGCCGCGCGAACAGGTCCGCTTCCGCCGCATGCGGATAGCCCGAGAGGATAAACGCCTCGATCCCCTCGGCCCGGTACGCATTCAGCTTGGCGAGCACCTGGTCGGGATCGCCGACGATCGCCGCGCCGCAGCCGGAACGGGCGCGGCCGATGCCGGTCCACAGATTGGCCTCGATATAGCCGTCTTGCCGCTCGGCTTCCTCGCGCAGTTCGGCCTGGCGCGCGACGCCCGCCGACTGGCTGTCGAGCGACTTGGCGCGGATCGCCGCCCCGGTCGCGGCGTCGAGCTTCGACAGCAGCCGGTCGGCGGCGGCACGCGCCTCCGCCTCGGTCTCGCGCACGACGACATGGACGCGGTAGCCGAACTTCAGGGTGCGCCCCTTCGCCGCGGCGCGGGCACTAAGGTCGGCGACGATGCCGCGCACCCCCTCGATCGTGTCGGGCCACATCAGGTACACGTCCGCCCCTTCCGCCGCGGCCTCTCGCGCCGCGGGCGACAGGCCGCCGAAATAGATGGGCGGACACTTGCCCGAGACGGTCGTCACCCCCGCCGGATCGAGGTCGAGATTCCAGAACTCGCCGCGATGGACCAGATGCTCGCCGTTCAGCAGCGTGCGCAGGATGCGCATCGCCTCGACCGTGCGGGCATAGCGGGGGCCGCTCTCCAGCGTCTCGCCGGGCAGGTCGCTGGAGATGATGTTGACGGTCAGGCGTCCCCCGAGCAGCCGGTCGATCGTCGCGATCTGCCGCGCGAGCTGCGGCGGCCAGCTTTCGCCGATCCGCACCGCCATCAACAGGCGGATGCGCTTCACCAGCACCGCGATCGCCGCGGCAAATGCGGTGGTGTCGATCCCCAGCGCATAGCCGGAGGGAAGCAGGATATTGTCGAACCCCCCGCTTTCGGCCTGGAGCACGATGTCGCGGCAATGCTCGAAGCTCGATTTGAGCTTCGGGTCGGGGACGCCGAGAAACTCGTAATCGTCGTCGCAGAGCGCCGAGAACCAGCTGACCTCACAGGGGGGCAGCGCGCTCATGGCAGCGGCTCGCCCGTGCCCGCCTGCATCACCGCATACCATTGGTCGCGCGTCCACTCGACGCGAAGCGCGTCGGCAGCGGCGCGGATGCGGGCGGGGTTCTGCGAGCCGACGATCGGGATGATCCGCGCGGGATGGACCATCGCCCAGCTGAGCGCCGCAGCGACCGCGTCGGTGTCATAAGCCGCGCCCTGCTCGGCAAGCAGCTTCGCCGCCGGATGCGCCGGATCGGTCAGCCGCCCGCCGCCGAGCGGCGACCAGGCGAGCACCGCGATATCGTCCGCCATCGCCTGATCGAGCGTGCCGTCGTAGAGCGGCGCGACCCTGAGCGGCGAAAACTCGGGCTGGGTCGAGACGATCGGGAAATCCAGGAAATGCTGGAGCGCCGACAGCTCGGCCGGGCTGTGGTTCGAGACGCCGAGCGCGCGGACCTTGCCCGCCTCGACCAGCCGGGTGAGCGCGGCGGCAACCTCCTGCGGGTGGGTCAGGAAGTCGCGGCGGTGAATCTGGTACAGGTCGATGACGTCGATCCCCAACCGCCGGAGCGAGGCGTCGCAGGCGGCGGCGAGATAGTCGGCGCTCGAATCATAGGGGCGCGGCGGGGTGATCCCGCCCTTGGTCGCGATCACCATGCGGTCGCGCAGCGAGGCATCCTCGGCCAGCGCCTGTCCGAACAGCGCCTCCGCCCCGCCGAACCCAATCGGCGAGCCGAAGCCGTAGATATCCGCGGTATCGAACAGCGTGATCCCAGCCTCCAGCGCGGCGTCGATCCGCGCGCGCACCTCGGCGACGCTGCCATCCAGCCGCCACATGCCCCAAGCAAGCGGGGATACTTCAAGAGCGCTCCGGCCGAGGCGGCGGGGCTGGCGATCGGGAATGAGTTGCGTCATACGCCCAGCCTCATAGTAGGGATTGCACCATGGCTTCAACCATTCGCTACGGCATCGTCGGCACGGGGATGATGGGGGTCGAGCACCTGCGCAACCTCGCCATCCTGCCCGGGGCCGAGGTGGTGGCGATCGCCGATCCGACGCCGTCCTCGCTCGACTGGGCACGCACCGCGCTCGGCGACCGGGCGGCCGGGGTCGAGGCGTATTCGAGCGCCGAGGCCATGGCGCGCGAGGCGCGGGTCGATGCCGTCGTCGTCGCCTCCCCCAATTTCACGCACCGCGCGGTGCTCGAACCGCTCTTCACCACTGATGCCGCGATCCTGTGCGAAAAGCCGCTGGCGACGACGATGGAGGATGCCCGCTGGATCGTGGAGCGCGCGGCGGACCGCGCCGCGCCGTTCTGGACGGGGATGGAATACCGCTTCATGCCCCCCGCCGCCGCCTTCATCGAGGAGGTGCATGGCGGGCGGATCGGCCGGCTTAGGATGCTGTCGATCCGCGAGCACCGCTTCCCCTTCCTGCCCAAGGTCGGCGACTGGAACCGCTTTTCGCGCAATACGGGCGGGACGATGGTCGAGAAATGCTGCCATTTCTTCGACCTCATGCGCCTGATCGTCGCGGCAGAGCCGGTGCGCGTCTATTGCTCTGGCAGCATGGATGTGAACCATCTGGAAGAGCGGTACGGCGGCGAGCGGCCCGACATCATCGACAACAGCTACACCGTCGTCGATTTCGCCAACGGCGTGCGCGCGATGCTCGACCTGTCGATGTTCGCGGAGGGGGCCGAGCATCAGGAGGAAATGGCAGCGACCGGCGACAAGGCCCGGCTCGACGTGCTGATCCCGCCCGGCGACCTCGTGTTTTCGCCGCGCACCGGGTTCGGCATGCCCAAGGCGGTCGAGCGCCGGCACGTCGCGGTCGATCCGGCGGCGATGGCGGCCGGCTCGCATCACGGCGCGACCTACTACCAGCACGAAGCCTTTGCCGCCGCCGTGCGCGGCGAGGGGTCGGTACAGGTCAGCGCCGAAGACGGCCTGCGCGCCGTCGCGATCGGCGCCGCGGCGGAACTGAGCGCGCGCGAGCACCGCGTGGTGGAGATGGCCGAACTGGGGCTCTGACCACCGGTCATAGCGCCGACACTATGCCGGCACTATGCGAAACCCCGGAATCGAACTCGAATTGCTACGCGCGCCGGGCCTAATCGCGCGTTCGTGAGGGTGCCCCGAATGGTCGGCGGCGCCCCGATCGGGGTTCATCCATGCATATTCTCAAATCGTCGGTCGCGGTGGCGCTGCTGGCGCTGCCCACCCTTGCCCATGCGCAGGACGAGACCGCCCCGCCCCCGCCGGTCACGATCAGCGGTTCGGCCACCATCGCGTCCGACTATCGCTTCCGCGGCGTGTCGCAGAGCGACCGGGAAATGGCGATCCAGGGCGGCATTACGATCGCGCACGAAAGCGGCGTCTATGTCGGCACCTGGGGCTCGAACCTCGCCGGATGGGGCACGTTCGGCGGCGCGAACATGGAGCTCGACCTGATCGCGGGGTACAAGGCCAAGCTCGCCGACAATGCGACGCTCGACGTCGGACTGACCTGGTACCTGTACCCCGGCGGCGCGGACAAGACCGACTTCGCCGAACCCTATGTGAAGCTGACCGGCACGACCGGCCCCGCGACGCTGACTGCTGGCGTCGCCTATGCGCCGATGCAGGAGGCGATCGGCCGCTGGTACCGCACGGGCGCCGATGCCGCCGCGGGCGTCTATACCTCGCCGGGGGCGAAGGACGACAATCTCTACCTGTCGGGCGACGGCGCGTTCGCGCTTCTCGGCACGCCGATCACGGCCAAGGCGCATGTCGGGCACAGCTGGGGGCAGAACGGCCTCGGCCCCAACGCCACCGCGGTTTCGCCGACGGGCAGCTATTGGGACTGGTCGCTCGGCGCGGACGCCACCTACCGCAACCTGACGCTGAACCTGTCGTGGGTCGACACCGACATTTCGGACCGCGACGCCGCGTATCTGCGCCCCAGCTTCAGCAAGGGGCAGGACGGCACGGGCAACATCGCCGGCAGCACCCTCGTCGCGTCGCTGACCGCCGCTTTCTGAGGAGGGACGCGTGGACGATCTTCCCTGGATCCTCGTCATGCTCGGGCTCTTGGCGGCGACGCTCGCCTATGCCCGGCTGGCGGACAAGGCGTGAGGTGACGCGATGACGCTCGACCTCATGCTCGCCGGCCTGACCGCGATCGGCCTTCTCATCTACCTCGTGGCGGTGCTGATCCGCCCCGAGCGCTTCTAGAAAGGAGCGCTTTTCCATGACCTTCGCCGGATGGGCCCTGATCCTGGGCTTTGTCGCGATCCTGCTCGCGCTCACCAAACCGGTGGGCGCGTGGCTGTTCGCGCTTTACGAGGGGCGGCGCACACCCCTCCATCTCGTCCTCGGCCCCATCGAGCGCGGCTTCTACAAGCTCGCGGGCATCGATCCCGACGCCGAGCAGTCGTGGCGGGCCTACGCGCTCCACATGCTCCTGTTCAACTTCGTCCTGATGGCCTTCACCTATGCGGTGCTGCGCCTTCAGGGCGTGCTGCCCGGCAATCCGCAGGGGCTGGCGGGTCTTTCCCCGCACCTTGCCTTCAACACCGCGGTCAGCTTCACCACCAACACCAACTGGCAGAGCTATGGCGGCGAGAGCACCATGTCGAACCTCAGCCAGATGCTGGGGCTGACGATCCACAATTTCCTGTCGGCCGCGACCGGCATCGCCCTCGCCTTCGCGCTGTTTCGCGGGTTCGCGCGGCGCAGCACCGCGACGATCGGCAATTTCTGGGCCGACGTGACGCGCGTCACGCTCTACCTGCTGCTCCCCGCCTGCATCCTCTACGCGCTGTTCCTGATCGCCAGCGGCGTGCCGCAGACGATGGCCGGCGTCGTCGACGTGACGACGCTGGAAGGCGCGAAGCAGTCGCTGCTGCTCGGCCCCGTCGCCAGCCAGGAAGCGATCAAGATGCTCGGCACCAACGGCGGCGGCTTCTTCAACGCCAACAGCGCGCATCCGTTCGAGAATCCGACCGCGCTCACCAACCTCATCCAGATGCTGTCGATCTTCGTCGTGGGCTTCGGCCTCACCTGGACCTTCGGCAAGGCGGTCGGGAATACGCGCCAGGGCTGGGCGATCCTGTCGGCGATGGTCATCCTTTTCCTCGCCGGCGTCACCGTCACCTATTGGCAGGAGGCCGCGGGCAACCCCGTGCTCCACGGCCTCGGCGTCGCGGGCGGGAATATGGAGGGCAAGGAAGTCCGCTTCGGCATCGCCGCCAGCGCGCTCTTCTCGGTCGTCACCACTGCGGCCTCGTGCGGCGCGGTCAACGCGATGCACGACAGCTTCACGGCGCTGGGCGGCATGATCCCGCTGTTCAACATGCAATTGGGCGAAGTCGTGATCGGCGGCGTCGGCGCAGGGATCTACGGCTTCCTCCTCTTCGCGATCCTCGCGGTGTTCGTCGCCGGCCTGATGGTCGGGCGCACCCCCGAATATGTCGGCAAGAAGATCGAGGCGCGTGAGGTGAAGCTCGCCGTGCTCGCCATCGCCGTGCTGCCGCTGATGATCCTCGGCCTTGCCGCCCTGTCATCGGTGCTGGGAGCGGGGCTCGCCGGGCCGCTCAACAAGGGGCCGCACGGGTTCAGCGAAATCCTGTACGCCTTCACCAGCGCGGTCGCGAACAACGGCTCGGCCTTTGCCGGGCTGACCGCCAACACGCCCTATTACAACGGGCTGCTGGGCGTCGCGATGTGGGTCGGCCGCTTCTTCATCATCGTGCCGATGCTGGCGATCGCCGGCAGCCTCGCCGCGAAGAAGTATGTCCCCGAAAGCGCGGGGTCGTTCCCGACCACCGGCCCGCTCTGGGTCGGGCTGCTCGTCGGCATCGTCCTGATCCTCGGCGGTCTCACCTTCCTGCCGGGCCTCGCGCTCGGTCCCATCGCCGATCATCTCGCGATGATCCGCGGCCAATTGTCCTGACAGGGGTGCCATCGATGGCGAACGCCCAAGCCAAGAGCCTGTTCACCGCCGACCTCGTCGTGCCGGCGATCCGTGCCTCGTTCCTCAAACTCTCCCCGCGGGAGCTGGTCCGCAATCCCGTCATGTTCGTGACCGCGGCGGTCGCGGCGCTGATGACGATCCTGCTGGTCATCGGCCATGACGACCTTAGCTTCGGCTTCAAGGCGCAGCTCGCCGCCTGGCTATGGCTCACTGTCCTGTTCGGCACCTTTGCCGAGGCGCTGGCAGAGGGGCGCGGCAAGGCGCAGGCCGCGTCGCTGCGCGCAACCAAGGCCGAACTGACCGCCAAGCGGGTGAAGGGCGACGCCCTCGAACCCGTCGCCGCCAGCCAGCTTCGCTCGGGCGACGTGGTGCTGGTCGAGACGAACGACCTGATCCCCGCCGATGGCGAGGTGATCGAGGGCGTCGCCTCCGTCAACGAAGCCGCGATCACCGGCGAAAGCGCGCCCGTGATCCGCGAGGCGGGCGGCGACCGATCGGCCGTCACGGCGGGCACGCGCGTCATCTCCGACCAGATCAAGGTGCGCGTCACCGCCGATCCGGGCCAGGGCTTCCTCGACCGCATGATCGCGCTGGTCGAAGGGGCCGAGCGGCAAAAGACCCCGAACGAAGTGGCGCTGACGATCCTGCTCGTCGGCCTGACCATCATCTTCCTGATCGCGGTGGGCACCATCCCCGGTTTCGCCAGCTATGCCGGCGGGTCGATCCCCGTCGCGATCCTCGCCGCGCTGCTCATCACGCTCATCCCCACGACGATCGCGGCGCTCCTCTCCGCCATCGGCATCGCGGGCATGGACCGGCTCGTCCGCTTCAACGTGCTCGCCAAGTCCGGCCGCGCGGTCGAGGCGGCGGGCGACGTCGACGTGCTCCTCCTCGACAAGACGGGCACGATCACCATCGGCGACCGTCAGGCGTCGGAGTTCCGTGCCGTGGGCGGCGCGACCGAGGCCGAGCTTGCCGAGGCCGCGCTTCTCGCCAGCCTTGCCGACGAGACGCCCGAGGGCCGCTCGATCGTCGTCCTCGCCCGCGAACACCATCGGCTGGAGCGGACGATGCCTGCGGGCGCGGAGGTCATCCCCTTCACCGCGCAGACGCGCGTGTCGGGCGTCCGCTTCGGCGACACGCTCATTCAGAAGGGCGCGGTCGATTCGGTGTTCAAGGCCAATCCGGGCTCTGGCGAGACCGCGACCGCGACCGAACTGCGGCGGATCACCGACGAGATCGCCCGCGCCGGCGGCACGCCGCTGGCGGTGGCGAAGGACGGCAAGCTTCTCGGCGCGATCTTCCTGAAGGACGTGGTCAAGGCCGGCATCCGCGAGCGGTTCGGCGAACTGCGCGCGATGGGCATCCGCACGGTGATGATTACCGGCGACAACCCGCTCACCGCCGCCGCGATCGCCGCCGAGGCGGGCGTCGACGACTTCCTCGCGCAGGCGACGCCCGAGGACAAGCTGGCGCTGATCCGCAAGGAGCAGCAGGGCGGCAAGCTCGTCGCGATGTGCGGCGACGGCACCAATGACGCCCCCGCCCTCGCCCAGGCCGATGTCGGCGTCGCGATGAACACCGGCACGCAGGCCGCGCGCGAGGCGGGGAACATGGTCGACCTCGACAGCGACCCCACCAAGCTGATCGAGGTCGTCGGCCTCGGCAAGCAGCTCCTGATGACGCGCGGGGCGCTGACGACCTTCTCGGTCGCCAACGACGTCGCCAAGTATTTCGCGATCATCCCGGCAATGTTCGTCGCGCTCTATCCGGGGCTCGGCGTCCTCAACGTGATGGGACTGACCAGCCCGGAAAGCGCGATCCTGTCGGCGATCATCTTCAACGCGATCATCATCCCGCTGCTCGTCCCGCTCGCGCTCAAGGGCGTGGCGTACAAGCCGATGGCCGCGGGGCCGCTGCTCGCTCGCAACCTCGCCGTCTATGGCCTGGGCGGCCTTCTCGCGCCGTTCGTCGGCATCAAGATCATCGACCTTTTGGTCGGCGGGCTCGGGCTCGCATAAGGAGACATGGACATGGGCAAGGACATTGCATCCGCATTCCGCCCCGCGATCGTGATGACGCTGCTGTTCGCGGCGCTCCTCGGGATCGCCTACCCGCTGGCGATGGCCGGCATTGGACAGGCGCTGTTTCCCGCACAGGCGAACGGTAGCCTGATCCGCGACGAACGCGGCACCGTCATCGGCTCGTCGGTGGTGGGGCAGGCGTTCGTCAGCAACCGCTATTTCCACACCCGGCCCTCGGCCGCCGGCAAGGGCTATGACGGGCTCGCCTCGTCGGGCTCGAACCTCGGCCCCGCGTCGCAGGCGCTGGTCGACCGGGTGAAGGCCGACGTGGCGGCACAGCACGCAGCGGGCGTCGCCGCGCCGCTTCCCGCCGATCTCGTCACCGCCAGCGGTTCAGGGCTCGACCCCGACCTGTCGCCCGCCGCCGCGCTGACGCAGGCGCCGCGCATCGCTAACGTTCGCGGCGTGTCGGAGGCGGCCGTGCGCGCGCTGGTCGCGAAACAGACCGAAACCTCGCTGCTCGGCGATCCGCACGTCAACGTGCTTGCACTCAACCGCGCGCTCGACCAACTCGGACGTTGATGGCGGTATCCGGCTTCTCCTCCAGCGGCGATCGGCCGGACCCCGACGCCCTCCTGCGCGCCGCCGCGCAGGAGGGGCGCGGGCGCCTCAAGATTTTCCTCGGCGCCGCCCCCGGCGTGGGCAAGACGTTCGAGATGCTGTCGGAGGGGGCGGCCCGCCGCCGCGACGGCGTCGATACGGTGGTGGCGGTGGTCGAGACGCACGGCCGCACCGAGACCGAGGCGCTGACGCGCGGGCAGGAGATCGTGCCGCGCCGCGCCGTCCCGTACGAGGGGCGGACGCTCCACGAAATGGACCTCGACGCCATTCTCGCCCGCGCCCCCCGTCTCGCGCTCGTGGACGAACTCGCGCACACCAATGCGCCCGGCAGCCGGCATCCCAAACGCTATCAGGACGTCGAGGAACTACTGGCCGCGGGCATCGACGTCTACTCCACCATCAATATCCAGCACGTCGAAAGCCTCAACGACGTCGTCGCCAGCTTCACCCGCGTGCGGGTGCGCGAGACGGTGCCCGATCGCATCCTCGAAATGGCGGAGATCGAGGTCGTCGACATTCCTCCCGACGAACTGATCGAGCGGCTGAAGGCGGGCAAGGTCTATCTGCCGCAGGAAGCGACCCGCGCGCTCGGTCATTTCTTTTCCAAGTCCAACCTGTCGGCGCTGCGCGAACTGGCGCTCCGCCGCGCGGCACAGGCGGTGGATGCGCAGATCCTCGACCATGTCCGCGGGCTGGGCGTCGGTGGCACCTGGGCGGGGGGCGAGCGGATCGTGGTGGCGGTCAGCGAGCAGCCGGGGGCCGACGGCCTCGTCCGCGCGGCCAAGCGCGTCGCCGACGCCCTTCGCGCGCCATGGACCGCGATCTTCATCGAAACGCCGCGTACCCAGCATTTCGGCGATGCCGAACATGCGCGCGTCGCTGCGACGATGACGCTGGCGACCCAGCTCGGCGGTGCCGTCGCGACAGTCCCCGCCGCGAACGTCGTCACCGGCATTCAGGCGTACCTCACCGACGCGCGCGCGACGCAGCTCGTCGTCGGCAAGTCGAACCGCTCGCGCTGGTTCGAATGGCGCCACGGGTCGGTCGTCGACCGGCTGGTGCGCGAGACGCCGGGCGTCACCGTCCACGTCCTGCCGAACGAGGCACAGCCCCTGCCCGCCACCCGCCGCCGCCCGGTGGGGCGCGAGGGTTGGGGTGCGCCGGTCGGCTACGCGATCAGCCTCGCCGCCGTCGCCGCGGTGACGGCAATGGCGACCGCGCTGTTCCACATCCTCGAGCTCGGCAACGTCGCGCTTCTCTACCTGTTGCCGGTGATGGCGGCGGCGAGCCTCTACAACCTGCGCACCGGGTTGTTCGCGGGGGTGGCGTCGAGCCTTGCCTACAACTTCTTCTTCCTGCCGCCGACCGGCACGCTGACCGTCAGCGATCCCGAGAATATCGTCTCGATCTTCGTCCTGCTCGGCGTCGCGATCGCGACCAGCCAGCTCACCGCGCGGGTACGCTCGCAGGCCGATCTGGCGGCCGCGAGCGCGCGGACCAACGCCGCGCTGGCGGGGTTTCTGCACCAATTATCGGCGACCAACGACCCCGCGGAGGCCGCACGGCTGATCTGCGAGGATGTCGGCCGATTGTTCGACGCACAGGTGGTGCTGCTTGCCGCCGGCCCCGGCGGCGGGCTGGCGGTACAGGCGGCGACGCGGCCCGACTATCGCCTCGACACGATGGACATGGCTGCCGCGACCTGGGCGCTCGACACTGGCACCAGTGCGGGCCGCGGATCGGGGACACTCACCGCCTCCGACTGGCTGTTCCAGCCGCTGCGCGCGGGCACCCGAACGCTCGCCGTGCTCGGCATCGCAGCGGAGGGCGCGGGCGATCCGGTTCGCGCTGACCGCCTGCCGCTGCTCGCCGGCCTGATCGATCAGGCATCGCTCGTGCTCGAGCGCCTTCGCCTCGAAAGCGAGATGCGCGATGTCGAAGCCGTGCGGACGCGCGACCGGCTTCGCGCCGCGCTCCTCTCCTCGGTCAGCCACGACCTGCGCACGCCGCTGACCGCCGTGATCGCCGCCGCCGACGAATTGGGCCATGGCGACACGCCGCAGCTTGCCGCGACGATCAAGGCGGAGGCGGCGCGGCTCAACCGCTTTGTCGCCAACCTGCTCGACATGGCGCGGGTCGAGGCCGGTGCGCTCAAGCTCGCGGTCGAGCCCATCGACCTGTCGGACGCCGTCGCGGGTGCCGCGCACGACGCGCGCCGCTCGCTGGAGGGGCACGCCGTCCGGCTCGACGTGCCGCCCGACCTGCCGCTGGTCCGCGCCGATCCGCAGCTTCTCCACCACTGCCTCCTCAACCTGCTCGACAATGCCGGTCGCTACGGCGAGCCGGGGACGGAGATCGTCGTCGAGGGGCGGCACCATTATGGCGAGATGCGGCTGTCGGTGCTCGACCAGGGCCCCGGCCTACCCCCCGGGCGCGAGGGCGAGGTGTTCGAGACGTTCCGCCGGTTCGAGGGGTCGGACCGCGCGGTCGGCGGCACCGGCCTGGGTCTCGCGATCGTCAAGGCGTTCGCCGAGGCGATGGGCATGGCCGTCACCGCCGCCAACCGTCACGATGGCGAGGGGGCAGCCTTCACCCTCACCTTCCCCGCCGCGCTGATCGTGCGCGCGCCGGCGCAGGAGAAGCTCGACTGATGCCCGCCACCGTCCTGGTCATCGACGACGACGCCGCGATTCGCCGCCTGCTGCGCAACACGCTCGCGCGGGCGGGCTATACGGTGGTCGAGGCAGTGAACGGTGCCGGCGCGATCGCCGAGGCGAAGGCGGCGAACCCCGACGCGATCCTCCTCGACCTCGGCCTGCCCGACCGCGACGGGCTCGGCCTCATTCCATTGTTGCAGGGCGAGGGCCGCGTGCTCCTCGTCGTCTCGGCGCGAGAAGCGACGGACGAGAAGGTGGCCGCGCTCGACCTCGGCGCCGACGACTATCTGACCAAGCCGTTCGATACCGAGGAACTGCTCGCCCGGCTTCGCGTCGCGCTGCGCCACCGGGCGCCCGCCGCCCCCGCCGCGACGGTGACGCGCGGCAACCTGAGCATCGACTTCGACCGCCGGCTGGTGACGCGCGGGGGCGAGGAAGTGCATCTGACGCGCAAGGAATATGACGTGCTCGCGGTCCTCGCCCGCCACATCGGCCGCGTCGTCACCCACGACCGGATGATCGCCGCGGCGTGGAACGGGGACGAGGATCCGCGCATCGAGTATCTCCGCATCGTGGTGCGCAACCTGAGGCAAAAGATCGAGGCACCCGCACCCGTCGGCAGCGTCATCGCCAACGAACTCGGCGTCGGATACCGCCTGCGCGCCGACGCCTGAACGCTACGCGCGCGCTATGCGATAGCGGCGCTTCGACCTCGAAAGCCTATGCGCCGCCCCGTAATTCGGATGGGCGGGCAGCGTTGCCCGTTTCACGAACGGGTCCGCTTTTCATGACCTTGAACGACACCACCGCCACGATCTTCGTCGGACAGGACGCCGCCGGCCGCTGGCTGGTGCAGGACGGCACCGGCGGCATCGGAGGCCGCTTCACGAGCGAGCGCGCCGCCATCCGCTTCGCGCGCGACGAGGCGGAGATTCACCACCTCGCCGTCGCGATCGCGCCCCAGCCGCTGGTGGCGCTGGCATGACCGCCGCCGCGATCAGCCGCACCGCGCGCCACGATCCGCGCTGGCCCGCGATCGGCGAGGCGCTGGCGAGCCTGCGCGACGCAAAGCGTCGTGCCGTCCGCATCGTCGATGCCGATTGCGGCGCGGGCGCACTGCTCATTCAGGCGCTGCGCCATGCCCGCGCGCTCGGCTTTACCGCGATAGAGGGACGCGGGATCGACACCTCCCCCGCGCTCATCGGCCGCGCGCGGTCGGCGGCAGCGAAGCTGCACGATCCGGCGATCGGCATCGCGTTCGACGTTGCCGATCCGGTCGAGGGATTGCGGGACGAGATCGACGCGCCGGCCGAAATTCTCCTGTGCCACGACCGCGCCGCAGTTGCGTCGCTGGGCGCGGGCGAGCGGATCATCGGGGACCGGCCATGACGCGGCGCGACAGACGCTGGCGGATGGCCGGGCTCGCGCTGGCGCTGACGGGCTGCATCGGACGGCTGTTCGACCATGACGGGTCGCCGCTGACCGCGCTGTGGATGGCCGCCGCCGTCGCCGGCATCATCCTGGCATTAAGCGGCAACCGCCTCTTCATCCTGATGCGGGCCGAGCGGCACGGCCACCCGGCGATGGCGGCGGCGATCCACCAGCGGCGGCGACGGCGGCGCTGACGGGAAAGCCCGGCTATCCACCGCCTAACGCAAGTCATATCGACTTGATGGGCGATCGGCGATACACGGCCCTGCTCGCGAAAGGGGGTCGCCGGCCCGGCGGGCGCAAAGGAGAAGCCATGAAGAAGACCGTTTTCGCCGCCATCGCCCTGTCCTCGCTGACGCTCGCCGCCTGCGGCGGCACCGCCACGGGCAACAGCGAAGTCGCCAATGTCGAGCAGACCGACGACCTTAACACCACCGATACGCTCGACGCGGGCAATTATGGCGACGCCTCGCTCAATGCCAGCGATCTCAACACGATCGGCCCGGTCGACAACGCCGCCGACCTGAATGCAGCGACGCCGCTCGAGAACGGGGTCGCCAACGCGCTTTGATTAGGTGAGCTTCAGGCCGCCGAACCGCTTCTATATTCCCATCTTAATGATGGGTGTTATAGTCGCCGGCGTGCCTAGAGCTCCCAGGCAACCCCTGCCCGGCGGTGTCCCCGCCGGGCATCTTCTTTTGTGCGAAGGGGCCGGCGGGTCGAACCGCCGGGCTTCTTATTGGCCGGGCGGCGCGGTGGAGGCGCGGATCGTCAGGCTGGCCGGGACCACCTCCGGCGCCGGATCGAAGTCCCCGCCCGCCTGCTCGGCGATGATCCGCTCCACCGCCCGCGCTGTCACCTCGGCGATCGGCTGCACCACCGCGGTCAGCGGCGGATGTGTGAAGCGGACGATCGGCGTGTCGTCGAAGCTTACCAGCGACAGGTCGCCCGGCACCGATAGCCCGCGGGCGCGCGCGACCTCCAGCACCGCTAGCGCCATCCGGTCGTTGCTCGCGACGATCGCCGTCGCGCCTGCGTCCAGCAGCGCCCCGGTCGCCGCCAGCCCGGATTCATAGCCGAAGTCGCCGCGCGTCAGCAGCTCCTCGGTCGCCAGTCCCGCCGCCGCCATCGCCTGTCGCCAACCCTCGATCCGCCAGCCGCTCAGCTCATAGGCCTCGGGCCCGGCGATGAAGCCGATCCGCGCATGGCCGAGTTCGGCCAGATGCGCCGTCGCCAGCCGCGCCGCCCGCTCGTCGTCCATCGTCAGCGCAAAGCCGTATCCGTCACGCAAGGACCCGATCCGCGCGACGCTGACATGCTGCGCCTCGAGCAGCTTCAGGATCAGCGGGTTTTCCGAATGCGGCGGGGTCAGGATCACGCCATCCGGCCGCAGCGCCGCGAGCGCCGCCGACAGCTCGCGCTCGATATGGTCGCTGTGCGTGTCGACCAGTTCGACGATCAGGCGATAGCCATGCTCGGCCGCCTTCACCATCCCGCCCAGCATCATCTGGTCGACCCAGTCGGTGCCCTGCCGCTCGCGCCAGTCGGCGATCGTCCGCTCGCGATCGTTGAGTGCGAGGATCAGGTAGCTGCGCGACCCGCCCATCCGCTGCGCCGCGATCGACGGGACGTAGCCCAGCTTGTCGATCGATGCCTGCACGCGCTCGGCCATTTCGGGCCGGACGCTCGTTTCCTTGTTGATGACGCGGCTGACGGTCTGGAGCGATACCCCGGCATCCGCCGCGACATGCTTGATCGTTACCGCCTGGCGGCGTCTGGCCATGGGGATCAGGCGGCCTTGTCGGCGGGCGCTGCGGCCCCGCAATAGCGGGCGACATAGGCCGCATGACTCGGCAGCGTCGCGACCGTGCGCGCGACCTGCTCGCGGACACTCCCCAGGAACCGCGCGAGTTCGTCATCGCTCAGCTTCGCGGCGATCGGGTGCCACGATCGCGGCACGATCCCCTGACCCAGCATCACCTGCACCCAGCTGTTCTCTGCGAACAGTTCCTCGTTGCGGCGGAAGACGCGGCCCGTCTCGCGGAACAGCGCGATCTTCTGGGCCAGCGTCTCCGGCACGTCCATCGCCGCCGCCTGTCGCCAGAAGGCAGAGTCGCGGCGGTCGGTCGCCTTGTAATGAAGGATGAGGAAGTCGCGGATCTGCACCATGTCGGTCAGTTGCTGGTCGTTGAACTCGGCCACGTCGCTGGGGTTGACCGGGCCGAGCGGCAGCATCCGGACGAGGCGCAGGATGGCGCGCTGGATCAGGTGGATGCTGGTGGATTCCAGCGGCTCCATGAACCCGCCCGACAGCCCGATGGCGATGCAGTTGCGGTGCCACTGTTTCCGGCGCGCACCGGTCTGGAAGACCAAGTGATTGGGCTCGGTCAACACGCGCCCCTCGACATTGCCGAGCAGCCGTTCGAGCGCAGCCTCTCGGCTGAGATACCGGCTGCACCAGACGATGCCGTTGCCCGTGCGGTGCTGGAGCGGGATGCGCCATTGCCAACCGGCATCGTGCGCCATCGCGCGGGTATAGGGGACGGGCGGGCCGACATTCTCGGTCTGCACCGCGATCGCGCTGTCGCAGGGGAGCCAGTGGCTCCAGTCGTCATACCCTGCGTGCAGCGCCTTTTCGATCAGCAACGCGCGAAAGCCCGTGCAGTCGAGGAACAGGTCGCCCTCGACCCTATGCCCGCCGTCGAGCACCAGCGCGGCGATGTCGCCGCTCTCGCCATCGAGCTCGACCTCGCCGATCCGCCCCTCGATGCGGACCGTGCCGTCGCCCTCGGCCATCGACCGCAGGAAGCGGGCATAGGCATTCGAATCGAGCTGATAGGCGTAGTTGAGCGCATTGTCGGGCAGGTGCGCGAACCGGCCCTGCAATGCCGCCACGAGTTCCAGGCAATAGTCGTCGTAGGCGGCGTGCTGCCCCCGCTCCAGCCCGCTCAGCCAGTAATGCTGGAAGCCCGCGGCCCAGTGGTCCTTCCCTGTCACGCCGAAGCTGTGGAAATAGCGGTCTTGGCCGTCGCGCCAGCCGTCGAACAGGATGCCAAGCTTGAAGGTGGCGCTCGTCGCCCGCATGAACGCCGCCTCGTCGATGCCGAGCAGGCGGTTGTAGGTGACGAGCGGCGGGATCGTGGATTCGCCGACGCCGACCGTGCCGATCGCCTCAGATTCGACCAGCGTCACGGTCGCCGCGCCGCCCATCGTACGCGCGATCGCGGCCGCGGCCATCCAGCCCGCGGTGCCGCCCCCGGCGACGACGATACGCTTCGGCGTCATCGGCTGAGCTGCCGGAGGAGATAGGCGCGCAGCCGCCCCGCCGTCTCGGGCGTCAGCGGATCGAGCACGCCGCGCGCGCCCTCGGGGATATGCGAGGCCGCCGCCTCGCGGTCGCCGAAGACATAATGATCGAACATCTGCCGCCAGTGCGCCTTTTCGGCGTCGGGCAGGTCGCGGATCGCCAGCAGCGCGTGGTTGAGCGCATCCTGCGGATGCCCCAGCCATCGCGGGCTCTCGCGCCACCAATAGTTGACGAGGATGTTGAAGGGATCGAGCGCCTCGACATGGTGCCACCACAGCGCCGGGATGTGGATCGCGTCGCCCGGTTCCAGATCGGCGACGGTCGCGGCGGCCAGCGCATCGACGAAGCGAGGAAAGCGGTCGAGGTCGGGCGCATGCAGGTCGATCATGCTGATCGCGCGCCCGGCGGGCGTGTTGTCGACCGGGCCGAGATAGAGATTGGCGAACTGCTCGCGCGGGAACAGCGTGAAGCGGCGGCGACCCGCGGCGACGCAAGCGAGGTTGTGCGGCACGTCGTTGTGCGCGGCGATACGCGTGCGCGTGCCGATCCAGATGCTCGCCAGCGCCGCCCGCTCGCCGAGGTCGACGTGATTGGCGGCGTGAAGCCCATCGAAATAGTCGTGCATGTCGATCGAGCCGAGATAGATCGCCGGCCCAGTGCCGTTCGCCTCTCCCTCCTCGATCCGCACAAAAATCTCGGCCAGCCCGGCATTCATCATGCGGAAGTTCATCGCCATGCCGGCGTCGTAGAACAGCCGCCCGTCCGCCTCGCCGCCTACCGATACCGGGAACGCCCGCTGCTTCGCATGCGTCAGAAGATAGGCGCGCGCGTCGCTTGCCGAGCGTCGCCCCGCCTGCACCAGCGGCCAGTCGGCGACGAGGCCGCGGACGACGAACGGCGCCTCGGCTTCGGCCAGCAGGCGATCGAGCGTCGCGGCGTCGCGCGCCTCGACCTCACGGACCGCGGGCAGGGCGGTTGTGATGCCGGGATCGGCCTCAGCCATGGCCGCTCCGCCGGTTCTTGCGCGCGATCAGGCCCGACAGATTGGTGAGCGAGGCGAGCGCCATGAAGGCCGGCATCAGATGCCCCTCGCGGTGAAGCTCCGCGACGCTGGCGTCGTCGAGCCGGGCAAGCTTCGCCTCGTCGATCACGTGATAGCCGATCAGCCGGTGACGCGCCCCGTCCGCCAGCGTCACGTCCAGCGTCAGCGGCTCGAGCAGATCGTGGCGCTTGAGGGCCGCAAAGAACGCGCCCGCGCGGTGGTGGCCGGTGTCGAGCGCGCGCAGCTTCTCGATCACCGCCTCGAGATAGGGGGTCGGCGCCCCCTCCTCGTCGAACACCCGCACGCCCATCGGGTCGATCCGCGGGCTGTCGAGGTCGAGGTGCACCTGCCCCTGCCCCTCCGGCGTGCGCCCGATCAGGAACGGGCGGATCTCGACCGACAGCGGCAGCGCGCCGGCATCCCAACGATCGCCGTCCAGATAGAGGTTCTCGCCCCCCTCGAACCCGAACATCGCCAGCGCGTCGAAGCGATCGCTTTCCAGATCGAGGCGGAACAGGATCGGATAGTCGTTCTGGACGCGCCGGAACTCGTCGGGGACGACGATCGCGCTCATCAGCGCGTCGCCATAGCCCGCGCCGTAGCCGGCGGCGACGCGCAGGTCGCGGTGGCGTTCGGGGTCGAGGATCGCGTGGTTGGCCATCAGCGTGCTTCCCTGAGAAGCGGCCGGGCCGCCAGATTGTCGAGATAGGTGCGGTTCGTGGGCAGGCTGGCGGTCAGCGTCCGCACGCGCTGGCGAAGCTGCGCCATCCGCTCGGCCACCGCCGCTTCGTCCTCGACCCGCATCGCGGGCGGCGGCGGCACGGGCGCGCCCATGCCGTAGAGGACGTACTGGTGGCTGGCGGCGGGGAACAGCTCGTCCACCGCGTCGAAGTCGCTCGGCATCGGCGCGCGGTGCCGCCAGCGGGTTAGCATTGCCGCAAGGTCAGCCGGGATCGAGGCGGGGTCGCGATGCGCCTGCCAGTAAGGCTCGGTGCGCTCGCTCAGCACGTAATGGAGCTTCAGGAACGCGACGATCCGGTCCCACCGCTGGCGAAACCGCACGTTGAACCGCGCCGCCGCGCCCGCCATCGCAGCGTGATCGGCCGGAAAGTCCTCGACCAGCGCATCGAGTGACAACTCGATCAGCACGATCGCCGAGGCTTCGAGCGGCTCCAGGAACCCCGCCGAGAGCCCGATGGCGAGGCAATTGCCCGCCCAGAACCGCTCGCGGTGCCCCGATCGGAATTGAAGCTGGCGGAACGACAGCGCGGCCGGATCGCAATCGGGCGCGGTGCGGCGCAGGTAATCGGTCAGCACCGCCGCCGCGCGATCGTCGCTCATATGCGCTGACGCATAGACGCAGCCCACGCCGCGCCGTGTCGGCAGGCCAATGTCCCAGATCCAGCCCGCCTCGTGCGCGGTCGCATCGGTAACGGCGGTGACCGGCGATCCAGGTGCCACCGGCACCTGCACCGCGAGCGCGCGGTCGTTGAACAGCACGTCCGACCAATCGACGAACGGCACGCCGAAATGCCCGCCGATCAAGAGCGCCGCATGGCCGGTGCAGTCGATGAACAGGTCGCCCGCGACCTCGCCATGCGCGCGCGTCGCAACCGCGGCGATCGTCGCGTCCTCGCCGGGCACGACGCGCTCGACATGATCGGCGATGTGGACGACGCCCAGCCGCTCGGTCGCGTGGCGGCGAAGCACGCCTGCGAACTTCCCCGCGTCGAGGTGATAGGCATAGTTCACCGCCCCGGCATAGTCGGGCATCGCCGGCTGGCGCGGCGCAAGCGCGCGATCGGCCACGGCCGGCTGCGCACAGACAGCATCGGCGAACGCGCCCTCACCGCGCCATCCCGCCATCAGCGCCGCCGCTGACCCTTCGATCGGCGGCGTGAAAGGATGGTGATAGGCATCGGTCCCGTCGCGCCAGCAGATGAAGCGCGACCCCTGTTTGAAGCTCGCGTCGCACGCGGTCAGGAACTCGGCTTCGGCGATACCGATGCGCGACAGGGTGCGGCGCATCGTCGGCCACGTCCCCTCGCCCACCCCGATCGTCGGAATGTCCGGCGCCTCGATCAGCGTCACGTCCAGCGCGCCCGGCCGCGCCGCCGCAGCGATGCGCGCGGCGGCCAGCCAGCCGGCGGTACCGCCGCCGACGATCACGACCCGCTTTACCGAACCCGACACTGGCGCCCGTTCCTCATCGCCGCGACTGTGCCGCGGGGCAGCGGAAAACGCCACCCCGCCCCCCCTTGGCCTCTTAGAAGTTCAGCCTGAGGCCAGCCTGATAGCGAGCATAGCCGGGCTGCGCGAAGGTCACGAAGTTCTCCGACCGGCGGTGGCCGCGGCGGTTCGAGTTCGTGATGTTGATCCCTTCGGCGAACACCGTCAGCCCCTTGACGAACTCCCAGCTCGCGCTGGCGTCGAACTGGCCGTAATCCTCGACATAGGTCGGATCGAACGCGCCGCCGGCATAGAAGCCCTCGCGCCAGTTGTACGCGATACGCGCCTGAATGCCGTTCTTGTCATAGTAGGCGACGGCATTGGCGGTGTCGCTCAGCCCCACCAGCGCGAACTGGCCGACATTGGGGTCGAGCGCGTTGTCGTACTGCGTGTCGCCGTTGACGATCGTGTAGTTAAGCAGGACGCCCAGCCCCGTGTTCCAGAAGCGATGCTGGATCGCGAATTCCCAGCCGTTGATGTTGGCGGTCTGGTCGCTGTTGAACGGCTGCGTCACCTGGAAGTTGAACAGGTCGTCCTCGGGCAAGCCGTTGATGTTGCCCGTCAGGTAGGTGGCGTCGCCCGCCTGCGTCGTGCCGGTGACCTGCGACGATCCCGGATAGTTGCGCAGGATATAGTCGCGCACCCGCACCGCATCGGTGGTGCCGAGCGCCGCGACCGCCGCGCGATAGCGCGGGCCGGACCCCGGATTGCGCAGGTCGAACGCCGACTGATCCACCTGCGTCGTGCCGATGAAGTTGCTGACATCCTTGTTGAAATAACCGACCGAGATGTAGCTTTCGCGGGTGTAGTACCACTCCGCCGACAGATCGATGTTCTTCGACTTGTAGGGGACGAGGTTGGGGTTGCCGAGCGACCCGGTGCCGCCGCCGATACGCGGGTTGGACCCGAGCTCGAGCCCACCCTGAAGGCTGGCATAGTCGGCGCGGGTGATCGTGTGGCTGTACGACGCGCGCAGCTTGACGTTGCGCACCGGCTCGATGTCGAAGTCGATCGCCGGCAGCCAGTTGGCATAGCTGCCCTTGAACGTCGTGAACGCCGAATTGGGCGAATAGATCAGCGCGAACTCGTTGGCGCCGGTCCAGCGCGTGCCCACCGGGATCGGCACCAGCGCCGACGAATTGACGTTGGTCTGATCGTAGCGGACGCCGGCGATGATGTGCGCGGGATTGCCGTTCACGTCGAAGCTGAAATTGCCCTGGATGAAGGGCGAGATCGTCTTTTCGCCGATCCGCCGGTCGACGGTATAGTTGGCGAGGCAGGTGCCCTGCTGGACCGTGCCCGTCTGCGGGTTCGAACAGATATTGTACTGCGAGCGGAGAAGCTCGGCCATCTGCTCGAAGTTGAAGGTGTAGATCGCTGGCGGCAGCCCGCCGCTCCCGTCGAAGCCCTTGAACTTGTCGGGCAGGCTGACCTGCTTGAAGAAGTCGTCGGGCACCGCCGCCGCGCCGAACGACTGGCCGCGCGGATCGACGCCGCCCCAGGTCTCGTTCTGGATAAAGCCGTAGGCGGAACGGACCTGATTGTCGACGAACGAGAAGCCGGCATCGATGCTGTCGAGGAAGCCGCCGTCATGGTCGTAATGACCCTTCAGCTGCACCTGGTTGATCGTGTCCTTGAAATATGCGTTGCGGAACGCGTTGCCCGTCGGCGTGATGAGCGACGGGTTCAAGGGATCGACGCCCGGATACATCTGGTAATTGATGATCGGGAGGTCGCCGGTGAAGTCGATCCGCTGCGAACGGACGCCGAAGATCGCACCACCGATCGACGTGCTCGACCCGTAATCGTTGGTCGGCTTTGATTCCGCGGTCGAGTGGTGGACGTCGAGCGAGACAGTGACGCCGCCCGGCGCATCCCAGGTCAGGTTGCCGCCCAGCGACTTGTTGATCGACTTGTTCGCGGTCAGCGACTGCGAATAGGACAGATCCTTGCCCGGATCGAACTGCTCCGAATAGAAAACCGGGCCGGCAACGGGGCCGTTGGTCCATTCGGACGAGGTATTCCCGAAGTTGAACCAGATGCCGACGCTGCTGTCGCGCACCTCGACCCGGTTCGACGAATAGGTGAAGTCGACCGTCGCGGTCAGGCTGTCGGTCGGCTTTGCCTGCAGCACGAGCTGGCCGTTGATCCGCTCGCGGTCGATATCGAGCAGGTCGTAGGCGGCGCTCTGCGGGATTTCATAGACGTCGTTCGGGCCCGGCCGGTTGGTGATCCGCTCCGACCCCGGCGTGCCGTTCTGCGGCAGCGTGCCCCAGTTGTTCTCCGAGCCGAGGAAGCCGTCGCGGAAGCCGACACTGGCCGAGTTCACGCTCGCCTTGCGGCGCTGGTACGTGCCCGACAGGACGATACCGAAACGGTCGTCGCCGAAGGTCTTGGACACGATCCCCGACACTTCGGGGGTAATCGGGTTGCCCTCGTTGCGCGAGGTGTCGAGCACGCCGCGCGCCGCGATCGAGCCGCGGAAGCCGGGGCGGTCGAGCGGGCGGGGCGTGCGGATATTGATCGTCGAGCCGATGCCGCCCGACGGGACGGCGGCGCGGCCGGTCTTATACACCTCGACCGCGGCGATGCCCTCGGACGCGAGATTGGCGAAATCGAACGAGCGCGAATTGGGCGCACTGGCACCATCGCCCAGCGTCGAGGTCGGCATCTGGCGACCGTTCAGCGTGACGAGGTTGTACTCTGGGCCAAAGCCGCGAACGGTGACGGTCGAACCCTCGCCGTTCGAACGGTCGATCGACACGCCGGTGATGCGCTGGAGCGACTCGGCCAGGTTGGTGTCGGGGAACTTGCCGATATCCTCGGCGGAGATCGCATCGACGACGCCCTGTGCGTTACGCTTGATATCGACGGCTTCGCGAAGCGAGGCGCGGATGCCGGTCACGACGATGTCGTCGCCCGCCTCACCCGCCGGTGGCGCCGTTTCCTGAATATCGGAGGGACCGGGATTGCCGACCGTCGCGGCGGCATCCTGTGCCATGGCGATCGAGGGCACGCCGCCCAGAACGCTCAGCGACGCACCGACGGCGAATCGCGAAAACTGACGAGCACGGACGCTCAACATGCCCTTTCCTCCCCTTTTGAACCCGCGCGCTATCCCGATGGAGCGCGTCTCATGAGAACGTTCACTCGATGATTTTCCCTGATTTGTCAAGGTGACCGTGGCCGTCGTAGATGTTAGCGCTAAATATGGGAACGTTCTCTTGGGTGCGAAGGACTTGGCCGTGAACAGGCAGGCGGCATAAGGCGACGCATGGCCGCATCGCCCCCCGTTTCTCGACAACCCCCTGCATTTCTGATGCTGTACGCCGTCGCTAGTGCGGGCGGGGTGATCGCCTGGTTGCCGCTGTTCAGCCTGCTCCTGCCGATGCGGATCGAGGCGGTGGCAGGCGATGCGCGCATCGGCCTTGCCACCATCGTCGCGGTCGCGGGCGCGATCGCCGCCAGCGTCGCCAACATCGCTGCCGGATGGGCCAGCGATCGCTCGATAGAGCGCGGCGGCGGGCGCAGGCGCTGGGTCGCTTTCGGCCTTGCGGCGCTGATGCTCGCCTATCCGGCAATCGCGCTGGCCGACACGCCGACGGGGATCCTCGCCGCGGTGCTGGGCGTGCAGGTCGCAGTGAACCTGCTGATAGCGCCTCTGCTAGCGATCATGGCCGACGAGGTGCCCGAGGGGCAGATCGGTTTCGCCAGCAGCCTGCTCGCGTTCGGCGCGCCGCTGGCGTCCGCATTCCTAGCGCTGCTGGTGGCGATGCCGGCGATCGATATCGGCATCCGGCTCGCGGTCATCCCGCTGTTCGCGGCGCTGCTGATCCTGCCCTTCCTGTTCGCGCGCGCTGCCCCGGTCGCGCCGCAAGCGGTGGATGCGGCGCCGACACGCCCGCGCGATCTGGCCGCCGCCTGGTTCGCACGGCTGCTCGTCCAGATCGCGGGCAACGTCGTCGCGCTCTATCTCTTCTACTATCTGCGCGGGGTGGCAGACGGCGCGTCGTCGGATACGGTCGCCGCGCGCACCGGCCAACTCCTGACGCTGGTCAACCTGCTCGCCATCCCGGCGGCACTGGTGGCGGGGCGGCTGTCGGACCGCACGGGCTGGCGGCGCGCGATCCTGTTCACGGCGGCAGCGGCGGCCGCGGCGGGCCTGGTGGTAATGGGCACCGCCGATCACTGGCTGGCGGGCGCGATCGGCTATGCGCTGTTCGCGATCGGATCGGCGGTCTTCGCCGCGCTGCACGCGGGCTTCGCGATGCTGTTGCTGCCGAGCGTGCGGCGGCGGGGCCGGGACCTCGGCCTGCTCAACCTTACCAACACTGCGCCATCGATCATTGGCCCGCCGATCGCTTGGGCACTGACGGGGCCGGAGGGGTTCGGTCTCGCCTTCCTCGTTCTGGCCGCGCTGACGCTGGCGGGCGGTGTGTTGATGCTGGTGGTGCGGGGCGACTAGGAGAGGCGCCCCGCCCGCCGATCACTGCTTTCGGCTGGCCTCGAACAGGAACCACGCACGCTCCTCGGCCTGATCGGTCCAGTCGTCGAGGATACCGCTGGTCGCATTGTCCTTCGCCTCGTCGACGATATCCTTTGCCTCGCGCAGCAATTCGACCAGCTTCAGATTATCCTCGCGCAGTTCGGCGAGCATGTCGGCGGCCGGCACGAAATCAGCGTCGTTGTCCTTTATCGTCTGGCGCCGGGCGATGTCGCCGATCGACCGCAGCGTCACGTTGCCGGTCTTGCGCACCCGCTCGGCGATCGCATCGGTAGTCGCGAGGATCTGCGCCGCCTGATCGTCGAGCATCAGGTGATAGTCGCGGAAATGCGGCCCCGACACATGCCAGTGGAAGTTCTTGGTCTTGAGGTACAGCGCATAGCTGTCGGCCAGGATGCCGTTCAGCGCGTCGGCCACGGTCTTGGCGGCGTTGGTCTTGAGGTCGGTCGGCGTCTTGAGCGCCGGGGCGGGATTGTCGGCCATGCGGACGGGCTCCTCCAGATGAGAAAGTCGGTTCGCAGGCAAAACGACCGGGCCGTGTATTGGCTCCGCCGGGAAAAGGGCGGTATCTTCGATCGCGGCAATCGGTTTTTCAGATCAACCGCAGCCCGCCGAGCGCCATGACGAGGCCGGCAAGGACCAGCATCGCCCCGCCTGCCATGCCGATCGGCCGAAGCGGCAAGCGCCGCCATTCACGCTCGCCCAGTGTCGCCGCGACCCCACCCGCCACGATCGCGCCGATCGCCGCGCCCGCCGCGGCCAGCACCGGGCTGCCGCCCCATGCCGCCGCGCCGAAGCCGACGAACTGCACCCGCTCGCCGAACGCCAGGATGAAGAGGCCGAGTGCACTCGTCGGCAGCGCGCCGATCCGCCACCCCTCCAGCCGGTCGCGCGGCGGCTTCGGCGGCATCAGCGCCCCCGCCCCGGCGAAGAGAAGCGCAAGCCCGAAGATCAGGCTACGCGCATTGGGCGTCATCAGCCCGCGCACTGCCAGCGCGCCGGCCAGCGCCGCGCCCATGATCGCGACCTGCGCGGCGATGACGCCCAGAATCACCCCAGTCCGCCTGCCGAATCGCTCGCCCAGGATCGACGCCAGCCACGCCGGTCGGTCGGTCGCGCCGGCAAGTAGCGCGGCGATCAGTGCGGGAAGAAGGCTGTCCATCGCGCTTTCTCTGGGGCGAACGCGCTTGCGAAGCCGTTAAGTCTCTCCCCAAGCTTGACGCGCCGGCCGGAGTCGTGCATGCGCCGCGGCCTGACGGCGGTGCGTACGCGCGCCGCCTTTCGCTTTTTTTGCTGCTACGGGAATTGGGCCATGGCCAAGCCGACCACTGTCAAGATCCGGCTGGTGAGCACCGCCGACACGGGTTTCTTCTACGTCACCAAGAAGAATCCGCGCAACCAGACCGAGAAGATGAGCTTCCGCAAGTACGACCCGGTCGTGCGAAAGCACGTCGAGTTCAAGGAAGCCAAGATCAAGTGATCTGACGGGCGGCGTCGGCCGCCCCGATCGCTTTTGGCGCGATCGTTTGCCGAAGGCGGGCCGCCCACCCGGGCGCGCCCGCTTTTCGTATGCGCGTCAGGCCGCCTCGCCCACCGGCTGGAGGATCTCGACGAGGTGCAGATAGCGCGGCTCGAAATCACCCTCCGCCCACAGGCGCCGACGGTCGAGGATGCGGACCTCCCGGCCGGTGCGCTCGATCAGCCCATCCTCTTCAAGGGAGCGCAGCATCCGGTTGACGTGGACGGGCGTCAGGCCGGTGACGTCGCCCAGTTGCTCCTGCGTCCAGGGCAGCGTCAGCATGTCTGGCGGCGACAGCCCCACCGCTTGCGACCGCAGCGCCAGTTCGCACAGTGCATGGGCGATCCGCGTCTTGGCATCGCGCCGGCCCAGATTGGTCATCCACTCGCGCGCGATCGACGCCTCGACCAGCGCCTCGGTCCACAGCGCGCGGCCGAGGTCGCGATGCTCCAGCGCGAGCGTGCGCAGCACCTGCCGGTCGATCGCGGCGACCTTCAGCGGGGTCAGCGCCTCCACATCATGATCGGCGATTTCGAGGAACAGGTGGGCGAGGTCGAGGAAATCACCGCGCAGTTCGACCGCGACGATCTGTCGCCCGCCCGTCGTCGTCGTCTTCGATCGCAGCGCCACGCCGTCGAGCACGATCGAACAATCGCGCGCCGGCGGGCCGCCGTCATGGACGATCTCGGTGCCGGCCTCGATATCGCGCAGCGTGAAGGGCGCGGTTTCGATCGCGACACATGCCGCCGCCGACAGTTGCGAACGCAGTTTGAGCTTGGTCAGGATCAGGGAATGGACGTTCACGCGCGGCCCTCATGCGACTGGCGATATCGGACCGGAAACATACCGTGCCCGCAATGAAATAGGATAGGCGCCCCGGCTTTCAAAGCACCGCCCTTCGTCCAGTCTCAGGCCGCGCCCGACAATGCCTTTTGACGGCGGCGCTGTACCGAACTGCCGATGCCCATCGACTCGCGATATTTGGCGACCGTCCGCCTTGCGATGTCGAACCCCTTGGCGTTGAGCAGATCCACCAGCGTGTCGTCGGACAGGATCTTCTTCGGATTCTCGGCGGCGATTAGCGCACGGATCGCGCTCTTCACCGCCTCCGCCGACACCGCATCGCCGCCATCGGCGGATTGGATCGCGCTCGTGAAGAAATATTTGAGCTCGAACAGCCCACGCGCGCAGCTCAGATATTTGTTGCTGGTGACGCGGCTGACCGTCGATTCGTGCATTTCGATCGCTTCGGCAACGCGCGCGAGCGTCAGCGGGCGCAGGTGCGCGACGCCGTGCAGGAAGAACGCCTCCTGCTGCTTCACGATCTCGCTGGCGACCTTGATGATCGTCCGCTGTCGCTGGTCGAGCGCCTTGACCAGCCAGTTGGCGCTGGCGAGACAGTCGGACAGCCACGTCTTACCCGCCTTGTCCTTGCCCGCGCTGCCCGACAGTTCGACATAATAGGCATGGTTGACGAGGACGCGAGGGAGCGTCGCGGCGTTGATTTCTACCGCCCAGCCCTTGCCCCGGCGTGCGACGAAGATGTCGGGCACGACACCCTGCACCGGCTCGCCGCCGATCTTGCAGCCGGGCTTGGGGTCGTAGTCGCGCAGTTCGCGGATCATGTCCGCCATGTCCTCCTCATCCACGCCGCAGATGCGGCGAAGCTGCGCGACCTGGCCGCGCGCAAGGAGGTCGAGATTGTCGATCAGCCGCGCCATCGCGGGGTCATATCGGTCCACGTCCTTGGCCTGAATCGCGATGCATTCGGCTAGGTTGCGCGCGCCGACGCCGGTCGGATCGAAGGTCTGGACTACGCCCAGCACCCGCTCGACCTGCACCAATGGCACGCCGAGCCGCTGCGACACCTCGAGCAGGTTGGCGGTGAGGTAGCCGCACTCGTCAATCTGGTCGATCAGATGCGCGGCGACGAACAGGTCGGGGCCTGACAGCACCGCGCCTGCCTGCGCAAGCAGATAGTCCTGAAGGCTCTCACCCGCCGCAGCGAAGCTGTCGAAGTCGGGCGCTTCGCCCTCCCCGCCGCCGCTGCCGGTCGCACCCATCCCCAGCGACCCGTCGAGGCCGCCGACGGAGTCGCTGGCGCTGTCGTGGTGGAAGGCTTCCGCGCCCATGTCGACGTCGAGGCTCGCCTCGCCCGAGCCGGCGCCCAGGCTGAGCAGTTCGTCGGCCTGTGCCGGCTCGTCGCGCGCCGGCGGCATATCGTCGGGCGCTTCACGATTCCCGCCGCCCTCATCCTCGCGTGCGGCCTCGAGCAGCGGGTTCTTCTCGATCTCCTCGGCGATGAATCCCTCGACCTCGAGGTTCGACAGTGCGAGCAGGCGGATCGCCTGCTGCAACTGCGGCGTCATGACGAGCGATTGCGTCTGCCTGAGGTCGAGGCGCGGGGCGAGGCTCATGGCGCGAAGCAGTCGGTCATCAGGTCAGAGCGAGAAGCTCTCGCCAAGATACAGCCGCCGCACATTGGCGTCGGCGACCAGCTCCGCCGGGCTGCCCGCGAACAGCACGCGGCCGTCGTAGATGATGTACGCGCGATCGACGATTTCCAGCGTCTCGCGCACGTTATGGTCGGTGATGAGCACGCCGATGTCGCGCTGCTTCAGGTCCTTCACCAGGTCGCGGATGTCGGCGATCGAGATGGGGTCGATGCCCGCGAACGGTTCGTCGAGCAGCATGATCGACGGGTCCGCAGCCAGCGCGCGAGCGATCTCCGCGCGCCGCCGCTCGCCGCCCGACAGCGCCATCGCCGGCGCATCACGCAGCCGCGTCAGCCCGAACTCGTCGAGCAGCCGGTCGAGCTTGGCCGCGCGCGCCGCCTTGACTGGCTCGGCGAGTTCGAGGACGGCGGAGATGTTCTTCTCGACCGTCAGGCCGCGAAAGATCGACGTTTCCTGCGGCAGATAGCCAAGACCCAGGATCGCGCGGCGATACATGGGCAGCGCGGTGATATCCTCGCCATCCAGCATGATCCGGCCCGAATCGGGCTTCACGAGGCCCATCACCGAATAGAAGCTGGTCGTCTTGCCCGCGCCGTTGGGGCCGAGCAGCCCGACCACTTCGCCGCGCGCGACGTTCATCGATACGTCGGTCAGAACGACGCGCTTGTCATAGGCCTTTGCGATCGAGACGACGGCGAGGCCAGTATCGCTCGGCACCTCGACGACGGTCGGCACGTCCTGAATGGTGGCGGTGTCGTCCATCGCGTCGTCGGCTCCCTGGCTCAGCGGCAGCCTTTTCGCGCCTTCGCAGCCGCTTGGCAAGGTTCGTGCATGGCGCGCGAGCACGAAAAAGGGGCCGGTCGCCCGGCCCCTTCGTCGATCCTTCGATGGCGTCGGCGCTTAGCCCAGCTCGCCCTTCAGCGCGTCGACCAGGTCGGTGCGCTCCCAAGTGAAGAAGTCGCCGTCCGCCTTGCGACCGAAATGGCCATAGGCGGCAGTCGGCTGATAGATCGCCTTGTTCATGCCCAGGTGCGTGCGGATGCCCTTGGGCGTCAGGCGGACCAGCTTGGGCAGCACCGCCTCGATCTTCGCCTCGTCCACCGTGCCGGTGCCGTGCGTGTCAACGTAGAGCGACAGCGGCTCGGCGATGCCGATCGCGTAGGAAAGCTGGATCGTGCAGCGCTTGGCAAGGCCCGCCGCCACGACGTTCTTGGCGAGGTAGCGCGAGATGTACGCGGCCGAACGGTCGACCTTGGTCGGGTCCTTGCCGCTGAACGCGCCGCCGCCGTGCGGGGCCGCGCCGCCGTACGTGTCGACGATGATCTTGCGCCCGGTCAGGCCCGCGTCGCCGTCCGGCCCGCCGATCTCGAACAGACCGGTCGGGTTGACATAAATGTGATCCTGGTTGGCGGGCATCCAGCCGCTGGGCAGCACTTCCTCGAACACGGTCATCACATAGTCGCGCAGCCGCTTCTGTCCCGCGTCGTTCGACAGCGCCTTGGTATGCTGGGTCGACACGACCAGCGCGGTCGCGCCGGTGGGGACGCCGTTCTCGAACTTCAGCGTCACCTGGCTCTTGGCGTCGGGTTCGAGGAAGTCGACGACGCGCGCGTGGCGGTCGGCGGCCATCTTTTCGAGGATGCGGTGCGAGTAATAGAGCGTCGCCGGCATCAGATCGGGCGTCTCGTCACACGCGAAGCCGAACATGATGCCCTGGTCGCCGGCACCCTCGTCCTTGTTGCCGCTTTCGTCCACGCCCTGCGCGATGTGCGCCGACTGACCGTGAAGGTGGCAGGCGAAGTCCGCGGTCTGCCAGTGGAAGCCGTGCTGCTCGTAGCCGATGCGCCGGACAGTATCGCGCGCGGCCTGCTCGATCTCGGCCAGCGACGGGAACGCGCCCTCGTTCGCGCGCACTTCGCCCGCCAGGACGATGCGCTGCGTCGTCACCATCGTCTCGCACGCCACGCGCGCGACCGGGTCACGCGACAGGAACAGGTCGACGACCGCATCCGAAATCTGGTCGGCGACCTTGTCGGGATGGCCTTCGCTGACCGATTCGGAGGTGAAGAGATAGTTGTCGCGCATGCTTTCCCCGTGGGTTGGCACCGGCCGATCGCCGGACTTCAAGATATAAAGCTATGGTTATATGATGCCCTAGCCGGGCCGACGGCGAATGGCAATCGCCACTGCCAGCAACAGCACGATGACGATCGCCGCGGCGAGGTTGCCGAGGCGCGAGAACAAGGTCGGCGGCAGCGCGGCCGGGATCGGCACCTCGATCGCGCCCGCCCGGCGGATGCCGATCGTCGCCACCAGCCGCCCCTGCGCATCGACGACCGCCGAAATGCCGGTCGGGGTGGAGCGGATGACCGGCAGCCCCTCCTCGATCGCGCGCAGCCGCGCCTGTGCCAGATGCTGCGGCGGGCCCCATGCGCCGAACCATGCGTCGTTCGAAGGGTTGAAGATCATGTCGGGCCGGTTCGCACGGTCCGCCACCTGCCCCGAAAAGATGATCTCGTAGCAAATCTGCATGCCGACCGACCCGAAGCCCGGCACGGGCAGCGTCTGTGGCCCGGGCCCCGGCAGATAGTCGAATTCGCCCGCCACCAGCCGCGACAGACCGATGCGCGACAGGATCGGCCGCATCGGCAGATATTCGCCGTACGGGACCAGATGCGCCTTGTCATAGCGGCGCTCGGTCAGCTTGCCGGCGGGATCGACGACGAAGATCGCGTTGCCCGCACCCCGTACCTCGCCGCGGGCATCGAATTCGATCGCGGTCGAGCCGATCAGCGCCATGTCGCGCGGGCCGAGCAGCGATGCGATCCGCCCGCGCGTCACCGGGGCGGTACCCTTGTAATACCATTCGGGCGGATAGCCGTCCTCGAGATAAAAGTTCACTGCCCCCTCGGGCCAGACGAGCAGCCGCGGATGCCGCTGCGGCCGCCCCGACTGGTCGATCAGCGCCTCCAGCATCTTGAGGTCGTAGCTGCCGTCGAGCATCGTCTCCTGCCCGACATTGGGCTGGACGACACGGACCCGCGGCGTGTCCGGACCCACACGCTGCGGGATCGGCTGGGCCGAAGCGAACAGCCCCGCCAGCAGGAGGCCCGCGGCGGCCACCAGCGGCATCCGCCAGCGCCGCCAGCCGAGCAGCAGCATCGCCGCGCCCGCGATGGCGACGGTGATCCCCGAAAGCGCATAGGTGCCCACGAACGCAGAAATCCGTGCGACGCTGATGAGCGGGAGCCAGATCACCGCGATCGGGTTCCAGGCATAGCCCGTGAACATCGTCGCGCGCAGCCACTCGGTCGCGATCCACGCGGCGGCGAAGACAAGGACGTAGCTGCCCCCGGGCTCGGTTTCAGCGTCGCCCGCCGATCGCGGGCTCGCCAGCCGCCACGCGAGGCCGGCCGCCATCGCCGGATAGACGGCGAGATAAAGCGCCAGCAGGACGACCGCGAGATACCCCAGCATCGGTGGCATCTTGTCCTGAAAGTCGAAGGCGTGCTGGATCCAGTTGTTGCCGACGGTGAAATGCGCGACGCCGAAAGCCCAGCCGCGGAGGAACGCCGTCTTGAGGCTCGGCGCCTCGTGCACCAGCCACATCAAGAGGGCGAGTGCGGCGATCGTGACGGGAAACAGCTGGAGCGGTGCGAACCCCGTCGCCGACAGCGCACCGGCGATCAGGAGCGTCCAGTAAGGGCGCCGCGCCAGTCGGCTCACGCCGCCTGCTCCACTCCCAGCTGCCACAGCACGAACGCGTTTTCCTCGGCCGCTTCCTTCAGGCTCTCCCACCGTCCCGACTTGCCGCCATGCCCCGCGCCCATCTGTGTCTTGAGCACCAGCACATGGTCGTCGGTCTTCATCGCGCGCAGCTTCGCGGCGAACTTGGCCGGTTCCCAATAGGTGACGCGTGGGTCGTTGAGGCCGCCGCCGATCCAAAGCGCCGGATAAGCCTGCGCCTTGACGTTGTCGTACGGCGAATAGCTGCGGATGAGGTCGAACGCCGCCTTGTCCTCGATCGGGTTGCCCCATTCGGGCCATTCGCCGGGGGTGAGCGGCAGGGTGGCGTCCATCATGGTGCTCAGCACATCGACGAACGGCACGTCGACCACCGCCACGCGCCACAGGTTCGGGTCCGAATTGATGACCGCGCCCATCAGTTCGCCGCCCGCCGACCGCCCGGCAATGGCGATGTTGCCTGCCGAGGTGAAGCCGCGCTCGATCAGCCCCTTCGCCACGTCGACGAAGTCGTTGAACGTGTTGGTCCGCTTCTCCAGCTTGCCATCGAGATACCATTGCTGGCCGAGATCGTCGCCGCCGCGGATATGCGCGATCGCGAACGCGACGCCGCGGTCGAGGAAGCTCATCCGGCTGGTCGAGAAGCCCGGCGGCACCGCATAGCCGTACGCGCCATAGGCGTAGAGATAGAGCTTGCCCGACCCGTCGCGCGGGAAGCCGGCGGGATAGACGATCGAGCACGGGACTTCCGTGCCGTCGCGCGCGGTGATCTTCAGCCGCTCGGTCGCGTACTTCGCCGCGTCGTAGCCCGAGGGAATTTCCTGAACCTTTAGCACCTCCAGCGCGCCGGTGCCGACATGATAGTCATAGACCGTCCCCGGCGTGACCATCGATTCATAACCGAGCCGCAGCGTCTGGATCGCATATTCCGGGTTGTCGCCGACACCCGCGACATAGCTCGCCTCCGGGAAGGGAATGCGCGTCGGCTCCCCGCCCGAATACTGGTGCAGCTCGATCTGGTCGAGCCCGTCCTCACGCCCCTCGACCACGAAGAAATCGCGGAAGCAGGTCACATCGGTCATGTAGAAATGCCGGCTCGGCCCGATCCGCTCCACCCATTCGCTCGGGTTGTCGAGGGTCGCCGTGACCAGCCGGAAGTTCGGGTCGACGTCGTTGGTGTGGATGAACAGCGTGCCGTCATGCTCGTCCACGTCGTACTCGCGACCCACCTGACGCGGCGCGACGCAGAGCAGCGGCGCGGTCACGTCGTCGGCGGGGAGGAGATAGACCTCGCTCGTCACATGGTCACCCGCCGCGATGACGATAAAACGCTGCGACTGGGTTTCGCTCACCCCGACGCGGAACCCCTCGTCGGCCTCGCGATAGAGCTCGGTTTCCTCCGCCACGCCGAGCCGGTGCAGCATCACCCGGTCGGTGCGCCACTGCTCGTTGGCGGGGGTGTAAAGGAGGCCCGTGCCGTCCGCGGTCCAAACCAGCGCACCGAGCGTGCCGGGGATCGTGTCGGCCAAATGCTCGCCGGTGGACAGGTCCTTGATCCGCGCCTCGAACCGCTCCGACCCGTCCGTGTCGGTGGCATAGGCGAGCAGCCGCCCGTCGCGGCTGATCGAGAAGGCCCCGAGGTTGAAATATTCCTTGCCCTCGGCCAGCGCTGGTTCGTCGAGGATCAGTTCGTCCGCGCCGCCCGCGACCGGCTTGCGCCACCAGCGTCGATATTCACCGCCCTCCTCGAAATCGGTCCAGTAGAGCCAGTCGCCGTCCTTTTGCGGCACGGTCGACTCGTCTTCCTTGATGCGGCCGCGCATTTCCTTGAACAGCGTGTCGGCCAGCGGCTTCAGGGGCGCCATCACCGCGTCGTGATAGGCGTTCTCAGCCTTCAGATAGTCGAGGATCTCGGCGTCCTTGACCTCGGGATAGCCGGGGTCGCGCAGCCAGGCATAGGGATCGTCGATTGTCTGCCCATGGGCGGTGAAGCTGTGGGCACGCTGCGCCGCGATCGGCGGCTGGGGAAGAGCGGTCATGCCCTCCCCTAGCCGTGCGTCCGCCTGCGCAGCAAGGGGACGATGACCGCGAGCAGCACCGCCATCGCCGCGATGGCGGACAGGCTCGTCACCGGATCCTCGACGACGAAGGCGACGACCAGCGCGGTGTTGACCAGCGCGGAGAAGATCGCGGGCAGCGGGAACAGCGGCATCTTCCACGGCCGCTCCAGCGCCGGCTCCCGCCGACGGAGCACGATCGCCGCGAGATTGACCGCGACGCCCACCATCGCGAGCAGCACGGCACTGAACGCCAGCAGCGTCTCATAGACGCCGATCAGCGCCAGCAGCGCCCCGCCGATCGCCGTCGCGGCCAGCGCCGCGCGAGGGGTGCCGCCCGCCGCCACGCCCGCCAGCCGTTCGACCCCGAAACTGCGCCCCATCGCGAACAGGATGCGCGGCAGGAACATCAGCATGACGCCCAGGATCGTGACCAGCGACACCAGCGACACGATCGTCATGCCGGTATCCGCCCGCGCGCCCATCACCCGGCCCGCGGCATCGGCGGCGACCAGCGTCGATCCCGCCATCTCCGTGGGGGTCAGCACGTGCAGCATCGCCGCGTTCAATCCGACGAACACCGCCGTCACCAGTGCGATCCCGACGAAGGTGCCGCGCACCAGTCCGCGCGGATTGCGCAGTTCCTCGGCGAAATAGGCCGCGCTGTTCCAACCGTAATAGGTGCCGTAGACCGCGCGCAGCGCCGCGATTCCGGCGGCGAGCGTGATGACCCCGCTCGGGGCCGTCGCTTCCGCCTGCGGCTCGCCTCGGGCGAAGGCCAGGACGGCGATCAGGCCGAGGAACAGTACGGCCTTGATGGCGCTCCCTGCCTCCTGCGTACGTGCGGCCGACCGGGTGCCGCGCCATTGCAACGCGAACATGATCGCGATCAGCAGCACCGACAGCACCGGGATCGGCAGCCCGCCGTCGATCCCCAGCCGCCCCAGATACTCGGCGAACACCACCGCGATGAACGCCACCGCGCCGAGATTGCCCAACCAGTCTGCCAGCCCCGCCGCCAGCCCCGCGACCGGCCCGAACGTACGCCGGACGAACGCGAACGGCCCGCCCGCCTCGCCAGTCGACGCGCCGAGCTCCACCGTCGAGCAGGCATCCACCGCCGCGATCGCCCCGCCCGTCAGCCACAGCGCGAGGATCAGCGTGGCGTCGGGCACCGCCGCGGCGACAAGGCCGGGCGTACGCAGGATCCCCTGCCCGATCGTGCCGCCGACGACCGCCGCCACCGCGAACGCCGCGCCCAGCACGCGCAGCAATCTCGTTCCGCTCACCCCTGCCGCCCCCATGCCTCGACTTCGCAAGCGGCAAGGCGGTAAGGGATGCGGCAAAGGAGTTCCAGCCCATGTCCACCCATGCCGATCGCCTCGCGGCCCTGCGCGAGCAGCTGAAGCGCCAGTCGCTCGACGGCTTCGTCGTGCCGCTCACTGACGAGCATCTGTCCGAATATGTTGGCGCCTATGCCCAGCGCCTCGCCTGGCTGACGGGGTTCGAGGGGTCGGCGGGAACCGCCGTCGTGCTGCCGGCGGAGGCCGCGATCTTCACCGATGGGCGCTACACGATCCAAGTGCGCGAGCAGGTCTCGGGCGATCACTGGGCCTATGTCGGCGTCCCCGCGACCAGCGTGTCGGGTTGGCTGGCCGAACATGCCCCCGATGGCGGCCGCATCGGCTACGACCCGTGGCTGCACACTCGCGCCTGGGTCGAGGAAGCGCGCCGCGCGCTCGCCGCGAAGGGGGCCGAACTGGTGGCGGTCGAGGGCAATCCGGTCGACGCCGTATGGGCCGAGCGCCCCGACATGTCGCCCGCCCCGCTCGACGCCTATCCCGACGACCTCGCCGGTCGCAATTCGGCCGACAAGCGCAGCGAGATCGCCGAATGGCTGGCCTCCAGCCACGCCGACGCCGTCGTCCTGTCGGCGCTCGACGCCATCGCCTGGACCTTCAACGTTCGCGGCAAGGACGTGGAGAGCACGCCGGTCGCGCTCGCCTATGCGATCGTCCATGCCGACGCGACCGCCGACCTGTTCGTCGACGAGGGCAAGCTGACCGACGACGTGCGCCGCCACCTCGGCAATGCCGTTCGCCTGCATTCGCGCGGTGCGTTCGCGGGCGCGCTCGGGCAGTTCGCTGGCAAGCGCGTGGTCGCCGATCCGGCGGGATCGGTCGCGGCGATCTTCGACGCGCTGGAGGCGGGCGGGGCCAGGGTCGTCACGACGCGCGATCCCGTCGTGCTGGCCAAGGCGATCAAGAACGCGGCTGAGGTCGCCGGCCACGACGCCGCGCAGTTGCGCGACGCGGGCGCGATGGTCCGCTTCCTCAAATGGATCGAGGCGGATGCACCGAAGGGCGGCCAGACCGAGCTCACCGCGGCGGCGAAGCTGCGCGAGTTTCGCGAGGAAACCGGCGCGCTACGCGACGTGTCCTTCTCGACCATCTCCGCGACCGGCCCGCACGGCGCGATCCCGCATTATCATGTGACGGAGGAATCGAGCCTGCCGATCGAGCAGGGCCAGCTGTTCCTGATCGATTCGGGCGGCCAGTATCTCGACGGCACCACCGACATCACCCGCGTCGTGCCGGTGGGCGCACCGAGCGCCGAGATGCTCGACCGCTTCACCCGCGTGCTGAAGGGCCACATCGCCATCGCGACCGCGCTATTCCCCGAAGGAACGGTGGGCGCACAGCTTGACAGCTTCGCGCGCCGGCCGCTTTGGGAAGCGGGGCTCGATTACGCGCACGGCACCGGCCACGGCGTCGGCGCCTATCTGTCGGTGCATGAGGGGCCGCAGCGCATCGCCGCGCCCAATTACCCCGGCGGCGGCCCGGCAGAGCCGCTGCGCGCGGGCATGATCCTGTCGAACGAGCCGGGTTACTACAAGGCGGGCGAGTACGGCATCCGCATCGAGAACCTCATCCTGATCGAATCTCGCGATATCGCGGGGGCGGATCGGCCGATGCTCGGCTTCCGCACGCTCACCTTCGTGCCCATCGAGCGCGATCTGATCGAGCCGTCCCTGCTGACGCCGGACGAACTGGCATGGCTGAACGCCTATCATGCCGAGGTGCTGGCGAAGGTCGGGCCGACGCTCGACGCCGAGCATCGCGCGTGGCTCGAAGCGAAGTGTGCACCGATCGCCTGACCGGGACGGCCACCCCGGCAACGCGCCGGGGTGGCCCGTCATTCACCCCAGCGCCCGCTGGATCAGCGCCTCGGTCGAGGCGTCGAGGTCCTGGTCGCCGGCATCCGCCGCGCGCGCCATTTCCTTGCCGAGTTCGACGCCGAACTGGTCGAACGCGTTGATGCCGAGGATCGCGGCGTTCACGAACGTCCGGTGCTCGTAGAAGGCGATCAGCGCGCCGAGCGTGCGCGGGTCGAGCGTGTCGAGTAGCAGCGTCGAGGACGGCCGGTCGCCGGGATAGGCGCGCGCCTTGTCGGCATGGTCGCGGCCCTTCATCAGCGCCGCCCCCTGCGCGAACGCGTTGAGGAGGAGCTGACGGTGATGCTGCTCATCGAGCGTATCAGCCGCCTCGATCACGGCGAGGAACTCGACCGGCACGACATGCGTGCCCTGATGCAAGAGCTGGAACACCGCGTGCTGGCCGTCGGTGCCGACGCCGCCCCAGGTGATCGGCGCGGACGGGCGATCGAGCGGCACGCCGTCCGCCGTCACGCCCTTGCCGTTCGATTCCATTTCCAGCTGCTGGAGATAGTCGGGCAGCAGCCGCAGCCGCTCGTCATAGGCGAAGACGGCGCGGGTCGAGAGGCGGCGGACCTGCGTGTAGTAGAGGTCGGCGAACGCCGCGAGCACCGGCGCATTTTGCGCCGCCTCGGTGAAACGGAAATGGCGGTCCATCTCGGCCGCGCCCTCCAGCAATTCCTCGAACGCGTCCCAACCAAGCGCCATCGCCGCCGGGAAGCCGATCGACGACCACAGCGAATAGCGGCCGCCGACGCTTTCGCTGAACGGCAGGATGCGCGTCTCGTCGACGCCCCAGTCGACCGCCGCCTGCGGATTGGCGGTCAGCGCGATGACGCGGCCATAAGGGTCCTCGACCCCCGCCTCGGTCAGCCAGCCGATCGCGCTTTCGGCGTTCAGCATCGTCTCGGTCGTGGTGAAGGTTTTCGACGCGACCGCGATGATCGTCGCGTGCGGGTCGAAATGCTCGAGCGCATTTTCCAGCGCGAGGCCGTCGACGTTGGAGACGATGGCGACGTCGTAATGCATCCCCTCCTGCCCCAGCGCGCTGACGAGCAGGTCGGGGCCGAGTGCCGAGCCACCGATGCCGATGTGGAGGACGTGCTGGATCGGGCCGAGCGCCTCGCCCTCGATCGCGTCGATCAGCGCGCGCATCCGCGCGTGCTGCGCCTTGGCGCGCGCGACGCTTTCGGGCGCACCCTCATAGCGTTCGGCGGTATGCTCGACCGCGCGGCCCTCGGTCACGTTGACGACCTCGCCCGCGAACAGCGCATCGCGCTTCGTCGCCAGCCCCGCCTCGTCCGCCAGCGCGGCGAAGTCGGCGATCAGCTCGGGCGTAAGATGCGTCTTGGACCAGTCGAAATGGATACCCGCGACGTCGAGCGTCAGGCCGTCCAGCCGGTCGCCCTTCTCGAACAGCTCGGCAAGCGTGGGACGCGGGGCGGCTTCGATCTTCGACCAGTTCGGCATGGGCATCTCCCTTGGATGGCTCGCCCTCTAGCGCGGTGCGCGCCGCGGCAATACCCCTTCAGTCGCGCCAGACGCGCTCGAACCGCTGGCCGAGGCCGGTGAGCAGCTCGTATTGCGACCGCCCCGCCGCCGCCGCCCATCGGGGCAGATCGATCGCGAAGCGCACGGTGTCGCCCTCGGCGATCCCCGGCGCGGCGCGGGCGTCGAGCGCGATCAGGTCCATCGACACGCGGCCGAGGATCGGGAGCGCCGCCCCCTCCCACGTCGCGACCGCCGCCGGGCCGAGAGCACGGGGGAAGCCGTCGGCATAGCCGAGGTTGATGATGGCGACAGGCGTGTCCTCGCTCGCGGTCCAGGTGGCGTTGTAGCCGACCGTCGCGCCCGCGGGGACGAGGCGGCGTTGCAGCACCTCCGCCTCGATCGCCGCCACCGGCCGGATTTGCCCGGCCAGCGCCTCGCACGGCACGCCGCCATAGAGCGCGATGCCCGGCCGCGTCAGGTCGAAGGCGTAGTCCGGCCCGAGCGCGATCCCGGCCGAATTGGCAAGGCTCAGCCGCTGGGCGTCCGTCTGGCCGGCAAGCGCGGCCAGCCCGGCGCGCTGGCAGCCGTTCATCGCCGACGCTTCCTCGGCACAGGCAAGGTGGCTCATCAGCGTTTCGACGCGCACGCCATTCAGCAACAGCGCGTCTTCAGCGGCAAGGCCCAGTCGGTTCATGCCCGTATCGACCATCACGTCGCACGCGCCCCCGCCCGCTGCACGCCAACGCGCCACCTGCTCAGGCGTGTTCAGCACCGGCCGCGCGGGCAGGTCGCGGGCCGCCGCCATGTCGCGCTCGCGCACGCCGTGCAGGACCGACAGCGACAGGTCGTGGCGCTTGACCATATCGGCGAGCACCGCCGCCTCGCCCCAGGTTGCGACGAAGAAATTGCGGCACCCCCCGCGCGCCAGCCGTTCGACCACGCTCACCGCGCCGAGGCCGTACCCGTTCGCCTTGACCGCCGCGCCGCACGCCGCGCCGCCGCCGAGGCTGCGCAGCGCCTGCCAATTATGGACCAGCGCCGCGCCGTCGAGCGTCAGGCGCGAAGGAGCATCGTTCGCGAACACCGCGCCCCGCTATCGCCAAACGCCGCGCCGCGAAACCCTCAGTCGCGCGCCTCGGCCCCCAAGGTCTCCTTGAGGCCGATCCCCACCACCACCAGCGCCATCGCCGTCACCGCGAACGTATACCAGAGCCCCGCATAGGGATCGCCCGTCCTCGCGACGATATACTGGCTGATGAACGGCAGGAATCCGCCGAAATAGCCGGTGCCGATATGATAGGGGATCGACATCGACGAATAGCGGATGCTCGGCGGGAACATCTCCGACAGCACCGCCGCGACGGGGCCGTAGGTCGCGCCCGACAGCGCCGACAACCCGACGATCGCGATCAGGATGATGAGCAGATTCTTCCCCGTCGGCACCACCTTGTCGAGTTGGTAGCCCGAGTCCGCCAGCGCGGCGTCGAGACCCGCCGGCGACAGGTCCGCGACCGGCACGCCGCCGATCGACACCGCGACATAGGCGGCCTTTGCCTTGGTATAGGCGACGCCCTTCTTCGACAGGTGGTCGAGCACCTGACCGCACGCATCCGCCTGCCTTGCGGCGAACACGTCATAGGCGCAGGTCGGCCCAGCGACGATGACGGGCGCCCGCCGCGCCGCCTCCGCCAGCCCCGGATTGGCGGCGCTGCCGATCATCCAGAACAAGGGGAAAAGGAACAGGAGGCTGGCGATCAGGCCGATCACGATCGGCGGCTTGCGCCCCACCCGGTCGGACAGCCGCCCGAACAGGATGAACCAGAACAGCCCCGCCGCCGCACCCGCGCCGGTGATGATCTGCGCGGTCGTTTCCTCGACGCGCATCGGGCCGGTCAGGAACGACAGCACGCTGAACATCGCGGTGTACCAGATGACCGTCAGGCCCGCGGCGATGCCGAACAGCGCGACCAGCAGCCGCCGCTTGTTGCCCGGATAGGTGAAGCTCTGCACGAACGGATTGCCTGCGAGCTTGCCCGCCGCCTTCATCGCCTTGAATACCGGGCTTTCGGATAGCTTGAACCGCATCCACAGCGACACGGCGAGCAGCAGGATCGAGAAGACGAACGGCAGTCGCCACCCCCATGCCTGCCACGCCTCCGCGCTCATCGAGGCCTTGAAGCCGAGCACGACGACGAGACTGAGGATGAAGCCGCCCGCGACGCTCGCCTGGATGAAGCTGGTGTAGAAGCCGCGTTTGCCCGGCGGCGAATGCTCCGCGACATAGATCGCCGCGCCGCCATATTCGCCGCCCAGCGCCAGCCCCTGCGCGATCCGCAGCAGGAGGATGAGCGCAGGCGCGGCGAGCCCGATCGACGCGGCCGAGGGGATGAAGCCCACCCCCGCGGTCGCGACGCCCATCAGCGTGATCGTCACGAGAAACGTGTATTTGCGCCCGAGCTTGTCGCCCAGATAGCCGAAGAGGACCGCGCCCAGCGGCCGGAACCCGAACCCCACCGCGAACCCCGCCCAAGCGAGCAGCGCCTGCATGACTTCGCTGCCCGCCGGGAAGAAGGTTCGCCCGATTATCCCGGAGGCGGCGAGCGTGCCGTAGATGAAGAAGTCGTACCACTCGAACACGGTGCCGAGCGACGAGGCGGTGATGACGAGCCGGATGTCGGATGCGCTCGGCCCGGCGCTCACCGTTTCGCCGTCCATCCGCTCGATCGAAGCCCCATCCCCCAAAGCCATGCCGTCCCCTGCCCTGTCGTTTCCCCCGGTTTAGCGCGCCGCGCGCGCCGGGCAAGGCGGGGTTTGGTTTGGCCGCAGGGCGGGATCACTCCCCACCCTGGAAGGGAGGGGTCGGGGGTGGGTCGGTTCGTAACGAGGCGCTTCACCGCCACCAACCCACCCCCAGCCCCTCCTTTGTCAGGGAGGGGAGCAGGTCAGCCCAGCCGCGCCAGCGCCGCGGACAGCCGCTCGGCCTCCGCCGCCTTGTCGGCATGGTCGGCGCGCGCCTTTTCCACCGCTTCGGGCTTGGCGCGCTCGACGAAGCTGGGGTTCGACAGCCGGCCGGCGAGCGCATCACGCTCCTTCCCCGCCGCCGCGATCGCCTTGGCGAGGCGCGCACGCTCGGCATCAAGGTCGATGACGCCCTGAAGCGGCATTACAAACGTATCCCCGGCCACGATGACTTGAATTGATCCGCCGTGCTCAATGTCACCCTGCAACTGCGGGGTGTAAATCGTTTTAGCCAAGCGCTTTAGGACAGCGGCGTTGCGGTCAAGGCGATCCGAGCCGACGGCCGATCCGTTCTGAATCTGGATGAAAATCTCTGTGCCCGGCGGCACGTTCAGCTCCGTCCGTGCCGCCCGCACTTCGCTCACCAGCCGGATCAGCCAGTCGATCTCCGCCCGCGCGGCCGGATCGAGCGCGCGCGCATCCGGCATCGGCCACTTGGCGACGATCAGGTCGTGCTCCCGCTCGCCGAGCGCGTGCCACAGCTCTTCGGTGATGAACGGCATGAAGGGGTGCAGCATCACCAGGATCTGGTCGAGCACCCAGCCGGCGACCGCCCGCGTCTCGTCATCGATCGCGCCCTTGATGAGCTCCAGATACCAGTCGCAGAAGCGGCTCCACACGAACTGGTAGATCGCGTTGGCCGCCGCATCGAAGCGCAGGTCGGCGAGCGCGAGGTCGAGCGCCTGCACCGTCTCCACCGTTTCGGCGATGATCCACTGGTTGACCGCGTGGGTCGCAGCGGGCGGCTCCAGCCCCGTCGATGCGCCGATGCCGTTGGCCATGGCGAAGCGGGTCGCATTCCACAGCTTGGTCGCGAAGTTGCGGTATCCCTCGACCCGGCGCTCATCCATCTTGATGTCGCGGCCCTGGCTTTCCATCGCCGCCATGAAGAAGCGCAGCGCATCGGCACCGTACCGGTCGATCAGGCCGAGCGGATCGACGGTATTGCCCTTCGACTTCGACATCTTCGCGCCGTCGGCCGCGCGGACGAGACCGTGGAGATAGAGCTTCCGAAACGGCACTTCGCCGAGGAAATGCATCCCCTGCATCATCATCCGCGCATCCCAGAAGAACAGGATGTCGAACCCGGAAATCAGGATGTCGTTGGGATAGCGCCCCGCCTCCCGCGGGTCCGCCTCCGGCCAGCCGAGCGTCGCGAACGGCCAGAGCGCGGAGGAGAACCAGGTGTCGAGGACGTCGGGGTCCTGCGTCAGCGCAACGCCCGCACCCGCCTCGGCCTGCGCGGCTTCCGCCGTTTCAGCGACGAAGATCCGCCCGTCCTCAGCGAACCAGGCCGGAATCCGGTGCCCCCACCACAATTGCCGGCTCACGCACCAAGGCTGGATGTTTTCCATCCAGTTGAAGTACGTCTTCTCCCACGTTTTCGGCACGATCTCGACGCGGCCGTCGCGGACCGCTTCGATCGGGCCTTTCGCCAGCGTCGCGGCATCGACATACCATTGGTCGGTCAGCCACGGCTCGATCACCACGCCCGATCGGTCGCCGAACGGCGTCTGGATCGTGCGCGGTTCGGCGTCGTGCTCCGCGCCTTCCTTGTCGATATGCGGGATGAGGTAGCCCTCGGCCTTCAGCCGCTCGACCACCGCCTTTCGCGCATCGAAGCGGTCGAGGCCGATCATCTCGGCGGGGACGAGGCCGTCCACGGTCTGACAGATCGCCGCCTTCGCATCGAGCATGTTGAGCATGTCGCGCGCCTCGATCCCGGCGCGGCGGCCGACCTCGAAATCGTTGAAGTCGTGGCCCGGCGTGATCTTTACCGCGCCCGAGCCGAGTTCGGGATCGGCGTGTTCGTCGGCGACGATCGGGATCAGCCGGCCGGTGATCGGCAGGCGCACCTTCTTGCCCACCATCGCGGTGTAGCGCGCGTCCTCAGGGTGCACCGCCACCGCCATGTCGGCGAGCATCGTCTCGGGCCGCGTCGTCGCGACCTCGATATGGCCGGAGCCGTCCTCCAGCGGATAGCGGATGCGCCAGAAGCCGCCCTTCACCTCGCGCGTCTCGACCTCGAGGTCCGAGATCGCGGTGCCGAGGCCGGGGTCCCAGTTCACCAGCCGCTTGTCGCGATAGATCAGGCCCTGCCTGTGCAGTTCGACGAACACCTTGAGGACGGCCTTCGAGAAGCCCTCGTCCATCGTGAACCGCTCGTTCGCCCAGTCCATCGAGCAGCCGAGCCGACGAAGCTGGCGGGTGATCGCGCCGCCGCTCTCGCCCTTCCATTCCCAGACCTTGTCGACGAACGCCTCACGGCCGAGGTCGGTGCGCTTGACGCCATCCTTGGCCAGGTTGCGCTCGACCACCATCTGCGTCGCGATGCCGGCATGGTCGGTGCCTACGACCCAGCGCGCGTCCTTGCCCTGAAGGCGCGCGTGTCGGACGAGGATGTCCTGCAGCGTGTTGTCGAGCGCGTGGCCGATATGGAGGCTGCCCGTTACGTTCGGCGGCGGGTTGACGATCGTCCACGGCTGGGCACCCGGGCGCTCGGGCCGGAACAGGCCACCCTCTTCCCAATGCGCGTACCAGCGCGTTTCGATGGCGGCGGGGTCGAAGGTCTTGGGCAGTTCGGTCATGGCCCCGCTCTATCCGAGCGCGCGCCGATGACAAGTCAGGCGATGCCGTTCGGCCCGTCGAGCAGCGTCTTGATGCGCGAGGACAGGTCGGCGCGGCGATAGGGCTTTCGCACCAGTTCGAACGCGCGGCTGTCCTCGTCCAGCGCGCGGTCCGAATAGCCCGTCGTCAGGAGGACCGGCAGGTTCGGGAACTCTCGCCGGATCGTCTGCGCCAGCGCGACGCCCGTCATGCCGGGCATGACGATATCGGTGAAGACGAGCGCGAACTGGCCGCCACCGCGCAGCACCTCCAGCGCGCGGGCGGCATTGTCGACATGCTCGACGGTGTAGCCCAAATCCTCCAGCATCGCGCGGCCGAGCTCGGCGACCTGCGGCTGATCCTCGACCATCAGGATCGTCTCGCCGCCGCCGACATTGCGCAGGACCGGGCCGGGCTTGGCATCGACCATGCCGCGCGCGCGCGGGAAATAAAGGGTGAAGCGCGCGCCGCCCTCGGCCAGATTCTCCGCCGCGACGCCGCCGCCCGACTGGCGCATGAAACCATAGACCATCGACAGGCCCAGGCCCGTGCCCTTGCCCACGCCCTTGGTGGAAAAGAACGGGTCGAAGATCTTGTCGAGATTCTCTTCCTCGATCCCGCGCCCGCTGTCGGTCACGGAGAGCGAGACATATTCCCCCGCCTCCAGCCCCGGCGCCAGCGCGCCGTCGCTGTCGGTCACGACATTCTCGGTCGCGATCGTCACGTGCCCCGCCCCGTCCATCGCGTCATGCGCGTTGGAAACGAGGTTGAGAAGCGCCATCTCCGCCTGCACCGGATCGATGCGGCTGTTCCAGAGGTCGTCTGCCAGCGTCCGCTTCAGCGTCACCTCGCCGCCCAGGTTGCGCTCAATGATCGGGCTGAAATCGGAAACCAGCGTGTTGAGGTTGAGCAGCCGGTCGCGCAATTCCTGCTTGCGGGCAAAAGCAAGGAGCTGCTGCGTCAGCGTGGCGCCGCGATTCGCCGCCGCGCCGATCGCCTCGATCGCACGCCGCGCCGAACGGTCGTTCGCGTCGATCCGCCCGTCCAGCAGGTCGACATAGCCGAGCACGACCTGCAGCAGGTTGTTGAAATCATGCGCGATGCCGCCGGTCAGCTTGCCGACCGCCTCCATCTTCTGCGCTTGGTGCAGTGCCTCCTCGGCTTCCTTGCGCCGCGAGATGTCGAGCTGGCTGCCGAAAAAATAGATGAGCTTGCCGCTTGCATCGAACACCGGCGACACGAACAGCGCGTTCCAGAAGGTCGAGCCGTTCTTGCGGTAATTCAGCACCTCGACCGCCACCTCTTCCTGGCGGGCGATCGCGTCGCGCACCTGGTCGATGACGCTCCGGTCGGTCTCCGGCCCCTGCAGGAAACGGCAATTATGACCGACAATATCGGCGGGCGTGTAGCCCGTCATCTTCACGAAGGCCTTGTTGCAGAAGACGATCGGATTGTCGGGCTGGTTGGGATCGGTGACGATCATCGGCATCCGAGTCGTCTCGACTGCGGCGAAGAAGATGTCGTGACGCGCTCCCTCCGGCGCCGACGCATCGGTCAGATGCGGCGGCGGGACGTGGAGCACACCGGGGATCATCGTATCCCCGGGTACCTTATCCAGGTCGTCGTCACTCATGTCGGGGCGAACCTTTGGCAACGCGCTTGGTTGCGCGCAACCCCGACATCATCCTTTAGGGTGACTTTAGCCCGCCTGTCGGCCGACGATCCGCTCGATCTCGCGCGCGACCATCGTCTCGACGATTCGCGGCAGGTTGGCGTCGAGCCATTCGCTGAGCATCGGCTTCAGCATCTCGCGCACCATGCCCTCCAGCGTGTCGGTACCGGGCGTCTCTGGCTTGACGATCAGCCGCGACAGCGCCTCGAGCTGTCCGCGCGTCGCCTGCGCCGCGCGGGCGGACAGGATCGCGGGATCGGGCGCGGCGGCGGCGCGGGGCGGCTCGGCCGGTACGGGGTCGGGTCGCGGCGCCTCGACGCGGGGCGGCTCGGGCGGTGTGACGGGCTCGTTGAGTTCGAGCACCGTCTCGGGTGCCTCGTCCTCGTCGGGTTCGGCGACGGGCGGCGGCGCGGGACGGCCTATCCGGCGGCCGCGCGGCGACTGCGGGTCGCCCTCCTCGGCGATGATCCGTTTGATCGACGAGAGGATGTCCTCCATCGACGGTTCGTTGCTCAGATCCCCCATGCCTTCCTCGCCGCCCTTAAACCCCCGGCCCCTGTCAGCGCGGCGGTCTGACGCCACCTGACGGATTGGCGGGGTCGGTGTCAACGGGGCGCTGCAACTGCGGCTCCAGCGCGCGGGTCACGATCGGCGTCTGCGCGGGCGCATCGACGGTCCGCGTGCCGACCGGGCGCGGCGTCGGTTCGTCGTCGTAATCGAACCAAGCCTTGGCCACGCGCTTGTAGTCGGTCAGCGGGTTATAGAGTGCACCGCCGTCGAGGCCCAAGTCCTCCGCCTCCGCCCGGCCCATCGCCGCCAAGAGCGCGAAGCCCGCGACATAGGCGTCGCGGCGGGCGGACACGAGGTTGACCTGGCTGTTGAGCAGTTCCTGCTCGGCGTTCAGCACTTCGATGATCGTGCGATTGCCGACGCTGTTCTCGGCCCGCACGCCCTCCAGGCTCAGGCGGTTGGCGGCGACTGCGGCCTCCGACGCCTCGATCACCCGCTGCGACGACTGCCAGTTGGCGAAGGCGGTGCGCGCCTGTGCGATTACGCCGCGTTCGGTCGCGGTCACCTGTTCGATCGCCTGGCCCTGGCGCGCCTGCGCCTGGCGCACCTGCGCGGCCGGTCGCCCGCCCTGATAGATTGGCAGCGTCAGGCTGACGCCCGCCTGCGCGGAGGTGCCCGACTGCGGCACGCTGGTCCCGACCACCGACGAGGGCAGCGAGCCAAGATAATTGAAGTAGCTGCCGCCGGCGAACAGGTCCGCCTGCGGCAGCCGCGCCCCGCGCGCCGCACGCACGTCGAGCGCGGCGGCGTCGCGGTTATGCTCGGCCGCTTCGAGCGCGGGGTTGTTGTTGAGCGCGGTGCTGACCGCCGCCTGCGGATCGGCGGGCAGGTTGGGCAGCGCAGGCGGCGGCGCGAGTTGCCCCGGCACCGCGCCGACCACCTGAAGATAGCCCTCGCGGCTGGCGATCAACTGCGCCTCGGCGATGCGAAGCTGCCCGATCGCGCCCGACAGCCGTGCTTCGGACTGGGCGACGTCGGTGCGCGTGAGGTCGCCGACCTCGAACCGGTCGCGTGTCGCCTGAAGATTGACCTCAAGGCTGCGGACGTTCTGGCGGTTGAGCTCGACCGTCGCCTCGTCGCGGATCACGTCGTTGTAGGCGGCGACGACATCGGTGAAGAGATTGGCCTCGGTCGTGCGCAGGTTCGATCGCCCCGCCAGCACCCGCGTCTTGGCCGCGGCGACCGAGTTGCGGATGCGCCCGCCGGCAAACACGTTCTGCGTCACCTGTCCGTCGGCGGTCAGCGCCTGATCGGGCTGGAGGAAGGCGTTCTGCCCCTGGACGAGGAAGCGAGTGTAGTTGCCGCGGACATTCGCCTGCGGCAGCGCATCGGCGCGTGCCAGCGGCACGCCCTCGTTCGTGGCGCGCAGGCTGGCGCGCTGCCCGGCGAGGACGGGGCTGTCGCTATAGGCACGGAGCAGCGCATCGCGCAGCGTCGTCGGCGTGGCGGCGGTCGCGGGCGCGCCCTCCGGCGCCGGGTCGGCGGGCGGCGGCGTCACCGTCTGCGCAGCGGCTGGCCCAGCCACCACCGTCAGGCTGCACGCCATCGTTCCGGCCAGCAAGGCCAGTCGCATCCCCCTCATCATCCCCGTCTTTCGTTGTGCTCCCCGGCCCCGATCCTATCCGATCGGGGGAAAGCGGTGCAATCCTAAAGGTTTCCGAACTTGAACCCGCGCGGCTTCTCGAACCCGGGCAGGATCGGGCAGGCGCAATCGGCGAAATCGACGAGGCCGAAGCCCGACACGCCCCGCGCGCCGGTCGCCAACCGCGTGACGCCCCGATCGACGAGGCCAGTGGCGAGCCGTGCGCCCGGATGCGCCTGCTCGCACAGGCAGGCGGGCAGTGCCTCGATCGCGCCATCGACGACGATCAGGTCATAGGGCGCACCCGCTTCCCAACCGGCGTTAAGCGGCCCCTCGACCACCTCGACATTATGGATGCCGGCCAGCGCCGCGCGCGCATGCGCGACCAGCTCGGGCTGCTCCTCCAGCGCGACGACGTGCCGGGCCAGCTTGGCGAGCAGCGCCGCGGCATAGCCGCCGGCGGCACCGACCAGCAGCACCTTGTCACCGGGCTGCACGCGCGCCTCGGTCAGCAGGCGGCCGGTGGCGAGCGGATTGTTGTGGCGGCGGCCATGGCCCAGATCGACCATCGTGTCGGCATAGGCGAAGCGCGCGGCACTAGCGGGCAGGAACCGCTCGCGCTCGACCTGCGCCATCGCGGCGACCACCCGCGGATCGTTGACCGCGCTCGTGCGCAGCTGGCTGGCCACCATGGCATTGCGCAGCGCCTCGCCGTTCTCCAGCACAGCTGCTGCATCGAGGGTGGTCGTCATCATGTCCGCCTTTTCGCACAACCGTATTAGGTGTGCAATACACTAGTTGATCCCGCCGCTTCTATCGCGGCGAAACCCTCGCGCCAAGCTGTTGCACCGAAAGCGCAGGCATCGGCGGCGGTGTCCGATTCCGGGCGGCGGGCGCGATCCCCTGGCTAGAGCCGCTCGACCGCGCGGCGCAGGCGGCGCAGCATCTGGATGTCTCCCGCCGGCGCGGCAGCCGCCTCGCCCGCCAGCGCCATCAGCCGCACCGCGCCGAAGCTGGCGGCAAGCCCCTTCAGCCGCCACGCGCCCTGCCGCCACGACTCGCCGTCCTCCGCGGTCAGCATCACGTGCAGTGCGCGCTTGGCGCTTTCGAGAAAGGCTTCGCGCAACTCGGCGATCAGCGCGGGTTCGTCACCCACCGCCGCCGCCAGGGTCGCATCGATCGCTCCGGGGTCATAGGCCATCGCAAATGAAGGTAAACGCCGGGGGGTTAATTCATGGTTTCGCTCGCCGCCCGATCGCTTTGTGATAGAGAGTGGGCATGAACGGGGGTTCGCGCATCATCGATTTCCACGCCGACCGGGCGGCCCAGCCCGCGGACGAGGACAATATCCTCCCCTTGGAGCGGGAGGCGATGGTGCCCGACGCCTATGATCCGCCCCCGCCCGATCCGACCGCGCGACTCGCGATGATCGCCGCGGTCGGGGTGACCGTCGTCTGGCTCGGCTGGTGCCTGTGGTCGCTGTTCGCCGCCCCCCTGCCCGTCGCGCTGATGCCCGCCGCGACGATCCAGCTGGCGGCGGCGATCCTCGTCCCGCCGGCGCTCGTCGCGCTGCTCTTTCTGGTCGCGCGGCGCGGCGGTGATGCGCGCGCGCGCCGCTTCGCCGCGCTGCAAGCCGCGATGCGCGCCGAGGCCGACCTGTTCGAGGCGCGGATGGGCCAGCTCTCCGAACGGCTCGCCGCCGACCGCGCGCTGCTCGACCAGCATATGCGCGAGCTGATGGAGACCGGCGACAGCGCGACCGCGCGGATGCAGGCGGTGTCGAACGCGATGACGACCGAAGTCGCCTCGATCCACGGCGCCGCCCGCGTGCTGGGCGAATCAACCGAGGCGGCGGGCAAGCGGCTCGCGATCCTGATGGCGCAACTGCCCAAGGCGCAGGGCGAGGTCGACGCGCTCGCCCGCACCTTCGGCGCGATCGGGATGGAGACGGGCGAGCGGGTGTCGGCGCTCGACGCACAGCTTGCCGCGCTCGCTGAGCGCGGGCGCCATGCGGACGAGGTGGCGGGCGGTGCCGCCCAGCGGCTTGCCGCGCACATCGCCCGGATGGAGGCGACCAGCGAGAGCGCGGGCCAGCGGCTGGAGGACGTCGCCGCCAAGACCTCTGCCGAAGTTGATGCGGTGCTCGACCGCGCCGCCGCCGCGATCGACGAGGCGCGCCGCGGCATCGCCGCGCAGGGCGAGGCGACGACCGCCATGCTCGCCGCTAACCAGGCCGCGCTGGACGGCCATGCGCAGGCCGGGCTCGAACGGCTGCGCGAGCGGATCGCGCATGTCGAGGCAAGCATCGGCCGTATCGCCGACGCGCTCGATGCCGAGCATATTCAGGCCGGCGCGCTGTTCGAGACGCTCGACACCAACGTCGCGCGCGCGACCGCGCAGCTCGACCTGCTGCACGAGACCGGCAACGCCCGCGCGCTGTCGCTCGCGCAGCACGTCGCGACCGTCACCGCCGGGCTCGACGCGATGCGCGACGCGATGACCGGCGGCGATGCGGTGGCACAGGCGACGATGCAGACGGCGGAGAGCCTGCTCACTGCGCTCGACGCCGCGACGCGCGAGATCGACGAGACGCTGCCCGAAGCGCTCGGTCGGCTCGACGCGCGTGTCGCCGACAGCCGCCGGATCGTCGCCGCGGCCAAGCCCGAACTGCTCGCGCTCGTCACCGCCGCCGAAAGCACGCACGGCGCGATCGAGGCGATCAACGACGTGGTGGCGACACAGCGCGACACGCTGGTCAAGCTCTCCGCCGCGCTGGTCGAGGCGCTGGGCACCGGCAGCGACCGGATCGAGGGCATCCAGGCGACGATCGAACAGACGATCGCCGACACGCGCGACTTCACCGACGGCGCCGCGCCGAAACTGGTCGAGATGCTGCTGCGCATCCGCGAAACCGCCGGGGCGACCGCCGACCATGCGCGAAAGACGCTGGGCGCGGTGATCCCCGAAACCGCCGCGCAGCTCGAGCATGCCGCGGTCGAGCGGTTCGCCCACGCCTTCGACGACGCCGTCGCGCGCCAACTCTCGCTGCTCGCCAAGGCCGCCGACGATGCCGTCCGCGTCGCCGCGCGCGCTGCCGACCGGGTGGGGGAGAAGACACTCGCCATCGCCGAGGCGTCCGCCGTCGTCGAAACCCGCATCGAAGCCGCCGAGGCCGCGCGCGAAGCGGGCGAGCGCGACAGCTTCGCGCGCCGCGTGTCGCTGCTGATCGAGGCGCTGAACTCCGCCGCGATCGACATCACCAAGGCGCTGTCCGCCGACGTCGCCGACACCGCCTGGGCCGCGTATCTGAAGGGCGATCGCGGTGTCTTCACCCGCCGCGCCGTTCGCCTGCTCGACCCCGCGGACCTGCGCGAAATCGCCGCGCTCTACGACGCCGACGACCAGTTCCACGATCAGGTGAACCGCTACATCCACGATTTCGAGGCGATGCTGCGGCTGGTGCTGGCGCAGCGCGACGGATCGCCGATGGGCGTCACGCTGCTGTCGAGCGATTCGGGCAAGCTCTACGTCGCGCTGGCGCAGGCGATCGAGCGGCTGCGAACGTGAGGCATCTCTTCCTGCCGCTGTCGCTCCTGCTCATCGGCGCGGCGGCGCCCGCCGAACCGCGCTGGGAGCGGATCTTCGATGGCAGGAGCCTTGCTGGCTGGACGCCCAAGATCACTGGACAGGCAGCGGGCGAGGACGCACTCGGCATGTTCGTCGTGCGCGGCGGCGCGATCCGCGTGTCGCATGCCAATTATCGCAAATTCGCCGGCGAGTTCGGGCATCTGTTCTGGAACACACCGCTCAAGGCGTATCGCCTGAGGCTCGACTACCGCTTTTTCAGCAAATCGCTGCCCGGTATCGCCGACTGGCAGACGAGCAATTCGGGCGTGATGATCGACGCGCAGGCGCCCCAAACGATGGCGCGCGACCAGCAATTCCCCGTCAGCCTCGAAGTCCAGCTGCTCGGCAGCCCCCGCCCGGCGCGCGAGCCGACCGGCAACCTCTGCACGCCGGGCACGACGGTCGTCTTCGCCGGCAAGCGCGACCTGCGCCATTGCATCCTGTCGTCGGGACCGATCCTGCCCAATGGCCGCTGGGTCCGCGCCGAGGTGGAGGTGTTGCCGGACGGGCGGATCACGCACCGCATCGATGGCAAGATCGTGCTGACTTACAGCGCGCCGGAACTCGACCCCGCGGATGCCGATGCGAAGCCGCTGATAGAGGCCGCCGGCGGCGCGCTCGCACTGCGCGGCGGCTATATCGCGGTGCAGAGCGAGGGCCACCCGGTCGAGTTCCGCAACATCGAAGTGCAGCGGCTCGACTGAGCGCCTATCGCCCGGTGAAGTCCAACATATCGGCGGTCACCCACCCGAACACGAAATTGGCATAGAACAGGCCGAACAACGCGCTCCCGACGATCGTCGTCCACAGGACGATCCGCCCGAACGGAAAGCGCACCGGCGCGCTGTCGGCCTGTCCCGGCACCTTCGCCACCCCCGCCTCTTCGCTGGTCCGCGCGAAGAAGGGGAGGACGAAGAACAGCGACAGGAACCAGAACAGGAACCAGATCGCGAGGGCCGACTGCCAGCGCACGCCCGCGTCAGCCGATCATCAGCACGTCGACGACGGGCTTCTTGCCCGTCCAGCGCGTCGCGACGCGGCGGGCGGCCAAGCGGATCGCCTCGCGCCGCTTGTCGTGATCGCGCTCGCCCTTCTTGACGGCCTCGACCACCGCATCGGCGACCTCGTCGAGGAACGGCTCGCGCTCTTCCTCGACCGGCACGCCCTGCACGCGGACCTGCGGCTCGCCGAGCAGGCGGCCGTCGCGGTTGAAGGCGACGGCGACCGACATGTGGCCATAGCTGGCAAGGCGGCGGCGCTCCGCCATCGTCGCGCCGTCGGCGGGCAGGATGATGTCGCCGTCGAGCGCGAGCCGGCCAACGGTGGCGAAGCCGATCCGCTTGGGCGCGCCAGGTGCGAGCCGGATCACGTCGCCATCCTTGTTCGACACCGCGGTGGGGATGCCGTTGGCGAGTGCGAAGCGCGCATGCTCGGCCAGATGCCGCACCTCGCCGTGGACGGGCACGAGAATCTCGGGCCGGATCCACTTGTACATCGACTGAAGCTCGGGGCGCCCCGGATGGCCCGACACATGCACGAACGCCTGACGGTCGGTGACGAGGTCGACACCCTGTTCGGCGAGCTGGTTCATGATCCGGCCGATCGCCACCTCGTTGCCCGGAATCTGCTTGGAGGAGAAGATCACGCGATCCCCCTCCTGCAACCGGATCGGGTGGTTCTTGTCGGCGATGCGGGCAAGGGCGGCGCGCGCCTCCCCCTGCCCGCCGGTCGCGACGATCAGCACCTTTCCTCGCGGCAGCTTCATCGCGGTTTCCCAGTCGACCGTCTCGGGGAAATCCTTGAGGTAGCCGGTCGCGCGCGCAACCTTGACGATCCGGTCGAGAGAGCGGCCCGCCAGGCACAGCTTGCGATCGGTGTCGCGCGCGCAATCCGCCAGCGTCTGAAGCCGAGCGGCGTTCGAGGCGAAGGTGGTGACGACGACGCGCCGCCCGGCGGACTCGCCGATTGCGCGGTTCAGCCCCTCGCGCACGTCCGCTTCGGACCCCGACGCCTCGGCATTGAAGACATTGGTCGAATCGCAGACGAGCGCAAGCACGCCCTTGTCACCGATCGCGGTCAATTCCGCCGCAGTCGACGGCGTGCCGATGCCGGAGGTCTCGTCGATCTTCCAGTCGCCGGTGTGGAGGACGTTGCCCTGCGCCGTCTCGATCAGGAGCGCATTACCCTCCGGGATCGAGTGGGCGAGCGGCACGAACGTCACCTTGAAGGGCTTCAAATTCACGCTGCCGCCGACCTCGACGATCTTGAGCTTCACCTGATCGGACACGCCCTCTTCATCGAGCTTGCCGCGGATCAGGCCGGCGGTGAACGGCGTGGCATAGATCGGCACGCCCAAATCGGCGGCTAGATAGGGGAGCGCGCCGATATGATCCTCATGCCCGTGGGTCACGACGATGCCGACGAGGTCGTCGATGCGATCCTCGATGAAGGAGAGGTCGGGCAGGATCACGTCGATGCCGGGATAGCCCGGATCGGCAAAGGTCACGCCGCAATCGACCATCAGCCATTTGCCGGCGGTGCCGTAAAGATTGACGTTCATGCCGATCTCGCCCGATCCGCCGAGCGCGACGAAAAGCAGTTCGTTCTTGGGTGTCACTTCATTCCTGACGTTGGATTGGCTGCCGTTTCATACCGGGCAGCAAGCATGCGGCCCATCGGCCGCCTTTGGATTAGATATGGCGACGCTGCCACAGGATCGCCAGCCCCTGAATCGTGAGGTCAGGCTCGACCGCGTCGAACGCGTCGGTGTGCCCGTCGAACAGGATCGCGAGGCCGCCGGTGGCGATGATCCCCGCCGGCCGGCCGATCTCTGCACGCAACCGCGCGACCAGCCCCTCGATCATCGCGACATAGCCCCAGAAGATGCCGATCTGCATCTGGCTGACCGTCGTCCGGCCGACAACGCTCGGATCCTCGGGCGCCTCGATCGCGATGCGCGGCAGCTTGGCGGCGGCGGCGACCAGCGCGTCGAGCGACAGGTTGATGCCCGGTGCAATGATCCCGCCCTTGTATGCCCCCGAATAGTCAGCGACGTCGAAGGTAGTGGCGGTGCCGAAGTCGATGATGACGAGGTCGCCGTCATATTTCTCGTGCGCGGCGATGACGTTCAGTGCGCGGTCGGCGCCGACATTCCCCGGCTCGTCCACATCGAGCGCGATCCCCCAGGCAATATCGCGGCCGGCGACGAGCGCGGGGCTGCCGAAATATTTCTCCGCCAGCACCTCGAGGTTATGGAGCGCGCGGGGCACGACGGTGCCGATCACGACGCCCTCGACGTCCTCACGGCCGAACCCTTCGAGCGCCAGCAACTGATTGAGCCAGACGACATATTCGTCGGCGGTGCGACGCGGGTCAGTGGCGATGCGCCAGCGCGCGCGGATCGCGCGGCCCTCGTCGACCAGCGCGAAGACGACATTGGTGTTGCCGGCGTCGATCGCGAGCAGCATGGCGAAACCCTTCAGATCAGGAAGACGTCGCCGGCGTGGATGACACGCCCGCGCCCGTCCGCCAAGCGCAGGCGAAGTGCCCCGTCCTCGGCCAGGCCGTCGAACAGCCCCTCGATTGCCTCGCTATCGGGTGCATGGAGGCGAAGCGCGGTGCCCGCGGCGTGCGCGCGGGCGAGCCAAGCCTCGCGGATCGCCCCCAGCCCCTCGCCCCGCCAGCGGCCTAGCCAGCGCTCGAAAGCGGCGGCGAGCGTCTGGGCGAAGTCCGATGGCGACACGGCGCTGGCCAGCGTCGCGGTCGGCCGGTCGGGCAGGTCGGGCGCGTGGGCAAGGTTGACGCCGATCCCGACGATCACCGCCTGCTCCACCCGCTCAAGCAGGATGCCCGCAAGCTTCGCGTTGGAAAGCAGCAGGTCGTTGGGCCATTTGAGCGTGAGCGGCACCGGGTCGGCGAGATATGCCCCTGCCGCCTCGTGCAGCGCGACGCCCGCGACCAGCGACAGGCTGGCGGGCGGCGGGTCGCTCGGGCGCAGGCGGACCAACGTGCTGCCGTAGAAATTGCCGGTCGGCGAGGTCCAGGCCCGCCCCTGACGCCCCCGCCCCGCGGTCTGGCGGTCGGCGCGCAACCAGAGCCCTTCCTCCGCGCCGCCCGCCGCCAGCGAAGCGAGGTCGGCGTTGGTCGACCCCGTTTCCGCTACCTCGACGAACCGCGTCAGAAGAGCGCCCGTGCCGCCGTCAGGCTCGCGGCGCTAAGCGCGGGGATCAGAAGATAGCCGGCGGGCGAGATGAACACTGCGCTTGCCGCGATCAGGCCCTTCTCGACGACGCTATTCGACGGCGCGAAGGCGGGTGCCGGCTCGCCGAAGAACATCGTGCGGATGATGCTGAGATAATAATAGGCGCCGATCACTGAGCTCGCGATGCCGATCACCGCCAGCGGATAGAGGCCGGCACGCGTCGCCGCCTCGAACACTGCGAACTTGGCGTAGAAGCCGAACAGGGGCGGGATGCCGGCTAGGCTGAACATGAACATGCCGAGCGCCAGCGCCAATGCCGGCCGGGTGCGCGACATGCCCGACAGGCTGGCGATGCTCTCAACCGGCTGGCCGTCGGCCCCGCGCATCTGCAGCACGACGAGGAAGCTGCCGAGCGTCATCGCGACGTAGATCGTCATATAGACGAGCACCGCGGCGATCCCGTCGTGCGTCCCCGCGGCAAGGCCGATCAGCGCGAAGCCGATATTGTTGATCGACGAATAGGCGAGCAGTCGCTTGATGTTCGTCTGGTTGATCGCCGCGACCGCGCCGAGGATGATCGAGGCGAGCGAGGCGAAGATCACGATCTGGCGCCAGTCGGCGGTGGCCGGCCCCATCGCTTCGACCGCGATGCGCAGCGCGAGCGCGACGGCGGCGACCTTCTGCGCGCTGGCGAAGCTGAGCGTCACCGGGGTCGGCGCGCCCTCATACACGTCGGGCGTCCACATGTGGAACGGCACCGCCGCGATCTTGAACGCAAGGCCCGCGAACACGAAGACGAGGCCGAACAGCAGGCCGAGCGACTGACCGCCCGCATAGGCCGCCGAAATGCCCGAATAGAGCGTCGTGCCCGAGAAGCCGTAGACCAGGCTGATGCCGTAGAGAAGGATGCCGGAGGCCAGCGCGCCGAGGATGAAATACTTCAGCCCCGCTTCGGCCGACCGCTGGTCGCGGCGCATGAAGCTGGCGAGCACGTACGCTGCAAGACTCTGGAGCTCGAGACCGACATAGAGCGTGAGCAGGTCCGCAGCGGACACCATCATGCCCATGCCGACCGCCGCGAGCAGCATCAGCACCGGATATTCGGGGCGCAAATCGTCGCCCGAACTTTCGGCAAAGAAGCGCGGCGCGATCAGGATTGCGACGCCGCTGGCGATGTAGATCAGCACCTTGGCGAACGTGCCGAACGCGTCGGCGCGCCAAAGGCCGTCAAACGCCTCACCCCCGGTCGAGGCGGGCCCAGCGAGCGCGATGCCCGCGCCGATCAGCAGCGCCACCGCGGCATAGGAAATCGCCCGCGTCGATGCCTGCCCGCCCCAGGCGGCGGCGAGCATCAGGACCAGGCTGCCAAGCGTCAGGACGAGCTCGGGCAGGATGAAGAGCATCTGCGTACCGTAGGACATCAATGGCCTCCGCCATGCGCGGCGGCGGGTGCGGCCTCACCGCCCTCGCCCGCTTCGCCATGGCCACTCACTTCTTCGACGCGGGCCTCGTAAGCGGCGATCGCAGCCGGCTTGCCCGCAGTCGGCCTAGAATCGCTGCCCGGATTCCCGCGGTTCACGCGCTCCAGCAGCGTCGCGACGTCGGCACGCATAGGCGCGAGGAAGCTCTCGGGATAGACGCCCATCCAGAGCACCACCGCCGCGATCGGCGCGAGCAGCGCGATCTCGCGGACGCTGAGGTCGGGCATGACGCGAACGTCGTCCGACTTGATCTCGCCCCACACCACCCGGCGATAGAGATAGAGCATGTACGCGGCGCCGAGGATGATGCCCGTGGTGCAGACCAGCGCGATCCAGGTCGACACCTGATAGGTGCCGGCAAGGCTCAGGAATTCGCCGACGAAGCCGGAAGTGCCGGGCAGGCCGATCGACGCCATGGTGAAGAGGAGGAACAGGATCGCATAGCGCGGCATGTTGTTGGCGAGGCCGCCGTAGCGCGCGATCTCACGCGTGTGCAGCCGGTCGTAGATGACGCCGACACACAGGAACAGCGCGCCCGAGACGAGGCCATGGCTGAGCATGACGATCATCGCGCCTTCGATGCCCTGCTGGTTGAAGGCGAACAGGCCGATCGTCACGATCGCCATGTGCGCGACCGACGAATAGGCGATCAGCTTCTTCATGTCCGACTGAACGAGCGCGATCAGGCTGGTATAGACGACCGCCACCGCCGACAGCGCGAAGATCAGCCAGGTGAGCTGGCCCGACGCCTCCGGGAACATCGGCAGGCTGAAGCGCAGGAAGCCGTAGCCGCCGAGCTTCAGCAGCACGCCCGCCAGGATCACCGACCCCGCGGTCGGCGCCTGCACGTGCGCGTCGGGCAGCCAGGTATGCACCGGCCACATCGGCATCTTGACCGCGAACGAGGCGAAGAAGCCAAGCCACAGCCAGGTCTGCACATGGGCCGGGAAGTCGTACGCCATCAGGTCGGGGATGTACGTCGTGCCCGCCGTCACGCTCATATAGAGCATGGCGATGAACATCAGCACCGAGCCGAGCAGCGTGTAGAGAAAGAACTTGTACGACGCGTAGATGCGGTTCGCGCCGCCCCAGATGCCGATGATGAGATACATCGGAATGAGGCCGGCTTCGAAGAACATGTAGAACAGGAACAGGTCCTGCGCCGCGAACGTGCCGATCATCAGCACTTCGACCAGCAGGAACAGCGCCATATATTCGGGCACGCGCTTCTCGATCGCTTCCCAGCTTGCGCCGATGCAGATCGGCATCAGGAAGACGCTAAGCATGATGAGCATCAGCGCGAAACCGTCGATGCCGAGCGCCCAGGCGAAGCGGCCGAAGACCGGCGCATATTCGGTGAACTGCCACTGCGGCGCCGCGGGGCTTTGGTCGAAATTGGCCCAGAGCAGGCAGCCGAGCACGAAGTCGACCAGCGTCGCGGCAAGCGCAATCCAGCGGGCGGTGCGCGCATCGACGAACAGGCAGGCGACCGCCGCGATGGCGGGCACGGCGAGCATCAGCGAGAGAATGGGGAAACCGTCCATGATCTCAGCGCCCCGCAATGGCCCAGGTGACCGCGGCGGTCAGCCCGATCAGCATGACGAAGGCATAGCTGTATACATATCCCGACTGGACGCGCCCTGCGACCCGGCTGCCCATCGCGACCAGCACCGCCGACCCGTTGGGGCCGAAGCGATCGATCGTTCCCTCGTCCCCGGCCTTCCAGAACAGGCGGCCGAAGGCGAAGGCGGGCTTGACGAAGAGAAGGTCGTAAAGCTCGTCGAAATACCATTTGTGCATGAGGAAGCGGTGCAGCACGCGGAACTGCTCGACGAACTTCGCGGGGAAGGTCGGGCGCAGCAGATAGGCGTAGATCGCGGTCAAGAGGCCGAGCGCCATCACGATCGTCGCGGCATACTTCACTAGCGCCGGCACCTCGTGCATCGCGTGCATCAGATGCTGGTTGTAGAAGATCGCCCCCTTCCAGAACCCGGCCTCCTCGAGGAAGGCATGGTGGAAGGCGAAGCCGGCACCGACCGCACCCAGCGTCAGCACGAGCAGCGGCGCGAGCATGACCAGCGGGCTTTCGTGCGGGTGATAGCCCGCGGTGCCATCGTCATGCGCGTGGCCATGATCGTCATGGGCGTGCGCGGCGTGAGCATGGGCAGGCGCATGGCCCGCATCCTCGTCCGCCGGCGCGTCATGATGATGGTCGCCATGCGCGGCGTGCTGGATGTGCTCCGAACCCGACCAGCGCGGCTTGCCCCAGAAGGTGAGGAACATGAGCCGCCACGAATAGAAGCTTGTCAGCAGCGCGGCGAACGTCCCGACCCAGAACGCACCCTGCCCGCTGCCCGATGCCCAGGCGACTTCGAGGATCGCGTCCTTCGAATGATAGCCCGCGAAACCGACCCCCGCGAAACCGACGCCCGTGATCGCCAGCGTACCCGCCATCATCGTCCAGAAGGTGATCGGGATGTGGCGGCGCAGGCCACCATAGAAGCGCATGTCCTGCTCGTGATGCATCGCATGGATGACCGAGCCGGCGCCGAGGAACAGCAGCGCCTTGAAGAAGGCGTGGGTGAACAGGTGGAACATCGCCGCGCCGTACGCGCCGACGCCGGCGGCAAAGAACATGTAGCCGAGCTGCGAGCAGGTCGAATAGGCGATGACGCGCTTGATGTCGGTCTGCACCGTGCCGATCGTCGCGGCGAAGATGCAGGTCGCGGCGCCGACGCCGGTAACGACGGTGAGCGCGGTCGGCGACACCTCGAACATCGGCGACAGGCGGCAGACCATGAACACGCCCGCCGTGACCATCGTCGCGGCGTGGATCAGCGCCGACACCGGGGTCGGCCCCTCCATCGCGTCGGGGAGCCAGGTGTGCAGGCCGAGCTGCGCCGACTTGCCCATCGCACCGACGAACAGCAGCAGGCACAGCACCGTCATCGTGTCGAGGCGGTAGCCGAGGAAACCGATCGTCGATCCGGCCATCGAAGGCGCTGCCTCGAGGATCGCCGGGATCGAGATGGTGTTGAAGACCAGATACGTGCCGAAGATGCCGAGCATGAAGCCGAGGTCGCCGACCCGGTTGACGACGAACGCCTTGATCGCCGCGGCCTGTGCCGACGGCTTCTTGTACCAGAAGCCGATCAGCAGATAGCTGGCAAGGCCGACGCCCTCCCACCCGAAGAACATCTGGATGAGGTTGTCGGCAGTCACCAGCATCAGCATCGCGAAGGTGAACAGCGACAGATAGGCGAAGAAGCGCGGCTGGTCGGGGTCCTCCGCCATATAGCCCCAGCTATACAGGTGGACGAGCGCGGAGACGGTGGTGATGACCACCAGCATGATCGCGGTCAGCGTGTCGACGCGCAGCGCCCAGGCGGCGTCCATGCCGCCCGACTTGATGAAGTCGAGGACGTGAACGACCTCGGCCGCGCGGTTGCCCGACAGGAAGCCGAGGAAGATCGGCCAGGAAAGAAGGCACGCGATCAGGAGCGCGCCGGTCGTCACCGACTTGGCGGCGACGTTGCCGATCGCGCGATTGCCCAGCCCCGCGACGATCGCGGCGATGAGCGGCAGGGAGACGATTGCCTGGATCACCAGATGGTTACCCCTTCATCCGGTTGGCGTCGTCGACCGCGATATTGCCGCGGCCACGGAAGTAGATGACGAGGATGGCAAGCCCGATCGCCGCCTCGCCCGCCGCGACGGTCAGCACGAACATCGCGAACACCTGTCCCACCAGATCGCCGAGGAAGGCGGAAAAGGCAACGAGGTTGATGTTCACTGCCAGCAGGATGAGCTCGATCGCCATCAGGATGACGATCAAATTCTTGCGGTTGAGGAAGATCCCCATGACGCCGAGCGCGAACAGGATCGCGCCCACCGTTAGATAATGATGCAGCCCGATCACAGCTCGACCCCCTGACCCACCGGCTGGTTGACCTTGCGGATCGCGTCCTTGGAGCGGCGCGCGACCTGGCGGGCGATGTTCTGCTTGATGACGCCCGTGCGCTCGCGGTGCGTCAGCACGATCGCACCAATCATCGCGACGAGGAGGACGAGGCCCGCCCCCTCGAACACCAGCAGGTAGCGGGTGTATAGCAGCCGCCCGATCGCCTCGATATTCGGCACCGCGGCGTCGATCGGCGCGATGCGCGTCGAAAGCTCGATACCGCCCGCCGACCATGCGCCGACACCGATCAGGATCTCGGCCGCGAGACCCACCGCCAGCACCACGCCGATCGGCAGATACTTGACGAAGCCCGCACGCAGCTCAGCGAAATCGATGTCGAGCATCATCACGACAAACAGGAACAGCACCGCGACCGCGCCGACATAGACGATGACGAGCAGCATCGCGATGAACTCGGCGCCGACCAGCACCATGAGGCCGGCGGCGTTGAAGAACGCCAGGATCAGCCACAGCACCGAATGCACGGGATTGCGCGCGGTAATCACCATCGCCGCCGACAGGACGACGATGGCCGCGAACAGGTAGAAGGCGACGGCCTGGATCAAGCGAACGCCTCCCGGCTTGCAACCGCGATCGCGCGGACGCGCATCGCGGCGTGGTAGTGAATCATGGTCGGCCCCTTATGCCCGCGCCGCTTAGCGATACGGGGCGTCGGCGGCAAGGTTCGCGGCGATCGCGCGCTCCCAGCGGTCGCCGTTCGCGAGCAGCTTGTCCTTGTGATAGATCAGCTCTTCGCGCGTCTCGGTCGAGAACTCGAAATTCGGCCCCTCGACCACCGCATCGACGGGGCACGCCTCCTGGCACAGCCCGCAATAGATGCACTTGGTCATGTCGATGTCGTAGCGCGTCGTGCGGCGGCTGCCGTCGTCGCGCGGCTCGGCCTCGATCGTGATGGCCTGCGCCGGGCACACCGCCTCGCACAGCTTGCACGCGATGCAGCGTTCCTCGCCATTGGGATAGCGGCGCAGCGCATGCTCGCCGCGGAAGCGGGGCGAGATCGGGTTCTTCTCGTACGGGTAGTTGATCGTCGCCTTGGGCTTGAAGAAATACTTCAGCGTCAGAAGGTGGGCCGAGACGAACTCGGCCAGCGCGAACGACTTGAGGGTCTGAGCGATGCTCATGCCGGAACTCCATATCGCGTCAGCATCAGGAAGCCCGACACGAGGAACACGAAGGTGAGGCTCAAGGGCAGGAACACCTTCCAGCCCAGCCGCATCAGCTGGTCGTAGCGATAGCGCGGCACCGTCGCCTTCACCCAGCTGAACAGAAAGAAGAAGAAGAACGCCTTGGCGAACAGCCAGATGATCCCCGGCACGACGTACAGCGGCGCCCAGTCGAACGGCGGCAGATAGCCACCCCAGAACAGGACGGCGTTCAGCATGCACATCAGGATGACGTTGGCATATTCGCCGAGCCAGTAGAGCGCGAAGGCCATCGACGAATATTCGGTCTGATAGCCCGCGACCAGCTCCGACTCCGCCTCGGTCAGGTCGAACGGCGCGCGCGCCGTCTCCGCCAGCGCCGAGATGAAGAACACCACCGCCATCGGGAACAGCAGCGGGTTGAAGCCGAAGCCGTTGATCGGGAGGAAATCGAGCCCCCAGACGTTCTTCTGCGCCTCGACAATCGTCGTCAGGTTGAAGCTGCCCGCCCAGAGCACGATCGACACGAGCACGAAGCCGATCGCGACTTCATAGCTCACCATCTGCGCCGCCGCGCGGATCGCCGAGTAGAAGGGGTATTTCGAGTTCGATGCCCAACCCGCGAGGATCACGCCGTAGACGCCGAGCGACGAGGCGGCGAGCACGTAGAGCAGCCCGACATTGATGTCGGCGAGCACCACGCCCACGTCGAACGGCACCACTGCCCACACGATCAGCGCGACGGTGAAGGTGATGATCGGTGCGAGGAGGAACAGGCCCTTGTTCGCACCGGTCGGGATGATCGTTTCCTGGAGGAAGACCTTGAGGCCGTCGGCGAACGACTGGAGCAGGCCGAACGGCCCGACCACGTTCGGGCCGCGGCGCAGCGCCATCGCCGCCCAGATCTTGCGGTCGGCGTAGATGATCATCGCCACCGCCAGCATGACGGGGAAGGCGATCAACAGGATGCCGGCGATCGTCGAGACGGCCCAGGCCCCCTCGAACGATAGCCCCAATGATTGGAAGAAGGACGTCATTCCGCCGCCTCCGCGAACGCTTCGCCATGGACCAGTTCGACCGAGCAGCGCTGCATCGTCGGGCTCGCGCGGCAAATGGCGTTGGTGAGATAGAAGTCGGCGACCGGATAGGTCACCGTCCCCTCGCCCTTGGCATCGATCGCCGGCGGGTTCCAGTCATAACCGGCCAGCCCCTCGCGGCCCAGCGCCGGCACCTCGGCGATCATCGCGCGGCGCAGGCCCGCGAAATCGTCGAACGGCAGCGGGCGACCGAGCACGTCGGACAGCGCGCGCAGGATCGTCCAGTCGTCGCGCGCCTCGCCGGGGGCGAACACCGCCCGCTCGCTGAACTGCACGCGGCCCTCGAGATTGACGTAGGTGCCGGGCTTCTCGGCATAGGTCGCCGCGGGCAGGATCACGTCGGCGTGATGCGCGCCCTTGTCGCCGTGATGGCCGACATAGACCTTGAAGCTGCCCTCGAACGCCGCGAAATCGACCTCGTCAGCGCCCAGGAAGAAGGTCAGCTTCGGCGCCGCCGCGACGATGTCGGCGATGCCGCCCGCCTGCGCATAACCGAGCATCAGCGCGCCCATCCGTGCCGCCGCGGTGTGGACGACGTTGAAGCCGTTCCAGCCGTCGCGCACCACGTTCAGCGACTTGGCGAGCGCCAGTGCCGCGCCATGCCCGTTCTTGAGCGCACCCGGCCCCACGACGATCATCGGCTTGGCCGCCGCCGCGAACACATCCGCCGCCGCCTCGGGCAGCTTGGCCAGCAGCGACAGGTCGTCGCCCAGCCACGTCGCCTTGTAGGTCAGGTCCGTCTCCGGCCCGATCGCGAACACCTTCGCGCCCTTCTTGATCGCCTTGCGCACCCGCGTGTTGATGAGCGGCGCTTCCCAGCGAAGGTTCGAGCCCACCAGCAGGATTGCGTCGGCCTCCTCGACCCCCGCGATCGTCGTGTTGAACGCGACAGCGCCGAGGTTGGTCACGTCATAGGCCATGCCCGTCTGCCGGCCCTCGAGCAGCGACGAGCCGAAGCTCTCGACCAGCTTCTTCGCGGCGAACATCGTCTCGCAATCGACCATGTCGCCCGCTATCGCGGCGACCGACGATCCGGCCGTGCGCACGACCTCGGCGATCGCGGCGAACGCCTCGTCCCAGCTCGCGGGCGTCAGCTTGCCGTCCTTGCGGATGTACGGCTTGTCGAGACGACGGCGGACGAGGCCGTCGACATGATGGCGCGTCTTGTCGTGCGCCCATTCCTCGTTCACGTCCTCGTTGACGCGCGGCAGGACGCGGAGCACCTGACGCCCGCGGCTGTCGATGCGGATGTTGGTGCCGACCGCATCCATCACGTCGATGCCGAGCGTCTTCTTCAATTCCCACGGCCGCGCGTTGAACGCATAGGGCTTCGACGTCAGCGCACCCACGGGGCACAGGTCGACGACGTTGCCGGAGAGCTCGCTCGACACCGCCTTTTCGAGATAGCTGGTGATCTGCATGTTCTCGCCGCGATAGATCGCGCCGATCTCCTCCACGCCCGCAACCTCTTCGGCAAAGCGGACGCAGCGAGTGCACTGGATGCAGCGGGTCATGACCGTCTTGACGATCGGACCCATGTACTTCTCGGTCACCGCGCGCTTGTTCTCGGTATAGCGCGTCGCCCCGCGACCATAGGCCATGGTCTGGTCCTGCAAGTCGCATTCGCCGCCCTGGTCGCAGATCGGGCAGTCGAGCGGGTGGTTGATGAGCAGGAACTCCATCACCCCCTCACGTGCGGCCTTCACCATCGCCGAGTCCGTGCGCACTTCCTGATTGTCGGCGGCGGGCAGCGCGCACGATGCCTGGGGCTTGGGCGGCCCGGGCTTCACCTCGACGAGGCACATGCGGCAATTGCCGGCGATCGACAGCCGCTCGTGATAGCAGAAGCGCGGAATCTCCTTCCCCGCCGCCTCGCACGCTTGGAGCACCGTGGCCCCCTGCGGCACCTCGACCTCGATCCCATCGACTTTCAGTTTAGGCATCAGCTGTTTCCGGCCGCACGTGCGGCATTGGTATGAAGATGGTCGGCGCCGCGCATCAGTTCGCGGCCTTTACGGGCACGGCCCCATGCGCGCGCCGATAGACGACGTCGGCGATCGCAAGGCGAAGCTGGCTCTTGTTGGTCTTGAGCGTGACGTTCTTGGTCAGGCACTCGTTGATCCGGGGCGCAACCTGCGCCCAGCCCTTGGCTTCCTCAGGCGAGCCGGGGCGGGTCACGGCGAGGTAACTGGTCCATTCGGGCTGCACGTTGACAAGGCACGTGGCGAGCAGATCCGTCTCACGCGCGCCCAGATCCTCGCCCAGCCAGGGGCGATCGGGGAGTGTCGCGGCCGCGTCCGCGACTGTCAGCGAAGGCGGCTTGTCACCGACAAGGTCCGCCTCCGAAAGCAATTTGACGAGCGATCGGTTGGTCATGCGGAAGCTTCCAGCGCTGACATTCGGTGCCAGCGCCGAGCCGGCACAGTTCGACATGGTCGATGCCAGCGCTGAACTCGCCGCGGCAAACGACGCGGCATCGCCCGCGGCGAGCAAGCGCCCTGCCCGCACCCCGTCGCGACGAACCGCACAAGCCGCCAGCGAACGCGCCGCCGCCAGTGCTTCCGGCGCCGCTGCCGCTTGCACGGTTTCGGTCCGCACGGTTTCCCTCGCCGGCACCGCCGACATGAGCGGCGCCGACGGCGTCCGCCCCTTGACGAGCGTCCCCGTTTCCTGCGCACCCACGGCGCCGGCCAGCATCATGGCAAGGGCGATCGCCGCCGTCATGCTTACTCCGCCGCTTCCTGATACGACGCGCCGTGGCCCTGCTTTTCGAGGATGCGCCGCTCCATCTCCGGGCGGAAGTGGCGGATCAGTCCCTGGATAGGCCAGGCGGCGGCATCGCCGAGCGCGCAGATGGTGTGGCCTTCGACCTGCTTGGTCACCTGATACAGCGTGTCGATCTCGGAGATGTCGGCGTCGCCGGTGCGCATCCGCTCCATCACGCGCCACATCCAGCCGGTGCCCTCGCGGCACGGCGTGCACTGGCCGCAGCTCTCATGCTTGTAGAAATAGCTGATGCGGCTGATCGCGCGGACGATGTCGGTCGACTTGTCCATGACGATGACCGCGGCGGTGCCGAGGCCCGAGCCCACTTCCTTCAGCCCGTCGAAGTCCATCGGCGCGTCCATGATCTGCGCCGCGGGGACGAGCGGCACCGACGAACCGCCGGGGATCACCGCGAGGAGGTTGTCCCACCCGCCGCGAATGCCGCCGCAATGCTTCTCGATCAGCTCGCGGAAGGGAATCGACATCGATTCCTCGACCACGCACGGCTTCTCGACATGGCCGCTGATCTGGAAGAGTTTGGTGCCCTTGTTGTTCTCGCGCCCGAAGCTCGAGAACCATTCCGGCCCGCGGCGCAGGATCGTCGGCGCGACCGCGATCGATTCGACGTTGTTGACCGTCGTCGGACAGCCATAGAGGCCCGCGCCCGCCGGGAACGGGGGCTTCAGCCGCGGCTGGCCCTTCTTGCCCTCCAGGCTCTCGAGCATCGCGGTTTCTTCGCCGCAGATGTATGCGCCTGCACCGCGGTGACAGAACACGTCGAAGTCGTAGCCCGACCCGCAGGCGTTCTTGCCGATGAAGCCCTTGTCGTACGCCTCGGCGATTGCCGCGAACAGCACCTCGGCCTCGCGGATATATTCGCCGCGGATGTAGATGTAGGCGGCGCGCGCGCGCATCGCGAAGCCGGCGACCAGCGCGCCCTCGATCAGCTTGTGCGGATCGTGGCGGATGATCTCGCGGTCCTTGCACGACCCCGGCTCGGATTCGTCGGCGTTGATGACGAGGAAGCTGGGACGCTCGGGCGTCGGGTTCTTCGGCATGAAGCTCCACTTCATGCCGGTGGGGAAGCCCGCCCCGCCGCGGCCGCGCAGGCCCGATGCCTTGATCCGATCGATGATCGTATCCTGGCCGAGCTCCAGCAGCGCCTTGGTATTGTCCCAGTCGCCGCGTTTCATCGCCGCGTCGACGTTCCACGGCTGGAAACCATAGACGTTGGTGAAGATGCGGTCCTTGTCAGCGAGCACGGCTCAGCGTCCCTGTCCAATCAGCTTTTCAGCCAGAAAATAACCCGCCACCGCCAGCGCGAGGCCCAGCCCCACGACGATCAGGCTGAACGCGACCTTCAACAGCGCCACGAGCACGAAGATCGCGACGACGAAGACGACGATGGCGACGAGCAGGTTCACGCCCACTCACCCCGATAGTCGTGGTTGTCGCCGACCATTTCGGTCAGCGTGGTCGGCCCGCCCTCGGGCTCGGAGGTGTGGCGCCCGTTCTGCGGCCCCGGCGTCGGCGTCTCGCCATTGGCCAGCGCAGACAGGATCGCGACGGTCTTGTCGTAATCGAGATCCTCGAAATTGTCGTCGTTGATCTGGACCATCGGCGCATTGGCGCAATTGCCCATGCATTCGACCTCGGTCAGCGTGAACAGGCCGTCGGGCGTGGTCTTGCCCTTGACGAGGCCCTGGTTCTTGCACGCCGCCAGCACGTCGTCGCTCCCACGCAGCATGCACGGGGTCGTGCCGCAGACCTGCACGTGATAGCGGCCGACGGGTACCATATTGTACATGGTGTAGAAGGTCGCGACCTCGAGCACGCGGATATACGGCATGTCCAGATAGCTCGCGACATATTCGATCACCGGCACGGGCAGCCAGCCCTGCGTCTGCGTCTCCGCTCCGACCTGCCGCTGGGCGAGGTCGAGGAGGGGGAGCGTCGCCGACATCTGGCGCCCGGCGGGATAGCGGCCGACGATTTCCTTCGCCTTGGCCGCATTCGCCTCGTTCCAGGCGAACTCGCCCCAGCGTGCGCGGACCTCGGCCTCGTCGAGAATGGGTGCTGCGTCGGCCATCAGCGGTCACACTCCCCGAACACGATATCCATCGCGCCCAGAATGGCGGTGGTGTCGGCGAGCATGTGCCCGCGGCTCATGAAGTCCATTGCCTGGAGATGGCTGAACGCGGTCGGCCGGATCTTCACGCGATAGGGTTTGTTGGACCCGTCGGAGACCATGTAGATGCCGAACTCGCCCTTGGGGCTCTCCGTCGCGACATAGACTTCGCCCGCGGGGACGTGGAAGCCCTCGGTATAGAGCTTGAAGTGATGGATGAGCGCTTCCATCGAGCGCTTCATCTCGGCGCGCTTGGGCGGCACCACCTTGCGATCCATCGAGGCGATCGGCCCCTCCGGCATCTCGTTCAGGCACTGCTTCATGATGCGCGCCGACTGCCAGACTTCCTCGACGCGGACCATGAACCGGTCGTAGCAGTCGCCGCGGGTGCCGACGGGCACGTCGAACTCCATGCGGTCATAGACGTCATAGGGCTGCGACTTGCGCAGGTCCCAGGGCAGGCCGGCCGCGCGGATCATCGGGCCCGAGAAGCCCCACTTAAGCGCGTCCTCGCGGCTGACGATCGCGATATCGACGTTGCGCTGCTTGAAGATGCGGTTCTCGGCGACCAGGCTGATCGCGTCGCCGAACAGTTGCGGCAGGCGCGTGTCGAGCCAGTCGGCGATGTCGGTCAGCAGCTCCAGCGGCACGTCCTGATGCACGCCGCCCGGCCGCAGGTAATTGTGGTGCATCCGCGCGCCCGACATGCGCTCGAAAAAGCCCATGCAGTCTTCGCGGATCTCGAACATCCACAGGTTCGGCGTCATCGCGCCGACGTCCATGACGTGCGACCCAAGGTTGAGCATGTGATTGCAGATGCGCGTCAGCTCGGCGAAGAACACGCGCAGATACTGGGCGCGGATCGGCACTTCGAGGTCGAGCAGCTTCTCGACCGCCAGCACGAAGCTGTGCTCCATGCAGAGCGGCGAACAATAGTCGAGCCTGTCCATGTACGGCAGCGCCTGCGTGTACGTCTTGTACTCGCAGAGCTTCTCGGTACCGCGGTGGAGCAGGCCGACATGCGGGTCGATCCGCTCGATCACCTCGCCGTCCATCTCCATGACGAGGCGAAGCACGCCGTGCGCCGCGGGATGCTGCGGGCCGAAGTTGATCGTGTAGTTCTGGATCGCGACGTCGCCGGCACTCTCGGGCGACTGGCCCGGCGCGTCCATCAGCTGGGTTACGGTCTCGGTCATTCCTTGTCCCCGTCCTTCGAGGGAACGTCCGGGTCGGCGGGCTTCTCAGCCGCCTTGTTCCCCGGATCGGCCTTGCCCGCGCCGGTGTCGGCGGGGGTGTCGGTCACCTTGGTCTCGGTCGCCTGCGGGCCGGGCGCCTTGGCATCGTCGGCGCGCACGATCCGGTCCGCGTCGAGCGGCGTCGGCGCGCCCTTGGCCTCAGGCTTGGCGGGCGGCGGCGCGGGCGGAGCAGCGGCGGCCGCCTTCTCGTCGCCGGGCAGCACGTACTGCGCGCCTTCCCACGGGCTCATGAACTCGAAATTGCGGAAGTCCTGCGCCAGCTGCACCGGCTCATAGACCACGCGCTTGGCTTCTTCCGAGTATCGCAGCTCGACGAAGCCCGAGAGCGGGAAGTCCTTGCGGAACGGATGCCCGCGGAAACCATAGTCGGTAAGGATGCGGCGCAGGTCCGGGTGTCCGTCGAACAGCACGCCGAACATGTCGTAAACCTCGCGCTCCAGCCAGTTGGCGACCGGCCACAGGCCCGTCACGCTCGGCACCGGCGTCTCCTCGCTGGCGGTCACGCGGACGCGCAGGCGATGGTTCCGGGTGACGCTGAGCAGGTGATAGCAGACGTCGAAGCGCTCCTCGCGCTCCGGATAGTCGACGCCGGCGATCTCCATCAGTTGCTGATATTCGAGACCCGGCGTATCGCGCAGCGCCGTCATCGCGCCGATCAGGCCGTCGCGGGTGACGGTCAGCGTCACTTCGCCGACCTTGTCCTGCGATTCGATCAGTGCAGCACCGATCGCCGCGGTCGCCGCGTCGATCACGCCGTCATTCACGGCATAGCGGGGAGCAGGCGCCTTCATGTCCCTGCAATCACCTTTCAATCGTCCCGATGCGGCGGATCTTCCGCTGCAACTGCATCACGCCGTAAAGCAGCGCCTCCGCGGTCGGCGGACAGCCGGGGACATAGATGTCCACCGGCACGATCCGGTCACAGCCGCGAACGACGCTGTAGCTGTAATGATAGTACCCGCCGCCATTGGCGCACGAGCCCATCGAAATGACGTATTTGGGCTCCGACATCTGGTCGTAGACGCGGCGGAGCGCCGGGGCCATCTTGTTGCAGAGCGTGCCCGCGACGATCATCACGTCCGACTGGCGCGGGGACGCGCGCGGCGCGGCGCCGAACCGCTCCATGTCGTAGCGCGGCATGTTGACGTGGATCATCTCGACCGCGCAGCAGGCAAGGCCGAACGTCATCCACCAGAGCGAGCCGGTGCGCGCCCAGGTGAACAGGTCCTCAGTCGTGGTGACGAGGAAGCCCTTGTCGGTCAGCTCACCGTTCAGGTCGCTGAAGAACTGCTGGTCCGGCGGCGTCACCGCCTGACCGCCGCCGACGAGGCCGACGGCGTTCGGGTTGGCGGGATGCGCGGGGTTGAACTCTACTCCCAATCGAGAGCTCCCTTCTTCCAGGCATAGACAAGGCCGAGCGCGAGTTCGGCGATGAAGATCATCATCGAGGACCAGGCCACCCAGCCCAGGTCGAACACGCTCACTGCCCACGGATATAGGAACGCCGCCTCGAGATCGAAGACGATGAAAAGGATCGCGACCAGATAAAAGCGCACGTCGAACTGGCTGCGCGAATCCTCGAATGCGGGGAAACCGCACTCATATTCGGTCAGCTTTTCCGGCGTCGGCTTGTGCGCGCCGGTAAAGCGCGCCGCGATCATCGGCAGGAACACGAACGCCGACGACAGTATCAGGGCGATGCCCAGAAACATCAGGATCGGCAGATATTGCGACAGGTCGACCAAGGGCCATCTCGCGGTTGCAGCAGGGGTTTGGGCGCGCTTCTAGGCCGATGAACGGGGACCGGCAAGGCGGCGGGCAGTGAGAATGAATCTCAACTGACCCGCCCGCCGTCGATTAGCGCAGCGCGCCCGCCGCCAGCTTGTGAAGCTTCGAATGGAGCACGTCGTTGGCGGCCAGCACCTGACGCTTCTCGATCGGCTGGTCGGCGCCGCGATAGTCGGTGACGTAACCACCGGCTTCCTTGACGATCAGATAACCCGCCGCGACGTCCCAGATGTTGAGCCCGCTTTCCCAAAACCCGTCGAAGCGGCCCGCCGCGACCCAGGCGAGATCGAGCGCGGCCGAACCCAGCCGGCGGATGCCCGCGACTTCCGGCGCGATTGCGCCGAAGATGCGCGTCCATTCGGGGAAATTGCCATGCCCCAGGAACGGAATGCCCGTCGCGATGATCGCGTCGCCCAGGTCGCGGCGCGCCGAGACGCGCAGGCGCTGGCCGGTCAGCCATGCGCCCCGGCCCTTCTCGGCCCAGAAGCTCTCGTCGGTGAGCGGCTGATAGATGAGGCCGTGCGTGATGCCCGAGCGCGGATCCTCGACCGCGATCGAGATCGCGAAATGCGGGATGCCGTGGAGGAAGTTGGTCGTCCCGTCGAGCGGATCGATGATCCAGCGCGGCTTGTCGGGATCGCCCTCGATCACCCCGCCCTCTTCCATGACGAAGCCCCAGTCGGGGCGCGCCTTCAGCAGCTCGTCATACAGCGTACGCTCGGCGCGCTGGTCGGCCATCGACACGAAATCGGCCGGGCCCTTCTTCGACACCTGAAGGTGCTGGACCTCGTTGAAGTCGCGGCGAAGGCGCGGCGCCGCCTTGCGGGCGGCGCGCTCCATGACGGTGATGAGGCCGGATTGGGCAGACATGGGCTTAACTCCTCCCCTCCCCGGCGGAAGCGAGGAGGAGCGATTGGAAATCAGTCGGCGCGGCGGACGTAGGTGCGCTCGTACACGTCGACGACGATGCGCGTGCCGCTAGAGATATGCGGCGGCACCATCACGCGGACGCCGTTGTCGAGGATCGCCGGCTTGTAGCTGGACGAGGCGGTCTGCCCCTTCACCACCGCATCGGCCTCGACGATCGTCGCCTCGACCGTGTCGGGAAGCTGCACGCTGATCGGGCGCTCGTCATGCAGTTCCATGACCACGTCCATCCCGTCCTGCAGGAACTCGGCGGCGTCGCCCAGCACGTCCTTGTCGAGCGTGATCTGCTCGTAATTGTCCTTGTCCATGAAGGTCAGCGTATCGCCCTCGGCGAACAGGAACTGGAAGTCTTTGGTGTCGAGGCGGACGCGCTCCACCGTCTCGGCCGAGCGGAAGCGGACGTTGGTCTTGCGCCCGTCGATCAGGTTCTTCATCTCGACCTGCATATAGGCGCCGCCCTTGCCGGGCTGGGTGTGCTGGATCTTCACCGCACGCCAGATGCCGCCTTCATACTCGATGATGTTGCCGGGACGGATGTCCACGCCGCTGATCTTCATACGATTGACCTGTTGGAAAGAGCTGGTGGCCGCGCCTTAGCGGCGAGCGGCCGGATCGGCAAGGGAGGCGCCGGTGAGGAGCGGCGTCGGATCGACCGCGCGGCCCTGATACCAGCGCTCGCCCGGCGCCATCGCCGACAGCCCGAAATGCAGGTGCGTGTTGCCCGGCCCGGCATTGCCGGTGTCACCGACCATCGCGATCGGCTGGCCCGCGCGGACCCGCATCCCCTCGGCAATGCCCGGCGCATAGCCGGCCAGATGCGCGTAGTAATAGCTCCAGCGACCATCGGGCGAACGGACGTAGAGCGTGTTGCCCCCGCCCCCGTTGCTGAAGAAGACCTTTTCCACCACGCCGTCCGCCGCCGCCAGCACGGGCGTGCCGCCGGGCGCCATAATGTCGTTGCCGCGGTGCAGCCGGGTGCCGTTCCCACGCGGATCACCCCAGCTCGACGCGATCGCCGACCGCGCGATCCCGGCGACGGGCACGGTCAGGAGCCCGCCCCGCCAGCGGATACGCCCACCCGGCGGCGCGGGCGGCGGCGTCGGCATCGCAGCGACTCGCCGCGCCACTTCCGGGGCGGGGGCAGGCGGCCCACCGAAGCGCAGCATCGAGGCGAAGATCGCCGCCCCGACGACGATCAGCGCCAGGATGCCCCAGAAGAGCCGCGGCATCGCCCTACTTCCGGAACAGCGCCTTGGTGCCGGGCTTGACCATCAGGGCGAGGCGCGCGGCGTCCCAGTTGGTCAGGCGGATGCAGCCGTTGCTTTCGGTCTTGCCGATATTCTGCGGCTCGGGCGTGCCGTGGATGCCGTAATGCGGTTTGGACAGGTCCATCCAGACGACGCCGACCGGATTGTTCGGCCCCGGCGGCACCACCGCCTCCTTCGCGCCCGGCTTCGACCCGGCGATCAGCTCGGGCTGGTACTTCCAGTCGGGATTGTAGGCCGCGCCCTTGATCGTCCATTCGCCGATCGGCAGCGGAAACTGCGCCGAGCCCATCGTCGCGGGGAACTGCGCGATCACGCGCTCCTGTCCGTCCATGACCTTGAGCACGCCCTCGCTTTCGTCGACGACGACATGGTCGGCCTTGGGCTGCTGCGCGTCGACATTGAGATAGGCGACGGTCTGCTTCCACGTCGCATCGTCGATGTCATAGGCGCGCGAGGAAGGCAGCGCGTTCGGCACCACGATCTGCTGCCCGGCCTTCAGCGGCGTGTCGCGGCTGTTGAGCGCCACGAGCACCTCGGGCGAGGTGTGGAACATCTCGGCCAGCTTCTCGAGCGGGGAGCGGTAGTAGAGGCCGGGCAGCTTCGACTGATCGGCATAATCCTTCGGCGTCGGATTGATGAACGGCCCGGCGATCATCTGCGGCGCGAGCGTGATCGTCTTGGTGGGTTCGGCCGCGTCGTAGCGCTTGAGCGCGGCGAGCGTCGGCGCGTCGAGCTTGCCGGTCGGGGCGAGGCCGCGGCTTTCCTGGAAGCCGTGGATCGCCCCCTTGAAGCCGGCGCTGTTCTTGCCGTCGAGCAGCCCCGACGAGAAGCCGAGCTTCGACAGGATCACCTGCGCTTTCAGCGTTGCGAGGTCGACCTTGGGACCGGCGGCCGGCGCGGGTGCCGCCTGCTGCTGCGGCTCCGCCTTCGGCGCCTGCGCATCGGCCTTGGGGATGCCGGCGAAGCCCAAGGCGGTTGCCGTCACCGTAGCCAATCCGATTGCGCCCAAGAGCGCCCGATCCCGATGTTCCATACGCGACTCGCCTCCTCCAAGGCCGAATCGAACGAGTAGAAATCAGCTTTGTTGCATGAACGGTTTTACAGCCGCGTCAGGCGAGCAGCGCCGCGAACGCTCTGACCGCCGCCGCCTCGTCACCCTGCCAGACCGCACTCGACACCGCGAGGAAATCGGCCCCCGCCTCGACCAGCGGGCGGGCGTTTTCAGGCGTGATCCCGCCGATCGCGACGCACGGCACCTCGAACAGCGCCGACCACCAGGACAGGATCACCGGCTCCGGCCGATGGCTGACGGGCTTGGTGGTGGTGTCGTAGAAGGCGCCGAACGCGACGTAATCGGCCCCAGCCTCCCCCGCTTCCATCGCCAGGTGGCGGCTGTCGTGACAGGTGACGCCGATCTGCGCCGCCGGGCCGAGCGCCGCGCGCGCTTCGCCTACGTCGCCGTCGCCCTGCCCCAGATGCACGCCGTCGGCGCCTAGACGCTTGGCGAGGCTGATCGAATCGTTGACGATGAACGCGACCTCATGGGCGGCGCAGATGCGCTGCAGCGGTTCGGCGAGTGCCGCCGCCTTGTGCTGGTCGATCCCCTTCACCCGGAACTGGAACGCCGCGACCGGCCCGGCGGCGAGCGCCCGCTCGAGCCGGTCGGGGAAATCGCCCCCCACTTCCAGTGGCGAGATCAGGTAGAGCTGGCACGGCGGCCGGCGATCGTCGCGCTTGAACTGCTCGGCGAAGTCGGGATCGAGCGGGCCGAGCGGATCGTCGTCAAAATCGGTCATCATCGCGCCCTACCCGCTCGGCCGCCTCGCTGCCAAGCGCGTAGGCGAACCGTCACGCGGCCAGCGCGACCTTCTTCGTCGAGGCGGCGTGGATGTCGTCGATCGCCTCGCCGAGCGCCGCGTCGAATTCGTCATCGCTCATCTGGTGGCGCAGGTCGGAGAGAAGCGCGCGGCTGAAGCTGGCGATCATGCCGCGGTTCTTTGCCAGCTCCGCGCACGCCTCGGCCCGCGCGAAGCCGCCCGACAGCGCGACGACGCGCAGGACGCGGGGATGATCGACCAGTTCGTCGAACAGCCCGGCTTCCGCGGGAATCGAGAGCTTCAGCATCACGCGGTCGTCGCCGGGCATCGCGTCCAGCGCCTTCAGCAATTCGGCCTTGAGGATGCGGTCGGCGGCGCCGCGCTCGGCGCTCTTGATGTTCACTTCGGGCTCGATGATCGGGACGAGGCCGGCGGCGAGCACCTGACGCGCCACCTCGAACTGCTGGCGCACCACCGCGGCGATTCCCGCCTCGTTGGCGAGGTTGATGACCGAGCGTTCCTTGGTCCCGAACACGCCGAGCCCGGCGGCGCGAGAAAGCAGCGCGTCGAGGCCGTCGATCGGCTTCATCAGCTGCACGCCGTCCGCCTCGGCCTCCAGCCCCTTGTCGATCTTGATGAAGGGGACGACGCCCCGCTCGATCAGCGCCGCGGGGGTGGGCTTGCCCGCCACCTCGCCGTCCATCGTCCGCTCGAACAGGATCGCGCCCAGCACCTTGTCGCCGCTGAACGAAGGCGCGGTGATGATCCGTGCGCGCATGTCGTGGATGAGCGCGAACATCGCCTCGTCGCCGTCCCAGGCGCCGTCCTCGATGCCGTAGCCCGCCAGCGCCTTGGGCGTGGAGCCGCCCGACTGGTCCAGCGCGGCGATGAACCCGTCGCCCCGTTCGATCCGCGCGGTCATCTCGGCCTTGTCCATCGTCGATCCCCTGAGCTTCTGCATACGTATGCTGCGCCGCATACCGACTGCGCCGAGAAGGGGCAATGCCCGAGCGCCGATCGATATCCGTTTGACCGGAACCAGCTGTCCGGTCAGCCTGTATCGACGAAAGAGGGGGACCGGGGGATGACGAAACGGCTGATCGCGCTGGTCGGTGCGGGCTGGATATTGGCAAGCGCGGCGATGTCGCCCCCACCGCCGCCGAAGGTCGGCGACATCGCCCCGCCCTTTCGCATGAAGCTGATCGACGGGACCGAGGTCACTTCCGACGAACTTCGCGGCCACGTTGTCGTCCTCAACTACTGGGCGACGTGGTGCGCGCCGTGCCGCGCGGAGCTGCCGCTCCTCGACCGCTATTATTCGCTGCGCAAGGATGCGGGGCTGCGCGCCTATGCCATCACGACCGAGGATTCGGTGCCGCTATTCAGGCTGAAGGCGCTGTTCGCGGTGATGAAGATGCCCGCGGTCAAGAGCTTCAAGGGAAACTACGGCACGCTCGGCGCGGTGCCCACCAACTACATCATCGATCGCGCCGGGCGCATCCGCTATGCCAAGGCCGCGGCGTTCGAGCTCGACGACCTCAACCGCGAGCTGGTCCCGCTGCTCAAGGAACCAGTAAGCTGATCCTCACGCCCGCTGGCTGCGCCAGCGCTTGATCGTGCGCTGGAGCGACGCCTCCTCGCCGCCGCCCTTCTTCCAAAGCTCGCTGAACGACGGGTCGGCCGAGGCCGGCCGCAGCGATTCGTCGAGGTCGTCGAACAGGACGCGGATCGGCGTCGCCACACCCTCGCCGCAGATGATGCACTCGCGATTGCGCAGCGCGGGGATCGCATCGAGGAATCCGCGCGCGCCCTCGGGCATGGCTGCCCGGACATAGGCCTGGTCACGGTCGTTGTTCAGGCGCATCGCGATGATCGTGCCGCACTGCGACAGCACGCCCTCGGCAAGGTCAGAGGGACGCTGGGTGATGAGGCCCAGCGACACGCCGTATTTCCGCCCTTCCTTGGCGATGCGGCTGAGGATGCGGCCGACCGACGAGCCGTCGGCGTTGCGCTCGTTGGGCACGTATCGGTGCGCCTCCTCGCAGACGAGGAGAATCGGGCGCACCTGCTCCCCGCGCGCCCAGATCGCATAATCGAACACCATGCGGCTCAGAACCGCGACGACGACGCTGGTGATCTCACTCGGCACGCCGGACACGTCGATGATCGCGATCGGCTTGCCCTCGGCGGGCAGGCGGAACATCCGGGCGAGGAACGTCGCCATCGTGTCGGCGACGAGCATCCCGTTGAACATGAAGGTATAGCGCGGATCGTTTTTCACCTCCTCGATCTTCGACTTCAGGCGAAGATAGGGCGAGGTATCGCCGGCCCGGTCCATCTTGCCCATCTCCTGCGTGATCTGCGTCGTCAGGTCGCTGAGCAGATAGGGGATGGGCGAATCGACGGTGAGCTTCACGTCGGTGGCGAGGCGATTCTTGCCGCGCGCGGCCAGCAGGCACTTGGCGAGGATGTCGGCGTCGAGCTGTCGCTGGTTGCCGGTCCCGGTGATGAAGACCTCGCAATGCTCCTCGAAGTTCATCAGCCAATAGGGCATGGCGAGGTTGCCGACGTCGTAGATCGCCCCGCGCGTCGCGAACGCCGCGGCATATTCGCCGTGCGGGTCGATCATGACGATGTGCCCTTGGGGCGCCGCCTCGCAGATGCGGTGGAGGATCAGCGCGGCGCTGGTCGACTTGCCGGTGCCGGTCGAGCCCAAGAGCGCGAAATGCTTGCCGAGCATTGCGTCGATGTAAAGCGCGGCGCGAATGTCCTTGGTCGGATAGACGTTGCCGATCTTCACATTGGCGCGGTCGTCGGTCTGATAGACCTGGCGCATGTCCTCGGTCGACACGGGCAGCACCTCTGCCCCCGGCGTCGGATAGCGGGTGACGCCGCGGCGGAAGCGGTAGAGCTTGCCCGTCAGCTTCTCCTCCTCGCCCTCGCCCAGGAAGTCGATCTGTGCGGTGATGTCGGCGTGACCGTCCTCGGTCAGCTTGAGCGCGCGGACGCTGGCGACGAGCCACGTCGTTCCGATGCGGATCTTGACAAGGCTGCCGACCTGTCCCGCCGCCGCCAGCGTCTCGTCGCCGTGGCCGCGCATCGCGTCGAGCGCACGGCGGTCGAAGGTCACGCGGCTGCTCGCGCCCGAGATTTCGGTGACGATGCCGATCGGCGGCGCCGCCAGCGCCGATGCGCCGCCACCGGCAGGCAGCGCCTGCTCGAAAGCGTGCGTTCGCGTCGCGTCCATCATGGGCAAGGGGCCTTCGCCATCCATATCACGTGAAAGCGATACCAAAGCGGAGGTAAATATAACGTTGGTGACGTTCGCGGGCCTACAGCGGCTGCCTCAGAAGCGCCGTCCGAGCGCCCCCGCCCCCCAGCCGAACGCGACAGAGACGAACACCGCGATCAGGCCATAGACGATCGCATGGTTCTGCGCCGCGGCCGCCACGAACCGCTCAAAGCCCGATTTGCGGATCTCGATATCGCGCACCGCCGCCGCCAGCACGCGCCCGTCGCGGATCAGGAAGGTTTCGGCGGTGAAGCGTCCGACCGGCACGCGCGCCGGGATAGCGATGCGCGCGCGATAGAGGACGCCGCCGGTGATCTCGACCGCGCCCGGCGCCTCGACGAATAGGCCCGAGCGGCGGCGCATCTCGACCAGCCCGCGCACGAAGCGGTCCTGCACCGTCTGCGGCTCGCTGCCGATCGGCGAGAGTTGCAGGCTATCGAGCCCGAGCTCGTAGATCGCGCGCGTCCGCGCATCGACGATCCGCTCGACCGGGCGGGAGGACGCGATCGCGTAGAAGGACGGGGCGGAGCGATAGCGCATCGAATCGGCATTGACCCAGATGCCGGCGACCTTCTGCTTCTCGCGCATCAGCACCGACTGGCTCGGCCCCTTGACCACCACGACGATGTCCGCGGGCCGCTCGGCCGCGCGGGCGTCGGGATAGAGGATCGCCCCGAACAGGAGCAGGTCGGCGCCGGTGAAGCTGTACGCGATCTCGATCTCGCGCTGCGAGGCGTCGGGTACGAGCTTCGGCGCATCCGCCTGCGCCATCAGCAGCGGCGCGAGGAACAGGGCGAGCAGGCGCCTCACCCCACTTCGACCGAATAGAGTTCGCCCGGCCGCCAGCCGAGGCCCAGCGCCATGCGGATCGCCACGGCGAGCACGATGAGCGCGAGCGCGAGCCGCAACTGCTCGGGCTTCAGTCGCGCCGCGAAACGCGTACCGAGCTGCGCGCCCGCGACCGATCCGAGCAGCAGGAGCACCGCGAGGACGATATCGACCGCGCGCGTCGTCGTGGCATGGACCATCGTCGCGGCGGCAGTCGTGAACAGGATCTGGAACAGGCTGGTGCCGACGACCACCGCGGTTCCCATGCCGAGAAGGTAGATCATCGCCGGCACCATGAAGAAGCCGCCGCCGACGCCCAACAGCATCGTCAGGATGCCCGTCACCAGCCCCAGGATCAGCGGTGCGAGCGGCGAGATGTAGAGGCCCGAGCGATAGAAGCGCCACCGAAAGGGGAGCGCCGCGACGAGCGGGTGATGCCGCCGCCGCGCCGCCGCCACCGGCTGCCCCCGGCGCCCCGCCCTCACCGCGCCGAGCGATTCGCGTAGCATCAGCCCGCCGATCGAACCCAGCATCACGACATAGAGGATCGAGATGACCGTATCGATCAGACCGCGGGCGCGCAGGAACTCGAACAGCCACGCGCCGATCAGCGAGCCGACGATGCCGCCCGCCACCATCACCCCGCCCATGTGATAGTCGACGCCCTTGCGCCGGGCGTGCGCGAACACGCCCGACACGCTCGCGCCCGTCACCTGGCTCGCGGCAGAGGCGGCGGCGACGGTCGGCGGGATGCCGTAGAAGATCAGGAGCGGCGTCGTCAGGAAGCCGCCGCCGACGCCGAACATGCCCGACAGCCAGCCGACGCCGAAGCCGAGGGCGACGATCACCAGCGCGTTCACCGACAGGTTCGCGATCGGCAGATAAAGGTCCATCGGCACTCGTCAGAACGCGGGTGCGGCCGTGCTAGGCCAGCCCCGCGGCAAAGAAAACCCGCCGCCCCAAGCTTTTCGGAACTTGTAATTAATTAGTATCAGCGGAATGCTCCGCCATCCGAATCGGTTTGGGGGCAGACCGCTTGACGACGGGCGAATGGCTGCTGCCGCTGACCGGCGCTGTCGTGCATGAAACGATGCTGTTCGCCGCGATCGGCTTCGCGATTGGCGGGCTCGACGATTTCCTCGTCGACTTCCTCTTTCTGATCCGCCTGGCGGGCCGGCGCATCGCCCGGATCAACACGCCGCGGCTTGCCGACCTGCCCCCCGCCGCGCAGCCGCTGGCGATCTTCGTCGCCGCCTGGGACGAAAGTGCGGTCATCGGCGCGATGCTTCGCACGGCGGCGGCGCGGCTGGGCGATCCGGGCTGGCGGCTCTATGTCGGCGCCTATCCCAATGATGGCGCGACGATCGATGCGGTGATCGAGGTCGCCGCGCGCGACGAGCGCATCCGCCTGGTCATCGGCGACAAGCCCGGGCCGACGACCAAGGCCGACTGCCTCAACACGATCTGGCGGGCGATGCTAGCCGACGAGGCGGCGGAGGGGCGGGCGTTCCGCGCCGTCATCCTCCACGATGCGGAGGATGTCGTGCATCGCGGCGAGCTGGCGGTCTATGCCCGTCACCTCGATGCCGGGGCCGCGGTGGTGCAGGTCCCCGTCCTTCCCCTGATCGACCAGCGATCGCGGCTGGTCGCGGGCCACTATGCCGACGAGTTCGCGGAGAGCCATGCCAAGCAGATGCTGGTGCGCCAGACGCTGGGCGCGGCGATGCCGCTGGCGGGCGTGGGCTGCGCGATCGATCGCGGCACCCTCGCGCGCATCGCCGCGACGCGCGGCGGCCTGCCCTTCGATCCGGGCTCGCTGACCGAGGATTACGAACTCGGCCTCGCCATCGCGCGCACCGGCGGCCGCGCAGCGTTCGTCCGCGTCCTCGACGGCACGGCGCCGGTCGCCGTCCGCGCCTATTTCCCCGCGACGCTCGAGGCATCGGTGCGTCAGAAGGCACGCTGGATGACGGGGATCGCGCTGGCCGGCTGGGACCGGACCGGCTGGGGACGGCCGCTGGCGATCGGCGATCACTGGATGCGGATGCGCGACCGGCGGGCAATCCTGTCGGTCCTGGTACTCGCCGCCGCCTATGTCTCGCTGGTCGGCTGGGCGGCGCTTGCGGTGATCGATCTCTGGCGCGGGTCGAGCACGGCGTCCATCGGTCCGGCGCTCGCCGCACTCCTCGGTCTCAACGCCTGGCTGCTCGGCTGGCGGATCGTCATGCGCGCGGCGTTCGTCGGTGCCGCCTACGGCCGGGTGGAGGCGCTGTGGTCGGCCCCCCGCATGGTCGTCGCCAATTTCATCGCGCTGCTCGCCGCGCGGCGCGCGATCTGGCGCTATGTCGGGCTGCTGCGCGGTCAGGCGCTCCATTGGGACAAGACGGCGCATCATTTCCCCGACCTGCCGCGCGAGCCGGCATGAGCACGCCCGCGGGACGCCCCCTCCGCTTCCTCGTCGCCGTGCTTGGCGGGTGGACGGCCCTGCGCGCGGCGATGCTGCTGCCCGAGGCGGCACAGCTCGGCTTGGTCAGCGCGGAGGCGGCACCGGCGGGCAAGGCCATCGCCTCGCTGCCGCCGCGGATGCTGGGCGAGTGGACAATCGCGGTGCCGCACCTTCGCCCGGCCCTTCCCCACACCGCCGGGATGCCGACCCGGTCGACCGCGCCCGCGACAATCCCCGGCCGATCGGTGACGCTGGCGCTGATCGCTCAGATCGGCTTCGGTGAGCCGCAGCGGCGCGCGCGGCCGACGCTGTCCACGCCGTACGTTCCCCTGCCAGCGACGCCGTCAGGCCGTCTCGCCCCGCCCGCCCGCGCCTTTGCCGCCGCGCCGCGCCTGTCGGGAAGCGGCTGGCTTTCTCTCAGGGACGGCGGCGGCGGGGCCAGCCTCGGCCCCGGCGGGCAACTTGGCGGGTCGCAAGGGGGCATCCGGCTCCGCTATGCGCTCGGCAGCGCGCGAACGCTGGCCCTGTCGGCACGCCTCTCCTCCCCGACGCGCGGGCCGGGGCGTGAGGCGGCGCTGGGGATCGAGTGGCGGCCGCGCGGTGCGCCGGTGGCGCTGATCGCCGAACAGCGCCTCGGGCTGGACGGCACGCCGGGCGGTCCGGCGTTGCTGGCGGTCGGCGGCCTCGCGCCGCGCCCGGTCGCCGCAGGCTTCAGCCTGGAGGGGTATACGCAGGCCGGCGGCGTCCTTCGCAGCGGACGGTCGGAGCCGTTCGCCGACGGCGCGCTCCGCCTTGCTGCGCCCGTCGCCAATGCGGGTCGGGACGGCGAGGTGACGCTGGGCCTCGGCGCATGGGGCGGGGCACAGCGCGATGCGCAGCGGCTCGATATCGGTCCGTCGGCCGCGATCGCCTTGCCGGTCGGCGAGCGGCGCGTTCGCCTGACGCTTGACTGGCGACAGCGGATTGCCGGGCGCGCGCGCCCCGGATCAGGCCTTGCCCTGACGATCGGCAGCGACTTCTGAACCATTTGGCAACCGGCGCGTTCCGCCGCCGATCCCAACCCCTTTCGGGATTGGTGCCTGTCGCGCACCGGCCGCGTCGATGCGTATCTCCGACGCGGCCGTACGGGGCTCCCCGCTTACGCAAAACGAAACCCGGCCGGCGTCGCCGCCGACCGGATTCCCCACCTGTTGGCGGGTTGAGGGGCGGGCCGGACACCCGCCCCTGATCCGTTTAGAAGTAGAAGCCGCGGATCACGTCGACCACCACGCCGCGGCGGTAATCGATCAGCACCACGTCGTCGTAGTGACGGATCCAGCGCTGGTTCGCGCGGGGCGCGGGCAGGCGATAGCGATACGGATCGCTGATCCAGTAGCGCTGGCCGTAATAGGTCGGCGCAATCCTCGCGCCGGCACGCCACTGATTGTAACGGAACGGCGCGCGCCAGTTACCGCGGGCATAGAGCGCGCGGTTGCGGCCGCGCCAGTCGCGCCAGTCGTTCCGGCCCCAGGCCCGGCGATAGTCGCGGCGATCCTCGCGCAGTTCGCGGCGCGCGTCGCGGACGTCGCGGCGCTCCTCGCGGATATCGCGGCGGTCGCCGTAACGTTGCGCCTGACGCAGTTCGCGACGCTCCTCACGCAGATCGCGGCGGCTGTCCTGAACCTCGCGATACGACTGCGCGCTGGCGACGCCCGGCACCGCCAGCGACGGGATCGCAACGGCGGCCATCAGGGCGGTTGTGATGAGCTTTCGCATGTCTAGTTCCTCCATGTTCTGCCCCCGGACCCCACAACCGACGAATCGGCAAAAGGTCCGTGCTGGGAACGGATATGGAGCCCGGCCACTGAACCGGCCGGGAACGCTTCGGTCAGCGAAGCGAAAGGTTGAGGATCAGGGGCCGGTGTTGCTACCGCCGCCGCCACCCGGCGCGCCCGCGGCGCCGACGGTACCGATATTGCCGAACAGCTCCTGGAAGAAGCTCTTCTCGCGGCCCAGCGTCGGCGTCTTCTTCGACGTCGGGCTGACCTGCGCGACCTGCTCCAGCCCCATGCGGTCGATGCTGCTCACCGTGCCGTTCGGATCGAAGCGGACGCGCAGCGTCGTCTGCGCCCGCGCCTTCGGATTGTTGAAGGCATAGTTGCGGCTGTCGCGGGCGACATAATACCATTCGCCCTCGTTGAACTGCGCGGTCAGCGTCGGCTTGCCGAGCGTACGTAGCACCGATTCGCGATTGTCGACGCCCGGTTGGACCGAGTTCACGAGGTCGGCGTCGATGACATAGCCCTGATGGCTGCGCAGCGGCGCGCACGCGCTCGCCGCGACCGAAAGGGCCAGCAGCATCGCGATCGCACGGGGACCGGTGGACGCCATCGAAATCTCCTGAACTCAAAGCACGGGCAACGGCGCGGACGACATGATTGCATCGGCCGCGAGGTGCCTCAATATGCGGGGTAGCCGCCGCGAACAAGGTGTGTGCGCGGCGCGAGTGATTTCAGGGAACAAGATGGGACTTTTTCAACGCCTGTTCGGCAGGGCCGCCCCGCGGGAGGGCGAGCCGCTCTATGCCGCGATCGTCGAGCGCGCCCGTCAGCCGCACTGGTATGTCGAGGGCGGCGTGCCCGACACGATCGACGGCAGGTTCGACATGGTTGCCGCGGTGCTGGCGATGGTGCTGCTGCGGCTGGAGGGCGAGGCTGAGCGGTCGGCGGCGCTGTCCGCCTCGCTCGCCGAATGCTTCATCGAGGATATGGACGTCCAGCTTCGCCAGCAGGGCGTCGGCGACATCATGGTCGGCAAGCATATCGGCAAGATGATGGGGATGCTCGGCGGCCGCCTCGGCGCGTATCGTGACGGGCTGGCGGGCGGCGATCTCGACGGCGCGATCGTCCGCAACGTCTGGCGGGGCGAAACCCCGCCCCCCGCGGCGCTGGCGCATGTGCGCGAGGGGCTGACGGCGTTCCGCGGCGACCTGAACGGCATGGGCGCGGACCGCCTGCGCGAGGGGGTGCTGCCATGACCCCGGAGTTTTCCCGCCCCCTCCGCCTCGACCAGATCGGTGCGGGCGACAACAAGCTGTCGATCGACGCGGACGAGGCCGAGCGAGCGGCGCTCGCCCGGCGGTTCGAGCTCGTCTCGCTCGACAGCCTCCACGCCGATTACGCCGTGCGCCGCGATGCGGTGGGCGTGCTCGCGACCGGGCGGCTGACAGGCCGAGTGGTACAGGCGTGCGTCGCTACCGCCGCGCCGGTGCCCGCGACGATCGACGAGCCCTTCACCCTGCGCTTCCTCCCCGAACCCGGCGACGATGCCCCCGAGGAGGTCGAGCTGGACGAGGCCGATTGCGACACGATGTTCTACACCGGCAGCGCGATCGACCTGGGCGAGGCGGCGGCGGAGACGCTGGCGCTCGCGCTCGACCCCTTCCCCCGCGCGCCGGGCGCGGAGGAAGCGCTGCGCGAGGCGGGCGTGATCGAGGAGGGCGCGGTGACGCCGCTCTCCGGCCTTGCCGCCGCGCTTCAGGAGAAGTTGAAGAAGTAGCGCGGAACTGACGCGGCGACCCGGCATGGACCGGATCGCCGCGCCGTCGCTCATTCGAACTCGAGGATCGCCGCGTCGACCGCCAGGCTCTCGCCGGGCTGGTGGTTTACCTTGGCAACGGTGCCCGCGCGTTCGGCGCGCAGGATGTTCTCCATCTTCATCGCCTCGACCACCGCCAGCGGCTGTCCCGCCTCGACCCGGTCGCCCTCGGCCACTTCCAGCCGCGTGAGCAAGCCCGGCATCGGGCAGAGCAGGAACTTCGAGGTATCGGGCGGCAGCTTCTCGATCATGTGCGCCGCCAGTGGGGCGATGTGCGAGGGCAGCACGCGGACGGCGTGCGCCGCGCCGCGCGTCGTCAGCCGCCAGCCGCCGCGCGTCGGCGCGACCTGCACCGACAACGGTTCGCCGTCGATCTCGGCGTGGACGAGGCGCGCGCCGGGGCGGAAGTCGTGCTCGACCAACAGCTTCTGTCCGTCGACGGTCAAGCCGTCCGCCAGATCGACCGCGAAGTCCGCCTCGCCGATCCGCGCTGTCCACGCCTGCGGCGCGGTCAGCGCATCGCCGAGCTGTCCGCCGATCGTCCGTGCGCGCGCCGCCGTCGCCTCGGCGATCACCGCCGCCAGCGCCGCCAGCTTGCGCTGCAAGCCCGCGTCGGCGGGCGCGCCGGTGAACCCCTCGGGATATTCCTCCGCGATGAAGCCGGTCGTCAGCGTACCCGAGCGGAAGCGCGGGTGCTGCATCAGCGCCGACAGGAAATCGACATTGTTGCCCACCCCCTCGACCACGAACCGGTCGAGCGCTGCGACCTGAAGATCCGCCGCCTCGTCGCGGGTGGGCGCCCAGGTGACAAGCTTGGCGATCATGGGATCATAGAACATGCTGACCTCGCCCCCTTCGGCGACGCCGTCGTCGACGCGGGTGTAGCCGGTGGCGGGCGTCTCGCCATAGGGCGTCCCCTCCGCCGCGGGCGGGGCGTAGCGCACCAGCCGCCCGGTCGACGGCAGGAAGCCGCGATAGGGGTCCTCGGCATAGACGCGGTTCTCGATCGCCCAGCCGTCGAGCTTCACGCCGTCCTGATCGAACGCCAGGCGCTCGCCGGCGGCGACTCGGATCATCTGCTCGACGAGGTCAAGGCCGGTGATCGCCTCCGTCACCGGATGCTCGACCTGAAGCCGGGTGTTCATTTCGAGGAAGTAGAAGCCGTCGCCGGTGGTGTCGGCGCCCGACACGATCAGCTCGACCGTACCGGCGCTGTAATAGCCGACCGCGCGGGCCAGCGCGACCGCCTGCTCGCCCATCTTCTTGCGCATCGCTGGAGTGACGAAGGGCGACGGCGCTTCCTCGACCACCTTCTGGTGGCGGCGCTGGATCGAGCATTCGCGCTCGCCGAGATAGACGATGTTGCCGTGCTGGTCGCCCAGCACCTGGATCTCGATATGGCGCGGCTGCTCGATGAACTTCTCGATGAAGACGCGGTCGTCGCCGAAGCTCGCCAGCCCCTCGCGCTTGGTCGCCTCGAACCCCTCGCGCACGTCCTGTTCGGAGTAGGCGAGCCGCATCCCCTTGCCGCCGCCGCCGGCCGACGCCTTCATCATCACCGGATAGCCGATGTCGGACGCGATCCGCACCGCCTCGTCCGTGTCGGCGATCTCGCCGAGGAAGCCGGGGACGACGTTGACCCCCGCCGCCTTGGCGAGCTTCTTCGATTCGATCTTGTCCCCCATCGCCGCGATCGCGTTCGGCGGCGGGCCGACGAACGCAATGCCGGCGTCGGCACAGGCGCGCGCGAAGCTCTCGCGCTCGGACAGGAAGCCGTAACCGGGATGGATGCAGTCCGCGCCCGTTTCCTTGGCGGCGAGCAGGATCAGGTCGGCCTTGAGATAGCTCTCCGCCGCCGGCGCCGGGCCGAGGCGAACGGCCTCGTCGGCCATCAGCACGTGCGGGCTGCGCGCATCGGCATCCGAATAGACCGCGACGGTTTTCAACCCCATGCGCTTGGCCGTCCGGAAGACCCGGCACGCAATTTCGCCGCGATTGGCGACGAGGATCTTGTTGAACATCAGTTTCTGTCTCTCGTCACAAAACGAGCCAGCCATATCCCGCCAAGCAGCGCGACAATCAGGCTCCCAGGGAACATCAGGAAGTCGATGAGACCGCTATTCTCGCATCCGGTGCCATCCGGCTGAGGCGCGCAATGACCCAGCGCCGCACCGACTGCGAGCAAGCCAACAATGATCGCACCGACGATACCGAAGAGGAGGCATCCCGCTGCCGCCAGCGGCGACACCGTCGGGCGATCCGAAAAGCTCATTTGGCGGAGTCAACCACCACGTCGTCACCCCGGACTTGGTCCGGGGTCCCGCTTCTTCCTTCGCTTCCGAGGCAGCGGGACCCCGGCTCCAGGCCGGGGTGACGAGGTGCTTCCGCCGCCATCGTCTGCAAACCCAGCTTCGCGAACAGCGCGCCGTCGGCGTCGTCGCCCGCATTGCCCGTCGTCAGCAGCTTGTCGCCGGTGAAGATCGAGTTCGCGCCGGCGAGGAAGCAGAGCGCCTGCGTCGCCTCGCTCATGCTCTCGCGGCCGGCGGACAGCCTCACCATGCTCGCCGGCATGGTGATGCGCGCGACCGCCACGGTGCGGACGAACTCGATATCGTCGATCTTCGCCATCGGCGTGTCAGCGAGCATGTTGCCGAGCGGCGTGCCCTTCACCGGCACCAGCGCGTTGACCGGCACGCTTTCGGGCGGGGTGGGCAGGTTGGCGAGCGCGTGGATGAAGCCCACCCGGTCGCTCCGCGCCTCGCCCAGCCCGACGATCCCGCCCGAGCAGACGTTGATCCCTGCCGCGCGCACCGCGTCCAGCGTGTCGAGCCGGTCCTCGAACGTCCGGGTCGTGATGACCTTGGCGTAATGCTCGGGCGAAGTATCGATATTGTGGTTGTAGTAATCGAGCCCCGCCTCCGCGAGTTGCCCGGCTTGGCTCGGGGTGAGCATGCCGAGCGTCATGCAGGTTTCCATGCCCATCTGGCGCACGCCTTTCACCATCTCCACGATGGCGGGCATGTCCCGATCCTTGGGATTGCGCCACGCCGCACCCATGCAGAAGCGGGTGGAGCCGTTGTCCTTGGCCTCCGCCGCCGCCTGCATCACCGCGCGCACGTCCATGAGCTTGGTGGCCTTGAGCCCCGTCTCCGCGCCCGCCGCCTGGTTGCAGTATCCGCAATCCTCGGGACAGCCGCCGGTCTTGATCGACAGGAGCGTCGATCGCTGGACCTGGTTCGCCGGGTGGTTCGCCCGGTGCACCTCCGCCGCGCGGAACACCAGTTCGGTGAAGGGCAGGTCGTAAAGCTCAGCGATCGCCGCGCGCGACCAGCGTTCCGCCGCCTGCGTCTCGATCGGGGTCATGTCGTTCACTCGGCCGTCTCCGTTTCGGGCGCCATGTTGTGGCCGAGGAGGCGCAGCACCTCCTCCGCCGCGGTGATGAGGTTGGTGCCGGGCCCGAAGATCGCCTGCACCCCGGCATCGCGCAGGAACTGATAGTCCTGCGCGGGGATCACGCCGCCCGCGATCACGCGAATGTCGGAGCGGCCGGCGTCGCGCAGATGACCGATCAGCTCGGGGATCAGCGTCTTGTGCCCGGCGGCGAGGCTGGAGGCGCCGACGACGTCGACGTCCTGCTCGATCGCGAGCTTCGCGGCTTCTTCCGGAGTCTGGAACAGCGGGCCGGGGACCACATCGAAGCCCAAATCGCCGAACATGCTCGACACGAGATTGGCCCCGCGATCGTGGCCGTCCTGCCCCATCTTGGCGACGAACATGCGGGGCTTGCGGCCCATCCGCCGCTCGGTCGCGGCGACGCCGTCGGTCAGGCGCGTCCAGCGCGCATCGCCCTCATACGCGCCGCCATAGATGCCGGCAACCGGCGTCGGCTGCGTGCCGTAGCGGCCGAACACCGCCTCCATCGACGCCGAAATCTCGCCCAATGTCGCTCGGGCGCGGGCACATTCGACCGCCAGCGCGAGCAGATTGGCGTTGCCCGCCGCGCCTTCGCGCAGCGCGGCCAGCGCCGCCTGGCATGCCGCCTCGTCACGCGTCTCGCGCACGCGGGTGATGCGCGCGATCTGGCTCTGGCGGACGGCCTGGTTGTCGATGTCGAGGACCTCGACCGGATCCTCGTCCTTCAGCCGGTACTTGTTGACGCCGACGATCACGTCCTCGCCGCGGTCGACGCGCGCGGCGCGGGCGGCGGAGGCTTCCTCGATCATCGCCTTGGGCCAGCCGGCGGCGACCGCCTGGGCCATCCCGCCCTCACCCTCGACGCGCTCGATGATCTCCCACGCGCGGTCGACCAGGTCCTTGGTCAGCGCCTCGATATAGTAGGAGCCGCCCAGCGGATCGACGACCCTGGTGATCCCCGTTTCCTCGGCGAGCACGATCTGCGTGTTGCGCGCGATCCGGGCGGAGAAGTCGGTGGGAAGCGCAATCGCCTCGTCGAGCGCGTTGGTGTGCAGGCTCTGCGTACCGCCCAGCACCGCCGCCATCGCCTCGACCGTGGTGCGGATGACGTTGTTGTAGGGATCCTGCTCCTGCAAGCTGACGCCGCTGGTCTGGCAATGGGTGCGGAGCATCTTGGAGCGCTCGTCCTTCGCACCAAGCTCGGTCATCACCCGGTGCCAAAGCGTCCGCGCGGCGCGCAGCTTGGCGACTTCCATGAAGAAGTTCATGCCGATCGCGAAGAAGAAGGACAGCCGCCCCGCGAACTTGTCGAGGTCGAGCCCTGCCGCGATCCCCGCCTTAGCATACTCGCGCCCGTCGGCGATGGTAAAGGCAAGCTCCTGCACCTGCGTCGCGCCGGCTTCCTGCATGTGATAGCCGGAGATGCTGATGCTGTTGAACTTGGGCATATGCTCGGACGTGTAGGCGAAGATGTCCGAGATGATCCGCATGCTGGGCGCGGGCGGGTAGATATAGGTGTTGCGGACCATGAACTCCTTGAGGATGTCGTTCTGGATGGTCCCGTCGAGCTGGGCCTGAGCGACGCCCTGCTCCTCGCCCGCGACGATGAAGAAGGCGAGGATGGGGATCACCGCGCCGTTCATCGTCATGCTGACGCTCATCTGGTCGAGCGGGATGCCGTCGAACAGGATCTTCATGTCCTCGACGCTGTCGATCGCGACGCCCGCCTTGCCCACGTCGCCGACGACGCGCGGGTGGTCGCTGTCATAACCGCGATGCGTGGCGAGGTCGAAGGCGACGCTCAGCCCCTTCTGTCCCGCGGCAAGGTTGCGGCGGTAGAAAGCGTTCGATTCCTCGGCGGTCGAGAAGCCCGCATATTGCCGGATCGTCCAGGGACGGCCGGCATACATCGACGCGCGCACGCCGCGCGTGAACGGCGCGAAACCGGGCAGGCCGGGGTCCCAGCCGGCGTTATCCTCGGCGGTGTAGAGCGGCTTGACCGCGATCCCCTCGGGCGTTTGCCAGGTGAGGTCGCGGCCCTTCACCTCCTTGTCGGCGAGCGCCTGCCAGTCGGCGGGGGTGGGCTTGTCGGTCATCCAATTGGTCCGTTCACTGGCCCGTGAAAGCGGGCTTACGCTTGTTGAGAAAGGCCATGCCCCCCTCCATCGAATCGCGGCTGCCGCGCGCCTGCTGCTGGGCCTTCGCCTCCGCCAGCATCGCGGTCGCATAGTCGCTCTCGGCCGCGCGGTGCAGCGCGCGGCGCATCAGGCCGAGCGCGACCGTCGGCCCCGCCGCCAGCCGCTCGGCCAGCGCAAGGGCGGCGGCGTCGAGCGCCTCGTCGGCGACGACCTTGTGGATCATGCCCCATTCAAGCGCCTTGTCGGCGAGCACGCGCTCGCCCAGCATCATCATCTCCGCCGCCCGCGCGCGCCCGATCAGGCGCTGGAGCATCCACGACGCGCCGCCATCGGGGACGAGGCCGATATTGACGAACGCCTGCAGGAAATAGGCGGTGTCGCTGGCGACACAGAAATCGGCCGCGAGCGCGAGGCTGCACCCGATCCCCGCCGCCGGCCCGCGCACCGCGCTGACGACGGGCACAGTAAGGTCGGCCAGCGCCAGCAGCGCCGGGTTGTAATGGTCGTCGAGCGCCGCGAACGTCGCCGCGCCGGGATCGTCGGCATTGAGCGCTCCGCCCGCCACATCTGCGCCCGAGCAGAATCCCCGCCCCGCCCCAGCGATCAGCACCGCGCGCGCGCCGCCCAGATCGCCGATCGCGGCGCGAAGCTCGTCGAACATCGCCGGCGGCGCGGCATTCAGGCGATCGGGCCGGTTGAGCGTCAGGACCAGCACGTCGCCGCGCCGCTCGGCCAGGATATGCTCGAACGCCATCAATGCGCCTCCTTCGGCGTTTCCATGATCTCGGTCAGCACCCCGCCCATGTCGCGCGGGTGGACAAAGAAGATCGGCGTCCCGTGCGCGCCGATGCGCGGCTCGCCGAGCACGCGCGCGCCCTTGCCCTCGAACCATGCCTTCGCCGCATGGATGTCGGGCACCTCGTAGCAAAGATGATGCTGCCCGCCCGCCGGGTTCTTCTCGAGAAACGCGCGGATCGGTGAGGTTTCGCCCAGCGGCTCGATCAGTTCGATCTGCGTGTTGGGCGTATCGACGAAGCACACGCGCACACCCTGCGCAGGCAGATCGAACGGCTCGCCGATCGCGGTCGCGCCCATCACGTCGCGCCAGAAGGCGACGCTGGCATCGATCGACGGCGTGGCGACGCCGACATGGTTCAGGCGGCCGAGGATCATCCCTCGCTCCGCGCGGTCTGCGCATTACGCTGGGTCATTTCGATCATCGTCTCGATCCGTATCACGCGCTTGTCGAGGGCAGCGGCATAGTCGCTCAGGCCCTTCATATCGTCGGCCATGCGATCGACCTTTCGATTGAGCACCTGCAGCCGCTCCTGCATCAGCACGACGTTGCGGATCGCCTCAAGGGCATCGCCAAGGCTGCTCACTTGCGAATACCCGCTTCCCGGAGCTGACGATCGACCGCCTCATGCGCATCATCGAGCGCTGTGATCATGCGCTCGAGCGATGCGGCCATCTTGGGAATGGCCCCGTTTGCCTGTGCCACGAGCAGCGCCAGCGCTGCCTCCTCTCCCGCGTCGATCTGATCGTCCTCGTCTTCGACCTTGCGACGGATATATTCGCCGATCGACACACCGCCCGCCGCGGCGCGCGCCGCCAGCGTCGCCTTGAGCGCGGGAGTGGCGAGGAAGGTTACACGCTCGGTATGCATCAGCGCCTCCTTGTCATTACAAGGACATTATAAGGTTTGACCGGGCTGATCGCAACGGGCGGCGGGCTGAGGCGGCGGGGAACCATGTCAACACGCCGGAAGCTGGGCAGGACCCTGCCGCACGAACTTGCCGCCGCTGCGTGCATAATGTTCGGTGAAGCTGCCCGTGCCGGTGAAAGCAACGTCGAAGCCGGTCGGGCTGACGTTGGTCAGCTTGCCCTCGAACGACTTGACCGCGGCGCCTTCGACCGCACCGTCGTTGCTGTACACGGTCTTCACATCGGCGACCTCGACCGGCCCGTCGGGACGCAATTCGGTCAGCGCGGTGCTGCCACAGGTATAGCCCTGCCCGGTGAAGCCGCCCGAGGCCGCGATGACCGGCACGTCGCCGAGGTCGTTGCGCACCGTCCAGTCGCTCATCTGCCCGAAGCTGCCCTGCACCACCGCCGCGGGGAAGCGCTTGGCGACGGTGAAGCCGCTGCCGCTCGGCGTCAGGTAAGTGAGGTCGATCCGCCCGGCGGTGGCGTGCCCCGGATCATCGGCCTGACCCTCGCTTGCCAGCACGATGCCGAACGGCGCGTCGATCAGGCGATGGTCGGAGAAGGTAAAGCGCTGGCCATCCTCGTCCTGCGCCGCGACCTCGTTGGGAAACGCCGCCTTCACCGCCGCCGCCAGCCGCGCCTCGGGCGAGGCGGCGGGGGTGGCCGACGCGACCGGAGTCGGCTTGGGCTCGGGCGCAGCGGCCTTTTCCGGCTCGCCGCCGCAACCGGCAAGGAGCGTGAGGGGCGCAAGCGCCAGTGACTTAAAGCGGAATGTTGTCATGCTTCTTCCACGGGTTCTCGAGCGCCTTGTTGCGCAACTTGCGCAGGCCTAGCGCGATGCGGCGCCGCGTGGAGTGGGGCATGATGACCTCGTCGATGAAGCCCTTGGAGGCTGCGACGAACGGGTTGGCGAAGCGCGCTTCGTATTCGGCGGTCCGCTCGGCGATCTCTTCGGGCGTGCGGCCGCGGAAGATGATTTCGACCGCACCCTTAGCGCCCATCACCGCGATCTCGGCCGTCGGCCACGCGTAATTGAGGTCGCCGCGCAGGTGCTTCGAGGCCATCACGTCGTACGCGCCGCCGTAAGCCTTGCGCGTGATGACGGTGATCTTGGGCACGGTCGCCTCGGCATATGCGAACAGCAGTTTCGCGCCATGCTTGATGATGCCCGAATGCTCTTGTCCCACGCCGGGAAGGAAGCCGGGCACGTCGACGAAGGTGACGATCGGGATCTCGAACGCGTCGCAGAAGCGAACGAACCGCGCCGCCTTCTTCGACGAATTGATGTCGAGCACGCCCGCCAGCACCATCGGCTGGTTGGCGACGATGCCGACCGTCCGCCCCTCGATCCGGCCGAACCCGCACAGGATGTTTGCGGCGTGCCCCGGCTGCACCTCGAAGAAATCGCCCTCGTCGACGACCTTTCGAATGAGCTCGTGCATGTCGTACGGCATGTTGGCCGACGGGGGGATCAGCGTGTCGAGGCTGTGCTCGATCCGGTCGAACGGGTCCTCGCTCGGACGCACCGGCGGCGCTTCCCGGTTCGAGGCGGGGAGGAAGTCCACGAAGTCGCGGGCCGCGAGCAGCGCCTCGATATCGTTGTCGAAGGCCATGTCCGCGACCCCCGACTTCGTGGTATGCGTCACCGCGCCGCCCAGTTCCTCCTGCGTGACGATCTCGTTCGTGACGGTCTTCACTACATCCGGGCCGGTGACGAACATGTATGACGAATCCTTCACCATGAAGATGAAGTCCGTCATCGAGGGACTATACACGGCACCGCCCGCGCATGGCCCCATGATGAGCGAAAGTTGCGGGACGACGCCGCTGGCCAGCACGTTGCGCTGGAACACCTCGGCATAGCCGCCGAGCGACGCGACGCCCTCCTGGATGCGCGCGCCGCCGCTGTCGTTAAGGCCGATCACGGGCGCGCCGACCTTCATCGCCATGTCCATGATCTTGCAGATCTTCTGCGCGTGCCGTTCGGACAGCGAGCCGCCGAAGACGGTGAAGTCCTGGCTGAACACGAAGACGAGGCGACCGTTGATCGTGCCCGATCCCGTCACGACGCCGTCGCCCGGCACGATCTGATCCGGCATACCGAAATCGACGCAGTTATGCTCGACATACATGTCGAGCTCCTCGAACGACCCCTCGTCCAGCAGCACGTCGAGGCGTTCGCGTGCGGTCAGCTTGCCCTTGGCGTGCTGCGCGTCGATGCGCTTCTGGCCGCCACCCAGGCGGGCGGCGTCGCGGCGGCGTTCGAGTTCGGCGATGGTCGAGGACATGCGCGCTCCCGCTTTCAACTGCACGCCTCCTTTGCGGGCGGGGGCGTAAAAGGCAAATGCGATGTTGCAAACTGCCCCGCCCCATGTTTGCAAAGCCGCATGTCCCCCGCCCCGTCCCGACGCCTGTTCGCCGGTCACCAGCTTCGCGCGCTGCGCCGCACCCAAGGCCTCAGCCAGGCGCAGGCCGCCGCGCGGCTCGGCATCTCGACCAGCTACCTTTCTCAGATCGAGAATGGCGACCGCCCGCTGACCGAGCTCGTGCTTGCCGCGCTCGCCCGCGCATTTCCGCAGGATTGGCGGTCGATCGGCGAGGATGGCGCGCTCGCCGCCGCCGCACTCGCCGCCGCGACCGATGCGGGCATCGACGGCGCGGTCGAGCCCGACCCCGGCCTTGCCCGTGCGCTTCGCCAGCAGCCGCAGCTTGCCCGCCGCCTCGTCGCGCTGCACGCCGCTTACCAGCGCGTGGAGGCGCAGGTCCGCGTCCTCGACGACCGCGTGCAATCGGGCGAGAGCGCTTCGCGCCAGCCATGGGAGGCGGTGCGCGATTGGTTTCACGATGCGGGCAATTATGTCGACGCGCTCGACCGCGGGGCGGAGGCGCTCGCCGCCCGCTTTCCGCGCGGCGCGGCGCCCAACCGCGCGATCGCCGAGCGGCTGCGCGCGCGCCACCGCGTCACGATCGAGCGCGGCGATGCGAACGGGGCGCTTCGCACTTACGACCCCGCGCGCCGCACGCTCCGCCTCGACCGCGCGCTGCCGCCCGAGAGCACCGCCTTCCAGCTCGCGCACCAGCTCGCCCGGCTGGAGCTGGCCGAGACGATTGACGCGACGGTCGCGGGTTCCGGCCTCGACGACCCCGCCGCCCGCGCATTGCTGTCGGTGGGCCTCGCCAACTATGCCGCCGGCGCGCTGACGATGCCGTACGAGGCGTTCAGGGAGGCAGCGCGCGCCGAGCGTCACGACATCGACCGGCTGCGCGAGGATTTCGGGGTGAGCTTCGAGCAGGCGTGCCACCGGCTCTCGACGCTTCAGCGCCCCGGTGCGTCGGGAGTGCCGGTCTTTTTCTGCCGCGTCGACATGGCGGGCAACATCACCAAGCGGCACTCGGCCACGCCGCTCCAGTTCGCGCGCTTCGGCGGCGCGTGCCCCTTGTGGATCGTGCACGAGGCGGCGGCGATCCCCGACCGCATCCTCGTCCAGCGGGCCGAGACGCCCGACGGTGTTCGCTACGTCATCATGGCCAAGGGGCTGGTGAAACCGAGCGGCAGCTTCACCCGCGCGCCGCGCCGCTATGCGGTGACGCTGGGATGCGAGGCGGCCCACGCGCGCGACTTCGTCTATGCCGATGCGCTGGCGACGGGCGGCGGGGCGACGCCAATCGGTAGTTCATGCCGCATCTGCCCGCGCCTCGACTGCGACCAGCGTGCCTTCCCACCCGCCGCCTCGACCATCGCGATCGATCCCGACGCGCGGGGCGTGGTGCCATACCGCTTCGCCTGACGCTTGCTCGCCGCCCGCCGGGCATGACAGGATACGGGCAAACGAGAACGAGGAGAGCGCCATGGCAACCGCCGCCCGCGAAACCACGATCATGTCCGATGCGGAGTGGGAGGCGCGCCAGCAGCTTGCCGCCTGCTATCGCGTATTCGACCATCTCGGCTGGTCGGAAATGATCTACAACCACATCACGCTGAAGGTACCGGGTGAGGAGGGCGCGTTCCTCATCAACCCGTTCGGGCTGCATTTCAGCGAGGTGAAGGCGTCCAATCTCGTCAAGATCGACCTCGACGGCAACAAGCTCGATGCCTCGCCCTATCCGGTCAATCGCGCGGGGTTCGTCCAGCATGCGGTGTTCCACCGCCACCTGCCCGACGCGCACTGCATCATGCACACGCACACGACCGCTGGGATGGCGGTAAGCTCGCTCGAGGGCGGGCTGCGTCCCATCAATTTCTACGCCGCCAATTTCGTAGGCCAGATCGCCTATCACGATTTCGAAGGCGTGACGGTGCGCGATGAAGAGGGCGCGCGGCTGGTCGAGCATCTGGGCGACAAGCGCGTCATGCTCCTGAGGAACCACGGCATCGTCGCGATGGGGCGGACCCTGCCGGAAGCATTCATCAAGCACTGGTCGCTGCAGCGTGCGTGCGAAATCCAGCTGGCGACGATGAGCATGGGCACCCCGATCGAAGTGCCGGCCGAGGTCGTCGCCGTCCACCAGCGCGACATCGGTCAGGCACAGGCGCCGGGCGGGCCGGGTGCCGCCGACTTCGCCGCGATGATCCGGCTGGTCGATCGCACCGACCGAAGCTGGCGGGAGTAGCTTGCGGCGGCGCGGGCGCGCGTTAGAACCCGGCGCCAAAAGGGGAAAATGCCGCATGTCGCTTCGTACGTTCGCCTACCTTGCCGCCCTTGCCGTCGCCGCGCCGCTCGCCGCGCAGGACAAGCCCGCGGCCAAGGACGAAGCCGCCGACGCCGCCGCGATCCCCGCGCCCGTCCGTTCCGTCACAAAGCATAGCGGCAGCTTCGGCGGCACGCGCATCGCCTATCGCGCGATCGCCGGCGACACGTACCTGAAGGACAAGGACGGCAAGCCGCTCGCGTCGATCACTTCTTACAGCTACATCAAGGAGGGGCCGGTCGACCCCAATCGGCCGGTGACGTTCCTGTGGAACGGCGGGCCGGGCTCGGGCTCGCTCTGGCTCCAGATGGGCGCGTTCGGGCCGAAGCGCGTGGTCATCCCGTCGGACGCGCGCGACGACGGGGCGCCGCCCTATCCGATCGTCGACAACGCCGAATCGCTGCTCGACGTGACCGACCTCGTCTTCATCGACCCCGTCGGCACCGGTTTCAGCCGCGCTTTGGGCAAGACCGATCCCAAGGATTACTGGGGCATCACCAAGGATGCCAAGTCGATGGCGGCGTTCATCCGCCTGTGGCTGAACGAGAACGGCCGCTGGAACGCACCCAAGTTCATCGGCGGCGAAAGCTATGGCACCACGCGCTCGGCCGCGGTCATCAAGGAGCTGGAGGGGTCGTACACCGACGTCGCGATCAACGGCATCATCCTCATCTCCTCGATCCTCGACTTCAGCCAGGCGGCGGACACGCCGGGCAACGAACTGGGCTATGTCACCAACCTCCCCTCGATGGCGGCGACGGCCTGGTATCACGACAAGGTCCAGAACAAGCCCGCGACCGTCGAGGCGTTCGTTGACGAGGCAAGGGCGTTCGCGATCGGCCCCTATGCCGCGGCGCTGCTCAAGGGCAATTCGCTGTCGGCGCAGGAGCGCCAGCAGATCCTGCCGCAACTGTCGCGCTTCACCGGCGTCAGCCAGACCTATCTGGCGCAGGCCGACCTCCGCCTCTCGCCCAGCCGTTTCTACAAGGAGCTGCTGCGCGATCAGGGCAAGGTGATCGGCCGGCTCGACACGCGCTATACCGGCCGCGACTATGACAATGCCGGTGAGACGCCCGACAACGACCCCAGCTTCTACGCGATCGACGGCGCGTACACCGCGGCGATGAACCAGTGGTCGCGCGAGGGGCTGAAATACTCCCCCGACCTCACCTATTCGTCGATCGGCGGGGTGCGCGACTGGGACTGGAACATCGGCGAGGGACCGCGCGGCGGCTCGGGCTATCTCAACGTCGCGCCGTTCATCGGCACCGCGATGCGCGAGAATTCGGGCCTGCGCGTGTTCGTCGGCCAGGGCTATTACGACTTCGCCACCCCCTTCTTCGGCGCCGAATATTCGCTCAACCGGACGGGCATCCCCAATGACGGGCGGATCGTATGGAAATACTACCACGCCGGCCACATGATGTACGTGCGCGAGGACGACCTCAGGAAATTGTCGAGCGATATCCGCGCCTTCATCCGCGCGCGGTAGGAAAGCGGACCAAGCCGCGCGCCACAAGCGCGCGCGGCGCGTTCAACCGGCGACCTCGATGCAGGAAGGCCGCCGCTTGCCGCACCCGACCCCCAACCGTCGCTCGCTGATCGCACTCGATGCGCTCAACGCCGTGCTGGCCGACGTGCGCGACGGGCTGGGGCCGTATCTCGCCATCTATCTCGTCGCGGTGCGCGGGCCGAGCCATGGCTGGTCGGAGGCGAGCGCGGGCGCGGTGATGACGATCGCCGGGATTGCCGGCCTGATCGCGCAGGCGCCGGCGGGCGGGCTCGTCGACCGCATCCATGCCAAGCGCGCGCTGCTCGTCGCGGCGGCGGTCGCGGTGACGCTGTCGTCGATCTCGCTGCCGCTGGTCGATGGCTTCGCCCCCGTCGTCATCGGCCAGTCGGTCGCGGCGGTCGCCGCCGCAGTGTTCGCGCCCGCCATCGCCGCGATCTCGCTCGGCATCGTCGGGCCGAAGCTCTTCACCCGCCGCGTCGGCCGGAACGAAGCGTTCAACCATGCCGGCAACGCGGTGTCGGCGGGGCTGGCGGGCGTGCTCGCCTTCAGCTTCGGGCCGCAGGTGGTGTTCTGGCTGATGGGCCTGTTCGCGATGCTCAGCATCGGCGCGACGCTGATGATCGACCCCAGGGCGATCGACCACCGCGTCGCGCGCGGCATGGGGGACGGCGAGGACAAGGGCCCGCCGCAGTCGATCTTCGCGACGCTGCGCAATCATCCGACGATCGCTGCCTTCACTTTCGCCGCGTTCCTCTTCCACCTGTCGAACGCGGCGATGCTGCCCACCGTCGGCCAGCAGCTGGCGCGGATCGTCGGCAGCGGCAGTGCGACCTCGCTCGTCGCCGCGTGCATCGTCGGGGCGCAGGTGGTGATGGTGCCCGTCGCGCTGGTCGTCGGCGCGCGCACCGACCGCTGGGGGCGCAAGCCGCTGTTCCTCGCCGCCTTCGCGATGCTGACGCTGCGGGGGTTCCTCTACCCGCTGTCGGACGCGCCCGCCTGGCTGCTCGGCGTGCAGCTGCTCGACGGGATCGGCGCGGGCATCTTCGGTGCGCTGTTCCCGATCGTCATCGCCGACATGACGCGCGGCACCGGCCGCTTCAATGTCGCGCAGGGCGCGGTGGCGACGGTGCAGGGCCTTGGCGGCGCGCTGTCTGCCAGCCTTGCCGGGTCGATCGTCGTGCTCGGCGGTTTCGGTCCGGCTTACTGGACGCTGGCGGGCGTCGGCGCGGCGGGCCTCATCTTCTACGCGCTGTTCATCCCGGAAACGAAGGACGGCCTTTCGCCCAGCTGAACCGCGCATTCAGCCGATCGTTCTGGAGCCGGGCATAGCCTTCGCGGATCGAGGGAGAGAGACGATGCGCAAAGTGACGATCACGGCGATGGCGATGATGACGGCGGCACCGGCAATGGCGCAGCCGGGTTGGAACGGCACCTATGTCTTCGAATCCGATCTGGGCCGCGACGCTGTGGGCCAAGGCTATGCGATCGGCGTTGAGCATCGGCTGACGCTCGGCCGGGGCGGTTGCCGGCTGACCGCCGAGGGGTTCCAGTCGAACGAGGATATCCGCTGCACTGCTACGCCCACCGCGAACGGCCTTCGCATCGCGTTCAAAGGCTACGCCGACGGTGGCACCACCAACCAATATGGCGTGGCGCAGTACAAGCCCGGCGCGACGTTGTTCACCCTGACGCGCGGCAAGCGCGGGGTCGTCACCACCTGGGGCGCGTACGAACCCGACGGGATCAAGGGCAAGTCGGGCGTCTATTTCCGAAAGGACTGAACCGATGCGGCGCCTGATGCTGGAATCGCGTGGCGGCATCCCCAACAACCCGGCGCTGGCGGTCCGGCTCTACCCGGCGGCCGTCGACGGTTCCGATCGCGGCGCGGCGTTCGAGGCGCGGTTCGCCGCGAATGGCTGGCCGCCGCAATGGCGGGACGGCGTGTTCGACTATCACCACTATCATTCGACCGCGCATGAGGTGCTGGGCTGCTATGCCGGCCGCGCGACGCTGACGATCGGCGGGCCGGGCGGCGAGACGGTCGAGATCGCCGCGGGCGACGCGCTGATGCTCCCTGCGGGCACCGGCCACAAATGTGAGGAGGCGAGCGACGACTTCGGCGTCGTCGGCGCCTATCCCGCCGGACAGGAATGGGACGTGGTGACGACGCCCGCCGACGTCGCGATCCACGCCCGCATCGCCGCGGTGCCGGTCCCGGAACGCGATCCGGTGACCGGCGAGCCGTTCTAGAACTCGCGGATCACGCGCAGTCCCGCGACCGGTCGCGCCCGCGCGCCGCGTTGCTTGTCGAGCCCCGCCCCCGCTTGAAACGCGACCTTTCGCGCCAGCGCACCGTGATATTGCGGCATCGCCAGCACGCCACCGTCGCGCCCGGACTTGTAATTGAGTTCGAGCCCCGCGATCCGGTCGTCGGCGAGGTGGTAGAAGGTCGAATGGTTGACGAGCAGGCCGGCGGTGCTCTCGGGCTGGCCGACCCGCACGTCGCCGACCCCGACCATCGACATCGTGCTCAGCTTCTCGCTGTGCCGCCGCCCCAGCATGTAGAGGACGGCGTGCGACGCGCTGTCGTCGTGGCGGTCGTAGATGCCGAGATACTGAACGCCGTGGGCGATGCGACCATTGTCCATCGTCCCGAACGTCTTCTGCACGCCGAGCTTCAGTTCGGTCAGGCGGGCATTCTCAAACGGCAGTTCGAATTCGAGCGCGAAGCCGTCGGCGACGGCATATTCGATCTCGGGCGCCCATTCGACGACCCGCGGCTGGCCCGACAGCGGCGTCGTGGCGAGCGCGTTGACCTCGAGCTCGCCGCGCTTCGCGCTCAGCGGCCGGATCATGTCGAACACCATCGGCTCGGGAATGTCCGGGAAATCGGCGGCGACGGCCGATGCCGGCATGGCGAAGGCGGTGGCGGCGATCAGGATCGCGGCAGTCTGGATACGCATGGGATACCTCACTCGAACAGGCGGCCGGTCAGGCCGCGACGGCCACCTCGTAGCTGGCGGTGGTCTTGGCGGCGACTTCCTCGGCCGTCACGCCGGGCGCCAGTTCGACCAGCCGGAACGGGCTGTCATGGTCGGCGCGCTGGAAGACGCAGAGGTCGGTGACGATCATGTCGACGACGTTCCTACCCGTGAGCGGCAGCGTGCAGTCGGGGATGAACTTGGGGCTGCCGTCCTTGGCATTGTGCTCCATGACGACGATGATCTTCTTGACCCCGGCGACGAGATCCATGGCGCCGCCCATGCCCTTGATCATCTTGCCCGGGATCATCCAGTTGGCGATGTCGCCGCCTTGGCTCACCTCCATCGCGCCGAGCACGGTGAGGTCGATATGCCCGCCGCGGATCATCGCGAAGCTGTCGGCCGAGCTGAAATAAACCGAGTGCGGCAGCTCGCTGATCGTCTGCTTGCCGGCGTTGATGAGGTCGGGATCCTCCTCGCCGGCATAGGGAAACGGCCCGATGCCGAGCATCCCGTTCTCCGACTGGAGCGTCACGGTCACGCCCTCTGGGATATGGTTCGCCACCAGTGTCGGGATGCCGATGCCGAGATTGACGTAGAAGCCGTCGCGCAGCTCGCGCGCCGCGCGCGCCGCCATGTCGTCGCGTGTCCAGGGCATCTTACTTCTCCTTTGGCGTCCAGCGCTTGTCGGCGGGAAACAGATCGTCGAAGGTCCCGCCTTCCCATCCGCCGTAGAGCGCGTTGGGAATGAGGAACCAGCCATTGCCCCAGAGCGGACTGATCCGGGCGTTCTGGGCGAGCGCGCGGCGCGCGGGCGTCGACAACGCCTTGTCGTTGAACGCATCGGCGAAGTCGCCGAGATTGTCGCCCGCCATCGCGATCACGCAATATTTCGTGTCGATCGCGGCGCGGCGCGGGTCCTTGGCCGATCCCGGCGCGACATCGCCCTTCAGGTACAAGGTCTCGCCCGGCACCGCATTGTCGATCCCGACCGAGGCGAGCGCTGCGGCGGTGGGGGCCGCGGCCGAGCGGTCGCGGTTGGAATTGAAGACGACGGTCACGCCCGCCGCGCGGATCGCGGCGATCGCCTCGACCACGCCGGGCACCGGCTCGACCGCGTTCGCGCCGTCCCGCTCCCACGCCGCCCAGCGCGCGGGGTCGAACGGCGGGTCACCGCGCACCGCGCTGTCGTAGTTCGCGCCGGTGTTGAGCAGCACCGTCTCGTCGATGTCGTAGACCACCGCGCGCGGGCGGTTGCCGCAGCCGGCGAAGACGGGATCGGCCGGGGTCGATCCGGCGGCGAGCACGACGCTAGACGCCGGCCCCTTCGCATGCGCGGCTGCGAACGCGGCCATCGCCATATGCGCCTGCCGCGACAGCACCGCCGCCTCGCCCGAGCCGAGCTGCCAGCGATACTGCCGCCCCGGCTGCGTCGGCGCCGCAGCGGTCGCCGCCGGCGGCGGGGTCGCCGCACAACCCGACAGCGCCAGCGCCGCGCCGCCCAGCATTAGCCCCCGGATCACGCCGTCGCCCGCTCGCGCACGGTGCGAAACTCGATCTTCTTGTCGTACGGCGCGCCGACGATCATCCGCTTCACATAGATCCCAGGCAGGTGGATCGCGTCGGGGTCGAGGCTGCCGACGGGCACCACTTCCTCGACCTCGGCAACGCAGATGTTCGCCGCGGTCGCCATCGGCTGGTTGAAGTTCCGCGCGGTCTTGCGGAAAATGAGGTTGCCCATCTCGTCCGCCTTCCAGCCCTTGATGATCGACAGGTCGGCGCGAATGCCGCGCTCGAGGATATATTCCTCCCCATCGAAGACCTTCGTCTCCTTGCCCTCGGCCACCTTCGTGCCGACGCCGGTCTTCGTATAGAAACCGGGGATGCCCGCCCCGCCCGCACGGCAGCGTTCGGCGAGCGTCCCCTGCGGACAGAACTCGACCTCGAGCTCTCCGGCCAGATATTGGCGCTCGAACTCCTTGTTCTCGCCCACATAGGACGAGATCATCTTCTTCACCTGGCGCGTGCGAAGGAGCTTGCCGAGGCCCTCATTGTCGATGCCCGCATTGTTGCTGGCGATCGTCAAGTCGCGGACCCCCGACGCGCGGATCGCGTCGATCAGCCGTTCCGGGATCCCGCACAGGCCGAAGCCGCCCGCGCAGATCGTCATCCCGTCGTGCAGCAAGCCTTCGAGCGCGGCGGCGGCATCGGGGTAGAGCTTCTGCATGGGCTGATCCTTCTCCGGGCTCGCCTGTCGGCCGAGCATTTGGCGGCTGACTACAAAGGAGAAACGGCGCGCGCAATCGCCGAAGATTGCGGGCCACCGCGCGGCATGCCTAACTTCGATCATGGCCATCGATTCGCTGCCCGCCGCCCTCAATCTCGCCCGCGCGGGCGACTTCGACCGGGCGCGGGCGATGCTCGTGCGGCTGATGGCGGCCGCGCCGGGCGAGGCGGATCCGTGCGTCTTGCTGGCCGGGATCGAGCAGCGGCGGGGCGATGTAAATGGCGAGCGGGCGGCCCTTGCCGAAGCGCTGCGCCGCGCGCCGCGGCACCTGTCCGCGCTGCTGGCGCGCGCCGCGCTCGAACGGCGGACCGGCGACGATCGCGCGGCGGTCCGCTTCTATGCCACCGCGCTCGCGGTCGCCGATCACAGCCCGCCGCCGGCCAGCTTCGACGCCGCCATCGCCGACGCGCGCACGTTCGTCGCGGGCGCAGGCGAACGGTTCGCCGCCACGCTCGCAGCGGCGATTGACGGTGCGGGGCTCGACGGCGGCGACCTTCCCCCGCGCGTCGGGGAGGCGATCGAGCTGCTGCTCGGCCGGCGCGAGCTGTACCTCCAGCAGCCGTCGATGTTCTATTATCCCGGCCTCGCCCAGCGCGCCTTCTTCGAGCGGGCCGCGTTCGACTGGGTGCCGGCGGTCGAGGCGGCGACCGCCAATATCCGCGAGGAACTGCTGGCGCTGCTGGCGGGGGACGAGGCGTTCGCCCCCTATGTTCGCTCGATCCCCGACCAGCCGCCGCCCGCCAACCATCTGCTCGACGACCCCGCATGGGGCGCGGTCCACCTGTTCGAGGGGGGCCAGCCCCACCCGGTTCACGCCGCGCGCTGCCCCGCCACGATGGCCGCTCTGGCGCAAGCGCCGCAGCCGGCGATCGGCACGCGGTCGCCGATGGCGCTTTTTTCCCGCCTCAAGCCCGGCACGCATATCCGCCCGCATCACGGCGTCTTCAACACGCGCCTCATCTGCCACCTGCCGCTGATCGTGCCCGATGGCTGCGGGATACGCGTGGGTGCCGACACGCGCGAGTGGCGGGAGGGCGAGCTCCTGATCTTCGACGACAGTTTCGAGCATGAAGCCTGGAATCGCGGCACCGGCGACCGCGTGGTGCTGCTGTTCGAGATCTGGCGCCCCGATATCGCCGAGGAAGAGCGCGCGGCACTAACGGCGTTGCTCGGTGCGGTCGAGGCGCACGGCATCGCGGCGGAGGCATAGCGCCGCCCGGCGAACGCCGTTACACCCGCCGCAAAAGTATCGGGAGAGACGTTCGTGACCCTTCGTACCGGCGGCCGCATTCTTGTCGACAATCTGGTGGCGCAGGGCTGCGACCGACTGTTCCAGGTGCCGGGCGAGAGCTTCCTCGCGGTGCTTGACGCGCTGGTCGACGTGCCCGCGATCGACGTGGTGACATGCCGGCAGGAAGGCGGCGTGACCTTCATGGCGTCGGCCGACGGCAAGATGACCGGGCGGCCGGGCATCGCCTTCGTCACGCGCGGGCCGGGGGCGACCAATGCCTCGATCGGCGTGCATGTGGCGATGCAGGACTCGCTGCCGATGATCCTGTTCATCGGCGACATCGACCGCGGCACGCGCCACCGGGAGGCGTTTCAAGAAATCGATTTCGAGGCGATGTTCGCGCCGATCGCCAAATGGGCCGCCCGCATCGACGACGCATCGCGCATCCCCGAATATGTTGCGCGCGCCTATGCCACCGCGATGAACGGCCGCCCCGGCCCGGTCGTACTCGCGCTCCCCGAGGACATGCTGCTCGATGAAGTCGAGGTGGGGGATCGCGCGCGGGTCGAGAAGCTGCGTCAGGCACCCGACCCCGCCGCCATGGACCGCCTCGCCGAGCTCATCCGCGGGGCGGAGCGGCCGGTGGCGATCGTCGGCGGTGCGGGCTGGTGCGACGGCACCGCCACCGCGTTCGCCAGCGCCGCCACCCGCATCGGCCTGCCCGTCGCCGCCGCGTTCCGCCAGCAGGATTCGGTCTCCAACGACATGCCCGTCTATGCCGGCAATCTCGGCTACGGCCCCTGCCCGCTGCTCCCCAAGCGGATCAAGGAAGCCGACCTCCTGATCGTCGTCGGCGCGCGGCTGGGGGAGGCGACGACCGACGGCTATACGCTCGTCACGCCCGAGCATCCGGGGCAGACGCTCGTCCACGTCCACCCCGACCCGACAGAATTGAACCGCGTCTATCGCACCGATCTGCCCATCTGTGCCGACATGCGCAGCTTCGCGCGGGCGCTCGATGCGCTCGGCGACCTGCCGCATTTCGACAGCGGAACGGCGGCGCATGCCGAATGGCTCGACTGGTCCGATCCCAAGCCCCGCGACGGCGTGCCGATGGACCTCGGCCCGTGCGTGAAGGTGATGCGGGAGGCGCTGCCCGCCGACACGATGATCTGCAATGGCGCGGGCAATTTCTCGGGCTGGTGGCATCGCTACTGGCGCTATTCGGGGCCGTGCAGCCAGCTCGCCCCGACCGCCGGGGCGATGGGATACGGCACGCCGGCCGCGATCGCCGCGGCGCTGCGCTATCCGGGTCGCACCGTGGCGGCGATCGCGGGCGACGGCGACTTCCTGATGAACGGACAGGAACTGGCGACCGCGGTCCAGCACGGCGTGAACCTGATCGTCCTCGTCGTCGACAACAGCGGCTACGGCACGATCCGCATGCATCAGGAGCGCGAGTTTCCCGGCCGCGTGTCGGCGACGCGCCTGTCCAACCCCGACTTCGCCGCGCTCGCCCGCGCTTACGGCGCCACCGCCGAGACGATCGACCGGACCGAGGATTTCGCCGCGGCGCTCGACCGCGCAAAGGCGGGCAGCGGCGTCCGCCTGCTCCACATCCGGACCGATATCGAAGTCATCAACTTCGCCACGACGATCGAGGCGTTGCGCAAACGCTGACGGGAGACTTGCGATGGAGCGCCGAACGTTCGTGACGGGCCTTGCCGCCGGGGCGGCAATCGCGGCGCTGCCGGCGCGGGCAGCAGGGATCAGCGGCGCGCTGATGCAGGTCGGCTCGCATCGCCTGTGGGTGGACGACAGCGGCCCGCGCACCGCGCCGCCGCTCCTCTACATCCATGGCGGCCCCGGCATCGGCGCGCTCGATTTCGAGCGTTACATGAAGCCTGCGCTCGGCGACGCGTTCCGCCTCATCAGCGTCGACCAGCGCGGGGTGCTGCGCTCCGACCCGCTGCCCGGGGACGCAAAGGTCACGATCGACGACCTGATCGCCGATTTCGAAGTGATCCGCATGAAGCTGGGGATCGAGCGCTGGCGGATCCTCGGCCACAGTTTCGGCGGCACCTATGCGCTTCGCTACGCGCTGGCGCATCCGGACCGGGTCGAGCGGCTGATCCTCGAATCGCCTGCGATCGACGTGCCGAGTTCGTTTCGCTGGCTGTGCGCCAGCGCCGCGCAACTGCTCAACGGCGTCGATTTCGATGCCGCCGTGACCGCCATGCGCCTTGCTGATCCCGCCACCCCGGTCGATACGCGGTTTCTCGGCGACATGGAGCGGGCAATCGGCGCGCTCGGGTTGCGGCGGCAGGAGCTGTATGTCGTGCAGCCACAGAACCGCGACATGTTCTCGCGCCTCGCCGCCACCGCCGGGCTGCCCGACGCGCGCTGGGAACAGGGACAGGCGCAAGGGCGCGCGATCCTCGACGAACCCTCGACGTACAAGCCGATGCTGGGTGCGGTCGCGCAATGGAAGGGGCCGCTGCTGCTTGTCCGCGGCGCGGGCGACCATGTGACGAGCCCCGCCGAACTCGCCGCAGTCCGGGCGGCCGGCGGCAGGATCGTGACCGTCCCCGATGCGGGGCACTTCGTCCATGTCGAGCAACCCGCGCGCTTGGCCGAAATCCTGAAAGCCGAAGGCTGAGGCACCCGACACCGCCCATAGCAAAACGGCCGCCCGTCCAAAGACGAGCGGCCGCTTGGCTCAAGTCAAAGCGTCAGGTCGATCAGACCTTGTCGCCCAGCGCGCCCTTGATCGCGCCGCCAGCCTGCTGGGCCTTGCCCTTGGCTTCCTGTGCCTGACCCTCAGCGCGGGTCTCGGGGTTGTCCGACTTCTGCTTCACGTCGCCGATAGCTTCGTTGACCTTGCCCTTGATCTTGTCGACCAGCTCGCCCATCGAAATTCTCCTTACACGATACCACGGCGCCATTTGCGCCGTTCGTCATGTAAAACGGATCAACTAGTCGCCGGTTCCAACCTAGATCAAACCGGCCAGCGGGCTTGACGGATCGGCATAGCGGCGCTTGGCCATGCGACCGGCGCGATAGCCCATGCGCCCGGCTTCCACCGACGCCTTCATCGCCGCGGCCATCAGGATCGGGTCCTTCGCCTCGGCGATCGCGGTGTTCATGAGCACGCCGTCGCAGCCGAGCTCCATCGCCCGCGCCGCGTCCGACGCCTGCCCCACGCCGGCGTCAACCAGCACCGGCACGCCCGCGCCCTCGACGATCAGGCGGATCGTCACCTCGTTCTGGATGCCCAGGCCCGAGCCGATCGGCGCGCCGAGCGGCATGATCGCGACCGCCCCCGCCTCCTCCAGTTGCTTCGCCGCGATCGGATCGTCGGTGCAGTAGACCATCGGCTTGAACCCCTCGCGCACCAGGACCTCGGTCGCCTTCAGCGTCTCGCGCATGTTGGGATAGAGCGTCCGCGCCTCGCCCAGCACCTCGAGCTTGACGAGGTCCCAGCCGCCGGCCTCGCGCGCCAGCCGGAGCGTGCGGATCGCGCTGTCGGCGTCGAAGCAACCGGCGGTGTTGGGCAGATAGGTGACGCGCTTGGGGTCGATGAAGTCGGTGAGCATCGGCGCATTCGGGTCGCTCACGTTCACGCGGCGGACCGCCACGGTGACGATCTCCGCCCCCGACGCCTCGACCGCGGCGGCGTTCTGCGCGAAGTCCTTGTACTTGCCGGTGCCGACGATCAGCCGCGAGCGGAACGTCCGGCCCGCGACGGTCCAGGTGTCGGCATCGACCGCCGCGGCATGGTCGCCGCCGCCGACGAAGTGCACGATCTCCAGCTCATCGCCGTCCTCGACGCGCACCTGGCCCAGCGTCGAGCGCGGCACGACTTCCATGTTCCGCTCGACCGCCACCTTTTCGGGGACGAGGCCGAGCTCGCTCGCGAGGTCAGCCAGCGTCAGGCCGTCCTTCACGCGCTTGTGCTCGCCGTTCACGCGGATCGAGATGGTGCCGTCGCTGTGCATCGCCGTCCTTCGATGTCGTTGGCCGCCTTAACCATCGCTCGACTTCGGACCGATGGTGCGGGTATGGAAGGCGCTCGATCTAGGCGCCGTCCGCCGCGCCCGCAACCGGAAGCGCCGATGGCCGATCTCGTGTACGTTCTCAACGGGCCGAACCTCAACCTGCTCGGCACGCGCGAGCCGGATATCTACGGCGCCGACACGCTCGACGACATTGCCGGGATGCTCGAGGATCGGGCGCGCGAGTTGGGGCTGGAAGTCGAGGTCCGCCAGTCGAACCACGAAGGCCACCTCGTCGACTGGCTGCACGAGGCGCAGGCGGAGGGGGCGCGCGCCGTCCTCCTCAATGCCGCTGCCTTTACTCACACGTCGGTCGCGCTGCTCGACGCGATCAAGGCGATCCGAACGCCGGTGATCGAGGTCCATTTGTCCAACCCGCACAAGCGCGAGGCCTTTCGCCACAAGAGCTATGTGGGAATGGCCGCGCATGGCACCATCGCGGGCTTCGGCGCGCAGAGCTACGTCCTCGCGCTTGAAGCCGCCGCACGGCTGGCCTAAAGGGCCGCACTTTTATTGGGAAGCAACAGTCGCATGTCAGAAGAGAGCGAAGGCAAACGCCACATGCGCGTCGATATCGAGCTGGTCCGTCAGCTGGCCGGCGTGCTCGACGAGACGCAGTTGACCGAGATCGAGGTCGAGGACGGCGAGCGCCGGGTCCGCGTCGCGCGCGAAGTCACGGTCGCGCCGATGATGCACGCCGCCCCCGCCTATGCCCCGACGATCGCGCACGCGCCGCAGCCGGTTGCTGCCGCGCCCGCCGCTGCCGAAGCCGGCGCGTCGGCCCCGGCGATCGCGGTCAATGCGGTCAAGTCGCCGATGGTCGGCACCGCCTATCTCGCGGCCGAGCCGGGCGCCAAGCCGTTCGCCGCGGTGGGCCAGACCGTCGCCGCCGGCGACACGCTCCTCATCATCGAGGCGATGAAGGTCATGAACCCGATCGTCGCGCCGGCCGCCGGCACGGTGACCCAGGTGCTGGTCGAGAACGGCCAGCCCGTCGAGTTCGACCAGCCGCTGATCGTCGTCGCGTAAGATGCCGCAGATCAAGAAGCTCCTGATCGCCAACCGCGGCGAGATCGCGCTGCGCATCCACCGCGCTTGCCACGAAATGGGCATCAAGACGGTGGCGGTGCACTCGACCGCGGATGCCGACGCGATGCACGTGCGCCTCGCCGACGAGGCGATCTGTATCGGCCCGCCGCCCGCGGGCGAGAGCTATCTCAACATCCCGAACATCATCTCGGCCGCCGAAATCTCCGGCGCCGACGCGATCCATCCGGGTTACGGCTTCCTCAGCGAGAACGCCAAATTCGCCGAGATCGTCGAGCTTCACAACATCCTGTTCGTGGGGCCGAAGCCCGAGCATATCCGCGTGATGGGCGACAAGGTGGAGGCCAAGCGCACCGCCGGCGCGCTCGGCCTGCCGCTCGTCCCCGGCTCCGACGGCGCGGTCAGTGACATCGCCGAGGCCAAGGCGATCGCCGAGCGGATCGGCTATCCGGTCATCATCAAGGCCGCGAGCGGCGGCGGCGGGCGCGGGATGAAGGTGTGCAACGCCCCCGACCAGCTCGAAACGCTGATGCAGCAGGCGGGCAGCGAGGCGAAGGCCGCGTTCGGCGACGCCACCGTTTATATCGAGAAGTATCTCGGCAATCCGCGCCACATCGAGTTCCAGGTGTTCGGCGACGGCGAGGGTAATGCCGTCCACTTGGGCGAGCGCGACTGCTCGCTTCAGCGCCGTCACCAGAAAGTGCTGGAGGAAGCGCCCTCGCCCGTCCTCGGCGCGGAGGATCGCGCGCGGATGGGCGGCATCGTCGCCAAGGCAATGGCCGACATGGGCTATCGCGGTGCCGGCACGATCGAGTTCCTGTGGGAAAACGGCGAGTTCTACTTCATCGAGATGAACACCCGGCTTCAGGTCGAGCATCCGGTGACCGAGATGATTACCGGCGTCGACCTGGTCCGCGAACAGATCCGCGTCGCCGAAGGTCATGGCCTGTCGGTGAAACAGGAGGATATCCGCTTCACCGGCCACGCGATCGAATGTCGCATCAATGCCGAGGATGCGCGCACCTTCGCCCCCTCGCCCGGCAAGGTCACTTACTTCCATGCGCCGGGCGGCATGCATGTGCGCGTCGATAGCGGGCTGTACGCCGGCTACCGCATCCCGCCTTACTATGATTCGATGATCGCCAAGCTGATCGTCTATGGCCGCACGCGCGAGGGGTGCCTGATGCGCCTGCGCCGTGCGCTGGAGGAGTTCGTGGTCGAGGGGGTCAAGACGACGATCCCGCTACACCAGGCGCTGCTCGACGACCCCGAGTTCCAGTCGGGCGACTATACGATCAAGTGGCTCGAGGAATGGCTCGCGAAGGACGCGTGAGCCATCGATGATGGATCGTCCGGCGCCGCCAGCGGTTGGCGCCGGATGACCGACATCACCCCCGCCGACCACCCCTTCCTCGAACGCGCGATCGAACTCGCCGTCGAAGCCGACGCGGCGGGCGACCATCCGTTCGGATCGCTACTCGTCGATGCCGAGGGCAACGTGCTTGCCGAGGATCGCAACCGCGCGGTCAGCGTCGATCCGACGCGGCATCCCGAATTTACGCTCGCGCGCTGGGCTGCGCACAACCTCGACGACGCCGCACGCCGCTCGGCGACGCTCTACACCTCGACCGAGCATTGCCCGATGTGCGCCGCCGCACATGGCTGGGTCGGGCTCGGCCGCATCGTCTATGCCAGTTCCGCGGGCCAGCTCGCCGGCTGGCTGGCCGAAGCGGGGGCGGAGCCGTCACCCGTGCGGCCGACCCCGATCGAGCAGGTATCGCCCGACACGCCGGTCGCCGGCCCGTGGGAGGCCGCCGCCGAGCGCCTGCGCCAACTGCATCAGGACAATTACCGGCGGCGCGGCGATTAACCGCGCGGCATCGATCCTTCGATCCGGTTGATCCGCTCGACCTCGCGCTGGTTCTGGGCGCGTGCGTCGGCGAGCAGCGTCTCGAGCGAGGGATAAGGCGGCTTGCCCTCGGCTGCGCGGTCGATCGCCAGCTTCTCGACATCGGCGAGTGCGCCCGCGGTGCCGCTGCGCAGCGTGTCGAGTTCGGCGAGTGCCACCTGCGCAGCGATCCACGGCTCGCTGCCCGCCGACGCACCCTTTGCCCGCGCGGCCAGCCGCTCGGCGTCCCCCGCCTTGTCGGCAAAGGCCGCGCCAGCCTTCGCGAGCGACGCCTTGGCTTTCGCCACCTGAGCGTCGAGTGCCGCATCGGGGGTCGCGACCGGCTCGGGCTTCGGCGTCGGATCGGCGAAGCCCCGCTTCTCGATCGGCCGCGGCAGCAGCGAGGGATAGCCGTCGTCCCCCCGGCTGGCGCACGCGGCAAGGAGAGCAAGGGCGGACAGGGCAAGGGCGGATCGCATCACCCCTCAACGCCTATCCGCGCATTTTTTTGCACGCAACGGGGTTGCGCGGTCCGCAAACGCCGTTTAGAGGCCCCCTCCTACCGCGCACCCGTAGCTCAGCTGGATAGAGCATCAGACTACGAATCTGAGGGTCGGACGTTCGAATCGTTCCGGGTGCGCCATTTTTTCCACATCGCCGATGCCGCTTCGCACATCCCGTCGGGGTGCGTTCGTCGCATTGCGTGTAGCATCGTCGAAAAGCCTCTTGTGACTTTATAACATCGCGGTACACAGGCGCGTCTTTCTCCAAGCGTACCGGAATCGTGCCGATGTTGCTTCGTCCCCTGCTGCTCGCCTCCACCATGCTCGTCGCCGCGCCGGCCTTCGCCGAGGGAAAGCCGGCGCCCGCCGCCGACACCCCCGCGCCCGCCGAAGCACAGCGCGGCGACCATTCGGAGGATCGCGCCGACATCATCGTCACCGCGCCTTATGAGCAGACGCAGGGCGACATCCTGTCGGGCACGTCGGTGCTGACCGGCCAGGCGCTGACCCGCGACCTGCGCCCGTCGATCGGCGACACGCTGGCGCGTCAGCCGGGCGTCAGCGCCTCGTCCTTCGGCCCCAGCGCGTCGCGGCCGATCCTGCGCGGCTTTTCGGGCGACCGCGTGCGCGTGCTGATCGACGGCATCGGCTCGGTCGACGCCTCGACCACCTCGGTCGATCACGCGCCGGTCATCAACCCGCTGACCGCCGACCGGATCGAGGTGCTGCGCGGCCCCTCCGCCCTCCTGTTCGGGTCGTCGGCGATCGGCGGCGTCGTCAACGTCATCGACAACCGCATCCCGCGCCGCTTGCCCGAAGAAGCCGTCCACCTCGACGTGATCGGCAATTACGGCACCGCCGCCAAGGAGCGGTCGGTCGCCGGCGAGATCGACGTGCCGATCGCGGGCAAGCTGGTCGCCCATCTCGACGGCAGTTATCTGAAGACCGACGACCTGCGCACCGGCGGCTATCTGCTCAGCCCCGAACTGCGCGCCCTCGCTGCCTCCAGCGCCGATCCGGCGGTGCGCGAGAACGCGACGCTGCGCGGCCGCATCCCCAACACCGCGTCGGAAACGTGGGAAGTCGCCGGCGGCCTGTCGGTGGTGACCGATCGCGGGCACCTGGGCTTCTCCGTCAGCCACTACGACAGCATCTACGGCGTGCCCGCGCGCATCGGCTACGACGAGACCACCCAGGGCGAGGCCGAGCAGGTGCGGCTCGCCCTCAAGCAGACGCGCTTCGACATTCGCGGCGAGGTCGAGACCGAGGGTTTCCTCGACAAGATTCGCGTCCGCCTTGCCGCCGCCGATTATCGCCATGACGAGATCGAGGACACCGGCGAGATCGGCACCAGCTTCTTCAACCAGGGCTATGAGGGGCGGCTCGAGCTCGTCCAGCGCGCGAAGGGCGGCTGGAAGGGCGCGTCGGGCATGCAGATGTTCATCCGCGACTTCGACGTGCAGGGCGAAGAGAAGTTCGTGCCGCGCAACACGACCGAGCAGTACGGCGTTTTCACGCTCCAGAGCCTCGACATGGGGCCCTTCCGTGTAGAAGGCGGCGCCCGCTACGAGCAGACCAGCCTGACCGCACAGGCCGACGCGCAGATCGGCACGCCGCGCTACGAGCGGAGCTTCGATGCGATCTCCGGTTCGCTCGGCGCCAGCTATCAGCTGGCTGACGGCATCCGCATCGGCCTCAACGGCTCGCGCAGCGAGCGTGCGCCCGCCGCCGAGGAACTGTTCGCCAACGGTCCGCACGCGGGCACCCAGTCCTACGAGATCGGCGACCCGACCTTTGCCAAGGAAAAGAGCTGGGGACTCGAGGCGACGCTGCGCGGCTCGGCACCGGGCGTCAGCTTCGCGCTGGCCGGCTATTACAACTGGTTCAACGACTATATCTACCAGTCGCCGACCGGCGAGATCATCGACGACCTGCCGGTCTTCCAGTACGCGCAGGCCGATGCCCGCGTCTGGGGGTTCGAGGCGGAGGCCAAGGCCGACCTCGCCACCTTCGGCACGACCAAGCTGAGCATCGATGGCCTCGCCGACTATGTCCGCACGACGATCACCGGCGTCGGCCCGGCGCCGCGCATCCCGCCGCTGCGCATGCTCGGCGGAATCGAGGCGAATGGCGACCAGTTCAACGGCCGGGTCGAAGTCGAGCATGTGTTCGAGCAGGACCGCGTGACCGATTTCGAGCTGCCGACCAACGACTACACGATGGTCAACGCCTCGCTCGCGTTCAAGCCGTTCGGCCGCGGCAACGCGACCAGCCTGACGCTGTCGGCGAACAACCTGTTTGACGTCGAGGCGCGCCGCCACGCCAGTTTCCTCAAGGATTTCGCGCCGCTCGCCGGGCGCGACATCCGCGCGACGCTCCGCTTCCAGATCTAAAAGGGGGCCGCCGCCCGCCCTTGCCCTCGTTCCCTCGGGCATGGGCGGGCGGCGTGTTTTCTACCCCCGCTCGGCGAGCTTGCGCTCCCACGCCAGCGCATCGCGGACGATGCCGTCAAGGTCGTCGTGCCGCGGCCGCCACGGCAGCGCCGACAGGATCGCGACATTGTCGGCGACCAGCGCGTCGGGATCGCCCGCGCGCCGCCCCTCCAGCCGCCGCTCGATCGCGACGTTGGTGACGCGATCGACCGCGTTCAGCACCTCCAGCACCGAATAGCCGCGGCCATAGCCGACGTTGAACGTCCGGCTCTGGTCTGGCTCGGCGATCAGCAGGTCGAGCGCGTCGACATGCGCGGCGGCGAGGTCGCTGACATGGATATAGTCGCGCACCCCGGTCCCGTCGGGCGTCGCGAAATCGGCCCCGAAGACGGAGACATGGCCGCGCTTGCCGGTCGCTGCCTCCACCGCCACCTTGATGAGGTGGGTGGCGCCCGCGGTCGACTGGCCGCTGCGTCCCTTGGGATCGGCGCCCGCCACGTTGAAATAGCGCAGCGCCGCATAATTGAACGGATGCGCGGCGGCGACGTCGGCGAGCATCGCCTCGGTCATCAGCTTCGACATCCCATAGGGGTTGATCGGCGCCTTCGCCGCATCCTCGCGCACCGGCACCTTGTCGGGGATGCCATAGGTCGCGGCGGTCGAGCTGAAGATGAAATGCCGGACGCCCCCCGCCACCGCGCTTTCGATCAGATCGCGCGAGGCGGCGGTGTTGTTCGCATAGTATTTGAGCGGATTCTCGACCGATTCGGGCACTACCACCGATCCGGCGAAATGCATGATCGCGGTCACGCCATGCTCGGCGATCGCGGCCCGGACCTTGGCAGCATCGCGAATGTCACCGACGACCAGCGTCGCGCGCGCGTCCACCGCCCAGTCGAACCCGGTGACGAGGTTGTCGATAACCACCACACGCCAGCCCGCATCGAGCAGCGCCAGCACCGCGTGGCTGCCGATATAGCCCGCCCCGCCCGTCACCATCACGCAACCGTCACGCATCGCGCCCGTCCCCGCCCGCTTTCGTCCCGCCCGCCTTACCCGCCCCCTTTGGATCGCGCCACGGCCAACCTATCTTTGGGGTCATTCAGGAGACGAAAGACATGCGTGAGGAAGTGGCGACGCTCGCCGGTGGGTGTTTCTGGTGCACCGAGGCGGTGTTCAACGACGTGATCGGCGTCACCGGAGTCGAGAGCGTCTATATCGGCGGCGAGACCGAGAACCCGACCTACAAGGCGGTATGCAGCGGCACGACCGGCCATGCCGAAGCGATCCGGGTGACCTTCGATGCCGACCAGGTCAGCTATGGCGACCTGCTCGACATCTTCTTCGCGACGCACGACCCGACGACGCTCAACCGCCAGGGCAACGACGTGGGGACCCAGTATCGCTCGGCGATCTTCCCCCACTCGCCCGAACAGGAGGCCGAAGCACGCGCGGCGATCGAGCGGAATGCCGGTGAGTGGCCGAACCCGATCGTCACCACGATCGAGCATGCCGACCGCTGGTATCCGGCCGAGGATTATCACCAGGGCTATTGGGACGGCGAGGGGCAGCGCAATCCCTATTGCCTTGCGGTCATCCCGCCCAAGCTCAAGAAGCTGCGCAAGAGCTTTGCCGAGCGGTCGAAGGCGGTCGAAGCCGGCGTCTGACGGAACCGCGGCCCGGTCGGCGTGTTGAGCGCCCGCCCGGGCCGTTTCGGTCCCGAATCGGAGATAGACAGATGAAGCGTTTCCTGACCCCCGCCCTCCTCGTCCTCGCCGCCGCGCCGCTGGCCGCCTGCGGTGGCAATGGCGACGACGCGCTCGCCGACCGTGCGAAGCAGCAGGGCGAGGCGCAGGCCGAAGCCGCCGCGATGAACGGCGCGAGCGAGGCCGAGGTCGATCAGATCAAGGAAAATGCCGAGGATCGCGCCGACGCGATCGACGATTCGGACGTCGATGCGCATGAGCTGACCGACGCGCAGAAGAACGCGCTGGTCAACGGCAACTAAGCCTTGTCGGGCGCGGGCGGCGTCGCCGGTTCGGCCGGTGGCGCCGTCTGTTCCCTCGCCTGCGCCTTTCGGCGGCGCAAATTGGCGCGAAGGGCCTCGGCCAACCGCGCCGCTCGATCGTCATCGCGTTCCATTTCATCTCGATAGATCGAAGACACGCGGGTTGACAATCATCCGGGGCCCACTCATAGGCGCGGCCCTGATCCGCCCCACGGGACGGACCCGGTGCTGCCGTAGCTCAGTGGTAGAGCGCATCCTTGGTAAGGCTGAGGTCGTGAGTTCAATCCTCACCGGCAGCACCATTTCTCTGACGTGGACCCTTAAGGGGTTCGGTTTTGCTACTTAAGCGAACCTGGGGCATGCGCTTGTGCGATAGCCCGCAAGGCCGGCGTTAAATCTTCTGATCAGTAGTGCGCGATGTGTGCGAGCGCCTCGGATCGCCGCCAGCCCAAATTATCGTAGCGGGGACAGCCGTCCTTTTCGAGCTGCCTTTCCAATCACGTCCCGTGAATGCCGGTTCGAGCGCTCATCTCCGCAAGCGTGATCCGGGTTCTGGCCAACTGCTGAATTCGGTCGGCGCAAAATCGGAATCCCCCACTTAGGGGTTCGTCGGCGACGAGAAGGTTCGCGTGCTTTAGCGGAAGATTCAGGATTTCGACGGCATCCCGCTGGGAAATGCGAGCCTCGAGGCTCGATCCTGCATCGGTGAGCTCAAGCGAACGGAGTCCGATCGCGTCGCAACCCGGGATGGAAATGCGGGCGCTGGCATCTTGGGAAATGCCGTAGGCGATGTTGCCGCCGAGCAGCTCGCTGAAGATATGCCCCCAAAGCTTCGGACCGCCCCCGATTGCACGCGCTGCTCGATGCAATAGCACCGGATCTTCGATCGTCTCGACCGGGGCGCCGCCCCAAGTCCCGCCCAACTCGCGGAGCGCGTTGATATCGCGGCGAGCTGCTCGATGATCTAGCCCCAATCGGCCCAGCTCGCGTCGTTCTACGATCCCGGTCAAATAACTGTCGGATGTTCGTTTCCGGCAGGAGCTGCCTTCCGACATGTCGCATCGAACGGCAGCAAAGTCCCGCTTCTCGCCATTTCCGCTATCGCTGATCAAGCCTTTGGCGGACATGAATGGATGTCCGAAGTTAGGTTGCGCGAAATGACCGCTGAATGTCAGGTCGCGGGTCAACCCGGCAGCGGCGTCACGGCTTGGCAGCCGATTCGATGTTGATAGCGATGGCCGCGTGGTCCTCAGCTGCTTGGGCGATCCCGACAGACTTCCGTTCGGAGTACCGGTCGACCAGTTGCGCCGCATGCGGACGTAGCAGGACGGTGACGCGCACCAGCTCCTCCATCACATCGACGATCCGATCGTAATAGGCGGAAGGCTTCATGCGACCGGCCTCGTCGAACTCTTTGTAGGCCATCGCGACCGACGACTGATTGGGGATCGTGAACATCCGCATCCAGCGGCCCAGCAGGCGGAGCGTGTTGACGGCATTGAACGACTGCGAGCCGCCCGACACCTGCATGACAGCAAGCGTGCGGCCTTGGGTCGGGCGCATACCCTTCATCTCGAGAGGCAGATGGTCGATCTGCGCCTTCATGATGCCGGTGATCTGGCCGTGTCGTTCGGGGCTGCACCAAACCATCCCCTCAGACCAGAGCGCATGTTCGCGAAGCTCGTGCACGGCGGGGTGGTCGTCGCCGGGCACCTGATCGGGCAGCGGTAGGTCGCGTGGGTCGAAGATGCGCGTCTCCGCGCCGAACAGTTGCAGCAGCCGGGCCGCCTCCTCGACCGCGAGGCGCGAGAAGGATCGCTCCCGCAGCGAGCCATAGAGGAGGAGGATGCGCGGCGGCGGTCGGTCGTCGCCCAGCCCCGCGGCGGGGCGCCGGATGACGAAGGCGGGATCGAGCGCCGGCAGACGATCGGCGTCGGTGAGCGTGCGCAGGCGGCTCATGCGCTTGCCCCCTCGTACCATCCGCGCGTCCGCTTCACGATCGCGACGACGCTGAGCATCACCGGCACTTCGACCAGCACGCCGACGACAGTGGCCAGCGCGGCACCACTTTTCAGGCCAAACAGGCTGATCGCGGCAGCCACCGCCAGCTCGAAGAAGTTCGACGCGCCGATCAGGGCGGCAGGCGCCGCGACACACCAGGCGACGCCGAGCCGCTTCGACAGCCAATAGGCGATGCCGGCGTTCAGATAGACCTGGATGAGGATTGGCACCGCGATCAGTGCGATGACGGCGGGCTGGGCGAGGATCTGTTCGCCCTGGAAGCCGAACAGCAGCACGAGCGTCGCGAGCAGCGCGACCAGCGACAACGGGCCAAGCGTCGCCAGCAGCCGGTCGAGCGCCGCCTGCCCGCCCGATGCGAGCAATACCCGCCGGACGACCTGCGCCGCGATCACCGGCACGACAATGTAGAGCGCGACCGACAGCAGCAGCGTGTCCCACGGCACGGTCACCGATGCCACGCCGAGCAGCAGCCCGACCAGCGGTGCGAACAGGAACACCATCAGCACGTCATTCAGCGCGACCTGGCTGAGCGTATAGGTCGGCTCCCCGTCGCACAGGTTCGACCAGACGAAGACCATCGCCGTGCACGGCGCCGCCGCGAGCAGGATCAGCCCGGCGATGTAGGAGGGGATCTCGCCGGCGGGCAGCAATGGCGCGAACAGCCAGCCGAGGAAGAAAGTGCCGAGCGCCGCCATCGAAAACGGCTTCACTGCCCAGTTGACGAACAGCGTGACGCCGACGCCCTTCCAGTGCTGGCGCACCGACCCGAGCGAGCCGAAGTCGATCTTGAGCAGCATCGGCACGATCATCAACCAGATGAGGCCGGCAACGACGAGGTTGACCCGCGCGACCTCTGCCGCGGCAATCGCCGCGAACGCGCCGGGCAGGAGATGGCCGAGCCCGATCCCCGCGACGATGCAGAGCGCTACCCAGACCGACAGATACCGTTCGAACGTGCCGATGCCGGGCCGCTGAGCCTCGCTTGCCAGCGTTGCCATCAGCGCACCCGCTGTCCGGCGGCGTCGACCACCTGCTCGCCGTCTTCCTTCGCGAACGCCGCGCGCTGCGGCTCGGGCAGGATGTCGAGCACCGCCTCCGACGGGCGACACAGGCGCACCCCGAGCGGCGACACGACCAACGGCCGGTTGATGAGGATTGGGTGCGCCATCATCGCGTCGAGCAGCGTATCGTCCGACAGTCTCTCATCGCCCAGGCCAAGTTCGGCATAGGGCGTGCCCTTCTCGCGCAGCAGTGCGCGCGGTGTCAGGCCCGCCCGCTCGATCAGTTCGATCAGCAGCGTGCGTGAGGGGGGCGTCTTGAGGTACTCGACGACGTGCGGCTCGATCCCGGCATTGCGGATCATCGCCAGCGTGTTGCGCGACGTCCCGCAAACGGGGTTGTGATAGATAATGATGTCGGTCGGCATGTCGGCTTCCTCAGCAGCAGGCCAGATCGGCGATCAGCGGCTCGCACAGCTCTGCCCGGCCCTCGCAGCAATCCTTGGCGAGGAAGGTCATAAGCTGTCGCAGGGTGTCGAGGCGAGCGTGCTGGACCTGCTGCCGCCCACGCTTCTCCGCCGAAACGAGGCCGGCTCTCGCCAGCACGGCAAGATGGGTCGAGAAGGTGCTCTGCGTCAGGCCGCTTGCTTCGACGAGCGCGCCGGTCGGTAGACCGTCCGGCGAATGCCGCACGAGCAGCCGAAACGCATCCAGCCGAGTTGGATGGGAGAGCGCGGCGAGCGCCGCTAATGCGTCAGTCGTCTCCATGCATCGGATTTAGCCGATTGGTTAAGCCTGTCAATTCCGATCGGGATATGCCGATGCGTCCTGAGTAGGCACTGCATGAATGAATGTCCGCCACTCGGCAGCGCCTATCCGCAGATGGATGACCGAAACTGGGTCATGCCTTCTTTTCACGTGCAGAATGCGCAAATCGATCTCGCCGGTCGATAAGCGTAGAATCGTGCGTGTTTCGCTTGCCGCCCTCCGAAGGGCCGCTAAGCTAGCGACGGGGGGCAAAGTGCTGAATTTGTTGGTCGCGCCGGGATCATTGGTCTTTACCGCCGCGCTGGTGCTGATGCTGGCGATCGGCGCGATCGAGGCACTGGGCCTCGGCGCGAGCAGCGTCGATATCGATATCGACGGTGGCTGGCTCGACTGGCTGGGGTTCGGGCGCGTGCCGCTCCTCATCCTCCTTGTCGCCTTTCTCGCGAGCTTCGGCGTGATCGGGCTTGCGGGTCAGCAAATCGCCAGCGCTTCGTTGGGAGACCCGTTGCCGGGGTGGATCGCAATTCCGGCCGCCGCGCTTGCGTCAATGCCGGCCATGGCTGCTCTGGGGCGATTGCTCGGGCGGCTGATGCCGCACGACGAGACGACCGCGCTCGACATCGAGGATCTGATCGGTCGCGCCGGCACCGTCATCGTCGGGCGGGCGACCATCGGCAATCCCGCGCGGGTTCGCATCGTCGATCCGCATGGCCAGGCCCATTACGTTCTCGTCGAGCCGAACGATCCTGCCGCAACCTTTGAAACGGGTGACACCGTGCTCATCGTCCGCCGTGAGGGGGCGAGCTTTCGCGCTATTCTTCATGCCTCTCCTCGACACACCAACTGGATGGAAATATGACCGACATCGTCCCCGCCGGCGTCGGCGCCGTGCTGATCTATGCGGGTATCCCGCTTCTGGCGCTGATCATCATCGGCATCGTGACCGCGCGTCTCTACAAGCGGGCTTCAAAGGAGATCGCGTTCGTTCGTACGGGCTTCGGTGGCGAGAAGGTGGTGATGAACGGCGGGGCGCTGGTCCTGCCAGTTCTCCACGAAACGATGCCGGTCAACATGAACACGGTCCGATTGGCGGTAGAGCGGCGCAACGGGGACGCCCTGATCACGCTCGATCGTCTGCGCATCGACGTTCGCGCCGAGTTCTACGTCCGCGTCCGACCCGATCGGGAGGCACTGGCGACGGCCGCGCAGACGCTCGGACAGCGCACAATGCATCCCGAAGCGCTTAAAGAACTGGTGGAGGGCAAGTTCGTCGACGCCCTCAGATCCGTCGCGGCCGGCATGACGATGAACCAGCTTCACGAGCAGCGCAGCGAGTTCGTACAGAAGGTGCAGCAGGTGTCCTCTGCCGATCTCGCCATGAATGGCCTCGAGCTCGAAAGCGTATCGCTGACCGGGCTCGACCAGACGTCGATCGAGCATTTCAACGCTAATAACGCCTTCGATGCCGAGGGCCTGACCAAGCTCACCGAGCAGATCGAGCTTCGTAAGAAGGCACGCAACGATATCGAGCAGGATACGCGCGTGCAGATCGAGGCGAAAAATCTCGAGGCGTCTCGGCTGTCCTTCACCATCGCCCGCGATGCCGAATTTGCCCGGCTCGAGCAGGAGCGCGAGCTCGAGGTTCGCCGAGCAGAACAGGCGAGCGAAATCTCGCGTCAGCAGACCGAACGCGAACGAGAGGCCGAGCAGGCGCGCATCCTTGCCAAGCAACAGACCGGCGCTGCACAGATCGAAGCCGATCGCGCCATCCAACAGGCCCGTATAGCCCAGGAACAGGCGCTCGCGATTGCACGCCAGGAGCAGCAGATCGCGGTGCAGAACAAAAGCCGTGAGGAGAGCCAGGCGAAGGCGCAGGCCGACAGCGCAAGGGCCGAGGCCGTCGCCGCCGAGGAAAAGGTCGCGACTGCGCGCGAGACCGAAATCGCCGAACGCACGAAGCGCATCGAACTGATCGACGCCGCGCGTGAGGCCGAGCGCGCCGCGATCGCCCTGCGGGTGCAGGCGGAGGCCGAAGCCGCTGCGGCGGCCGATCGCGCTCAGGCGCTTCGGGCGGCGGCCGAGGGAGAGGCCGAAGCCGAGAAGCTCCGCGCCGATGCGTCGCGCGTTCGCTTCGAAGTCGAAGCGGCCGGTCAGCGCGCGGTGAACGAGGCGGCCAACCTTCTTTCCGACGAACAGGTGTCGCTGCAGACCAAGCTTGCCCTCCTGAAAGTGCTGCCCGACCTGGTGCGCGAGGCGTCGAAGCCACTCGAGGCCATCGACAGCATCAAGATTGTTCAGGTCGACGGGCTGACCGGCGGCCGAGTGGACAGAGCGGATGGCGGGGTCGTCGGCGGCGAAGGGAACCTGGCCAACTCGGCGGTCAGTGCCGCGCTCCGCTATCGCGCGCAGGCCCCCATGATTGATGGCTTGATGAAGGAGCTTGGCCTCGATGGTAGCAGCCTCGACGGTCTGATCCAGAGCGCTGCGGCGGACTAGCGGCGTCTTGTCCATCTCGCCTAACCGCGCCCTGCCCATAGCTGCCAATCGAGCCAGAGACCGGTGTCGATGAACGAACGACCGGATTCGGATTGCGTGCGAAGGCTCTCGAACGTCCGGTAATGGGTCATTTGATCACTGCCGAGCCCTAGGGTCAGGACTCGTTGATCACAGCCAGAAGATGATGGTGGCAGCGAGGGCGACGGCGGAGAAGAAGGCGTTTGGGCACCGATCGTAGCGGGTGGCGACACGGC